>OMZA01000009.1 GCA_900315425.1 uncultured Eubacteriales bacterium
AGGCATCTAAGCGTGAAGCCCCCCTCAAGATGAGATATCCCATACGCAAGTAGTAAGACCCCTTGAAGACGACAAGGTTGATAGGTTAGAGGTGTAAGTACAGTAATGTACTCAGCTGACTAATACTAATAGGTCGAGGGCTTGACCACATGGTTTAGGAACAAATGTTTTGTGAATTAAGATTTAGTGTGTAGTTTTGAAGGTGCAAACCTTTTTTTTAAAAATATTAGTATTCCTCGATAGCTCAATGGTAGAGCACTCGGCGAGTTCCTAGTTTCGCTGGATGTTCGAAATTGATGTCAGGTAAAGTATTCCTCGATAGCTCAATGGTAGAGCACTCGGCTGTTAACCGAGTTGTTGCAGGTTCGAGCCCCGCTCGGGGAGCTTATGGCGCCATGGTCAAGCGGTTAAGACATCGCCCTTTCACGGCGGTATCAGGGGTTCAAATCCCCTTGGCGTCATTTTTTTATTTTATACATTTGATTGTCGCTAGTTGATTCGGACTAAAAGATAATAATTGTATATACGCCGATGTGGCTCAATTGGCAGAGCAGCTGATTTGTAATCAGCAGGTTATCGGTTCGAGTCCGATCATCGGCTTGATTTTTATTTATGGACCTTTAGCTCAGTTGGTTAGAGCAACCGGCTCATAACCGGTCGGTCCTGGGTTCGAGTCCCCGAAGGTCCACTATAAAATAATTATAATTGAATAATATAAACGATTTGGCCCGGTGGCTCAGCTGGTTAGAGCGCCGCCCTGTCACGGCGGAGGTCAGGGGTTCGAACCCCCTTCGGGTCGTTTTTTCCAGAATTTAATATTTAATGGGATCTTAGCTCAGCTGGGAGAGCATCTGCCTTACAAGCAGAGGGTCACAGGTTCGAGCCCTGTAGGTCCCACTTAACCGCAAGGTTAATGCCGGCGTGGCGGAACTGGCAGACGCACAGGACTTAAAATCCTGCGGGACTAACCTCCCGTACCGGTTCGATTCCGGTCGCCGGCATTTTTTCAATTTTATAATTTGAAAGTTGTGCGTATAGCTCAGCTGGATAGAGCGTCTGGCTACGGACCAGAAGGTCGGGGGTTCGAATCCTCTTACGCACGTTAGATAATAAGTTAATAATTCCATAGGGGATTGGTCAAATGGTATGATAGGGGTCTCCAAAACCTTTGGTGGGAGTTCGATTCTCTCATCCCCTGCTTTAAAAAGTCTTGAAAACAAAGTTTTCAAGACTTTTTTGCTGTGTTATAATAATATTTACATAGATAATAAAGTGGGAAATTAGTGAAGAGAAAGGAGAAATCGAGAAATTGAATAGTTTTAAACTTCCGTATCATTTACTAATAGAAGAGGGTATTTTTTATAAAATACCAGAGACAATGGAAGATGAGATACCCGGATTTGGAGATAAAAAGACAGTTATTGTAACTGAAACGAATTTAAAAGATATTTTCTCGGATATCCTTGATAAAATAGAAAAAAGCTTTCCTAATAGTGAAATGTATTTAATTAAAGAATCTTCCTTTGACGCCGCAGTTTCCTTGGCAAAATATATGGCAATGAATGACATTAAAACGGTTATTGGTTTTGGAGGAGGAACGGTTTTGGATTTGGCGAAATTTGCTGCTTACGTAAGTAAAGCCAGACTTATTTCCTTACCAACCACTTTAAGTAATGATAGCCTAGCATCTCCTGTAGCTGTTTTAGGTACAACTGGTAAGGCCAGAAAGACTTTTAGATGTACTATTCCTTCGGCAATACTTGTTGATACAGATGTTATTATGTCAGCACCCAGAAGACAGATTTTGTCAGGTATTGGAGATACTATAAGTAAATATACGGCTTTAAATGATTGGAAAATAGCTCAAAATAAGGATAAAGAGAAGGTGGATGATTTTGCTTATATGATTTCAAAAATGGCATTTAATTCCATCTGTTACAATGATCAAATGGATCTTGGAGGAAAGTCATTTATAAAGATTCTTACGCAGGCTTTGGTAATGGGTGGTCTTGCTATGGAGATTGCAGGATTTTCCAGACCTAGTAGTGGATCAGAGCATTTGTTCTGTCATTCATTAGAAGAGAATTTTAGTGAAGAAGTAAATGTACCTCATGGTATAGCAGTTGCAATGGGGAGTTATGGAGCATGTATTTTCCAAAATCGTAATATTGAAAAGATTACAGGTGTAATTAAAAAATATGATATTCCAATCAGACCATCAGAATGGAATATAACAAAAGAAATATTTATCAATGCATGGATACAAGCACCGGCTACAAGATCAGATAGATATACAATTTTAAATGAAACGGATCTTTCACCGGAAAGATTGGGGCGTATTTACGATGATATGGAAGATAAGTTTTAGGTTTTAAATAATAAAGGGAAAGGTAATTTGTATTTGTTTTGATATAGGAAAAGGGGAAGGTAATTTGGAAGACGAAAGATGTAAAATACTAATTGCTGATGATAATTATGTAAATAGAGCAATTCTAAGAGAATTTCTTGAAGATGACTATGAGATTTTAGAATCTGAAGATGGTATTTCTGCTCAGGATATTTTAGATAAAGAAAATATTTCATTGGTTTTACTAGATTATAATCTTCCTAAAAAGAACGGGGTAGAGATAACTGAATATATGAAATCCAAGGATGGGCTAAAAGATATTCCGGTTTTAGTTATTTCAAGTATTTATACAGCAGATGCAGTGGATAAATTTTTCGATATTGGTTGTATTGATTATATAAGCAAACCCTATAACATAAAAGTAGTAAAGCATAGAGTTTATAATGCTATCAAGATTTATGAAAAACAGCGTGAATTATCCCAGGAATTAGAAAGACAAAGAAAAAAAAGAAAACAGGATTCAGATCTTTTAGTTCATATGATTGGTCATATTGTAGAATTTCGTAATGAAGAAAGTGGTCCTCATGTTATGAATGTAGAGAATATTACCAGAAGAATTCTTTTTGACATTTATTCTAAAACAGAGAGATACGAACTTAATGAAGAAAAAATTGAGATGATGTCTTTAGCTTCTGCATTACATGATATTGGAAAGATTAGGATTCCAGAAGAGATTTTAAATAAACCGGGTGCACTTACAAAGGAAGAGTTTGAAATTATGATGACCCATACCAGTATGGGGGCTAATATGGTTTCAAAATTGCCATCAGTATTTAATAATTCTGAATTAACTGATTGTGTTAAGGAAATATGTCTTTATCATCATGAGAAATATGATGGTAACGGATATCCAAAAAAATTACATGGCGATGAAATTCCTATTGGAGCCCAGGCGGTCAGCATAGCTGATGTATATGATGCACTTACTTCTAAGAGAGTGTATAAAGATGCATATAGTCATGAAAAGGCTATAGATATGATATTGGCTGGAGAATGTGGAACATTTAATCCGCTAATTATTGATTGTTTTATTAATGACCAGGATGCAATCAAAGAGATAAAAAAGAGTTATTGATATTTATAAAATCCAATTATAAAAAGTAAAACAGCTAAAGGTTAATCCTTTAGCTGTTTTGAGGGGAGTATAAATAATTAATAAGGGGTTATAAAACAAAGGGTCATTTGAAGGGTTGCCCTTTGCTGAGTATTATATTAATATAGTTTTCGAAAAAAAGCAACATGAAATTTATATTTTTTTAAATTATATAAAAAGAAAAGAGATGACATGAATAAGTATATTTTAGTAGCTCCTTGCCACTTTGGTTTGGAATCAGTATTGAAAAGAGAGATTTATGATCTAGGTTATGAAATTATCAAAGTTGAAGATGGAAGAGTAACCTTTGAGGGTGATGAGGAGGCTATTTGCAGAAGTAATATTTTTCTTAGAACCACAGAAAGAGTTATGATTCAGGTGGGAAGATTTAAGGCATATACATTTGATGAGTTTTTTGAAAAGGTAAAGGCTTTGGATTGGGAGAGATACATTCCTGAAAATGGTAGGTTTTGGGTTACAAAAGCTAATTCTATTAAAAGTAAATTGTATAGTAGTTCAGATATTCAAAGTCTTGCTAAAAAGGCTATAGTTGATAGATTAAAATCAGTATATGGAATTCAATGGTTTAAAGAGGATGGAGCAAATTATCCAATAAGAATATTTTTTAATAAGGACGAAGCTATGGTTTGCTTAGATACATCTGGAGATTCTTTGCATAAGAGAGGGTATAGAAAGATGGTATCTAAGGCACCTATTTCAGAGACCTTAGCGGCAGCATTAATTATGCTAACACCTTGGCATAAGGATAGAATTTTATTAGATCCTTTTTGCGGATGCGGTACATTTCCAATTGAAGCTGCTATGATTGCGGCTAATATTGCTCCAGGCATGAACAGGGAATTTACAGGAGAAAAATGGAATAATGTAATTCCTAAGAAAATGTGGTATGAAGCAGTTAATGAGGCTATGGATTTAGTAGATACAGATATTGATACAGATATTCAGGGTAGCGATATTGACGGTGAAATTATAAAAGCTGCTATGAAAAATGCTGAGGATGCAGGTGTAGCTAATTTGATACATTTTCAAAGACATCCTGTAAATGAGGTAAGTCACAGAAAGAAATATGGATTTATTATTACGAATCCACCATATGGAGAACGTATTGAAGATAGGGAGAATCTTCCTTCTATATATGGAGACTTGGGAAATCTGTACAGGTCTTTGGATTCCTGGTCTGCTTATGTTATTACGTCTTATGATAAAACAGAAGAGGATATGGGAATAAAAGCCACAAAGAATAGAAAGATATATAATGGGATGATGAAAACTTATTTCTATCAGTTTTTAGGACCAAAACCGCCTAAAAAGGAAGGCAAGAAATGAAAAGAAAGATTAACACAATTATTATTGTGATAATGTTGATTGCAGGTATTGCAGTGTTACTTCGAGGCTTTGTTTTTAATGGAACTGTTAAAAAAACTAAAAAAGTTATATCAGCCGATGAAATTTGGAGTGCCACTAAGGCTGAGGTTGTTAATCAAACTCCAATAGTAGCTAACGTTGATAATACGCAGTTGAAATCATCTATTGATGGTATATATATGAACGATAGAATGGAACTTA
Organism: uncultured Eubacteriales bacterium; assembly: GCA_900315425.1. Lineage (GTDB taxonomy): Bacteria > Bacillota > Clostridia > Lachnospirales > Lachnospiraceae > Bovifimicola. Next base: position 5,088 of record OMZA01000009.1, read on the forward strand.
TGATTCCTATCAACAAGGTTAGAGACGCATTTAATTGTTCGGCGAGAACTTATTCTAACGGTGAAATTAAAATACAAAAGGGAGAGGATATATTAACTGCCAATATCGGAAATAATAATTATAAATTCAATGATATAAATTATGAATTGGAAAATCCAGTAAACATGGTAGGTACTCAGATATTTGTTTCCACAAAGATTTTGTGTGATTCATTTAACTATACTTATGAGTTTGATACCGCAGCTAATGAAGCGGAAATTATTTGCAGGGATGAAAATGCAAATGCTTTACCGTATAGGTATAGTTATGAGGAAGAAAAACGTGTTCCTATTGCGGAGGATCAGGGAGATTTAGGAACCTGTTGGGCTTTTGCTTCTATTACTGCTTTGGAATCCAGTTTAATGCCAGAAGAGAAACATGTTTTTTCTGTGGATAATATGTCTTTATGTAATTCTTTTAATCGCAGCCAAGACGAGGGCGGGGATTACAACATGGCTATGGCATATTTGCTGGCATGGCAGGGACCGGTATTTGAAGCAGATGACCCTTATGGAGATGGAGTCAGCGATCCGAATTTACAGGAAGTAAAGCATGTTCAGGAAATTCAGCTGGTGGAATCTAAGGATTATACAAAGATAAAAGAAATGATTTTTAAGTATGGTGGTGTGCAGAGTACATTTTATGCTGAGGATTTAGGATATTACTTTGCTGACAGCATTTACTATAATGGAATTACCAATGCTTATTGTTACAAAGGAGAGGCTGCGCCTAATCATGATATTGTTATAATTGGTTGGGATGATACTTATCCTGCTGAGAATTTTAACATGGAAGTAGAAGGGGATGGAGCCTTTTTATGTAGGAATAGCTGGGGCAAGGACTTTGGAGATAATGGAGATTTTTACATATCATATTATGACACGAATATTGGTGTAAACAACGTAGTCTATACAAGGGTTGACGCAAACAATAACTATGATAATATATATCAGAGTGATTTGTGTGGATATGTAGGCGATATGGGATATGAGGAATCTACAGCGTATTTTGCAAATGTTTATACAGCGGAAAGTGACGAGAGTATAGAGGCTGTTGGTTTTTATACCACAGGAAAAAATTCGGAATATTCGGTGTATGTTGTAAAAGATTTTCAAGACGTTAAAAGTCTTGGTTCCAGGTCAGATCCGGTTCAGACAGGTAGTTTTGAAAATGCTGGATTTCATACAGTAGATTTTAATAATTCCATAGGGCTGAGTAAAGGCACCAGATTTGCGATAATTGTAAGAATAAATACTCCAGGTGCTATTAGACCGGTAGCGGTGGAATTTGCCCATGATTATACCACTGAATCAGTTGATATTACTGATGGTGAGGGATATATCAGCTATTTGGGTACAGAATGGGAGAATACTGAGTCAGTATATTCTTGTAATGTCTGCTTAAAAGCATATACAAAATTAGATGAAGAGGAAGTTAACAATGAATAAGCCAGAAAAAATTATTTTTGCTACAGGTAATGAAGATAAAATGAAGGAAATAAGAATGATTCTTAAGGATGTAGGAATTCCTATTGAATCATTAAAGGATGCGGGTGTTGAGGTCGATATTGTAGAGGATGGTAAAACATTTGAGGAAAATGCTATTATTAAGGCCAAGGCAGTTATGGAAATGACAGGGTGTATTACCCTTGCTGATGATTCCGGATTAGAGGTTGATTATATTAATAAAGAGCCAGGGATTTATTCTGCAAGGTATTTAGGAAGAGATACATCTTATGAAGAGAAAAATCAAAATATAATTGATAGACTTAAAGATGCCAAGGGAGATGAAAGAAGTGCCAGATTTGTATGTGTTATTGCAGCAGCACTTCCGGATGGTAGAATTCTTACTGCAAGAGGAACCATTGAGGGTGTAATTGGTTACGAGGAAAAGGGACATAATGGATTTGGGTATGATCCAATTCTCTATGTACCAGAGTATGGTATGACTACTGGGGAAATGACTATGGAAGATAAGAATAAGATTAGTCATAGAGGTAAAGCCTTAACAGAGATTAGAAGAAAGTTAAAGGAGATTTTATGAGAGTTCTTGTAATAAGCGATACCCACGGTAAGGATGAGAATTTAAATAAAGTTTTGGAGATGGAAAAAAACAGAGATATGCTTTTTCATCTTGGAGATATTGAAGGAAGAGAAGGCTATATTAGTCTTAATTCTAATTGTCCTTGTTATATGGTGGCAGGAAATAATGATTATTTTTCGCCTCTTAAAAATATATTGGTTGTGGATGTTGGCTCTCATAAGGTTCTATTAACCCATGGACATCATTTTTATGTTTCCTTAAGTACAGAGTATTTAAAGGCGGAAGCAATAGCTCAGGGGTGTGATATCGTTATGTATGGTCATACCCACAAGCCTGAGGTAGATGTTGATGATGAAGTTACTGTTGTAAATCCGGGAAGTTTATCTTATCCAAGACAGGAGGGCAGATTGCCTAGCTATGTTATTATGGAAATTGATGATGAAACACAGGAGGTACACTATACAATTAAGTACTTAAACAAGTGATTATTGTCTTTTGAAATTATTTATAAAAAAGTTGTTGACATTTCATATCCGTTAAAGTATAATACTTCTTGCGTCATGAAAGACGATAAACACCAACGGGGTGTGGCTCAGCTTGGCTAGAGCGCTTGATTTGGGATCAAGAGGTCGCAGGTTCGAATCCTGTCACCCCGACTTATCATAAATATTTGATATACTCATTTTGCGGGTGTAGTTCAATGGTAGAACACCAGCCTTCCAAGCTGGATACGTGGGTTCGATTCCCATCACCCGCTTTTATGCTGACTAATATGTATTTTGCGTATTTCTCAGTATGATGTGTGTCTGTAGCTCAGTTGGATAGAGCAACGGCCTTCTAAGCCGTGGGTCGCAGGTTCGAATCCTGTCAGGCACATTTTACCTGTTATGTTTGATGAATAAGAGTTGCTGAATGGCGACTCAATTCTTTTTTATGGTGGGTATAGCGCAGTTGGTTAGCGCGCCAGATTGTGGCTCTGGAGGCCAAGGGTTCGAATCCCTTTATCCACCCTTTATTTCTCAATATTTTGTTTGCCGCTAATCAAAGATTGGTGGCTATATTTTTACAATTTTGGGCCATCGCCAAGCGGTAAGGCACAGGACTTTGACTCCTGCATTCGAGGGTTCGAATCCCGCTGGCCCAGCTAAAAAAAGCTTTCACCTTGAATCTTGGTGAAAGCTTTTTTGTATTTGTATTATAATTTTAATTGAAGTAATAGTTTGTTTTGAAGGTCTGTATTATCTTTAAATGCTCCATAGTAAGTAGTAGTAACTGTTAATGCATTAGTTTTCTTAATGCCTCTAGCACTCATGCAAGAATGGCAACCTTTAATTATAACAGCAACGTCGTCTGAGCCTGATGCTAGGGATATAATCTCGGCAATGTCTTTTCCCAGGCGTTCCTGTAGCTGAAGTCTTTTTGCAGCCATATCGGCGATTCTGGCCACCTTAGAAAGCCCTAGAACTTTGTCTTTAGGAATATATGCCACAGAAACCTTCATGTTGTACATAAGGGCCAAGTGATGTTCACAGTATGAGAAAACATCGATATCCTTAATGAGAACCATGTCTTTTGAATTGTTGGTTAATTCAAATGTTTTTCCGTACATTTCAGCGATTTCTTTGTTGGTATAGGCTGTGCCTGCAAGGACTTCCTGGCACATTCTGGCAACTCTGTCAGGAGTTTCAACAAGGCCTTCTCTGTTAGGGTCTTCTCCAATAGCTTCTAAAAATTCTACAACTGCATGTTTAATTCTTTCTGTATCCATCATACACCTCTCTGATCAGGGTTCCAAATTATCTTGTGAAGCTGGACCTGAACTCTTATTTTATCGGTATTTATATGGGACGAGTGAAGTTCTTTTAAGAATTCCACAAGTTCCAGGGGCTGAATCTCGTTAAATACGGGACTAAGATAAATATAACTTTTAATATTATAGTGGGAAATAATTTCTTTAACCTTTGACAAATCATTTCTCATACAAACAAATTTTAATACATCATTTTCACGAAGAAGCTCTAGATTATCAAGATACATAAGTCTTTCGGTATTACTTGAAGGACATTTGTAATCCATGGTTATGATAACGTTATCAAGTTGATATTTAGATATTGGTATAGAACCATTGGTTTCTATGTTTACAATGTATCCTTTTTTGAGTAAAGCCTTAATAAGATAATAAGAGTTTTCATGAATTAAAGGCTCTCCGCCTGTTAGGGTAACGTGTTTATAGCCATTTTTATCTACTTCATCAAGGATGTTTTCTATAGAAATAAAATCAGCATCTTTAGTGGATAAAGCGTAGGTAGTATCACAGTAGCTGCATTTCATATTACATCCACAAAGTCGAATAAATGTAGCAAGTCCCCCGGCGGTAATGCCCTCTCCGTCTATGCTGCCAAATATTTCGTTAACAGGGAGCAAAGCGTTAAGATTTAAAGTATATTCACTATTTTTCATATTCAGCAATATTTCCTTCGCTTTCCTGAACAGTAACCTTGTAGCATTTTTCGCCAATCTGGTCGCAAATCCATTTCGCAATATTTTCTGCTGTTGGGTTAACATCTAAAACATCATTTAAATATTTATGGTCAAGTTTTTCCATGATTTCTTCTTTTATATGTGTAAAATCATATACCATTCCGTTTTGATCTAGGGTTTCACTTTGAAGATATACATAAATAATCCAGTTGTGACCGTGGATATTAGTACATTTGCTTTCGTAGTCAAGGTTAAGTCTGTGAGCTGCGCTGATTTCTAAACGTTTTTTTACTCTATACATAATATACCTGCCTTAATTTATTTAATAAGTTTAATTGCCGGATCTTCAACATTGTTGGCGGCAAAGGCTGCAGCCCTGTCAATACAAGTACCACATTTACCACAAGGAGTGTCTTTACCCTCGTAACAGCTCCAGGTAAGTTCATATGGAGTCTTAAGTTCAAGCCCTTTTTTTACTACACCTGCTTTGTTTGAATCAACAAATGGTGCAACTATTTTGATCTTTTCATAAGTACCTATATTAATGGCCTTGGCCATGGCATCTACAAATTCAGTGGAACAGTCGGCATAGGCATTGCCTGCTGCATCATCTGCATGGGCACCTATATAAATGTCACATTCTTCATTTTCGTAAATACTGTCTGCCAAAGCGGCGGCAGCAGAAAGCATCAAACCATTTCTAAAAGGTACGTAAGTAGAAACTCTTCCCTCACCATTTTCAGCAATTTGCTCTGCATAACTTTGGTGCTTGATTTCCTGGGTTGAATTTGTAAGTAACGAACAATTGGAATATTGCATTATGGAAGATAAATCAAGTTCATAATGCTTTATGTGATAGTAATTTGCCAGCTCTCTGGCACATTTAAGTTCTTTGTCGTGTTTTTGACCGTAGAAAAATGAAACGCTGGTTACATTTTCTGAACCGAACTTATTAATTGCTAAAGATAAACAAGTAGTGGAATCTACGCCACCACTTGATAATACAAGTGCTTTTTTAGACATATTGACCTCCTAGTATTTTTATAGTTGGATGGGATTTCGAACAACTTGTGTTTAAATAGTTCCTCTCCATAAACACTAAAAGTAAGTATATACATTTCTAATACATTTATCAATAAAATACTTTGTTAAATTTTTAATTATCATTTCTTTTATATAAATAAATGTTTATAATGTAAACAAGAGAAGCTTGTTGATAGTTGAAACGTTTTGAGAAAGGGGGCCGTCGGAAAATTGGACGAAATATCGTACAAGAACACGGTTATGGAGCTAGCTAATAATCCTTTAGTCTTACAGATGGCAAAGTATGTTCAACATGGGAATAGCACTACGTATCAGCATAGTGTAAATGTGGCCATTATAGCAGGTAAGATTGCAAAGAAGTTGCACATTAAAATATCTGCGGTGGAATTAGCAAGAGGAGCCATGTTACATGATTTCTTTTTATATGATATTCATGGCGGAAGTGTAGGTACATGGGAGCACGGTTTTGGGCACGCGTCAGTTGCCTTGGAGAATGCTTGCAAGCACTTTGATTTAACAGATATCGAGAAAGATATTATATATACTCACATGTGGCCTTTGAATATAACAAGGGTTCCTGGTTGTAAAGAAAGTGTTATAGTTGGTATTGCAGATAAAATTAGTGCAGTTACTGAAAGGATTATGAAGAGTAGCTATACTAAGGAAGGTGACTTTAAAAAAATAAAATACATAGCTTTTGCATATTGATTATTGACAAATTAGCTAATTGAGATATAATATGTAAGGTAAAGACAAGGGCGTCTGATTCACATTAGGTGGGTCGGACGCTTTTTTTGTTTGACGAATGTAAAAATGTATCTAATACATTTTTAACATAAAAAAATAAAATCACAAATTACACGGACAAAGAGCAGGTTTAATACCTGCTCTTTGTGATTGTATGATATTGTATTAAATAAAAACTTAATGATAAAACATATCAAAAAGAAAATAAATGTTGTAGAATAACTTCATGTGATTATTAGAGAATCACGAAAGTTAGAAAGATATTAGAAGACATAAGTGGTAAGGTCACAAAGAAAGGAGTTAGGATATGAAGTACGTTTGTAAAGTATGTGGATATGTACATGAGGGGGACGAAGCACCAGAAACATGTCCAAAATGCGGACAGAGTGGGGTTTTTGAAGAGGTTAAGGAAAATGCGAAGAACCCTTATGCAGGAACAAAGACTGAGAAAAACTTATGGGAAGCTTTTGCCGGTGAGTCTCAGGCAAGAAATAAATATACATATTTTGCTTCAGTAGCTAAGAAAGCTGGTTATGAGCAGATTGCAGCGTTATTTCTTAAAACTGCTGACAATGAAAAGGAACATGCAAAACTTTGGTTCAAACATCTTGGTGAATTAGGAACTACAGAAGAGAATCTTTTACAGGCAGCAGAAGGTGAAAATCATGAGTGGACAGATATGTACGACAGAATGGCTAAGGAAGCTGATGAGGAAGGATTCCATGAACTTGCTGAACAGTTCCGTGGAGTTGCTGCTATTGAAAAACACCATGAGGAGAGATATAGAAAACTTCTTGAGAATGTAAAAGCAATGGAAGTATTTGAAAAGAGTGGTGTTACAATATGGGAATGTAGAAATTGCGGACATATTGTTGTTGGAACAAAAGCACCTGATGTGTGTCCTGTTTGCAATCATCCACAGAGTTTCTTTGAAGTACATGCAGAGAATTATTAATAATAAAAAATAAAACAAACTCTTCGAAGTCTGGGAATTTTAAGACTTCGAAGAGTTTTTATTTTTATTCTACAGGTTTTAAATTTTTGAGAGATAAATCAAGGATTGGTGCTGAGTGAGTTAAAGCACCACTAGAAATATAATCAACGCCAATATCCTTAAGAGATTGAATTTTTTCTGCGGTAACATTTCCAGAGCATTCAGTTTTTGCCCTGCCGTCAATGTATGCAACAGCTTCTTTCATTTCATCAGGAGTCATATTGTCTAACATAATAATGTCAGCGCCTGCATCCACAGCTTCCTTAACCATTTCAAGATTCTCTGTTTCAACTTCTATTTTTCTGACAAAGGAAGCGTAATTCTTTGCCATTTCAACGGCCTTTTTAATAGAACCAGCTGCACCTATGTGATTATCTTTAAGAAGTATACCATCGGATAGGTTGTATCTATGATTGCTTCCGCCACCAACTTTAACGGCGTATTTTTCAAAAACTCTCATGTTAGGAGTGGTTTTTCTTGTATCTAAAAGAGTGATGTCAGTACCTTCAAGCATTTTTACTATTCCATTAGTATAAGTTGCTATACCGCTCATTCTTTGCAGGTAGTTAAGGGCTGTACGTTCTCCTGATAGAAGAACTCTAATGTCACCCTTAAGAACGCCAATTAAATCTCCGTTTTTAACAGTATCTCCATCTTTGAAAAAGAATTGGATTTCAACGTCTTCATCTAGGAGTTTGAAAACTCTTTCGAATACTTGAAGTCCGGCAATTACCCCGTCTTGTTTACAGATTAAATCAGCCGTTCCTAGTTTGAATTCAGGCATTACAGAATTAGTAGTAATATCTTCGCGGGTTATATCTTCTTCTAAGGCCATCATAATTAGTTTGTCGGCCTGTATTTTCATAGTAACGTTATTCATTTAAAATTCTCTCTTTCATAAATATATTTTTGACTATTTAAATTCTTCTTTAAAATGTTCTTGGTCAAAATAAGTATTGTTATTCTTTATATGTTGTTTGATTTCATTGGCTGCTCTTTTGGCAAATACCATACTTTCTAAAAGAGAATTGCTGGCTAGGCGGTTTTTGCCGTGTACACCATTACAAGCGGTTTCTCCAACTGCGTAGAGCCTATCCATGGAAGTATGGCTGTTAGAATTAACTTTTATTCCACCCATGAAATAATGTTGGGCTGGAACTACAGGAATGCATTCTCTAGTAACGTCATATCCATTTTTAAGACAGTGCTCATAAATATGAGGGAAATGTCCTAATATGGTTTCTTTTGGGATTGGACGCATATCTAAAAGAACATATTCCGTACGGTCTTTTTTCATTTGTTTTCTAATTTCATCGGTTACAACATCTCTTGGCTGAAGTTCATCGCAGAATCGATTGCCGTTTTTATCTAAAAGAACTGCACCCTCGCCTCTTACGGATTCAGATATGAGAAATCGTCTTCCGGAAGCAGTGGAATAAAACGTTGTTGGATGAATTTGAACATAATCAAGATGCTCTGTTTGGATGTTGTATTTTTTAGCTACATCCAGTGCATCTCCTGTTAGAATTGGAAAATTCGTAGAATGTTTATATAATCCACCAATACCACCTGTTGCCAATATGGTTTCCTTGGCTAGAATCTCATATTCAGTAGATTGATCATCTCTTGCTCTGATTCCGAGACAAACTCCGTCTTCTACTATTAAGTCATACATAGTGGTATATTCCATCATTTCGATATTAGGTTTTGCTTTAGCAGCAGCGAAAAGCTTCTTTGTGATTTCTTCACCGGTAATATCCTCATGGAAAGCAATTCTATTTTTAGAATGGGCACCTTCTTTTGTAAAAATCAGATTACCCTGTGAATCCTTGGCAAAATCCACACCGTAGTTAATTAGATCTTTAATTAAATCCTTTGAAGAACGAATCATGATTTCTACGCTTTCAGGATTGTTCTCGTAGTGACCGGCCTTCATTGTGTCATTATAGTATGCATCATAATCATCTTCATCCCAAAGCACACAAATACCACCCTGTGCCAAAAAAGAATCACAGGTTTCAAAAGTATCTTTCGATAACATAAGAATGGAAACATCTTCTGGGAGATTAAGGGCACAGTAAAGACCTGAGACGCCACATCCAACGATTACGTAGTCTGGTTGAAGGACCAGTTTTTCTATATCTGTATTCATATTAGTTAAGTTGATAAAACAACTTATCTCCTTTCTTTCAGATGTGTGAAAGTCTATATTTAAGAAAATTTTAGAAGAATATAATTGAGGTGTCAAGGCGTACTTGATAATTAATTAGCGAGAAAAGCATTTGCAATGACAAAAAAATAGTATATAATGAAAACGATTTAGAAAGAAATATGAATTACGGAGGTAATTAAAATGTTAGTATCAGCAGAAGAGATGCTTAAAAAAGCAAAAGCTGGACACTACGCAGTAGGTCAGTTCAATATCAACAATCTTGAGTGGACAAAGGCTGTTTTATTAACAGCTCAGGAACTTAACTCACCAGTTATCTTAGGTGTATCTGAAGGTGCTGGAAAGTACATGACAGGATTTAAGACAGTAGCAGCGATGGTTAAAGCTATGGACGAATCCCTTGGAATTACAGTTCCAGTTGCACTTCATTTAGATCATGGTACATATGAAGGATGTTACAAATGTATCAAAGCAGGATTCACATCTATCATGTTTGATGGTTCTTCATACTCAATTGAAGAGAACGTTGAGAAGACAAAAGAGTTAGTTAAGGTTGCAGAGGCTATGGGACTTTCAATCGAGGCTGAAGTTGGATCAATTGGTGGAGAAGAAGATGGAGTTATCGGTGCTGGAGAATGTGCAGATCCAAACGAATGTAAGATGATTGCAGACCTTGGAGTAACAATGCTTGCAGCAGGTATCGGAAATATCCATGGAAAATATCCAGACAATTGGGCTGGACTTTCATTTGACACTCTTGCAGCTATCCAGGAGAAGACAGGTGAGATGCCATTAGTTCTTCATGGTGGTTCAGGTATTCCAGATGAGCAGATTAAGAAAGCTATTGATCTTGGAGTATCAAAAGTTAATGTTAATACAGAGTGTCAGTTAGTATTTGCTGATGCTACTCGTAAATACATTGAAGCTGGAAAAGACCTTGAAGGAAAAGGATTTGATCCTCGTAAATTACTTGCTCCAGGTTTTGAAGCTATTAAAGAAGAAGTTAAAGTTAAAATGGAATTATTCGGATCAGTTGGAAAGGCTTAATTGCTTTTAACATAGGATTCATATAATTACGAATATTAAAGAACTAAGTTTTGTATCTATGCAGAGCTTAGTTCTTTTTTTGATTAGACAATTGGTGAAAATGTATAAAATAATGTATTCAAATATAGATGTTTTGTATAAAATTACAAAAACAACTATGAAGAAAATATTAATTTATGTATAATGTATCTAGGTTAATGGGGTAGTTTATAAAGAGTATTAAGAGAGAGATAAAAGGAGAAGTGTATACTATGCATATAACAAGCTTTTTTAAGAACAAGTTGGTTATGTGTTGGGTAGTATTGCTGGTTTTCGTATTTGGATTTTTGTTGATACCAAGATTGTTTAATAAAGAGAGCGAAGCTGACATTTCAGATAAAAATGCAGCACAATATGGATTGCAGGCGAAGGTCCAGGACGGAGTCATATTAGATTGCTGGGGTTGGTCTTATGAGACTATTAGAAATAATCTTGTAGATATAGCAGCGGCAGGATATTCAGCAGTACAGACATCACCAGTGCAAAAACCAACTGATTACGATGCTGGAGAAACCGGTATGGGTGATCAATGGTGGAAGCTTTATCAGCCGGTAAGTTTATCCATTGCGGATACGTCTTGGTTGGGAACAAAAACAACTTTAAAAGAATTATGCAGTGTAGCAGATAATTATGGAATTAAAGTAATAGTAACAATCGAAGCTAACAATATGGGAAGTGGAGATGATTCAACTTCTTTAAATGAAGATGTAGAAAATTATGAAAGTCAGATATATAACGATTATGGACAGTATTTTCATACATATATTTCTTATGATAATACCTCTGTTCAGGGGATAGTTCAGGGGAATACCGGCTCGCCGGATCTTAACACCGCTAATAGTTACGTTCAAAACAGAGTGGGTAAGTTATTATGTGATTGTATAGATTTGGGAGTTGATGGTTTTAGATTTGAAGATGCAAAGTGTATAGAGACTTCAGGAGATAGTTATTATAGTTCCAGCTTTTTTGAAACTGTAATAGGAAGAGCTAGAAATTATGCAAAGTCAAAGGGTAAAAGAGTTTATTTCTATGGAGTTATTCTTGGTGATCCGGGACCTGAAAGAAGCTACAGTAATTATGCTGCAAATATGCATGTAACTGATACGAGAACAGGACAGGCAATTATGTCAGCCATAACTGATAAAAAGGCTTCAGATGCAGCTTCTACACACATATATAGTGATTTGGACACAGATGAAATTGTATTGTGGGCAGAATCTTATGAATCATACATGGGTTTAAATAATACAGATGGAATTAAGTCAACAAAATCCATCTCAGAAGCTGATGTTAATAAGGCATGGGCTCTTGTAGGTAATGTAAAAGGTGCAACAGCTATTTACTATGCAAGACCTTCGGATACTATAGGAAGTACAGGGTCTAGCGCATGGATGTCTGATGAGGTAATAGCAATCAATAAGTTCCATAATGCATTTATAAATGCTGAGGAGCACACAAGTTCAGATGGCGACATTGTTATAAAAGAGAAAAAGATTTCATCTGGCGATGATAATGATGGAATTATTCTGGTAAATGTTAATGGCATGGAAGCTGACGTTGAAGTTAAGGCTGATAATGTTGAAAAGGGAGATTATGTGGATGAAATAACTGGTAATTTATTCAAACTTGAACAGGGTAAATTAACAGGAACCATAGGTGATACAGGTATTGCTGTTTTATATTGTAAGAGTGAAAAGGAAATGACTACTTATGATGGTTCAAAAGCAGATTCTGATAACGGTGACAGTACAAAAGAGTCAAAATCAGGTCAGGATGTTTACGAAACTAAAGAATCATCTGTAAAAGAAATTGAAGTGGCAGCTGGTGAACAGATTATCTATTTCAATACGGAAAAATGTGATTGGTTTAAGGAAAAAAATACCATTCCGGTTCTAAAGGCTGAAGACGGGGAATATATTGAAATGGTTCAAATTGATGATTACTTGTATTACGTTAGTATTAAAGATACAGTTAAATCAGTTGTTATTGCTAGATTATCAGCAGAGGGAAATATCGAAAAACCATACAGCACGTCTATTCCTTCTGGAAAAAATATTTATTCGGCAGTTAAAGATTGGTCAGGTGGAGGAACTTGGAGTTCAACCAATAACTAAAAAGTGATATAATAGTGAGCAAATACATGAAGATGTGTTTGCTCATTAATTTTTTAGGGGTGATTGAGTATGAAAAAAAGAATACTAGCTTATTTAAGTTATGTTGACGGAATTATTGCAAAGGAAAAGAAGGATAAGAATCAGAATCTGGATTTGGTAATTGAAAGGCATTTGGTGCAAATTGCTTTTTTTGCGCATGAAAGATTCATACATTTAGTGGTAACTGTGTTATTTGCACTGGGTACATTGTTGTCGATATTTACATTTTTAGCTACAGGGCAGGCATCAATCTTAGCATTGATTGTAATGCTTTTGGTTTTATTGGTGCCTTATGTAATGCATTATTATCTTTTAGAAAATGGTGTTCAGAAAATGTATACTCAATACGATGAGTTATTAAAGCTTCAGTATGAAAAAGATGGAAAGAAATTAGAGTTGGAAAAAGGAAAGTACGAGGTATTTACAGTTGAAGGATGAGAAGTTAGCATTATCCATATCTGTAAGGGAATTAGTTGAATTTATTATGAGGTCCGGAGACATAGACAATAGGACTACATCTCAGGTAGGAATTGAGGCTATGTTAGAAGGAAGCCGGTTACATAAATGGATACAGGATTCCATGGATGACAATTATCATCCGGAAGTGTCCATGAAAACAATCTGGGATGCCACAGACTATTCTATAACTGTTGAAGGTAGAGCAGATGGTGTGATTATAGATGATGGAAGATATATCATTGATGAGATAAAAACTATGTATGCTTCCCTGGAGAAAATGTCAAAACCTTTAACTGTACATAAAGCACAGGCAATGTGTTATGGATATATGTGCGTAGTTAAATATGATTTGAAAAACATTGGTATCCAGATGACATATTGTAATATTTCAGATAAAACGATAAAAAGATTTAATTATGAATATGAATCTGAAGAGATTATAAAATGGTTTGGTGAATTGATGGAGAAATACATTCGATTCACCGACTTTGTTTTTAAGGAAAAAGACAGGGTAGTAAATTCCATACAACCTTTGGAGTTTCCGTTTGAATACAGACCTGGTCAAAAACAAGTAATGTCGTATGTGTATAGTGCTGTGGATTCCCAGGAAAATTTATTTATACAGGCACCCACAGGGGTTGGAAAAACTATATCAGTAATATATCCGGCTTTGAAAAATATCGGAAACAAAAAAGCTGATAAGATATTTTATTTGACAGCTAAGACTGTAACTAGAAGTGTTGCCATGGAAACTTACGATATCCTCAGGAAGGCAGGACTTCATTTTAAAACCATAGCCCTGACGGCGAAAGAAAAGATTTGCCCTATGGAAGAAATGGTGTGTAACCCTGTTAAATGCATTAGAGCCAAGGGTCATTTTGACAGAATTAATGAAGCAATATATGACATCATAACTCATGAGCAGGGTATTAATAGAGAAATTATTGAGAAGTATGCCCTAAAGCATAACGTATGTCCTTTTGAAATGAGTTTGGATGTTAGTAATTTTATGGACGGAATTATATGTGACTATAATTATGTCTTCGATCCTAGCGTCAAGTTAAAAAGATATTTTACAGATGGGATTCAGGGAAATTATGTTTTTTTAGTTGACGAGGCACATAATCTGGTGGACAGAGCAAGAGAGATGTACAGTGCATCCTTAACAAAAGAGGATTTTTTACAGGTTAGGAAAATAGTTGAGCCAATTGATAAACATGTGGCGAAATGTCTGCTTAGATGTAACAGAAAAATGTTGGAATTAAAAAGGCAATGTGTGGGAACAGGAAAATATACCTACACCATTATAAGCGAAACGGATGAGCTTAATAGTAGTTTAAAACAGTTGGAATCTGCTATGGAAAACATGTTGGATAAACATAAAGAATTTCATGACAGGGAAACAACTATGGATTTATATTTTTCTATAAAGAAATATCTGGAAATACATTCCATGGCGGATAGTTGTTATATTCACTATACGGATTTTAAAGACAATGGAGATTTTTTTGTAAAACTGTTTTGCGTTAATCCTTCAAATAACTTAAAAGATTGCATGAATACCGGGCTATCTACTATTTTATTTTCGGCTACGTTGTTACCGGTGAATTTTTATAAGGAGATGTTAAGCGGAAATTCTAATGATAAGGCGATTTATATAAATTCACCTTTTGATGTGAGAAAGAGATATCTTGGAGTATCTAGGGATGTAAGCAGTAGATATGACAGAAGAAACCAAAGAGAATATGAAAAAATAATAAAGACTATAGAAAATGTGGTATCTCAATGTCAGGGGAATTATATGGTGTTTTTCCCATCTTATAAATATATGCAGGATATTAAGGAATTAATTGATGATATGGGGAGGCTTAAAAATGCCAATATAATAATGCAACAAAGGGAAATGGATGAAATTGCCAAAGAAAATTTTCTTGATGAGTTTAAAGATTATGGAAGTGAAATTAAAATAGGGTTTTGCGTGTTAGGTGGCGTTTTTTCTGAGGGTATTGATTTAAAAAATGAATGTCTTATTGGCAGCTTAATCATAGGAACAGGACTTCCTATGATTAATTCAGAGGGAGAAATTTTAAAGAATTATTTCGATGAGCATAACAAGAACGGATTTAACTATGCGTATAGATACCCCGGAATGAATAAAGTTGAACAGGCAGCAGGCAGGGTTATTAGAACCAGCGAGGATTACGGAGTAATTATTTTAATGGATGACAGATTTTTAAATTGGGATTATAAAGGTTTATTTCCAAGGGAGTGGAGTGATTATAAGGTTATTGATTGTGAAAGCGTTGGGGAAGATGTTAAACACTTCTGGCGTTACGTTTGACATTGTTAATAGGTTATTGTAAACTTGCATTGATAGTGGATTTGTATGCACTTTTGTCAGGAAATTATGGCAAAATGCCAAACATTTCCTGGATGAATTAAAATACATGGAGGCAGTCTAATGAACAAAGTAAGAAGAGTTTATGTAGAAAAGAAAAGGGAATATGCGGTAAAAGCAGATGAACTCAGACATGAGATTAAGCATTATTTAGGTGTTCCGGGAGTTACAGGGGTAAGACAGCTTGTTAGATATGATGTGGAAAATATTTCTGATGACGTTTACAGAGAAGCGTTGGTAACAGTTTTTTCTGAGCCACCAGTTGACAATTATTATGAGGGACAATTCCCATTAGATAGCGATAATGAAGTTGCATTTTGTGTAGAATTTCTTCCAGGACAGTTTGATCAGAGAGCTGATTCAGCTGTTCAGTGTATAAGATTTTTAAAAGAAGATGAAGATCCTGTTGTTAAGACTGCTTTAGTTTATGTAATCCAGGGTAAGGTTTCAAATGAAGAATTAGAAAAGATTAAAGAATATAAGATTAATCCGGTGGATTCAAGAGAGACAAATTTTGTAGTACCGGAGACGTTGGTTACTAATTTTGACGAACCTGCAGATGTTATAGTTTTCGATGGATTTAAGGATATGGAAGATGATAAGCTTAATGAGCTTTACACATCTCTTAATCTTGCTATGACATTTAATGATTTTAAGCACATCCAGAATTATTTTAAAAATGAAGAAAACAGAGATCCTTCAATGACTGAGATTAGAGTGTTAGATACTTATTGGTCTGATCATTGTAGACATACAACATTCAATACAGAGCTTACAGATGTAAAATTTGATGATGGTTATTATAAGAAACCAATTGAAGATACATTTAACCGTTATCAGGATGATAGAAAGGTTCTTTATCAGGGAAGAGATGATAAATTTATCTGTCTTATGGACCTTGCTGTATTAGCTGCCAAAAAGCTTAAAAAAGAAGGAAAACTTGAAGATCAGGAAGAGTCTGATGAGATAAATGCATGTTCTATTGTAGTTCCAATTGAAATTGATAAAGAAGATGGAAATGGAGTTATTACTGAAGAGTGGCTTATTAACTTTAAAAATGAGACACATAATCATCCTACAGAGATTGAACCATTTGGTGGCGCTGCTACTTGTCTTGGTGGAGCTATTAGAGATCCACTTTCAGGACGTACTTATGTATATCAGGCTATGCGTGTAACCGGAGCTGCAGATCCAACAATTCCTGTAAGTGAGACATTACATGGAAAGCTTCCACAGAAAACTATTGTTCGTCAGGCAGCCGATGGTTATAGTTCATATGGTAATCAGATTGGACTTGCAACCGGTCTCGTTAAGGAAATATATCATCCGGATTATGTTGCAAAGAGAATGGAGATTGGTGCAGTTATTGCTGCAGCTCCAAGATATGCTGTTAAACGTGAGAATTCTGATCCGG
Organism: uncultured Eubacteriales bacterium; assembly: GCA_900315425.1. Lineage (GTDB taxonomy): Bacteria > Bacillota > Clostridia > Lachnospirales > Lachnospiraceae > Bovifimicola. The sequence goes on from OMZA01000009.1 coordinate 22,116, forward strand.
GAGATATTATTATTCTTTTAGGTGGAAGAACAGGTCGTGATGGATGTGGTGGAGCTACAGGTTCTTCAAAGGCACACACTGATACATCTATTGAGACATGCGGAGCTGAGGTTCAGAAAGGTAATCCACCTACAGAAAGAAAACTTCAAAGGTTATTTAGAAGAGAAGAAGTAAGTAAACTTATTAAGAAATGTAACGACTTTGGTGCCGGCGGTGTATCCGTTGCTATTGGAGAGTTAGCAGATGGTCTTAATATTGACCTTGATAAAGTAACTAAGAAATATGCTGGTCTTGATGGAACTGAAATAGCTATATCAGAGTCTCAGGAGCGTATGGCTGTAGTTGTAGCTCCAGAAGATGTGGAGCAGTTTATGATTTATGCCAATGAGGAAAATCTTGAGGCAACAAAGGTAGCTGTTGTTACTGAAGATCCAAGACTTGTTCTCAACTGGAGAGGAAAGAAAATCGTAGATATCAAGAGATCTTTCCTTGATACTAACGGTGCACATCAGGAAACAGCTGTAGAAGTTGAAATGCCGGATGAAAAAGAGAATTTCTTCAAGAAAACAGAAGAACCTAAGGATATCAAGAAGGCATGGTTAGATGTACTTGCAGATTTAAATGTATGCTCGCAGAAGGGACTTGTGGAGAGATTCGACAGCTCTATTGGAGCAGGTTCAGTATATATGCCATATGGCGGACGTTATCAGTTAACAGAGACTCAGTCAATGGTGGCAAAGGTTCCGGTACTTAAAGGTAAAACAGATGCAGTAACATTGATGAGTTATGGATTTGATCCATATCTTTCAAAATGGAGCCCATACCATTCAGCTATTTACGCTGTTCTTGTATCTCTATCAAAGATTGTTGCAGCAGGTGGAGACTATAAGAAGGTAAGACTTACATTCCAGGAGTATTTTAGAAGAATGAGTGAAGATCCAAAGAGATGGAGCCAGCCATTTGCAGCTTTACTTGGGGCTTACTCAGCACAGCTTGGATTTGGACTTCCATCAATTGGAGGTAAAGATAGTATGTCAGGTTCATTTAATGAAATTGACGTACCTCCAACATTGGTTTCATTTGCAGTAGATGTTGCTAAAGAAAAAGATATCATTACACCTGAATTTAAGAATACAGGAAGTGCCATTTGCTTATTTGAAGTGGCAAGAGATGAGTACGATCTTCCTATATATGAGAAAGTTATGGAAATGTATGAGAAGATTCATGAACTTATTCAGGCAGGTATTATTAAGTCCGCATATGTTGTAGAAGAAAAAGGCGTTGTAGCTGCTGTTAGTAAAATGGCATTTGGTAACAAACGTGGTGTTTCTATAAACGATGATGTGGATAGTGATAGATTATTTGGAAAGGGCCTTGGAAATATAGTTGTCGAGGTTGATAAGAATAAAGTTGATGAGCTTAAGGATGTGGCTACTGTAATTGGTACAGTAACAGGAACTGCAACTTTCGAATACAAAGATGTAATTATTACTATGAAAGAAGCACTAGAGGCTTGGAAGGGTACCCTTGAAGGAGTATTCAAGAGTGTTGCCAAGGATGAAAGTGAAGAAAGCGAAGTTGATACAGGTACATATGTTGCAGGACATATTCACGTATGTAAAAACAAAGTTGCAAAACCTACAGTATTTATTCCTGTATTTCCAGGTACTAACTGTGAATATGACAGTGCCAAGGTATTTGAAAAGGCTGGAGCAAATGTAATTACAAAAGTATTTAGAAATCTTACAACACAGGATATTGTTGAGTCGGTAGATGCTTTTGAAGAAGCAATTAATCAGTCACAGATTATTATGTTCCCAGGTGGATTCAGTGCAGGTGACGAACCAGATGGCTCAGCTAAATTCTTTGCCACAGCATTTAGAAATGAAAAAATTAAAGAGGCTGTTAATAAGCTTCTTGAAGATAGAGATGGATTAGCTCTTGGTATTTGTAATGGATTCCAGGCACTTATCAAATTAGGTCTTGTGCCAAATGGTAAAATTACAGGACAAAATGAGAATTCTCCAACTCTTACATATAACACAATCAACAGACACATTTCCAAAATGGCATATATCAAGGTTGTTTCTAATAAATCACCTTGGTTAAGACTTGCTCAGCTTGGACAGACATACACTAATCCGGCATCTCATGGTGAAGGAAGATTTGTATGCGATAAACTTTGGCTTAAGAAGTTATTTGAAAACGGACAGGTTGCCACTCAGTATGTAAATGAACACGGTATCCCAACTATGGATGGGGAATGGAATATTAATGGTTCATATGCAGCTATTGAAGGTATCACAAGTCCGGATGGAAGATGCTTAGGTAAGATGTGCCATAGTGAAAGACAGGGAGACGGAGTTGCTATAAATATTTATGGCGAACAGGATATGAAGATATTCCAGTCTGGTGTTGAATACTTTAAGTAATATTTGTTCTAAAAAGTGATTACACATTAAGGATGATATAAATGAGTATCAATGATTTTGGTCAAAAAGAAGGACCTATTAAGAGATTTGCCTTATGGATAAAAGATAAGGTTAAGGAAGATATTGAAGAATTAAGAAGTCATAGCAAACAATACATTGTAAAAGAGTTAATTAGACGTTTGGTAATGGTAGGTGCGTTGCTGGTATTTACATATTCTTCCTACGAAGTATCTGGTATGATTTTGGATTATAAAGAAGATAAAAAGGAATACCAGAATATGGAAGAGATGTTTGAAATTCCTAATATAGATGGAAGTAGTGATAGCGGCGATGGTACTGTAAAGGGTTCTACTATCTCCAATTCCAATCAGGAAAATGTATGGAAATATGACTACAACGCTTTAGTTAATATGAATCCAGATGCAGTAGGCTGGATAAAACAGGAAAATATTATCAGTTATCCAATAGTTATGGGGACTGATAATACATATTACCTAAAACATAATGCAGCTCATAGGGAAAATGGAGCAGGGTCGATATTCGTAGACTATAGAATAGATGGCGGATTAGATGGTTGGAATTGTATTATTTATGGCCATGATATGAAGGATTATTCTATGTTTGGTAGTCTGACAAAGTATATGGAGAAATCCTATGCAGACGCTCACCCTACATTTGATATATACATTGGAGATGTAGGCTATAGATATTATGTGTTTGCTGCATATGAGACAGATGCAGTAGGAGATACTTACTCGTATAATTTTGTAGATGAAGGTGAATTCATTAACTATGTTAATCTGGTTTGCATGCCTCAGAGAAGATATGAAACAGAGATTAAAGAAATAGTTGGTACAGATAAAATTGTAACTTTATCTACATGTACAAGAAATGGACGTAACGAAAGAAGATTCGTAGTCCAGGCAGTAAGAAGGGAACAGATAACCTGATTCCCTGTATAATATAAGGATTAATAGATATTTAAATACTTACGCCTATAAGGTTATCGAAAAACATTATCAAAAAAGTGCTTGCATTTTGAATACAAATGAGTTATTTTATACCCATAAAGTTTGAGAACTTTTAAAAGATTGTTTTTAAGAGGACAACGGCGTTCCTATAAGGGGACGCCCTTTTTATTGCAATATGCAAAGGAACCAAAGCTCTTATAAAAAAATTAATTATTAGGAGGACAAGCCATGAGCGAAGTAACAGATGTTAAAGAAATTTTCGGTGAAGACGTATTTAATGATACTGTGATGAAGGAACGACTTCCAAAGAAAATATATCAAGAACTTAGAAAAGTAATTGATGAAGGAGCAGAACTTTCACTTCAAGTTGCAGATGTAGTTGCAAATGAGATGAAAGATTGGGCTGTCGAAAAAGGAGCGACACATTATACACATTGGTTCCAGCCATTAACAGGTACAACAGCAGAGAAACATGATAGTTTTATTTCTGCACCAAAGGAAAACGGAAAGGTTTTACTTGAATTTTCAGGAAAAGAACTTATTAAAGGTGAGCCTGATGCATCTTCATTTCCTTCTGGTGGATTAAGAGCTACTTTTGAAGCAAGAGGATATACAGCATGGGATATTACATCTCCTGCATTTGTAAAGAGAACAGCAGTAGGTGCTACACTTTGTATTCCAACAGCTTTCTGTTCATATACAGGCGAGGCGCTTGATAAAAAGACTCCTTTGCTTAGATCTATGGAAGCTATTAATACACAGGCACTTAGATTATTAAAACTTTTTGGAAATACAACTTCAAAAAGGGTTACACCTTCAGTAGGATCAGAACAGGAGTACTTCTTAGTAGATAGAGATTTATTCTTAAAGAGAAAAGATTTAGTATTTACAGGACGTACATTGTTTGGTGCTATGCCTCCAAAGGGACAGGAATTAGATGACCATTACTTTGGCACAATAAAAGAGCGTATTGGCGCATTTATGAAGGATTTAAATGAAGAGTTGTGGAAATTAGGTATTCCAGCTAAGACTCAGCATAACGAGGTTGCACCAGCTCAGCACGAGTTAGCACCTATTTATGCAGAAGCAAATATTGCAACAGACCAGAACCAGCTCACAATGGAAATTATGAAGAGAGTAGCATATAAGCATGGTCTTATGTGTCTTATTCATGAGAAACCATTTGCAGGAGTAAATGGTTCAGGAAAACATAATAACTGGTCAATTACCACAGATGATGGAATCAATCTTCTTGATCCGGGTAAGACACCTCATGAGAATAAACAGTTCTTATTAGTCCTTACAGCAGTTATGTCAGCAGTTGATAAACATGCAGCTCTTTTAAGAGAATCAGCAGCAAGTCCGGGAAATGATCATAGACTTGGTGCTAACGAAGCACCTCCGGCAATTATCTCTATTTTCCTTGGAGATCAGTTAGAGGATGTTGTAGAACAGCTTGTTAACAAAGGCGATGCTACAAGCAGTATTAAAGCTGGTAAAATGGGAATGGGTGTCAGCACAATTCCTCAGTTTAGAAAAGATGCTACAGATAGAAACAGAACATCACCATTTGCATTTACCGGTAATAAATTTGAGTTCAGATCAGTTGGTTCATCAGCTTCCGTTGCAAGTCCAAACGTTGTATTAAATACAATAGTAGCAGAGGCATTCAGTGATATATGCGATGAGCTTGAAAAAGCAGATGATTTTGATCTTGCAGTACATGATCTTATTAAGAAACTTGCTACTGAACACGAAAGAATTATATTCAACGGTGATGGATATGCTGATGATTGGGTTGTAGAAGCTGAGAGAAGAGGTCTTCCAAATATGAAGACAACTGTAGATGCAATCCCAGCACTTACAACAGATCAGACGATTAAATTATTCGAGAAGTTTGGAGTGTTCTCTAAGGCAGAGCTTGAATCAAGAACAGAAGTTGCTTATGAAGCATATGCTAAAGAAATTAACATTGAAGCAAGAGCAATGATTGACATTGCAGGAAAACAGATTGTGCCTTCAGTTGTTAAGGCTGTTAATAAACTTGCAGATTCCCTTAATTCAGTTAAGGCAGCAGTTCCAACAGCAAATGTATCAACACAGGCTTCCCTTCTTGAAGAGACATCTTCATTACTTGCAGATACAGAAAATGCATTGGTTGCTTTAAAGAAAGTATTAGCAGATGTACCTACAGCAGTATCAGCACAGGAACTTGCTACATATTTTAAAGATGATGTAATTAAAGCAATGGATGAATTAAGAGCACCAGTAGATAAACTTGAAATGATAGTCGATAAAGAATTATGGCCAATGCCTTCATATGGCGATCTTCTTTTCGAGGTATAATAAATAAAAATCCGCTATATTAATCCAAAACGAACAGACTATGCAACTAAAATTACATAGTCTGTTTTTATTAATAGTCAAATAATTAAAAACAATAAAAAAAGAAGCGCCATCTCGCTTCTTTTTTTATTATCTTATTTTCTATGAAACAAAAAGGGGAGTAATATGAAAAAAATGTAAATCAATTTCTATAGTTACATAATAAACGGGAAAGTTGAATAAATCATTAGCATGATATTAACTTAAAAAAAACAAATTGTTAATAAATTGTAAACGAAAGAGGAATTGACGTAAATTTAAAAAGAAGTTATCATTTTAAAGAATATTGGAAATTTGGAGGTATCAAAATGAGTAAACAAAACCCAATAGTAACATTTGAAATGGCAGATGGAAAGGTTATTAAAGCAGAACTTTATCCAGAGATTGCTCCAAACACAGTTAAAAACTTTGTGAGCCTTGTTAGTAAAGGATTCTATGATGGTCTTACATTTCATAGAATTATCAAAGGATTTATGATTCAAGGTGGAGATCCAGAGGGAAATGGAACTGGCGGTCCAGGATATGGAATAAAAGGTGAGTTTAGTAGTAATGGTTTTAAAAATGACTTCAGACATGAACCAGGTGTATTATCAATGGCTCGTGCTATGAATCCAAATTCAGCAGGTTCCCAGTTTTTTATTATGCATGAGACTTCGCCACATTTGGATGGAGATTATGCAGCTTTTGGAAAAGTTATCGAAGGTCTTGAAAATGTCAATGCAATAGCTGAAGTTAGAACTGATTTGAGTGACAGACCTTTAGAAGATGTAGTTATGAAGAGAGTTACAGTTGAGACTTTTGGAGAAGAATACGGAGAGCCGGAAAAATGCTAAAAGCAGTAATATTTGATATGGATGGAGTCTTAATAGATAGTGAGCCGGTACATTTAAAGGCGCATGAATTAATTATGAAGGAATTAGGGCTTAATTATAATCCAAAATATTATGAGCAATTTATTGGAAGTACCACAGAAAATATGTGGAACACTATGATTAGGGATTTTAATCTTAACAAGACTCATGCCCAGTTAGATGAAATGTCTGATAAGATTATAAAAAAGTTAAATGCAGAAAATGGTTATCCTAAGATTAAAGGTGCTGCAGATGTTGTAAAAAAAGTACATGCAGCAGGTTATAAAGTAGCTCTGGCGTCATCATCCGGACTTGAACGTATTAAAAAGTGTACAGATGAAATGGGCATTTATCAGGAGTTTGATGGAATTGTAAGTGGGATGTTAGTGGATAATCCAAAGCCGGCACCGGATACATTTTTAAAGGCCGCAGAGATGATAAACGTAAAACCTGAGGAATGTATCGTTGTTGAAGATTCAGACAAAGGGTTAGTTGCAGCGAAAAATGCAAAAATGGCTTACGTAAGGTTTGATGGCGGTGCTTTAAAATTAAAGCATGAAGAGGATGTAGAATACATTTTAGAAAGCTTTGAAGGAATCTCTGCAAAATACTTTGAAGAGATATACGCAAGGATTATGAAAGAACCATGAACAGTCGGGGTGACCAAACGATTAATCCTTCGGGAATTTGCCAAAACAGATATACCGGATATAAAAATAATACTTAATGAAGCACCGGAAGCTGTGAATTTTATGGGTGTTGAAGATGCCTGTCATATGCCCCTGGAAGATTTGCTGATGGCATACATAGATAACCAATATAGATTTTATGGCTATGGAATGTGGGGTATCTTTGAAAAGGACAATCAGAAGTTGATTGGAATGGCAGGACTATGTAATACAGATAATGGTGTTGAATTAGGGTATGTAATTAAAAAATCTAAGCAAAGACAAGGGTTTGCCACAGAAGCATGTAGATATATATTAAACGAAATATGTGAGTATATGGGAATAGATAGTGTAATTTGCACTATTGAAAGTGGTAATTATGCGTCAATTAAACTTGCAGAAAAATTACAAAGACATAATGAATTAAAAATTATAAAAATACCTTAAGGTAAATGAAGAACAGCCCATACTGTGCGGAGTAGGGCTGTTCTCTGATAAAATAAGTATAATGTGAGGGAAATATCGTCCGTAGACGATAAAAAACGAGGGCGCTCCAATTATGAAACGTCCTCGTTTATTAATATGATTATACTATAATGGGTAAAAATGTCAATAAAAAAGTAAGATTTGAGATAAGATAGAATTCATTGTAAATTTTATAAAAAAAAGTACTTGCATTTTTATTTAACATCTGCTAGAATAAGCTTCGTTGCAAAACAACATTGGCCCATCGCCAAATGGTAAGGCACTGGACTCTGACTCCAGCATTTTCCAGGTTCGAATCCTGGTGGGCCAGCTACTTCACTACGTTTGGTAGTGAAGTTTTTTTTTACTTAAATGCATGTTGATATAAGGATAGGAGTACTATGAAATTTTCTTATGATACACAAATTAGATTCAGTGATGTGGATTGTACAAATAAAGTCAGTTTGGGGAAAATAGTGGATTTTTTACAAAACTGCTCGGCGCTTCAATCAGAGGTACTTGATATTGGAGTGGATTATCAGATGAAAACCAGAAAGGCATGGATAATAAACTCGTGGCAGATTAATATTTTAGAACCACTGAGATATACTGAAAACATAAAAGTAAGTACATGGGCTACTTCATTTAAGAGAGGAATAGGCAAGAGAAACTACACTATTTATAGCGAAGACGGCAGTAAGAATATGGTGGAAGCAGATAGTACATGGGTTTCCATAGATATGGATAAAAAAATAATGGTTGCACCGGATCCTAAAGAAGTTGAAGTGTATGGATATGAAGAAAAACTTCCAATGGAATCTTTTGGTAGAAAAATAAGGGATATGGAAGGACTTGAGTACAAGGAAGATTTCAAGGTTCATAACTTTCAGTTAGATATTAATGGACATATGAATAATGCGTGGTATGTTAAAATTGCAGAAGAATTTTTAAAAGAATCGGCTGATAAAGTAAAGGTGCTTAGAGTTGAATATAAGAATTCAGCGGTATACGGAGATATAATAAAGGCATACGCCACAGAGGACGAAGAGAGACAGTTAGTAGAATTAAAAAGCGAAAATGAAGAAATATTTGCTAAAATAGAATTTAGATTTTAAAGATTGGAGATATTACATGGTAGTATTAGGTGAAAGACAAGGAATGACTTGTTATAAAAAAGTGGATTTTGGTGTGTATTTAGGCTCCAATGAGAATGAAAGGGTGCTTTTGCCAAAAAAAGAAGTCCCAGAAGATTTTGAAGAAGGGGATAGCATTGATGTATTTATTTATAAGGATTCAGAGGATAGGCTTATTGCTACAACCAGAACTCCTTATATAACTCTTAATAATCTTGCTGTCTTAAATGTAAAAAGTGTAGGTAAGATAGGTGCTTTTTTAGATTGGGGATTAGAAAAAGATCTTTTTATGCCATTTAAAGAAATGACAGAAAGAGCTGAAGAAGGAAAGAGCTATCTGGTGTACCTTTATGTAGATAAAAGCGATAGGCTAGCAGCTACAATGAAGGTATATAAATACTTGAAAACTACAGATAAATACGCAAAAGATGATGTGGTTACAGGTACAGTATTTGAGATAAACAATAACATAGGGGCTTTTGTAGCCGTAGATAATAAGTATTATGGATTGATTCCTAAAAAAGAGATGCATACAAAGCTTAAACTAGGAAGTCAGGTACAGGCTAGAGTAACCTCTGTTAGAGATGATGGAAAGCTTAATTTAAGCATAAACAAAAAGATTCCTGAACAAATGGAAGAAGATGCAATAAAAATACTTGAGGTTATAAAAGAGTATGATGGAGAACTTCCGTACAACGATAAGGCATCTCCGGAAATAATTGCCAGAGATTTTGGAATCAGCAAAGCTGCATTTAAGCGTGGAGTTGGGCGTTTGCTTAAGGCTGGTAAGATTGACATTGATGAAAAAAGTATTAAAATAAAAGAATAATTAGCTGCAGATATTTCAACGAAAGGAGTAGATTCTCAACATTAAGGCAGCGAACGTGATTTAAGAGAATCAAACTATAAAATGAAGAAAATTATAAGTACAGACAAGGCCCCAGCAGCAATTGGACCATATTCACAGGCAATTGAAGTTAATGGAATGGTATATACATCAGGTGTTATTCCTGTAGTACCATCAACAGGTGAGATTCCAGAAGGCGTTGAAGCACAGGCAAATCAGGCTATTGGAAATCTTTGTGCATTGTTAAAAGAAGCAGGAACATCTCCTGAAAATGTAATCAAAACAACAGTATTCATAAAGAATATGGATGATTTTGGAAAAATTAACGAGATATATTCAAAATATTTTGTTTCAGAATGTCCAACACGTTCATGCGTTGAGGTAGCAAGGCTTCCAAAAGATGTGCTTATAGAGATAGAAGCTATAGCTATAAAATAGCAAAAAAATGCTAAAAACCCTTGTAAATTATGCAAATGTAACAAAAATTATTTTATTTTTCAGTAATTAAGCCAATGGGAAAATGACATGAAATGTTATAAAATAATAAAGGTATTAAATACTACGTGAGTAAAAATTTAGGAGGAAGCTTAAATGGCTAGTTTATCTTTAAAGAACATAACAAAACAGTACCCTAATGGATTCGTTGCTGTTAAAGATTTCAGCATGGAAATCCAAGATAAGGAGTTTATAATTTTCGTTGGACCTTCTGGATGTGGAAAGTCTACAACACTCAGAATGATTGCCGGACTTGAAGAGATTTCAGGCGGTGAGCTTTACATTGGAGACAGACTTGTAAATGATGTTGAACCAAAGGATAGAGATATTGCGATGGTTTTCCAGAACTACGCTTTGTATCCACATATGACAGTTTATGATAATATGGCATTCGGTCTTAAGTTAAGAAAGACACCAAAGGATCAGATTAACAAGCTCGTTCACGAAGCTGCTAGAATCCTTGATATCGAGCATCTTCTTGATCGTAAACCAGCTGCTTTATCAGGTGGTCAGAGACAGAGAGTTGCCATGGGACGTGCTATCGTACGTAACCCTAAGGTATTCCTTATGGATGAGCCTTTATCAAACCTTGATGCTAAGTTAAGAGTACAGATGAGAACTGAGATTTCTAAGTTACATCAGAGACTTGAGACAACAATTATATACGTTACACATGACCAGACAGAGGCTATGACACTTGGTACAAGAATCGTAGTTCTTAAGGATGGTGAAGTACAGCAGATTGATACACCTGAAGAGCTTTACAACAATCCATGTAACTTATTCGTTGCTGGATTCATGGGTTCTCCACAGATGAACTTCATTGATGCACAGGTACTTCAGCAGGGCAATGATGTATTATTATCATTTGCAGCACATACAATTAAAGTTCCAGCTGGAAAAGCAGAGACACTTATTTCTGGTAACTATATTGATAAGACAGTTATTGTTGGTGTTAGACCAGAAGATTTCCATGATGAAGAAGTATTCATTAATGCTAATCCAGATAACGTTATTGAAGCAACAATTAGATTATACGAGATGCTTGGTGCAGAAGTATTCTTATATTTCGATGTAGATCAGTGGAGCTGTACAGCAAGAGTTAACCCTCGTACATCAGCTAGACCTGGTGATACAATTAAGATTGCTATTGATCCTTCTAAGATGCATATCTTTGATAAGGATACACACCTTGTAATCACAAACTAGTATAAAATCTGAATATACTATGAATTTATGGGGAAATACATTAAAAATGATGTATTTCCCCTTTTATTTTTTGGTAAAATAGTATAAGATTAAACTATCTGAAGAATGGGAGTGGAGGCAATGATTTCAAACCAAATTTTATCAAATATCATAGACGGTATTAAAAACATTTCAAGAATTGACATGTGTGTTACAGACACAGAAGGAAAGATGCTTGTTACGACTTTTAATGACACAGACAGCGTGGAAAAATCAGCAGTGTCATTTGCAAAATCACCTGCAGACAGTCAAACAGTTTCTGAATTTCAATTCTTTAAAGTAATGGAGGACAATCAATTAGAGTATATATTAGTTGCTAAGGGAAATAGTGATGATGTGTACATGGTAGGTAAAATGGCTGTTTTCCAGTTACAGAGCCTTCTTGTAGCATATAAAGAGAGATATGATAAAGATAATTTTATTAAGAATCTCCTTTTAGATAATATGCTTTTGGTAGATATATATTCAAGAGCAAAAAAACTACATATAGACATTGATGTACGTAGAGTTGTTTTTATTATTGAGACTGAAAACGAAAAGGATGTTAATGCTCTTGAGACTATAAGAGGTCTCTTTGCTAGTAAATCTAAGGATTTCATTACAGCGGTTGATGAGAATAATATAATTCTTGTTAAGGAAGTAGAAGAAGACCAGACTTATGATGATATGGATAAGATTGCCAATATCATTTTGGATATGTCTAATACAGAGGCCATGGCAAAGGTTAATATTGCATATGGTACTATGATTAACGATATCAAAGAAGTGTCTAGATCATACAAAGAAGCAAAACTTGCATTGGATGTAGGAAAAATCTTTTACAGTGATAAAAAGGTTATTGCTTATAGCAAGCTTGGTATAGGAAGACTTATATATCAGTTGCCATTACCACTTTGTAAGATGTTTATTAAAGAGATTTTCGATGGAAAATCGCCTGATGAGTTTGATGAAGAAACTCTTACTACAATTAATAAATTCTTTGAAAATAATCTTAATGTTTCAGAGACATCTAGACAGTTGTATATTCATAGAAATACATTGGTGTACAGACTTGATAAGTTGCAGAAATCAACAAATCTTGATTTGAGAGTATTTGATGATGCAATTACATTTAAGATTGCACTTATGGTAGTAAAATATATGAAATATATAGAAAAAACTGATTTTTAAGAATGTATTCCATAGTAGTCCATAAATAATTAACTGGAGGAATATAATGATAGAACTTGAAGGAGTGAGCAAGTCATATTCGACCGGCTCACCGGCATTAAAAAATGTTAGCTTAAAAATTAATAAAGGTGAATTTGTCTTTGTAGTGGGTAACAGTGGCTCTGGCAAATCCACCCTTATTAAATTGTTATTGAAAGAACTTGAACCAACCAGTGGCAAAATTGTCGTAAACGGTAAAGAGATTGGTAAGCTTAAGAGAAAAAAGATACCGGAGTACAGAAGGAATATTGGCGTTGTTTTCCAGGATTTCCGTCTTTTGAAGGATAGAAACATATACGATAACATTGCTTTTGCTCAGAGAGTAATTGAAACGCCAACTAAAGTTATAAAAAGAAGAGTGCCTGCTATGTTATCATTAGTGGGTCTTTCAGAAAAATATCGTTCCTTTCCAAAAGAGTTATCAGGTGGTGAGCAGCAAAGGGTTGCCATGGCAAGGGCAATTGTAAATAATCCTGCAATCATGCTGGCAGATGAGCCAACGGGTAACTTGGATCCGAAGAATTCATGGGAAATCATGAAGTTGCTTGAGGAGATCAATAAAAGAGGAACAACAGTGGTAGTAGTTACCCATAATAGAGAAATCGTAGATGCTATGAATAAGAGAGTTATTACAATGCATAAAGGCGAAATAGTTAGCGATGAGGAGAAGGGCGAATATCATGAAGATTAGAACATTCATTTATAGCCTTGGACAGGGTTTTAAAAATATAAGACGTAATAAACTTTTCTCCCTTGCTTCAATAGGAACAATCACAGCATGTATTTTTCTTATGGGACTTTTTTATGCTGTTTTGGCTAATTTTCAACACATGGTTGATGAGGCTGGAGAAACTGTTTGTGTAACGGTTTTCTTTAAAGAAGGAATCGGACAGCAAGAGATGGAAAAAATTGGTAATCAAATTAAATCCAGACCGGAAGTTGATAGAATTGTGTTTGTATCAGCCGATGAAGCCTGGGATTCCTTTAGTAAACAGTATTTTAAAGATGAGCCGGAGTTAGCAGAAGGTTTTAAGGATGATAATCCATTAGTTAATTCCGCTAACTATGAGGTTTATGTAAAAGATCTTTCTAAACAAAATAAATTAGTTAAATATATAGAAAATATTAACGGTGTTCGTAAAGTTAGAAATTCTGAAAAGACCGCCAGATCATTTACGGATTTTGCTAAAATGGTGGGATATGTATCTGTTGTAATTATTGTAATTCTGTTGGCAGTAGGTATCTTCCTTATAAGCAATACTGTCATGATAGGTATAACAGTAAGAAGAGAAGAAATAAGAATTATGAAACTCATTGGTGCTACGGATTTCTTCGTAAGATCACCATTTATCGTAGAGGGTGTGGTCATTGGTATTATTGGAGCAGCCATACCGGTAACTGTTTTATATTTTATGTATGAAAAAGTAATAAGTTATTTAATGGGACAGTTCTCTACATTTACAAGTAAAATTCAATTCCTTCCAACTAACAGTGTGTTTACAGTGATTATTCCGGGAGCGTTATTAATTGGTGCAGGGATTGGTTATTTAGGAAGTAGAATAACTATTAAAAAGCATTTGAAGGTATAAGAAAGGGTGTCAAGCTTGAGAAATAAAGCTATTAGATGTTTAAGTATATTGTTATTAGGGGCAATGATTATGCCTATGACAGTATATACAAAGGCTGATATTGAAGAAGAGAGAGAAAAGCAGGAACAAATAGAGCAAAGTATCACAGATGTTCAGGCAACTCTTGATGAACTTGAAAGCGTTAAAAATGATACCACAGCGTATATAACGGAGATGGATGCAAAATTAACGGAGATTGCAACTAATATTCAATCCCTTAATGAGCAGTCACAAGCAAAACAATTAGAAATTGATGCAACTAATTCCCAGCTGGAATTACAGCAGGAAGAACTTGATAGACAATACGATTTGATGAAAAAAAGAATCCAGTTCATGTATGAGAATGGTGACAGTCAAATGCTGGATTTGTTATTTGGCTCAGAGAGTATTAGCGATTTTTTGAATAAAGCAGAATATATAAAGACCTTAACTGATTATGACAGAAAAGCTATTCAGGAGTTGAAGGACGCTAAGCAGGCAGTGGAGGATTCAAAAACTCAGCTAGAGACTGAGCAGGCTGAACTTCAGACTCTTACAGACACAGCATTAGCTGAACAGTCATCTATGGAAACTTTAGTTGCTGCGAAAGAAGAAGAGTTAAGAAAGACTGAAGCGGAGATATCTAGTGCAGAACAGGATATTATTACAAAACAGAAGGCATTAGAAGAGCAGGCAGCTCTTGTATCACAGATGGAAGCTGTTGAAGAGAGAAGACGACAGCAAGAAGCAGCTGCAAAGGCGGCAGCAGAGGATGCGGCAAGAAGAGCAGCAGAAGCAGGAAACAATACGGATTCTTCAAATAGTTCCACTGATTCTAATAATAATTCATCAAGTGATATAGAATATAATACATCTGAAGCTACATCATTTATATGGCCACTTAATGGATATTACACCATATCATCAGAATATAGCGATAGAATCAGTCCTATTTCTGGTAAAAGCGAAATGCACAATGGTATCGATATACCTGCGCCTATAGGAACTCCAATATATGCGGTAGCAGATGGTACTGTAGATTGGGCATGGACAAGCAGTTCAGCAGGTAACTGGATGGGAATCGCCCATGGCAATGGATTATATTCTGTGTATATGCATATGTCAGCATTTGCAGTTTCTTCGGGAACATATGTAAAGCAAGGGCAGATTATAGGATATGTAGGATCAACAGGTTGGTCCACAGGTGCACATTTACATTTAAGTTTTAGATTAAATGGTTCATATGTAAATCCACATATTTATGTTGGATAATATTAATAAAAAGTAGGCAAAGATATGTTTGGCAAGAAAAAAAGTGATGACCTTGGTCAGAATATAGATGAAGAAACAATGGAATATCATGATGAGTCCGAGAATATAGCGCAATTGTTAAAGGACAGACAAAAGGATGGTTTTATTAGTGGCCTTTTGTGTGGGATTACAATTATATTTGTATTGATAATTGCACTTACCTTGTTATCAAGAGCGTCGGGTACATCTAACATAAAAGAAAAAGTAGCCAAGATAACTGGCACCGATAAGGAAAGTCAGTTAAAGGAAATGGTGAAGAAGTATTATTACAAAGATGTAGATGACGAGACTTTGGAAGAAGGTTCTTATAAGGGATTATTGGAAAGTCTTAATGATCCATACTCTGTGTATTACACAAAAGATGAATACAAAATACTTATGCAGCAAATGGATGGTGACTACGTCGGAATAGGAGTTATGGTAGCTCAGGATAAAAACACAAAGGAATTTGTGGTGACTGGGGTGATTAAGAATTCGCCGGCAGAAGATGCAGGAATGCTGGAAAAAGACGTAATCATTAAAGTAGACGGACAAGATGTTACCAATTGTGATTTAGATAAGCTTGTAAGCTTAGTTAGAGGAAAAAAAGGTACTGGAGTAAGTATTACAGTTACCAGAGAAAATGAGGAAATAGAATTTCAATTAGATAGAGCAGAGGTAAGCGAGCAGATAGTTTACTACGAAATGCTTGATGATAATATAGGTTATATCGAATTGACTCAGTTTAGTGAGAATTCAGCAGAACAGGTTAAAGATGCTCTTGAAGAACTTAAAAGTCAGAATATGGAAAAGTTAATATTCGATGTAAGGGACAATCCAGGTGGAGATCTTCAGCAGATTCTTAAAATAGCAGGATATTTTATTCCTAAGGATGAGATTATTCTTTCCTACAAAATGAAAGATGGTAGTGGAGAGGATTATAAAAATGATACTGAGGGTGAATACCAGGATATTCCTATGGTGGTTCTTGTAAATGAAGATTCTGCAAGTGCTGCTGAGGCTTTTTCAGGATGTATGAAGGCATATGAAAGAGCAACTATTGTAGGCACAAATACTTATGGAAAAGGAATTATGCAGACTCTTTATCAGTTAGATGATGGTAGTGCAGTTAAAATTACAATTGCAAAATACTATTTACCTGATGGAAGTAATATTCAAGACGTAGGTATTGCGCCAGATGTGGAAGTTGAGGAAGATGAAAATATTAATATATGGGATCTTGAAAAAAGAGATAGCGAACCTCAATTTCAAAAAGCATTAGAAGTAATAAAGGGAATCTCATAAGAGATATCCCTTTTATTTTTTCAAACATAATGTAGGGTGATTATATGGATAAATTTAAATTAGTATCAGAATACAAGCCAACGGGAGATCAGCCAGAGGCAATAAAAAAATTAGTAGAAGGATTTAAAGAAGGAAATCAGTTTGAGACTTTGCTGGGAGTTACTGGTTCTGGTAAAACATTTACCATGGCAAATGTTATCAAGGAACTTAATAAACCCACATTAATTCTCTCACACAATAAAACTTTAGCAGCCCAGTTGTACGGAGAATTTAAAGAGTTTTTCCCGGAAAATGCAGTAGAGTATTTTGTGTCTTATTACGATTATTATCAGCCGGAAGCCTATGTTCCTTCAACGGATACATATATTGCCAAGGACTCTGCTATTAATGATGAAATAGATAAGTTGAGACATTCTGCCGCAGCAGCTTTGTCGGAACGTAGAGATGTTATTATAGTGTCATCGGTGTCTTGTATATACGGATTGGGAGACCCTATAGATTATAGAGAAATGGTGGTTTCTTTAAGACCTGGCATGGAAAGGGACAGAGATGACATTATAAGGAAACTGGTGGATATTCAGTATGCCAGGAATGACATAGATTTCAAACGAGGAACTTTTAGGGTGAGAGGAGATGTGTTGGAGGTATTTCCAATATCTTCTTCGGATTTGGCAGTGAGAATAGAATTCTTTGGGGATGAAGTGGATAGAATATGCGAAATAGAGCCATTAACAGGGGAAATAAAGAGTTCTTTAGAACATGTGGCAATATTCCCGGCCTCTTTATATATTGCTTCTCAGGAAAGGATTGAGAAGGCCATAGGAACCATTGAAGAGGAACTAAAGGAAAGAGTGGATTATTTTAAAAGTGAGGATAAATTAATAGAGGCTCAAAGAATATCAGAAAGAACCAATTATGATATTGAAATGCTTAGAGAGACTGGATTTTGCTCAGGAATTGAGAATTATTCAAGACACATGGCAGGACTAGAACCAGGGGCAACCCCACATACATTGTTGGATTATTTTCCAGATGATTTTCTTATTATCGTAGATGAGTCCCACATTACCATCCCCCAGATAGGTGGAATGTATGCAGGTGACCAGTCTAGAAAACAGACTTTGGTGGATTATGGGTTTAGATTACCTTCAGCCAAGGATAACAGACCTTTGAATTTTCAAGAGTTTGAAAGTAAGATTGATCAGATGATGTTTGTATCTGCTACTCCGGGAAAATACGAGGCAGAACATGAAATGGAAAGGGCAGAGCAGATAATTAGACCGACCGGTTTACTAGATCCTAAAGTAGATGTAAGACCGGTAGAAGGTCAGGTGGATGACCTGATTGCAGAGATAAATAAAGAGACAGAAAAGAAAAATAAGGTTTTAGTTACAACTCTTACCAAGAAAATGGCAGAGGATCTTACAGATTACATGAAGGAAGTAGGAATACGAGTTAAATACCTGCATTCAGATATAGATACTTTGGAAAGAAGTGATATAATCAGAGACATGAGACTTGACGTATTTGATGTGTTGGTTGGAATTAATCTTTTAAGAGAGGGATTGGACATTCCTGAGATTACATTGGTTGCCATATTAGATGCGGATAAAGAGGGATTTTTAAGATCGGAGACATCTTTGGTTCAGACCATAGGACGAGCGGCAAGAAATTCCCAAGGTCATGTAATTATGTACGCTAATACAATTACCGATTCTATGAAAAATGCTATCTCAGAAACCAATAGACGTAGGGAAATCCAAAATAAATATAATGAAGAGCACGGCATAACCCCTACAACTATAAAGAAAGCGGTCAGAGATAGAATAAGTATTACGAAAGAGGCAATTAAAAGCGTTGATAAATTGGAAAAAGATCCTGAGTCTATGAGTGCTAAGGAAATTGAGAAACTAATTGGAAAGATTCAAAAAGAAATGAAGAAAGCGGCAGCAGAGCTTAATTTTGAGGCGGCAGCAGAGCTTAGAGATCAAATGTTAACCCTTAAAAAGGAGTTAAATCAGAAAGAAGATTAAAATGAGTGATAAGATAAAATACGACAACTCCTCTAAGAGATTTATAAAAATAAGAGGAGCAAATGAGCATAATTTAAAAGGGATAGATATTGATATACCCAGGGATTCCCTGGTGGTTATGACGGGACTCAGTGGTTCAGGAAAATCTTCCCTGGCCTTTGATACTATTTACGCAGAAGGACAGCGAAGATATATGGAATCGCTGTCATCATATGCCAGACAGTTTTTAGGGCAAATGGAAAAACCCGAAGTGGAGTCCATAGAAGGGCTATCCCCGGCTATTTCCATTGATCAAAAATCTACTAATCATAATCCAAGGTCTACAGTAGGAACAGTTACGGAAATATACGATTATTTCAGACTTTTGTATGCTAGAATTGGTATTCCCCATTGCCCTAATTGTGGTAAGCCAATTATGAAGCAGACGGTAGATCAAATGGTAGACCAGATAATGCATTTACCAGAAAGAAGTAAGATACTTCTTTTAGCACCGGTTGTAAGAGGACGAAAAGGTGAGCATGTCAAGGTGTTAGAACAGGCTAAGAAAGCCGGATATGTGCGTGTCATGGTGGATGACCATATGTATGAATTGTCTGAGGAAATAAAGCTTGAGAAGAACAAGAAGCATAATATAGAGATTGTTGTGGATCGTTTGGTGGTTAAGGAAGGACTGGAAAAACGTCTTACAGATTCTATTGAAACAGTTATGAAATTATCAGAAGGCCTTATGTACGTTGAGGTTATCGATGGAGAAAAGTTAAGCTTTAGCGAAAGTTTTTCTTGTCCTGACTGTGGAATCAGCATTGAAGAGATACAGCCTAGAAGTTTTTCTTTTAACAATCCATTTGGAGCGTGTCCGGTGTGTTCCGGTCTGGGATATAAGATGGAGTTTAGCATTGATTTGATAATTCCGGATAAATCTCTTAGTATAAATGACGGCTGTATTGTGGCTATGGGTTGGCAATCAAGTAATAAAAAGGGAAGCTTTTCAAATGCAGTTCTTCAAGCCATGGCTGAAAAATATGAGTTTTCTTTGGATACACCTTTTGAGAACCTCAGCAAAAAAGCACAGGATGTTATTATAAATGGAACTAATGGTGAAGTGTTAAAAGTTCACTACACAGGTCAAAGAGGGACTGGTATATACGACGTCCCATTCGAAGGGCTTTTAGCAAACGAGGAAAGAAGGTATAGAGAAACATTTTCTGAAAGGGGTAAGCAGGAATACGAACAGTATATGAGTATAACCCCTTGTACGGAGTGTAATGGTCAGAGACTTAAGAAGTCATCTCTGGCAGTTACTGTGGCTGACAAAAACATTTTTCAGATTACGTCTATGTCTGTTAAAGAGCTCAGCGAATTCCTAGAGGAAATGCCGTTAACGGATAGGCAGAAGTTTATTGGAGAAGAGGTGCTAAAGGAGATTAAATCCAGAGTCAATTTTCTTAAGAATGTTGGGCTTGAATATCTGTCCTTGTCCAGAGGAGCATCTACTCTATCAGGAGGAGAAGCTCAGCGTATAAGACTGGCAACTCAGATAGGTTCTGGTTTGGTAGGTGTTGCCTACATCCTTGATGAACCTAGTATCGGATTGCATCAAAGAGATAATGACAAGCTTATTGATACCTTGAAGAAACTTAGGGATATTGGCAATTCTCTAATTGTGGTAGAACACGACGAAGACACTATGAGGCAGGCGGATTACATTGTGGATATAGGTCCTGGAGCTGGCGAGCATGGTGGAAATGTGGTGGCTTGCGGTACATATAAGGAAATAATGGCTAATAAAAATTCTCTTACAGGAGACTATCTTAGTGGTAGAAAGAAGATAGAGGTTCCGGGATTTAGAAGAAAGCCTACTGGCTGGCTTACAGTTAAAGGGGCTAGAGAAAATAATCTTAAAAACATTGAGGTAAATATTCCTTTGGGCATTCTTACAGTTGTAACCGGAGTTTCCGGTTCTGGTAAGAGTTCTTTGGTAAATGAGATTTTATACAAAGCACTGGCTAAAAAGCTTAACAGAGCAAGAACTATTCCAGGTAAACACGATAGAATTAATGGTGTTAATAAGTTAGATAAGATTATTAATATAGACCAGTCACCTATTGGAAGAACTCCAAGGTCAAATCCAGCAACATACACTGGGGTATTTGACATGATTCGTGATTTATTTGCAAAGACAGCAGATGCAAAAGCTATGGGTTATTCAAAGGGAAGATTCTCTTTTAACGTAAAAGGTGGAAGATGCGAAGCTTGTCAGGGTGATGGGATTATAAAGATTGAGATGCATTTTCTTCCAGATGTCTATGTACCTTGTGAAGTGTGTGGAGGTAAAAGATACAACAGAGAAACTCTGGAAGTTAAGTACAAAGGGAAAAGCATTTTCGACGTATTGGATATGACTGTTGAGGAGGCTTTACCATTTTTTGAAAATGTTCCTAGCATTTATAGAAAGATTAAAACCCTTTATGATGTCGGACTTTCATATATTAAACTGGGTCAACCTTCTACTACCTTGTCAGGTGGTGAAGCCCAGCGTATAAAACTTGCCACAGAACTTAGCAGAAGAGGAACCGGAAAAACTATTTATATCTTAGACGAACCTACAACAGGTCTTCATTTTGACGACGTAAATAAATTGGTGAAGATTCTTAGAGAATTGTCGGAGTCTGGCAATACGGTAGTTGTCATTGAACACAACATGGATGTTATTAAAGTTGCGGATTTTATAATTGACATGGGACCAGAAGGGGGAGATGGTGGCGGAACTGTTGTAGCCACTGGAACTCCTGAGGAAATATGTGGTGTCAAGGAAAGCTACACCGGTCAATATCTAAAGAGATATTTAGAGAATTGACATATATTGATGCATTTTTTATAATTAAGTTTGATTTTTAGAATAAACATTAGAGTTTTAGAAACGGAGGATTAGCTTTGAGCAGAGAAATGATTCTGGTCCTTGATTTTGGAGGACAGTACAATCAGCTTATCGCCAGAAGAGTTCGTGAATGTAACGTATATTGCGAAGTTCATTCATATACAATGACTCTGGATGAAATTAAGGAAATGAATCCTAAGGGAATCATTTTCACAGGTGGACCAAATAGCGTATATTTGGAGACTTCACCATCATATTCAAAAGAAATATTTGATTTGGGAATACCGGTTCTTGGTATTTGCTATGGATCACAGCTTATGGCACATTTACTTGGAGGAAAGGTTTCAACTGCACCTGTAAGTGAGTATGGTCATACAGCTACAGAAATCACAGAAGAGTCCATGCTTTTTAAGAATATCAAATCAAATATCAATGTATGGATGAGCCATACTGACTATATATCACAGGTTCCAGAAGGATTTAAGATTACAGCTCACACTGCCAATTGCCCTGTTGCAGCTATGGAAAATGCTCAGAAGAAGTTCTATGCAACCCAGTTTCACCCAGAGGTTATGCATACTGAGCAGGGTAAAGATATGCTCCGAAATTTTGTTATAGATGTTTGTGAATGTAGTGGAGATTGGAAGATGGATAGCTTTGTTGAAACTACCATTAAAGATCTCAAGGAAAAAATAGGAAACGGTAAGGTTTTACTTGCTCTATCAGGTGGAGTTGATTCTTCGGTAGCAGCTGCACTTCTTGCCAAAGCTGTTGGTAAACAGCTTACATGTGTATTTGTTGATCATGGTCTTCTTCGTAAGGATGAGGGTGATCAGGTTGAGGAAGTATTTGGTCCTCAAGGAGAATTCGACCTTAATTTTATCCGCATAAATGCAGCTGATCGTTACTATGCTAAACTTGCCGGTGTAACAGAGCCTGAAAAAAAGAGAAAAATTATTGGCGAAGAATTCATTCGTATTTTTGAAGAAGAGTCTAAGAAGATTGGTACAGTGGATTTCCTTGCTCAAGGAACCATTTACCCGGATGTTATTGAATCTGGTCTTGGTAAATCTGCTGTAATTAAGTCGCATCATAATGTAGGAGGACTTCCTGAAGACGTTGATTTTAAGGAAATAGTTGAGCCTTTAAGAATTTTGTTCAAAGATGAGGTTAGAAAAGCAGGTCTCGAATTAGGTCTTCCTGAACATCTTGTGTATCGTCAGCCATTCCCTGGTCCGGGTCTTGGAATCAGAATAATCGGTGAAGTAACTGCCGAGAAAGTTAAAATTGTTCAGGATGCAGATGCTATTTACCGTGAAGAGATTGACAAAGCATTTGACGAAGGAAAGATGACTGCAAAACCAAATCAGTATTTTGCAGCTTTGACCAATATGAGATCTGTTGGAGTAATGGGAGACTTTAGAACTTACGATTATGCTGTTGCTCTTCGAGCAGTGAACACATCAGATTTCATGACAGCTAGTTGTACAGAGATTCCATTTGAGGTACTCCAAACAGTAATGAACAGGATTATTAATGAGGTTAAAGGAGTTAACAGAGTAATGTATGACTTAACTTCAAAACCACCTGGAACGATAGAGATGGAATAATAACGGACAGAAATGCCGAAAGCCTGTATTTATGCGGGTTTCCGGCATTTATTTTATCAAATGGCTCTACTTTGGCTCTATTTGTGGGCGGAGTAATAGAATAAATACTTATAAGATTTTCATTTTAGGAAGGTATAGTGTAATATGGAACGATTATTTACCAGGAATGAGACCGAAAATAATGAAATAGTATCGAAGTTGTTTATCGGTATATTTATATTTGTTTTATTGGTATGGACGCTCTGTTGGTGTGGTGTGTTTGATTTTGATATACAAGTAGCATCTATCTTTTTATGTATATCAGCGATCTTTTTATTAACGCCTTATGTTTTCATTTATGTATTCCATTTAAATTCCAAAGGCATGAAATATATATTGATTCTTAATCTATCACTATGTATAGGAGTCTGTTATTATATTTTTACTTTCCAAATGGTAATAATGTTGATACTTCCGTTTTTGGTAGCAATGTTATACATGAACAAGAGACTTCTGTATTTTTCGGGTGCTATTAATTTTGTTATTGTTGTGATAGCACATTTTGTTTCTGCATTATTTGTGCTACAACCTTGGTTAGAACCATTTATTGGGATCAAAAATGTAATCCGTTTTGATCTGATTCCAAGAATTATGCAATTAGGTATATGTTTTGTATTGCTTTTTGTATTGATGAACAGAATGTTAGCTTATATGGAACAGTTAAAATGTATTAATGAAGAATTAATGAATGAGGTTAGCTTAACCAATAAAAATCAAAGTGCGGAAAGAAAAGAGTTGGAAGGGTATTTGTCTTGTTTGACAGATAGGGAAAAAGAGATATTTATACAAATGCTTCAGGGCAAGACAAATATGCAGATTGCAGAAAGGTTATGCCTTTCAAGTGGAACAGTTAAAAACTATGTTTCATCTGTATATGATAAAATTGGTATAAAAGAACGAAACTATCTTATTCTTAAATTTGGGCATATAATAGCAGATTATGACCAAAGTAATGAGGGAAAATGACCGTAGTTACTTCACAATTTTTGATATATTAGTTATTTTTGACTTAATATCGAAAGGAGTGGTGTGAAAATGAGATTTTTTGATAGTAATGAAAGTAGAAGAAAAAGGAAAGTTGGCAGATTTATATTGGTAACTATCGTATGCCTGTGTTTAATTTGTTTTATTAATTTTATACCTACTTTTAATTTAGAAACATCTAATATGTCTTTGTTAGAAGGAAAGTGGGTAAATGTATATTATGAGACAGAAAAAGATGCGGCTGAGGATGTGTTTCAATATGCAGATGCTGAAACAGAGGATATTGCTGAAAAGTTGGGTTTTGACAAAAAACAAAATATCAATATATACATATATGATCACCAAAGCACAATGCAAAAAAAGAAATATGGTTATATCGGTCCGTTGTTAGGTTTGGATTGGTATATTGGGGATAATATCGGTACAGATGTAATCTTAACATCACCAGCAAATCCAGGAAAGGTACACGATTATGATAATAACAAATATGCTGTTCTTCATGAAATTGTACATGCATACATTAGTGTGAAAAATCCTAATATTCATTTGTGGTTGACCGAAGGAATGGCTTTATATTTGAGCAATGGCGAGGAGTTTTATAAAGAGTATTTAGAAGAAATGAAAATTCCGACATATGAAGATACGTGTACAAGGAATCCTATTCGCTTTTCAAATTGTGGAGGATATACATTTGCAAATACCTACATAGAATATTTGGAATCAACATATGGTTGGAGTAAAGTTTTAGAATTAATTGAGACGGAAAAGTATGAGCAAGTATTTGGGAAGAGTTCAGAGGAGATATATGATGAGTGGGTTTTGTATTTGAACAACTATTATCAGTAATTCTCTTGTACTGGAAAAAAGAAGGATGATTAAATTATCAAGAGGGTAGACAATGCAAAAAGCTATAATCGTAGGGTGTTCTGGAAGCGGAAAGAGCACTTTGTCCAGAAAAATACATACATTAACAGGACTACCGCTATATCATTTGGATAATATTTTTTGGAGGGCGAATAAAACTCGTATCTCAAGGGAAGAATTTGATGGAAAATTAGCTGAGATTCTTCATCGCGACAGTTGGATCATTGATGGCGATTATAATAGAACGTACGAGCCTCGCATCGCTGCATGTGACACAGTGATCTTCTTAGACTATGCAGAAGAAGTATGCATGGAGGGAATAACCAATAGAGTCGGTCAAAAACGTGAAGATATGCCATGGGTAGAGGAGAAAGTGGATCCAGAACTTGTGGAGCTTGTAAAAGAATTCGATAAGAAGCATAAACCTAAGCTTCTGGCGCTGTTAGCCAAGTATCCGGAGAAGAGAGTTGTCACTTTACATTCAAGGGATGAGGCGTATAAGTGGATGTTGAAGGAGTTTGTTATTGGTGCTACGGTGGAAGGCCATGTTGACAGGCCGCTTGGAACAGCACACCCTGACTATCCGACCATGGTTTATCCAATCAATTATGGTTACGTAGACGGAATAATGGCAGAAGATGATGAAGAGCAGGATGTTTACATTTTGGGTAGCGATAAGCCGTTGGCTACATATAAAGGGGAAATAATAGCTGTTTATCATCGTACAAATGATAATGAAGATAAATGGATTGTTTCATTAGGTGATAGGGACTATGCGGATGAAGAAATTCTTGAGGCTATACATTTTCAAGAAAAGTATTTTGAAGGGGAATTGCTGAGATAGCAATTTACAAAGGAGATTTCGTGATAAAGGCACATAATCAGGCGGTAAATGTGTTTATTGACATCACCATTTTATAAAGATATAATTACGTATATACGTACGCAGTACGTCAAGACGTTGCTGTAAGAAGGAGGGGATATTTATGGCATATCCGGAAATAAATATCAACGAATTGATTGCAAAACTTGATTCGGCAGACTTTTATAAGGAATATGGAAATCCTGTAAGATGCAAGATTTTTGACACGGATAAAATCCTTTTGGCTTTTGATTTGTATGAGCGACTGTTTGGCGAAGTTGATATTGATAAGGAACAAACAATAGAAATGGATGACTTTATTAGAGCGTTGGTGTTGCAAAGATTGGATGATAATCCAGTAAGGGTTACTGATAAAGAGGACGGATATTCTCTTTCTATGGAGACAGAAGTGTATGATTACTTAGCTCGAATCGCTATGAAAGATTATGGGGTTACCCTTGAAGAATTGATGAACAATTATTTAGTGTGGATGGTTGCGTGCCCAGAGGAGTTTCGGGCGTGGGTAGAACAAAATATGATGGAGAGAGGAAACGAAAATGACAATTAGTGAACGTATTTTTAAACTAATGGAAGAACGTGAGATTGCTCAGACGGACTTTTCAAAAGCTACTGGAATTGCGCAAAGTACTATTAGTGACTGGAAACGTAAGAAAACGAATCCGTCTGCGGATAAGATAATGATTATTTGTAAAGTATTAAATGTAACGCCATACGAGCTGCTCCAGGATACAGTTCAATCAGTGGAAGAATTGGATTATCGAGTGGTTTCAAAAGGTACAAAGGAATATGATTTTTTGATTGAAATGGAAAGCCTTAAGAAATCGCAAAAAGAAAGATTGTTGGGGTATATAGAGGCATTAAAACAATAGAGTGTTGTGGAAGATTTTGGAGTCAGTTGTCAAGAATTCCTTTAATACTGCCGGAGATGAATTATGTTACTTGAGAAAAGTAGTGGTGACAAGGAAAAAGTGACAGGGGGTAAATAGAATGGAGATAAAAAAAGATAAAGTTCAATTATTTGAAGAACAACCAATTAGAACGGCATGGGTAGAAGACGAGGAAGAATGGTATTTTTCTATCGTGGATGTAGTGCGTGTGTTAACAGAACAACCCAATACGGATGGTGCAAGAAATTATTGGAAAGTATTAAAGAACAGAATGAAAGAAGAGGGAAATGAACTGGTTACAAATTGTAACCAGTTGAAAATGAGGGCTCAAGATGGAAAGATGAGATTTCTAAAGCCTGGTCTGGGATGACCACTCGTGAATATAAGAATCTTAAAGGGCTGAAAAAAGAAAATCTCCGGGATAATATGTCTACATTGGAACTTGTACTTAATATGCTGGCGGAGGCCACCACTACAGAGATTTCAAAGCAAAAGAAACCGGGAACTTTTGAGGAAAATCGAGTGGTTGCAATTGAGGGAGGGGAGGCTGCCGGGGAAGCAAGAAATGCAGTTGAAAAGCGTACCGGAAAGTCTGTGATCACTAGTAAGAATGCCACGCAATTACAGGATTTGGTTGCTGGGTTGATTGATGCAGACCTTAGGGAAGACAATAATTGATAAAGTGAGATGAGGGTATGAGTAAATCTTTAAGTATTTTAATACTGTTGCCGATGAATGATTATAATAGTGCGGACGTCTATTGTGAGGATAATCGGTTAAAACAAATATATGGTGAAGTGCCTGAGATAGATAATTATTTTAAAACCTTAAAGATGCGTTCAGTATATACTTCAGGGAAGGATCTCGAAGTGTATTTTCAAAAAAAGTATCAGCTGGAAAAAGAAGAATTTAAAAATTATTCTATTAGTTATAACGGTAGAGAATATAATTACCATTTTAGGAATGGTACAACTATACAATTAACAACCGAAGAGGATGAAAAACTTAAGCGGGAACATGTTGATGAGGGTGTTTATTGTCTTCCTTACAAATGTTTAGCTGTGGATATATATGGTTCGGTTATAAGCAAATTATTGAGTGATACATTTACCATTATCGACGATGAATTGATTGACAGGGCAATAAAACTGATTGGATGTCAATACAGTTCCGATTTGGATTTTGAAGAAGCAGGTTCAAAACATGGATTTTTGGGGGATAATGCGTTTGATATCGAATTGGATTACGAAGGTGATATGGATGGAAAGCTTCTTATCAGCCTTATAGTTGGAAAGTATATGGCTGAACGTGTTAAAGGAATAGCAGTTGCGGAATATGATTAAGGATAGACGAAAACAATGCTCAAAGAAAATGACAGAGTAAAAACACTTGTAGAAAAAGAGGGATTTCCTGCGGGTACAATTGGAGTTGTTGTAAGTATTTATTCTGAGGGCTCGCAATGTGAAGTTGAGTTATGGGACGCTGATGAATATCCACTTGATGTTGTGACGTTTAGCTTTGATGAGATTATAAGCGTTGAATAAAGAAGGAACGTTACATTAACGATGGTTGATTGTAGTATCACGGTGATACCCCTTATGATACTATTATGATACTATTTCTTCGAAAAACACAAGAAATACAAGGCATTTCAAACAATTGTGAAAAATAAGGATGCCGTATTTAACATGATTTACCTTGAAAAATAAATTTAGAACTACCGAGATGGAGTAATGCGTCTTTTGACTCATAATGTGCTGAATTATTCTGAAGTACTTGAAAGCAGCATGCGTTCTTCGGAATGCCTGCTGTTTTTTGTTATCAGCATTGATAACGATCTGATTTACACATAAGGTTACGGTGGTGGGGAGCAATACCCGCCGCTTTTTCTGTATGCAGCATTCCTTTTGTTGCGGCTTACGGGGTAGTATTATTGAACTTGAGCATGTCGTAGGTCTCATCCGAATCGAACAGCTGGTACATGAGTCTTATTGTTTGCATGACCGCATGACGGCATAAAAGCACTTGAATATTTTTGGGGTACTTTTTTTTGGCTTTATATTGACAAAATGCAGAAAAGATGTATTATAATTAATGTTATATAACGATAGTTACATAACGGAAAGGAGAAAAATGTGTATGCCGCCCAAAACAAGAATTACGAAAGACATGATCATAAATGCGGCTATTGAGATTGCAAAACAAAGTGGATATGAGAGCATCAACGCCAGGACAGTCTCTGAGCAGCTCCACTGTTCCACGCAGCCGGTCATGTATCATTTTTCGACAATTGATGCCTTGAAACGGGCTTCTTACGCACAAGTTGATCATCTGCATTCAAAGTATCTGATGACGATGATACCGGAACAGGATCCGATCCTTGGGATAGGCTTGAATTATATCCGTTTCGCCGTGGAGGAGCCTCAGTTATTCCGCTTCCTGTTTCAGTCCGGATATGCGGTGGAGCACAGCTTGTTGGAGATGATCGATTCCGAAGAACTGATCCCGGTCCTTATTGCCATGCAAGAGGGCACCGGATTGAGCATGGAAAAAACCAAGCAGATATTTCTGACCGTGGCGCTGTTTGCGCACGGCTATGCCAGCATCATTGCCAACAATGGTCTGGAATATGACGAAAAACTGGTCGCGGAGCACCTGGAACGGGCCTGGAACGGTGCTTTTCTCGTGGCTGTGCAGGAGGAGAAGAAACATGAAAAAAATGTATGAAAAAAGTGAGATTACCTTTGCAATCCTATGGATCGTGATCTACGCGGTGGGCATGGGGACGCTGCAAAACAATTTCGGCCTCGATTCGCTGTGGCACATGCTCGGCCTGATCGTGATATCCGCAGCGATTTTCCTGTTTGTGAAAAAGAACGGGCTCATGGAAGTGTACGGCCTGGCCGGCTGGGCGAAGAACAGCAGAGCCGTGCTGTGGTTCATTCCTTTGTGGTTCCTCTCTTGTATGAATCTCTTAAGCGGATTTCAGCATGATTATCCTGTACCGGGACTGTTCTATGCCGTTGTATCCATGGCTTTGGTCGGATTTGCAGAGGAACTGATCTTCCGAGGCTTCCTGTTCAAAGCCATGCTGAAGGACGGCAATGTGAAAGCAGCCGTCATCGTTTCCTCCGTCACCTTCGGGATGGGACATATTATAAATCTTTTTACCGGACATGAGCTGATTGCCACCCTCATCCAGGTGGTTTTCGCGGTTGCCATGGGCTTTGTCTTTACGCTCGTTTTTTACAAGAGCGGGAGCCTTCTGCCCGGGATCCTGGCGCACAGCTTCATCGACGTAACCTCTGTCCTCGCATCCGACGAAGGCTCCCAGTCTATGAATTTGATCGTGCATATCGTGGTCATTGTCGTATCTGTAGTCTACAGCCTGTATCTGGCAAAACGCGTTGAGACGCCGGCAATCAATCGGACAGACACAAAACAGGAGAATCTGGCATGAAAAAATCATTCATTGGTGGAATGGCTTTAGGGGCATTTCTGGTATCGCTGATCCCGTACAGAGTTCAGACACACGAAAAGACCGGTTATGCATTTGCCATTCCTCCGTCCGGACTGGACGAACAATATTTCCTAAACGGAATCAGTTAAGTCCTGTCGAGATGGAATAGATAAATGTATTTTATAAAATACTTATTGACTGTGCTGATAAATACGGGATATAATATTAAAGGTTTAGGGAGTAGCTCGCATAGGTATTATGCGATATATTTCGTCAGTACGGGATTTAATCCCCGGGATATGTCATAAGTAGCGAGACTTTACCACAGTTTATCTGTGGTGGAGTCTCGCTTTTTTTATTGCTTGGAAGGAGGAAAAAATGTTTTTAGTAAGTATTTTTATTTTAGTTGTTGGTTTTGTAGCCTTAATAAAAGGCGCTGATTGGTTTGTTGATGGAAGTTCGGCTATGGCGAAAACGCTTCATGTGCCAGGGGTGATAATCGGTTTGACGATAGTAGCACTTGGAACAAGCGCACCTGAATTAGCGGTAAGTACACTTGCAGCTCTTCAAGGGTCAAATGAGATAGCTATTAGTAATGTTGTTGGCTCTAACATATTTAATCTATTGTGTGTGTTGGGTGTTTGTTCTCTAATATATCCTGTGCCAGTTGAGAAAGGAATATTAAACAGAGATTATCCGGTGACAATAGCAGTTACAGTCATTGTTTTGTTGGGAGCTTGTTTTAAAACTTTATTTTCCACAGGATGGGTGCATATAGATATGGATTCAAATGTGGGATTGATTAGTAGACCATTGTCGATTGCACTTTTGTTATTATTTATTGCTTATATTGTGTATCTGATTATTGATGCTAAAAAGAATCCGACAGAAGATGATGATATAGATGTACAGCCATTATGGAAAAGTGTTGTATTGATAATCATTGGAATTATGTTGATTATAGGTGGAGGTCAGGCTGTTGTATATGCTGCAAAGGCAATTGCGAGAACCTTTGGAATGACTGAGACTTTAATTGGACTTACGATAGTTGCGGTAGGAACATCGCTTCCTGAATTGGTTACATCTATTGTTGCAGCTAAAAAAGGTGAGACTGGAATGGCTGTCGGAAATGTTGTTGGATCAAACATCTTTAATATGATGTTTATTCTGGGGCTTTCCTC
Organism: uncultured Eubacteriales bacterium; assembly: GCA_900315425.1. Classification (GTDB taxonomy): domain Bacteria; phylum Bacillota; class Clostridia; order Lachnospirales; family Lachnospiraceae; genus Bovifimicola. The sequence continues at coordinate 53,841 of OMZA01000009.1, forward strand.
ATTGATTAATCCAATTGATGTAAATATGGCATCATTGTGGGATTTGATAATACTGGTCATAGTAAGTGTAATTGTATACGTTTTTTCCGGTACAAAAAGAAACATAGGAAAACGAGAAGGGGCGATTATGCTCTTGATATACTTGGCTGACATGGTATTTGCTATTCTACGATAAAAGGAGAGAGATGATGAGCTTATACAATTATATTTCTGTCATAGGTGGATTGGCATTTTTCTTGTTTGGAATGACAGTGCTTTCATCTGGATTAAAGAAGGTTGCGGGAGATAGACTGGAATCTGTTTTGAAAAAAATGACAGATAATCCATTGAAAGGATTGATGTTTGGAGCAGTTATAACGATTGCAATGCAATCTTCTTCGGCATTAACTGTTATGTTGGTTGGATTGGTGAACTCTGGAATTATGGCACTTGCGCAGACGGTTGGAATCATAATGGGTTCAAATATAGGAACGACACTAACTGCCTGGATTCTCAGCTTGAGTGGAGTACAGACAGATAATGTGTTGCTTTTGATGTTAAAGCCGGAGTATTTTTCACCTGTACTAGCTCTTGTTGGTGTAATCCTGATTATGGGTGGAAAGGATGATAAAAAGAAGAATCTTGGATATGTATTAATTGGATTTTCGGTTTTGATGCATGGGATGAATTGGATGTCGGATTCTCTTTCGCCCCTTGCAGATATGCCGGAATTTACAAGTATCTTAACCGCATTTGATAACCCATTGTTAGGCGTATTAATAGGTACTGTTTTTACAGGAGTAATCCAATCGTCGGCAGCTTCTGTCGGTGTACTTCAGGCATTAAGTTTGACAGGACATATTTCTTATGGGGTGGCTATTCCGATTATTATGGGACAAAATATAGGAACCTGTGTCACGGCTTTAATATCCTCTATTGGTGTTAGTAAAAATGCTAAGAGAGTTTCTGTGATACATATAAGTTTTAATGTGATAGGAACTGCAATTGGTTTGGTGATTTACTTTATATGCAGAGGTTTGTTCCAACTTACTGTATTTGATGAAATGATTACACCGTTCGCGATTGCAGCATTTCATTCAGCTTTTAATATTATGACAACATTGATTCTGCTTCCTTTTTCTAAACATTTGGTATATATTGTTGAACATTTGATTAAAAAAGATAATGCGAAAACCGCTTTCTTGGATGAACGACTGTTAGTTTCGCCGGCGATTGCTGTAACCGAATGCCGAAAGAAGACGATGGAAGTTTTAAATGTGTCTGTTGAGGGAGTTTCAAAGGCAATGGCAATGTTGGAGAGCTATGATGAGAATACCAAAGATGAGCTCCGTCAGTTAGAAGTTGATGTGGATGGAATGGTAGAAGGATGTAATCAGTTCTTGATTCGATTATCATCCAAAGAGATATCAAACAGAGAGAGCATAGTTGTAGCAAATATGCTTCACGCTTTGGGAGACATGGAACGAATCAGTGATTATTCGTTAAACCTGATTTCAGTAGCTAAGAAGGTAAATAAATCTACAATTGAAATAAGGAATGAAATATGGTCTCTTGTATCGCCTTTGATTATGGAGTTGAATCATATTTTGGAAATGACACGATTGGTTTATGTAGAAGGTGATGCAAAAAAAGCATCTGAAATCATAGAAGAAACAGATAAACTCATACAGAAGATAAAGAAAGTAAAGAAATCTGATTTGAAATTATTACGAAATGGCGAAGGATATGCAGAATCAAGCGTTTATATTTCAGATTATCTTTCAGTACTAAGGCGTATAACGGAGCACAGTCAAAATATAGCAGAGTCATTGATCTAGATTTTTAATTATGCCTATTAGAGACATGAGAAATACAAGTGCTCTTTCAGAACTTGCGCATAAACAACAGGAACCTATTTTTATAACAAAGAAGGGTTATAGTGATTTGGTTGTTATGAGTGCAGAGTACTTTGATCGATTTGCTAGAGAAAATCGTATTGACCAGGCGATTTTTAGAATTAATGAAAACAGAAAGGTTGTATATGTAGTAACCGTTCAGGATCAAGGGAGGGATTTATAACCTAAAGTACTGTTTGAGTAATAGGAGATATAAAATACAGATAATACGAATAAAAGATTAACAAATATGTTAACGAAAACTATGAGAAAAAGGTTATTCCATCAACCCGTTGCGGAGATGGAGTAGAAACTTTTTGAAAAAGCCCGTATTTAAGGGCTTTTTCTTAATTTTAAACCCCCATATTATTTGCGTGGTTGGGGCTGAAAAGTAAAAGACTATTTCGGACACCAAGACACAGAAATGTTAAACAAGGTCTATGCAAGGCTGAATACAATGCAGAAAGCCGACTATATAAAGCATTGTTTCCGTTATCGTTATCATTGTAATATAAAGAGGGTGGCTAACCTTGCCTTTGTGCTGATTGTGGGCTATGGTTGCCGCCTTTTTACTTTCTTTTGTTGCTTTTCCTCTATTCGTTTTAATCCCTCGTTTCTGTATAGGGCGTTTAACTCGTTTTCCTCATAGGTTATTATATCCTCTACATTACATTGTAGTATGCTACAAAGTTTATCTATGGTGGTTGTGTTGATTGGTTCGTTTCTTTGCAGTTTAGTTATCAATCGTGGCGATAATTCAAAGTAATGTGTAAGGGTGTACTTTGTCATTCCCTTTTGCTCTAATGTTTTCCAAAGTTTCTGATAATGTATTCCCATAAGCATAAACCCCTTTCAAATTGCTTTAAATAACACTTGCATTTTATCGTATAGGCATTTATACTTTTAGCTGTATTATCGTATAGCCATACGATAGTATCACTAAAAAGTGAGGTATTGAAAAATGGTGAAAAGAACAATAGTAACATTATTAACCGCTATTCTTTGCTTTTCCCTTTGCTCTTGTGGTAAAGAGAACGCAAAGCAGAGCCAAGAGCCGACAAAAACAGCGGAAACTGCACAAGAGAGCGATAAGAGCCAAGAGGTAACAGATACAGAGGTGACAGCAACAACAGAAGCCGCAACGAATGAAACAGCATTTACAGATGTTTCTATGGGGGAAACTATCAGCCTTGACTATGTGGAAATGAGTTTAGAGAGGTTAGAGGTTGCGGATAGATACGATTTTTCATACACAGAAGATACATCAGTTGGCACAAGCACAAATAGTGTTAGTTTAGAGCCGAGTGGGGATTTAATGTTGGTATCTCTTATAGGTACATTTCAAAATAAAACAAATAAAGACTACTATACAAGCAACAATGGCGTATTTGGCAAAATGATAATAAATGGCAATGAATACAATGCAAGGTTTGAGTGTTATGATACAGAACAAGCAGAAAGTTATTTAAAAGTAGCCGCACAACAAAAGACATCATACTTTCTTTATGCAGAAGTGCCGCAAGAGGTAGCGGAAAACATAGAAGATTGTGTAGTACAGTTTGGATTTACACAAGATTTTGAGAGTAAACCGATAGGCAAGGTAGAGGATTTAGATAGTATTTATCAGTTATCTGCTATACCAACAAAGAGCTAAGAAGTAACAGTTGAAACACACACAGCAGAAGAAATAGAAGAAAAGCAAAGAGCGAGAGACGCATATTATTTTCAACAAGAGTTAGAGAAAAGAGATAAATAAAGAATTAAGGGCGACTAATGAAGGCACAGGTAATTTCAGTAGTGCAGGCATAGGACTTGGAATGATGGCCGGTGTTGGTGGAAGTGTCGGCAGTGCATTTGGCACAGCTTTTTCAGGAGCTTTGAATGGTATACAGCAAAATACGACAGACTTATTCTGTGAAGAATGTGGTGCACAGATATTACCGGGTGCAGAGTTTTGCGATGAGTGTGGACATCCATTAAATAAGGGCGAAAATACATCCCCTAAATGTGGTTATGCATTTGAAAGACCGGGAAAGTTCTGCCCTAAATGCGGAACTAAGAGAGGATGAAGCCTATGGGAAAATCTAAGATAATAAAATGTGTGATCTGGTTTTTTATAGCCGTAATGGATCATCAATTCCATTTAAAACGTCATTAATTATTAACTTCGTTGTAATGGTCATAGCATGGATTATTCTCTTGATGATGATTTTGTCAAAAGATCACGTTGAAAGAATAGACTCCCGGCAAAAGGATCATCATGTGGAGTTGTAATACATAGTTTTTTAAGAGGAGGATTACAAAATGAAACAGCTGACCTGTGAAATGTGCGGTGGAACAGATTTGATCAAGCAGGATGGTATATTTGTATGCCAAAACTGTGGAACGAAGTATTCTGTTGAAGAAGCAAAAAAAATGATGATTGAGGGGACTGTAGATGTTACTGGCTCCACTGTAAAAGTTGATGATTCGGGTAGAATTGAAAACTATATGACGATGGCTAATAATGCCTACGCTTCTAGTAATAATAAAGAAGCAGAAGAATACTGTAACAAGATTATCGAAATTGATCCAATACATCCCGAAGCTTGGTTACTAAAGGGCATTGTAGCGGGTTGGCAATCTACTAGCAGAAATATTCGTATGGATGAGTTTCTCTCATGCGTAAAAAATTCTTTATCAAACGCTAAGACAACCGAAGATTTGGATGATTTGGCTGATCGAGCATATAAAGAATATTATAATCTGACATTAGCTATTAATAAGCTAAAGGTAGATTCAGTTGTATCCTATTCAAAGAATTGGAAAGATTATATTTCTTTCCCCCCTATATTCTTAATGTGGGGTATTAATATTCAAATAGCGTATGCTACTGCATACAAGGCACTAAACACTGATAAAGGAGATGATGTTAAACCACGTTATCTTAGCGAGGAGTTGGGGCTTGATGATCTGTATATTAAATGTAAAGAAACCCTTATTTCAGGGGGGATAAAGTTGTGGAATTCTTCATTGCATGATTATGAAAGCAATGGATATCCCACAGATTTTATGTTAGATCGCATGATGGAAGAAGGTAAAATTGCAATGCTGATGCTAAATTATGTTATTCCTTCTGACACTTCGAAAATCACAGACAATGAAAAGCCTAACATTATTAAAGCTTGCAAAAATCTGATTACAATGAAAACAGTTTGGATGGACCTTAAGTCGTATACTGTTAGTTTTTATAACGGGGTTGAATCGCATCCGGTGAGCAAGTGCATTACAATGCAGTCAAAGCAAGAAGTAACAGCGGAAATTAGAAAGTATCATGATATTATTAAACTTTGTGACCCATCCTATGTGGTACCAACTGTAGACGATCCCAAACCGCAGGCGGCTAATGGCGGATGTTATGTTGCTACAGCGGTATATGGTTCTTATGATTGTCCGCAGGTTTGGACACTTAGAAGATATCGCGATTATGATTTAGCGGAAACCTGGTACGGTCGAGTGTTTATTCGTACATACTATGCAATTAGTCCGACTCTCGTGAAATGGTTTGGTCATACTGAATGGTTCAAACGGATATGTAGAGGGAAACTTGATCGTATCGTTAAGAATCTTCAAGATAAAGGATTCGAGTCAACTCCATACGAAGATAAAGCTTGGTAATAGAGGTTTGATGGAAGGTCACAAAGAATGAACAAACGGATAGATTATAATGTTTTGATAGAAGAAATAAAAAAATGTGGTGACATAGTTGTTGATCAGAAACTTGCAATAAAATTATTAAAAGATGAATTGCCAAAATCGTGTTTTGATAAAAATTATTTAATGCGTGGTCGTAATGCGCTTGGAAGATTCTTAATTGAAAATGCAGATATATATGAGACAGAGTTTATTAGACCCCAAATAATAATCAAAAAAAAGCAATGATTGGTCATAGCTAAAAAAATGAGTGATATTTCTCAATATAAGAATATGAGAAGCATATATTATACTTTAGTATTGATATGTTTTATTACGTGTATGCGACTGAGACTTCTTAAGGAAAGGAAATGCCAACGTGAGTCGGTTCATTACTATTTTGATGAAGCGATGTACAGTTTCGAATTATTATTCCGATATTAGATAGTTGACTATTAACTGCTAAGAAGAATAATTTCAAAAACGTTCATCAAAGTTTTATAGCTATATAAAGGTGGAATCATATTTTATCAGAAATGGCTGTGCCGGTCGGGCATGGTCATTTTCTTATGGATAAAAGTGTGAATTTCGATTATAATTATGGACAATGTGACGCCGGAACAATTCATTACTGAGATACGTAAGCCAATCCAAGAGTGACATCCAGAAGGGCATTCAGAGTGACAATGACACTCTGAGTGGCACTCTGAACCATTCAGACGCGCAAAAAGATACCCTAAAAGTTCTGATAAGACAGAATAATAAAATAACAAGGAAGCAGATGGCAGAGACCTTAAACGTGAGTGAGAGGACAATTCAAAGGTTAATAAACGATATGCCGGAGATTTCTTTTACAGGCGGTGGTCGCAGTGGACATTGGGAGATTGATGAATAGTGGGTTTGATTTGGAGGTTACAAACTATGTTGCCAACCAAGTTGGTGATCAAGATACATGTAACGTCTCTAAAATGTCTATCAAAAATCTTAAAAAGCCGTGGACGTGCTGGAATAATCGGAATATTTATATCAGATATACCGTTTTATAGATTATAAAAACACAAGATATAGATGTTACTACCGAGATGGAGTAGTCAGAATGTCAGGTATTTGTATGTTAATAAATCAGATTTTCTGATAATATTATTAATATAAAAAAGTTTGTTGATTGCAGGCGAGTACATCATATGAAAGAAGGATAAAAATGACATTACAGCAGTTGAAATACATTGTAACCGTAGCAGAAGCAGGAAATATTACAGAGGCGGCAAAACGCCTCTTTATTTCACAGCCTAGTCTTACCAATGCTATACGGGAATTGGAAAAGGAAATGCAGGTTACTATTTTTAACAGAACGAATAAAGGGGTAATCATTTCTGATGAAGGAGATGTCTTTTTGTCCTATGCCCGTCAGGTATTAGAACAGGCGGATTTATTGGAAGAGAAGTTTCTCAATAAGAAAGAAACAAAGCCGAGATTTTCTGTTTCCTGTCAGCATTATTCCTTTGCGGTGAACGCTTTTGTGGATTTGATTCGTTCCTTTGATTCGGACAAGTATGATTTTACATTAAGGGAAACCCAGACTTTTGAAATCATAGAGGACGTGAGTCGGATGAGAAGTGAAATCGGAATTTTATATACCTCGCCAAAGAATGAACAGGTTTTAATGAAACTGATGAAACAACATGAATTGGAATTCGAGGAATTATTTGTGGCAAAGCCTCATGTATTTATTAATTCAAATCACCCCTTGTCAAAAAATAAGGTGATTACCTTGGAGGATTTAGAGGATTATCCGTATCTTTCTTTTGAACAGGGAGAATATAATTCTTTCTATTTCTCAGAGGAAATCCTAAGTACCTTGGATCGAAAGAAAAATATCAAGGTTCGTGATCGGGCGACTTTGTTTAATTTATTGATTGGTTTGAACGGATATACAGTTAGTTCCGGTGTGATAAGTAAAGAATTAAACGGCGAGAATATTATTGCAAAGCCGTTGAAGGTAGAAGAATATATGCGCATTGGTGTGATTACACAGAAGAATGCAACACTGAGTAGATATGGAAAAGTGTATATGGAAGCATTGAAACGGCACATAGAGGTTTGAAATAGTTTTAAACTATTTCAAACCTCTATTTTTTTGTATTTTTCATATGGCTCAAAGTTATTTATACTTATACCCAATAAAACCTACAAGAAAAATAGGAATATAAAGGAGGCTATCAATGAATAATACAATAGTTGGTTTCCCAAGAGTGGGAAAACTGAGAGAATTGAAATTTATATCAGAAAAATATTTTCGTGGAGAAGTGACAAAAGAAGAATTGCAGCAAGTTGCAAAAGCATTGCGTGCAGAACATTGGAAATTTCAAAAAAGTGCAGGAATCAACCTGATTCCTTCCAATGATTTCTCCTTCTATGATGGAGTGTTGGACACGGCAGTACTGTTTAATGTGATTCCAAAGAAATATCAGGAACTGAATCTGGATGAGATAGATACTTACTTTGCAATGGCGCGAGGCTACCAGGGAGAAGCAGGCGATGTATCAGCGTTGGCAATGAAGAAGTGGTTTAATACGAACTACCACTATTTGGTTCCGGAAATTAGTGACGATACAGAAGTGAAGCTGGTAGGCGAAAAGCCTTTTGAAGAGTATGTGGAGGCAAAGCAGTTTGGCATTCAGACGAAGGCGGTTCTGATTGGTCCTTTTACATTCTTAAAACTGGCAAAATATCAGGGGGAAAAGAAAGCAGCAGAGTTTGCTCAGGACTTTGTGAAAGGATATGTAGAAATCCTGAAAAAGTTTGAAAGTCTTGGAACTGAATGGGTTCAGTTTGATGAACCTGCTTTGGTTCAGGATCTGACTGTTGAGGATTTAAACTTATTTAATACGCTTTATAAAAATATATTAAAGGAAAAAAGAAATACTAAAATTTTATTACAGACCTATTTTGGAGACCTTAGGGATTACTATCAGGAAATAACAGCATTGGATTTTGATGGTTTCGGTTTGGATTTTCTGGAAGGAAAAGAAACTTTGCATTTGATTGAAAAGTATGGATTTCCGGAAGGAAAAGTTCTGTTTGCGGGATTGGTAAATGGAAAGAATATTTGGAAGAGCAGTTATGAAAAAGTGCTGGGAACTTTAGAAGAACTGAAGAAGTACACAAAGGAAATTGTATTGTCTACATCCTGCTCATTACTTCACGTACCTTACACACTGCAGAATGAGAATTCCTTAAAGCCGGAAGTAGAACAGTACTTTGCATTTGCACTGGAAAAATTACAGGAACTTCGTGAACTGAGTGTGTTAACAGATACTGATGATTATAGAATAGAAAAAGAATACCAGGAAAATAAGGAATTGTTTGCTAAGGAACGTCTCGGCCAAAATCCGGATGTGAAAGCAAAGGTTGATGATTTAAAAGAAGAAGATTTTATTCGACTTCCAAAGCGAAGCGAAAGACAGAAAATCCAGAAGGATGACTTAGAGCTTCCAATCTTCCCAACCACAACTATTGGTTCTTTCCCACAAACAATCGAAGTGAAAAAGAACAGAACTGCATATCGTAAGGGAGAAATTGATAAGGCAGCTTACGACAGCAAAGTTAATGAGTTCATTAAGGCATGTATTGAAAAGCAGGAAGAAATCGGTATTGATGTGTTGGTACATGGAGAATATGAGCGAAACGACATGGTGGAATTTTTCGGTGAAAACTTAGAAGGTTATGTGTTTACGGAAAAAGCATGGGTACAGTCTTATGGAACAAGGTGTGTAAAACCGCCGATTATCTTTGGAGATGTGAAGAGAACGAAGGCAATTACTACCTCTTATTTGGAGTATGCACAGAGTCTGACAGATAAGCCGGTGAAAGGAATGTTAACAGGTCCTGTAACCATTCTGAACTGGTCCTTCCCAAGGGAAGATATTTCGCTGAAGGAAATGGCTTACCAAATTGGAATTGCTATTCGTGAAGAGGTGCTGGACTTGGAAAAAGCAGGCATCAAAATCATTCAGATTGACGAAGCTGCTTTGAAGGAAAAACTTCCAATCCGTCAAAGCGATTGGTACACAGAATATCTGGATTGGGCAATTCCGGCATTCCGCTTATGCCACAGTGGTGTTAAACCGGAAACACAGATTCACACTCATATGTGCTACAGCGAATTTAACGCAATTATCAAAGACATTGACAATATGGATGCAGATGTAATCTCCTTTGAGGCATCCCGTTCCAAATTAACGATTTTGGATGCCATTCAGGAAAGTGGTTTTGAAACCGAGGTTGGCCCGGGTGTTTATGATATCCACTCCCCAAGAGTTCCTTCGGTAGAAGAGATTATGGGTGCTTTAGAAACTATGCTTAAAAAAATTGATAAAGATAAATTGTGGGTAAATCCGGATTGTGGTTTGAAAACAAGAGGAATTTTGGAAACAGAAGCCAGCTTAATCAATTTAGTTGAAGCAGCAAAGATTTTGAGAAAGCAATATTAGAAATCGGGGTGGCTTCTCGCCCTGATTAAAAGAAAGGGAATTAGAATGCAAATATCAGAAGTATACGAAAAAAAGGGAAGAAGCCTGTCCTTTGAAATTTTTCCGCCAAAGAAAGATGAAGAGTTAAAGAATATTGATGAAACCTTATCAGTGCTTAGCGAATTGAAGCCGGATTTCATCAGTGTCACCTTTGGAGCCGGAGGTGGGTCAAATTGTAACCGAACCATTGAACTGGCAAAGAAAATAAAAAAGGATTATCAGATTGAACCGGTGGTTCATTTGACCTGCTTAAGTTACAATCAAAAAGAAATTGACGAATTTGCCAAGGTGTTAAAAGCGGAAGGAATCCAGAATGTGCTGGCGTTACGGGGAGACAGAAATCCCAATGTGCCGGAAAAGAATGACTTTCATCACGCATCTGATTTGATTTCCTATATTAAAAATCGAGGGGATTTTTGTGTGGCAGGAGCTTGCTATCCGGAATGTCATCCGGAATCTGATAATCGAGTCAGTGAGATGAGAAATTTGAAGACAAAGGTTGATGCCGGAGCAGAGATTCTCTTATCTCAACTGTTTTTTGACAATAGCGAGTTTTATCGGTTTGTAGATGATTGCAGGATTGCAGAAATAGATGTGCCGGTCATCCCGGGAATTATGCCAGTTATTAATGCAGCACAGATTAAGAGAATGATTACGATGTGTGGTGCGTCCTTACCGGTGCGTTTCCAAAAGATTATCAGCAAATACGAGAACAATAAAGAAGCATTGTTTGATGCAGGAATTTCTTATGCAACCAGTCAGATTATTGATTTGTTAGCCAATGACATTGATGGAATACATTTATATACAATGAATAACCCGAGAGTAGCAAGAAGAATCTGCGAGGGGATAAAACACCTTTAAATAAAGGTATTTTTGGCTCTGGCAATAGCCGAGAGAGTTAATAATTCAGGTGCTATAGTGTAGGCTGTAGCACCTGAATTGTTTTGTGAAGGCAGCAATATTAACGATGTTAGTTGAGAAACAATCGCAAGAAGTGTTACTATTCACGGAATAATTGACTAAAAATATGGCTACCCGATCGAGGTAGCCATTAATGTTTTTTATGTTGTTATTTATATGGAGCAAACTAAAATTTGTTATTGCTTAACAGTTTCCTTTTTTAAAATAGTTTCGATTACGCCAAAAGCGTGCTCAATCTTTTCAACATTAAGATTTGAATAATTGATAATAAAATAGTGTGCTTTATTCTCCTCATATAATAAATCATAGTCTGACAACGCAAGGATTCGTATTCCATGCTCCAACAGTTTTTCTTCGATCGTATGATCTGGAATAAGCGTCTTGAGCTTGAGCAGGAAATGGAGTCCGGAATCATTTTCCCGTATCTCACAGTATGGAACAAGGCTGCTACGCTGAATAATCTCCATGACCTGCCTTCTCTTTCTCATATAATACAGACGCATTCGGTTGATATGCTTTTCAAAATATCCCTGCCTGATAAATTCAGCAAGTGTATATTGTTCAAAATTGGATATCGTACATGAATAAAAATGAAATTTATGGAAGAAGAGATTGATCAGGTGCACTGGTAAGACCATATAGCTGATGCGAATCGTCGGAGATAGGGATTTTGAAAAAGTATTCATATAGATTACTTTTTCACAGGCATCAATGGAGAACAGTGTCGGAATCGGCTTTCCTTCCGTTCTGAATTCACTGTCATAATCATCCTCGATAATATATCTTCCATCTTTTTCATTGGCCCAGGCCAGTACCTCATACCGTCTGCTTGCAGGCATAGTTATTCCAGTTGGAAAATGATGATTTGGGCAGATATGTGCCACGTCTGCCCCAGACTGTTCTAATCCATTTACAGTTACGCCTTCCATGTCTAAGGATGCAAAACGGCATTCTATGCCCCGGTGCCTATAGATCTGAACCAGTTTCTTATATCCCGGAGATTCAATGACGTATTCTTTGTCATTTCCCAAAAGTTCCGTTAACAATCCATAAAGATACTCTGTTCCTGCACCCATAACGATCTGATTCGGATCCACAATCATTCCCCGGAAGGATTTCAGATGCTCTGCAATTGCTTCTCTAAGTTCCCAAACGCCGCATACTGGAGCCGTACGCATCAGTTCTTCCTTTTTACCTGCCATGACTTCTCGTGATATCTTCGTCCAGACAGAAAAAGGAAAATTATCGGAGGAAACACCATTTCCAGAGAAATCGATCTCATATGTTTCTTTTTTCGGAATGGCTATATCGTAAGTAATGTGGCCAGAAGGGACAGCTCGGTTTGTCATCCCCTGAATCTCCGCTACGTAATAACCTTTCTTTGGCAGAGTATAGACATATCCCTCACTAATCAACTGGTCATATGCATTTTGGATTGTAATGGTACTAAGCCCATGATTGTTAGCAAAGTTTCTCTTAGACGGAAGTTTTGCTCCAGGAGGAATATTTCCCGCTAATATATCAGTTTTTATGCATTTATAAATATATTCGTATATTGGCCCATCTATATTTTCAAAATCATATGTAAGCATATTTACGCCCCAATCTGGAATGTTTTTTAGTCTGTTTTTGGTTATTTTCTTATAACCAGTTTTATTATATGATAACTTTCATCAAAACACAAATATTATTACACAGGAGGATATCATAAAATGAGTCAGACACAATATGAATTAAACAAAGGATTAGCCCAGATGCTGAAGGGGGGCGTGATCATGGATGTTACTACACCTGAGCAGGCAAAAATTGCGGAAGCAGCCGGTGCATGTGCTGTTATGGCACTAGAGAGAATTCCTGCAGATATCCGTGCTGCCGGTGGTGTATCAAGAATGAGCGATCCCAAAATGATTAAAGGAATCCAGGAAGCTGTCAGTATTCCTGTCATGGCCAAATGCCGTATCGGTCATTTCGTAGAAGCTCAGATACTGGAAGCCATTGAAATCGATTATATCGATGAATCCGAAGTACTTTCACCAGCAGATGATATTTATCATATTGATAAGAGACAGTTCAAGGTTCCTTTTGTCTGTGGTGCAAGAGATCTCGGTGAAGCACTTAGAAGAATCAATGAGGGTGCAGCTATGATTCGTACCAAAGGAGAACCAGGTACCGGAGATGTTGTACAGGCTGTTCGACATATGAGAAAGATGAATTCCGAAATCAGAAAGATTACTGCTATGTCAAAGGATGAATTGTATGAAGAGGCAAAACAGCTTCAGGTTCCATTCGATCTTATTCAGTACGTTCATGAGAACGGCAAGCTTCCTGTTGTAAACTTTGCAGCCGGAGGTGTTGCAACCCCGGCAGATGCAGCCCTCATGATGCAGTTGGGAGCAGAAGGCGTATTCGTAGGCTCTGGTATCTTTAAATCCGGTGATCCTGCAAAACGAGCAGCTGCTATTGTTCAGGCTGTAACCAATTATCAGGATGCAAAACTGATTGCCAAGCTCTCTGAGGATCTTGGGGAAGCTATGGTTGGTATCAATCCAAGTGAGATCAAAATCATCATGGAAGAGCGAGGAAAGTAAGATATGAGAATTGGCATCATTGCTGTTCAGGGAGCATTTATTGAGCATGAAAAACAAATCGCTGCTGTTGCTGAACATTTTGGAGAACAGATCGAATGCATAGAAATCCGGCAGAAAAAAGATTTGGAGAAGATTGACGGGATCATTCTCCCCGGAGGCGAGAGCACTGTCCAGGGAAAACTTCTTAAAGATCTTGATATATTTGATGAGCTGCAGAGCCTGATCATTCAAGGTCTCCCTACGCTGGCTACCTGTGCAGGACTCATTCTGCTTGCACAAACATTGGAAAATGATTCGGTAAAACACCTTGCTACACTCCCTGTTACAGTTCAGAGAAATGCTTATGGCAGACAACTTGGCAGTTTTTCGGTCACTTCCAACGTTGGGGAGATAAACAACTTCCCTCTGGTCTTTATCCGTGCTCCTTATATTACAGAGATATCGTCTGATACGAAAATACTGACAACGGTGGATCGCCATATCGTTGGTGTAGAGTACAAAAATCAAATTGGTCTGGCCTTTCACCCAGAAATGACAAACGACACACGGATACATGAATACTTTATACGAAAGGTGAATGATTATTTATTACTTCAATAAGAGACAATACATTTTCCTTTTCGAGAAAAAGAGACTGTCCAATAATCAAAAATTTATGTACCGACCTCCAATCGTTAGATTTTAGGTCTAACTTTTGGGGGTCGGTACAGTTTTCTGTGGGTTGTCTTTTTTATTATAATAGTTATTGAGAATAAATGGTTGTAATAAGTACTGTTGCAGTACTGTCTGGTTAAAAAACAATTGTGATGACATAGCATCTTGACATCGCAATCATATGGGAGTAATATAACGTATATACGGACTATGTACGAAAAAACGTATAAATGCAGAAAGGTAGAGAGAGGAGGGCAAAAGTTATGTTGTATCCGGAGATTTCTTCTAGAGAATTGATAGAAAAACTTGACTCAGACGATTTTTATAAGGTTTATGGAAATCCTGTCAAATGCAAAATATTTGATAAGGATAAAATCTTTATGTCTTTTAATTTGTATGAGCGACTGTTTGGTAAGGTCGATTTAAATAAAGAAAAAACAATAGAAATGGATGATTTTATCAGAGCAATAGTATTGCAAATGCTTCATGAGAATCCGGTCAGTTTATTTGATACGGAGGACGGATATTCACTTTCTATGGATAGCGAAGTTTACGACTTCTTAAATCGAAATACATTAAAAGATTTTGGGATTACACTTGAGAAACTCACCTCTTATTTCTTTGAGTGGATAGCTGCTTGTCAGGAGGAGTTTAAGATATGGATAGATGAAAGTGTAATGGAAAAGGGAGCGGAAAATGACAATTAGTGAACGTATTTTTAAATTAATGGAAGAACGTGAAATTACCCAGATGGACTTTTCGAAAGCTACAGGAATAGCACAGAGTACTATTAGTGATTGGAAACGAAAGAAAACGAACCCGTCTGCAGATAAAATAATGATTATTTGCAATGTGTTAAAAGTGACTCCATATGAATTGTTGCAGGATACAGTTCAATCTGTAGAGGAGTTGGATTATCGAGTGGTTACAAAAGGCACAAAGGAATATGATCTTTTGATTGAAATGGAAAGTCTTAAGAAATCGCAAAAAGAAAGATTGTTGGGGTACATAGAGGCATTAAAACAATAGGTTTGATGGCGGTGCTTTATTCATTAAGCATCGCTTAAACATATGTTAAAAAAACGTATAAACGGCAAGATGACGTAAAGACGGCGGAGGAGGAAATATTAAGTAATTAAAAACATTATCAAACGTGAGCAAATGTACTCAAAGATACCTAAAATCCAAGGTATTAGTTGGCAACTTAAAGCTACTGAAAGCACAGGAAATACCAGTGCAGGTTGAAATAGTCCTGCTAACTACGGTGTAGAAGCCTGATGGTTGTGTTTGAGTAATGGTATAAGTCTACGAAAACCAAGTAGCAAAAAACTAAAATTTTAAGAAAGGAGAGCCTACTATTTAGATGAAATCCATATAAAGTCACGCACAAGGCAATATGGATATGTACCGATGGCTTAGTCGGGAATTTACGACTGTGGAGTGTACTAGAACTTGTGAGTAGTATATCTGTTTATAGATTACCAAAGCATACACGTTGAAGCAGTAACTACAAATCGTGAGATTGTAGCGAATCATCTAGCATATACACATTTGTATATGTTTTTAGTAGCAGGTGTGGCATGACAATAGAAGAAATAAAAGAACTCATTAGCACAGGTGAGAAAATTGATGTTGAATTCAAAAAGTCACAGAATGAATTGAACAAAGATTTGTATGAGTCTGTGTGTTCTTTTAACAATCGGGATGGTGGACATATTATTCTTGGAGTGGTTGATAAAACCAAAGAAATATGTGGGGTTAATCCGGATAAGATTGACAAAATGAAAAAGGACTTTACAACAGCCATTAATAATGCTAACAAAATTAATCCTCCGCTATATCTTACGCCGGAAGACTACGAGATAGATGGAAAGATAATTATATATATTCGTGTACCGGAAGGTACACAGCTGAGACGTTTTAACGGACGCATTTTTGATAGAACATATGAAGGGGATATTGATATTACGAATAATGCTGAGCTAGTTTATAAAATGTATGCGAGAAAGCAAAGCACATATTTTGTAAATAAAGTATATCCTAATTTGGGGTTGGAATTTCTGGATTTTGATGTTATCAAAAAAGCAAAGAAAATGGCAATGGGAAGAGTGGACAACCATGCATGGGCTGATATGAATGAAGAAGAAATCCTTAGAAGTTCAGGATTAATATTGACTGATCCAGACACAGGAAGAGAAGGGATTACTCTTGCAGCGATTTTGCTTTTTGGCAAGGACAGTACGATTATGTCGGTGTTACCACAATATAAGACAGATGCAATTTACAGAGTAAAGAATATGGATCGCTATGATGATAGAGAGGTTATTATCACGAATCTTATAGATAGTTTCCGTAAACTAATGGACTTTGGAAAGAAGCACTTAAATGATGTTTTTGTTACAGAAGGCGACCAGAGTATTAGTGCCAGAGACAAAATACTTAGAGAAGTGGTGTCAAATATATTGGCTCATAGAGATTACTCTAATGCGTATTCTGCAAAATTTGTTATAGAGCAGGATGTTATGTATACGGAAAACAGTAATTTGCCACATGGGCATGGAGAATTGCAACTGAATAAGTTTGAGGCATTTCCAAAAAATCCACCAATTTCAAAAGTGTTTAGAGAAATAGGTTATGCCGATGAACTTGGCTCAGGTATGAGAAATACAAATAAATATACAAAGCTTTATTCCGGCGGAACACCTTCTTTTATCGAGGATGATGTATTTAGAATTAGTATTCCGATAGATAACGTTGCAAATCTTAAGGTGGGA
>OMZA01000005.1:0-6384 GCA_900315425.1 uncultured Eubacteriales bacterium
GCATCACTTACATAGAATTCATACATTCCACCTCTGTAGCGATTTTCGTCTTTAGCAGATATTCCTAATTTATCCAATAATTTGCCTAGACTTACAGCTGTTTCGTAGGCTGGATTTACCAATTCTACTTCTGGTCCCATAACTTCTCCGATAAGTTTTCTTAGAAGTGGGAAATGGGTACAGCCAAGAACCAGAGTATCTATATCCTTGTCCTGCATTTCTTTGAGATATCTTCTGGCAACTTCATATGTTACATCATCTTTAATCCAACCCTCTTCCACTAGGGATACAAACAAAGGGCAAGCTTTTGTGTAGACTTCAATGTCCTGGTTGTATTTTTTAATGACGTCTGTGTACATGTGGCTGTTTACCGTAGCTTCTGTTGCAATAATTCCGATTTTATTATTCTTTGTCTTTTCCACTGCAACTTTTGCACCTGGTTTAACCACTCCAATTATAGGAATTTCCAAATCTTTTTTAATGTCATCTAAAGCCAAAGCTGTCGCAGTGTTGCATGCAATTACAATTGCTTTGACATTTTTGGTTTCCAAGAACTTTATGATTTGTCTTGAATACTTGACTACTGTATTCTTGGACTTGCTTCCGTATGGAACTCTGGCAGTATCTCCAAAGTACACAATTCTTTCATTGGGAAGCTGTCTCATAATTTCCCTGGCAACTGTCAGGCCACCTACGCCGGAATCGAAGACACCAACCGGTGCTTCTGAATCTATTTTTGAAATATCTAATGAATCAAATTCAGACATATTATCCTCCAATTAGTACATATCACACTTATCTTCTGTTATTATAGACTATTTTCTATTTAATACAAAGCTTTTATACTTGAAATTTAGTTATCAATTAATTATTATAACTTTTGAGAACATTTCGAAAGGACTTTGTAAAATGAAAAATATAGAAGATGTTACAAAGGGTAAATGCCATGTCCACTTTGTTGGAATCGGCGGCATTAGTATGAGCGGTTTAGCAGAAATTTTATTGAACAGAGGTTACACAGTAACCGGATCTGATATTCGTCATTCAGTGGTAACCGACACATTGGAAAGCAAGGGGGCCATAATAAGTTATTCCCAGGTTTATGAAAATATATCCGATGACACGGACTACATTGTATATACAGCAGCTGTTAAGCAGGATAATCCTGAAATGATTGCTGCAAAAGATAAAGACATAGCAACTATGACAAGAGCTGAACTTCTTGGATTTATAATGAAGGACTACAAGACAGCTATTTCAGTTGCCGGAACACACGGAAAAACAACTACAACATCTATGATATCAGAGATAATGATGGCCTATGATATGGATCCAACCATATTAGTTGGGGGCATCTTAAAAAGCATAGGTGGAAACTATAGAATCGGTCACTCAGATAACCTTATAACAGAGGCTTGTGAGTATACCAATAGCTTTCTATCATTCTTTTCAACCATCAATGTTATATTAAATGTTAAGGAAGACCATTTGGACTTCTTTAAAGATATTGATGACATACGTAACAGCTTTAAAATATTTGCAAACAAACTACCAAAGGATGGAACCCTTGTAATAAATACAGAAATTGATGATATGGAATATTTCACAAAGGATTTAGAAGCTTCATATGTAACCTTTGGATTGAAGGATTTTAGTGACTATTACCCGGCAAATATTTCCTATAATGCATTTGCCTGCGCATCCTTTGACGTAATGAATAAAGGAGATAAAGTATCTCACATAGACCTTAAGGTTCCTGGAGAGCACAACATGCTCAATGCATTAGCTGCATACGCTACAGCAAAGGTTATGGGCGTTCCTGATGAGTTTATATTAAAGGGATTAGACAATTACAATGGTACTGACAGACGTTTTCAGTACAAAGGCACCTTTAAAAGCGACAAAGGTACAGTTACAGTTATAGATGACTATGCTCATCATCCAGATGAGATTGAGGCAACACTTACAGCTTCAAGAAACTACCCACATAACAAACTCTGGGTTGTTTTCCAGCCACATACATTTACCAGAACAAAGGCATTAATGGAGCGTTTTGCATCATCGCTTACTTTGGCAGACAATATCGTATTAGCAAAGATATATCCGGCCAGAGAAACTGATGACTTAGGAATAAGTTCGGATACATTGAGAGAGAAGATAAATTCCTTAGGAAAGGAAGCTTTATACTTAGATTCATTTGAAAAAATAAAAAAATTTTTAATTAACAATTGCGAAGACGGCGATTTGTTGATAACTATGGGAGCCGGCGATGTAGTAAACATCGGCGATGAGCTGATAAAATAAATATTAATCCACATAATCCACATTTTTCATCCACAATTATTTTGTGGAGGTGATGTGGATTATATTTTTTTGAAATATTTTGGAAAATGTTTTCTCATCCGTTGATTTTACTGTATTTATAAGCACTCAATTCAAAAATAGACCTGTGTATAATCCACATTTTCCACATTATCCACTTTATCGCAACCTCAGTCCCCATGGGGCTTTGCGGCGTTTTGTCAAGACTTTAATTCTTATTTATTTGTGTTATACTCTCCATTGTCGATAATAATGTAAATTATTGTTTATGGAAAGGTATACTAGAATTATGGGACAAATTAAGTTAGATGGTATAACTGGATGTTCTTCAACAATGGTTTCAAACTATTTCATTGATGAATTCATGCCAGAGGCCAATGGGGAATTTGTAAAAGTATTTTTATATTTACTCAGAGTGTTATCTGAAAACGGAAGCATTATAGAATGCAGCATTGCGGATAAGCTGAATCAGACAGATTCAGATGTGACTAGAGCGCTTAACTACTGGGAGAACAAAGGTCTTTTAGTGCTTGAGAGGAATTCAGATAACGAGATTACCAGAATCAGTCTTATTCCATGCAAGGATACAGTACGACAGATTGTTAATGTTAGTGATTTACCAAAAGATTCCACTACAAAGTCTTCTTATGTTTTTGAAGATGCAGGGGAGCCTAAGGAATCAGCCAGAATAGAAAAGCCTTCAAACCCAGCTTTGGATTTATCTCCAAAGAATTATACATCTGATGATTATGATGATGTTCTAAAAAATGTAGATTTTCAAACGGAGATTATTTATCCAATAGAGAAAATGTATGGCGCTACTTTGCCAAGACATTACTTTGATTCGTTAGTATTTATGTACAACGAGTTACACCTTGAACCAGAGCTTATAGTCTGGGTTGCAGAATACAGCTTAGAGCTTAAGAAAAGATCCATTAAATTCTGGGAAAAGATTGCCATTGAATGGCATGAAAATGGAATCAAAACCGTAAAGGATGCCAAGCAATACTGCACCGGTTCTAATAACTGCGATATGGATTCTCTAAAGATTATGAGAGCCTTTGGGGTGTATAACAAGCCAACAGCAGATAACGAGGTAGAATTCATAGATAAATGGCTAAAGACTCTGAAATTCGATGTAGATGTTATAGTTAAAGCCTGTAAGATAGGTATGAATGAAGCCCGTAACAAATCAGGTGCTATCAGATATGCCAATGGCGTTCTTGAAAAATGGAGACAGGGCAATGTTCATACTTTAGAAGAGGCCGAAGCTTTTGATAACGAGTTTTATAAACATTCGAAGCAAAACTATTCATCTGCTAAGAATACACATTTGCAGGTTGACCCAAACAATTTTAAACCTACAAAGAATACAAACAAGGCTTCAGAAAATGGTTTGAATTCTAAAGCCACAGCCGGAAAGAACACATTTTTTAACTTCGAGCAAAGAGACTATGACTACGAAGAACATCAAAAACGTCTCATTAATAAAGCTATTAAGAAATAACTATATAGTCCTTTACAAAGGAGGATACGATGTCTCTTACAGATTTTCAAATTGATGAAATTAGACGAGAATATGATAAAAAATTATTGCAGGACAAACACCAACAGAACGAGCGCATTAGAGAAATCAATCAAAATCTCCCTAGAATAGCCGAAATCAATTCAGAGATAGCCTCTCTTAGTACAGGCGTAGCCAGCGATTTGTTGAAACGTGGCATCTCTGATCCTGATAAAAGAAAACAGGCTATGGAGGAATATCATAAGAAAATAGATGCCCTAAGGAAGGAAAAGACTTCTTTACTTACTTCTAACGGATATGCCGCTGACTACCTTGATATGCACTATACATGTCCTGACTGTAAAGATACAGGTTATATAGATAACAAAAAATGTCATTGCTACAAAAAAGCAGAGATTAACATGCTGTACAATCAGTCAAATCTTGGAAATATATTAGATAAAGAAAATTTCAAAACCTTTAATCTGGCATATTATTCCAAGATAGAAGATCCTGTGGAAAAGACTTCTCCTTACGAGAGAATCAAAGACATTTTAAAGGTCTGCAAAACATATATGGATGAATTCGATAAACCGGATAAAACTTATTCTAACCTTATATTCTTTGGAAAGCCTGGAGTAGGAAAAACATTTCTTACTCATTGTATTGCCAAAGATATTTTGGAAAAGAATCATTCAGTAATATATCTTTCGTCCATAAGATTTTTCAAAATATTATCTCATGCATCTTTTGATAAAAATTATGACAATACAGGAAACAGACAATTAAAAGAGATTAATAACTGTGATCTCCTTATAATAGATGATTTAGGTACTGAGCTCACCAACTCCTTTACTATATCAGCTTTATTTGAGCAGGTTAACGAGAGAATTCTTAATAATCGTTCTACGATTATTTCTACAAATATGGGATTCAAAGAGCTTATAACAACTTACACTGAACGAGTTACTTCTCGATTTGACCAGTATTATACATACTTAAATGTCATTGGAGATGATATTAGACAAAAAATTTAAGTTGACGATATTTCATGTAAATGTTATAAATTTATGTGGATTTAAAGCAACTTGAAATAAATGTAATTAATAACAAATTATTAAAAACAAATTTTAGGAGGATGTTATGTCTGAAAAGAAGCACTATGAAACAATTCCTGTAGGACCACTTGGAATTATTTCTTTGAAAAGCACTGATGAAATTGGCCAGAAGGTAGATTCTTATATTTCTAAATGGAGAAATGATAGTTCTGTAGATCATCGTCACAACATCAATTTTGCCGGTTACCAGAAGGACTCTTACCTTGTAGATGCTAAGATTTCACGTTTTGGTTCAGGTGAGGCAAAGGGAACAATTAACGAATCAGTTAGAGGTAAAGACCTTTACGTTATGGTGGATGTTACTAACTACAACATAACATACTCTTTATGTGGAATGACTAATCACATGTCACCGGATGATCACTTCTCAGATCTTAAGAGAATCATCGCTGCAGTAGCCGGTAAGGGTAAGAGAATCACTGTTATCATGCCATTCCTTTATGAAGGAAGACAGCACAGAAGATCAGGAAGAGAATCTCTTGACTGTGCAGTTGCTCTTCACGAGCTTGTTAATATGGGTGTTGATAACATCATAACATTTGATGCCCATGACC
Organism: uncultured Eubacteriales bacterium; assembly: GCA_900315425.1. Lineage (GTDB taxonomy): Bacteria > Bacillota > Clostridia > Lachnospirales > Lachnospiraceae > Bovifimicola. The sequence goes on from OMZA01000005.1 coordinate 5,499, forward strand.
CAAGAGTTCAGAACTCTATTCCTCTTAATGGATTCGAAACAGTTTCAGCTGCATATCAGTTCGTTAAAGGACTTCTTCGCAATGAGAAGGATCTTCAGATTGATTCTGATCACCTTATGATGATAAGCCCTGATGAAGGTGGAATGAACAGAGCAGTTTATCTTGCAAATATTCTCGGACTCGATGTAGGAATGTTCTACAAGAGAAGAGATTACAGCAAAGTTGTTAATGGACGTAACCCAATCGTTGCTCATGAGTTCTTAGGATCTTCAGTTGAAGGAAAAGACGTATTCATCATCGATGATATGATTTCTTCAGGTGAGTCTATGATAGATGTTGCTACAGAATTAAAGAGAAGAAAAGCTCGTAAAGTATTCTGTGCTGCTACATTTGGACTTTTCACAAGTGGATTTGATAAATTCGACGAAGCTTATGAGAAAGGTATTATTGACAGAGTTCTTACAACAAACCTTACATATCAGACACCAGAGCTTCTTACAAAACCATATTACATTAACTGTGATATGAGTAAATATATCGCTCTTATTATTGATACACTTAACCATGATGCTTCTATCAGCTCATTACTTGATCCTGTAGGCAGAATCCAGAGATGCGTTGATAAGTACAAAAATGGTGAGACAATATAACAAATTAAAATAACGGTACGCATAAAGAAGCTTTACGCCATAGTATTTCTGATGTAAGGTCAGAAGTACTATGGCGTTTCTATTAACAGTATAGAGATAATGTACTATAAATCGGAATTTGTTAAGATTAGTATTTAAGGAATCGAATAAAAGCAATAAAATATGGTTTTTTACTAATATTCATAGCCAGAAACTACCAAAACTTGGAATCATCATAGGGAATGGCTATAAAAACA
>OMZA01000005.1:6410-110965 GCA_900315425.1 uncultured Eubacteriales bacterium
ATTCAACATAAAAGGCAATAAAAGTAAGGCAAAATGGCGGAATTTATAGCTTTTCTACTTTTGAGCAAGCTCCGGACAGCTGATTCGATGCAGCCTTGCGCACAAATTCTGATTTAGCTTAGCACAATGCCCCTGAGTGATTTATAACACTCAGGGGCAAAACTTCTATATAGGTATCTGTTTAATTATCTAATTCCAATGTAAAGGAATATATATTTAACAAATAATAAGTAAATTGGTACCATTACCAATATTGATATTATAATAGTTGCAATAATTGATCCTAATACTATTGAGCCAATTGCCGCTCCCACTCCTATCTTTCTTCTAGAATCTTTTGGATCTGGAATATATGCTTTCCCATCAAAAGCCAATAATAATGAAACTAATGGAGGGCATATCCAGTACAACAACATCAATCCAAAACCATGACCATAAGCTCTAATCTTTTTATAGTTTACAAACAATAAATAGAAATTGGCAACAAACATCAGTCCCGGAAATAAAAAACCTACCACAGCTAATGCAATATATAAAAAGAATGAATACATATTTCCTGTAGAATATTTAAATATAAGATAACTTCTATATATTGGTATAAATCCTTTAAATCCCTTGTCTCCTGCCTTAACCAATACTCCATAAGATACAAGACTCACAAAAAGATACATAAATACAAGCGCTGCAATAAAGAATAAAACACTTGTAATGCTGTTATTTAATAAAGTTGTCATTATATTACACCTCCTTGTCTACGTTTGATATAGAAACCGATTCTAAAATCTGTTCAAGATTATCCTCTATATCATCTTCATCTACCAAACCATAAAGTGTAACAATAACTGTTTTATTCTCATATGTAGCTGTAGTCACCAATGTGTACGTTGGTTTCTCCTCATCGCCATATTCTGCATAGTAAGCCTTCCACTCAACTCCAACATCGTCATCCATATCTAAGTCGATTTCTTCAAAATCTCTTATTTTAGTTTTATTTTCTTCATTAACGTTTCCGGAATTGCCAGAATAAATATCCAGATATCCCTCTTCATTCAAGGTCTTTTCTATATCTTTTTCATCAACTTTTCCTTTTTCGACTGTGATTTTTCCAATTCTAAAAACAGGAATTAACTTAGATTTTTCATCAAAACTTGCTGCATTTTTTATTGCGTACTCGTCTTCTACTTTTTTAATAATCAAAAGAACATCATCATCGTCAATATAACTTGCTTTTAAATTACCATCTCCATATGTGGCAACTGAAAATGGTAAAATATCCCATTCATTGTCCTCGTTACCAAAATCAACAGTGTAATAGTTATTACTAATTACAGAATTATTAAGTTTGTTATATTGTTTTAAAAGACCGTTTCTAAAGGAAACAACTACTCCAATTATACATACAATAATCATTATTGCAGAAAGAATAGCTAACCAAAATGGTCCTCTTAATCTCTTTCGCATTTCTTTGTCTGTATATTTGTCATCAATTACTGGGTTTTCGACAATATTTTCTTCCATCACTTACTCCTTTTCTTTTTTATAATTCACAATTATTTACTGTTCTTGGGAATGGAAGTACATCTCTGATGTTAGCCATTCCTGTAAGATACATTACGCATCTTTCAAAGCCAAGGCCAAAGCCTGCATGTCTTGTGGAACCATATTTTCTAAGGTCAAGATAGAACTTGTAATCCTCCTCGTTAAGTCCAAGTTCCTTCATTCTATCAAGAAGCTTGTCATAACTATCTTCTCTCTGGCTTCCACCAATGATTTCACCGATTCCCGGTACCAAGCAGTCCATTGCTGCAACTGTCTTATTGTCATCATTCATCTTCATGTAGAATGCTTTAATATCTTTTGGATAGTCTGTTACAAATACAGGCTTTTTAAATATCTGTTCTGTAAGATATCTCTCATGCTCCGTCTGTAAATCACAACCCCAGGATACCTTGTATTCAAATTCATCATTATGCTCTTCAAGCATCTTAATTGCATCTGTGTATGTTACTCTTCCAAACTCTGAATTCATAACATGATTAAGTCTTTCAAGAAGACCCTTATCTATAAATTTATTAAAGAAGTCCATCTCTTCCGGTGCATTTTCAAGCACATATTTGATGATATATTTAAGCATAGCCTCTGCAATATCCATATCGTCATTAAGATCTGCAAATGCCATCTCCGGCTCAATCATCCAGAACTCTGCTGCATGTCTTGTGGTGTTGGAGTTCTCAGCTCTGAAAGTTGGTCCAAATGTATAAATGTTCCTAAATGCCATAGCATATGTCTCACCGTTTAACTGTCCTGATACAGTAAGGTTTGTTGGTTTGTTAAAGAAATCCTTTGAGTAATCAATTTTGCCATCCTCTGTCATTGGAGGATTACTCATGTCTATAGTCGTAACCTGGAACATCTCTCCGGCACCTTCTGCATCACTGCTGGTAATAATTGGTGTATGAACATATACAAAATCCTGTTCCTGGAAGAATTTATGGATTGCATATGCAATTAACGAACGAACTCTGAATACCGCCTGGAACGTGTTTGTTCTTGGTCTTAAATGTGTAATTGTTCTAAGATATTCAAGGGTATGTCTCTTCTTCTGAAGTGGATAATCAGGAGTTGATGCTCCCTCTAATGTTACACTATCTGCCTGTATCTCAAATGGCTGTTTTGCCTGGGGTGTTGCAACTAATGTTCCTTCAACTATAATAGCTGAACCAACATTCAAACCTGAGATAGCCTTGAAATTCTCAAGCTTATCGCTATAAACCACCTGAAGTGTCTGAAAATATGAACCATCATTTAATACAATGAAACCAAATGTCTTGGAATCTCTGATGCTTCTAATCCATCCACCTACTTTTATCTTTTTATCTATGTATTTATCCGTATCTTTATAAAGATCTCTTATAATTGCTAAATCCATAATATTCCTTCCTGAAACTAAGTTACTACTCACATTTTATTTTAAAGCTTCAATTCTGGCAAGCGCTCTTCTAAGAGATGCCTCCGCACGGTCCATATCAATACCTTCACCTTCTGTATTGATTCGTCTCTCAGCTCTAACTCTTGCCTCTTCAGCCCTGTTAAGGTCGATTTCTTCCGGCCACTCGGCAATCTCTGCCATAATTGCAACCTTATCCTGAAGAATCTCCACAAATCCTCCGTGGATTACGCCTTCCTTAGGTTCTTCTCCCTCTGCCTGATATATTTTTACAAGCCCAGGTACGAGAACCGCTGTAGTTGGCACATGACCACGAAAAACACCTATTTCCCCTTCAGAAGTCTTCATCTCTAGGAAATATACCTTTCCCTGATAAAACATTCTATCTGGGGCTATTATATCCAAATCAAATAATTTATTATCCTCAGCCATATTCACCATCCATTCAAATCATGAAACATTATTTACGTTTCTTTTGAGACTTGCTCTTTTTCTTACCGGATTTTTTAGAACCACTCTTTTTCTTTGAACTTCCTGAGTTCTTATTATTTGAATTCTTGTTATTTTCTGATTTGGCTTTCTCAGCCTTTGCGTCCTGGGTCTTTTTAACCTCTTCTCTAAGGGTTTCAACCTTTTCATCAACAGTTACTTTCTTAGGAGCTTCCTCTGTTTTAGCCTCTGCATCTTCACTAGTCTCATCATTTTCTTCAGAGTCATTTACCTCTTTGCTAACTGTCACGTCTTTCTTATCTGCATTGTATTTTTCAACAACTTCATCAATAGAACCCACATTAAGGAAGTAGCTTTCCGGAATATCATCATGTTTTCCATCAAGAATTTCCTTAAAACTTCTGATAGTCTCTGATACCGGAACATATTTTCCATCAAGACCTGTAAACTGTGTAGCAACGCTGAATGGCTGAGATAAGAATCTCTGAACCTTTCTGGCTCTTGCAACTACAAGCTTATCATCTTCTGACAATTCATCCATACCAAGAATGGCAATGATATCCTGAAGTTCTTTGTATTTCTGAAGAATCTCCTGAACGCCTCTGGCAACTTTGTAGTGTTCTTCACCAACAATCTTTGGATCAAGAATTCTTGAAGTTGACTCCAATGGGTCTACTGCCGGGTAAATACCTAACTCAACTATAGATCTGCTAAGTACAGTTGTGGCATCTAAGTGGGCAAATGTTGTAGCTGGCGCTGGGTCAGTTAAATCATCTGCCGGTACGTAAACCGCCTGAACTGATGTGATTGATCCGTTCTTTGTAGATGTGATACGCTCCTGTAAAGCACCCATCTCTGTCTGAAGTGTTGGCTGATAACCAACGGCTGAAGGCATACGTCCTAAAAGCGCTGAAACCTCTGAACCCGCCTGTGTAAAACGGAAAATATTATCGATGAATAAAAGTACATCCTTACCTGCAGTATCTCTAAAATACTCTGCCATTGTAAGTCCTGTAAGACCTACTCTCATTCTGGCTCCAGGTGGCTCATTCATCTGTCCAAATACCATTGTTGTCTTATTGATAACTCCCGATTCCTTCATTTCATAATAAAGGTCGTTACCTTCTCTTGTACGCTCTCCAACACCGGTAAATACTGAATATCCACCGTGCTCAGTAGCGATATTATGTATAAGTTCCTGAATAAGGACTGTTTTACCAACTCCGGCTCCACCGAAAAGACCAATCTTACCACCCTTTTGATATGGGCAAAGAAGATCTACAACCTTAATACCTGTCTCTAATATTTCTGTATCTGTTGATTGCTCAGCAAATGCCGGAGCCTTTCTGTGAATTGGAAGGTATTCTACATCCTCAGGAGCTGCTATATCATCTATAGGCTGGCCTAAAACATTGAAGATTCTTCCCAAAGTTTTTTCACCAACAGGAACTGTAATAGGAGCACCTGTTGATTGGGCTTCCATGCCTCTTACCAGACCATCAGTACTTCCCATGGCGATACATCTAACTGTATCATCTCCAAGATGCTGAGATACCTCTACAACCAAAAGACCATTAGGACCTTCAATGTTGATGGCATCATGAATCTCCGGAAGTTGGCCAGCTGGGAATTTAATATCAAGAACAGCACCGATAACCTGGGTAATTTTACCTACGGCCTGTCTGCTATTAGCTGATTCTGCCATGTTATTTCTCCTTGTCTATTATTTAATTGGATGGATGCATAATTAACTTATGGCATCCGCTCCTGCTATGATCTCTGTTAATTCCTGAGTAATCGAGCTCTGTCTTGCTCTGTTATAAAGCAATGATAAATTCTCAATCATCTCATCTGCATTACTTGTAGCTGAGTCCATAGCCTGCATTCTTGCGCCATTTTCACTGGCAACTGCTTCAATAAGTGCGCCATATATCAGGCTTGTCATATACTTGGGAACAATTGCGTCCAAAGCCTCTTCTTCATTAGGCTCGTAGTTCATAAGAGTAAGTTTTTCGATTCCCTGCAAATTCTCATCTTCTGCAGATACCGGCAAAAGCTTAAGCATTGTTGGAACGTGAACCACGGTATTTTTAAATCTTGTGTATGCAAGATACACTTCTCCGAATTCGTTATTCTCAAATGCTTCTAATATGTCTTCGCATATTTCCATGGAATCTCTGTATAATGGCTCATTTACTACGTCGGAGTAATCTCCTTTAACCTGATAGCCATTTCTCACTAAAATATCTCTACCTTTAGTTCCTATAACGTATGTTACAACCTTATCTTTTGAAAATTCACTATTCTTTGTTAAAAGCTTGGTTATGTTGTTATTATATCCACCGGCAAGTCCTCTGTTGGCAGTTATGACAATAACCGCCTTCTTAGGATTATCCCCTGCCTGCAAATATTTATGACTAACATTGGACGATCTGGCCAATATAGATTTAACCGTAGCATACATGTGATCAAAATAAGGCTTTGCCTGTTCCGCGTGAGTTCTTGCTTTCTGAAGCTTTACAGTGGCAACCAGTTTCATGGCTTTTGTAATCTGTTCAGTGCTTTGAATACTATTCTTTCGGCGCTGAATATCTCTCATTGAGGCCATAACACACCACCTTTAAAAATTCTCTTTAAACGCATTAATAGCTTCTACAAGCTTCTTCTCTGTATCTTCTGTTAATTCCTTTGTTGTCTTGATGCTATCTGGAATCTCCGGATAATTTGTCTTGATGAATTCAAATAAATCCTTTTCAAATTCAAGAACTCTGTCAACCGGAATATCAAGAAGATATTTCTTAGTTGCCGCATATATAATTATTACCTGATATTCAACAGGCATTGTATTATACTGATCCTGTTTAAGAATTTCCTTAATACGAGAGCCCTGCTCTAATTTCTCTTTTGTAGCTTCATCAAGTTCTGAACCAAACTGAGAGAATGCTGCAAGTTCTCTGTACTGAGCTAACTCAACTCTGATAGGAGCTGCAAGTTTCTTAATAGCTTTAATCTGAGCTGCGCCACCTACACGGGATACTGATAAGCCGGCATTTACAGCAGGTCTGAATCCTGAGTTAAACATTTCTGTCTCAAGATAAATCTGTCCATCTGTAATTGAGATAACGTTGGTTGGTATGTATGCTGATACATCACCTGCCTGAGTCTCAATAATAGGAAGGGCTGTAAGAGAACCGCCACCTAATTTATCTGATAACTTTGCTGCTCTTTCTAACAATCTTGAATGAAGGTAGAATACGTCACCAGGATAAGCCTCACGGCCCGGTGGTCTTCTAAGGAGCAATGAAAGCGTTCTGTATGCAGTAGCATGCTTACTTAAGTCATCATAAATGACTAATACATCATCTCCGTTTTCCATCCATTCCTCACCAATTGCACATCCTGCATATGGTGAAATATACTGAAGTGGTGCCAAATCACTGGCTGTTGATACAACAACTGTTGTATACGCCATTGCACCGTGTTCTTCTAAAGTCTTTACAATATTTGCTACTGTTGAAGCCTTCTGACCTATAGCTACGTATATACATTTAACCTTCTGACTCTTCTGGTTAATAATTGTATCAATTGCAATAGCTGTCTTACCAGTCTGACGGTCTCCAATAATAAGCTCTCTCTGTCCTCTTCCGATTGGAACCATGGCATCTATAGCCTTGATACCTGTCTGAAGTGGAGTATCTACTGATTTTCTGGTAATTACACCAGGTGCTACTCTTTCAATGTTTCTTCTCTTTGTTGTATTGATAGGTCCCTTGCCATCAATAGGCTGTCCTAATGCATTTACAACTCTTCCAAGAAGTGCATCACCAACCGGTACTGTTGCTACACGTCCAGTTGATTTTACTGTATCGCCTTCGTTAATATTCTTTTGCTCACCTAAAAGTACGGCACCAACATTGTCCTCTTCAAGGTTCATAACCATACCGTACACTCCGCCAGGGAACTCAAGAAGTTCACCCTGCATAGCCTTATCAAGGCCATGAATTCTGGCAATACCGTCAGCTACCTGGATAACCGTTCCCACACTGGAAACATCCAATTTATCGGAATATTTTTCAATCTGTTCTTTAATAACAGCACTAATCTCTTCCGGTCTTAAATTCATGGAGCTAACTCACCTTTCTTATTAACTTATCTTAAGTTAAAATATTTTAAAATTCCCTACTGCACTGCAGCACTCATAAGTTCCTCGGATAATTTTCCAAGTCTTGAACTTATACTTGAATCAATGACTCTGTCATTAATCTTTATAACACATCCACCAATAACGGATGCATCCACAATATAATTCATTTCAAAACTCTCATAATCCGTGGTATTAATAAGCTTCTCTAATATCTCCTGCTTTCTGGCATCGCTTAATTCTACTGCTGTTGTAACATAAGCTACGCCAATGTGCTTGTATTCTTTTACCAGGGAAATGTAATAATCTAATATATTAAATATCTCCGCTTGACGCTCTTTATCTACGATTGTCATAAGAAATCCCACCAAATCCGAGTCCAACCTGTCTTTGAAAATATTTTCCACAAGCTGTAATTTCTCGTTTTTGTCGATGTGCGGATGCTGTAATACATCAAGAAGTTCTTTGTTCTCCTTTAATACACTCTGAAGAACCATAACTTCTTCATTTAACTTGTCTACCTTATCCTTTTCTAACGAAAGAGAAAAAAGAGCATCTGCGTAGGTCTTTGATACTAGCTTTGCCATGTACTATCACCTATCTCTCTTAATGTCTCTTCTAAAAGGCGTTCCTGGGTAGCCTCATCAACTGATACAGCAATGAATTTGCCTGCCATAACAGTAGCTACAGAGATGATTTCTTTCCTGATATCATCTGCTGCTTTCTGTTTTTCAAGCTCTGCTTCGGTTTTCGCATGGGCTATAATGCGAGCCGCTTCTTCCTTGGCTTCACTGACGATTTGCTCTTCATTTTTCTGAGCTCTCTGTCTTGCATCTCTTAAAATAGCCTGTGCATCTTCTTCTGCATTATCAACTTTTACCTGATATTCATTCTTAAGAGTAAGAGCATCTCTGGCATTCTTAGCCGCCTCACTCTTTTCCTTTTCAATTCTATCCTTACGGCTTTGAATCATATCCCTAAGGGGATTAAAAAGAAGATAAGAAAGAAGGGTAAATAAGATAAGCATATTGAAACCTAACAGCACACAATCGAATAACGTCTGTGCATCAAGGCCAAATAATCTTGTACCCAAAATGTCTGCCTCCTTTGATTAATCAACCGAATGGCTTAACGAACATAAGTATTAATGCAACTACGAAACCGTAAATACCTGTTGTCTCTGCAACAGCCTGTCCTAAAATCATTGTTGACATAATAGTTCCTCTTGCACCCGGATTACGTCCAACTGCATTTGCGCCTAAACCGGCTGCAATACCCTGTCCTACACCAGGTCCTACACCAGCAATCATTGCTATACCAGCACCAACTGCTGACATACCGTGAATAAAATCCTGTCCACTGATATTCATAAAAAAATTCCTCCTTGCCTTTTGGCATATATTTAATTTAATAATTAATCTGCAATCTTATCATTAACATAAACCATCGTAAGCATGCTTATAACAAATGCCTGTAAACATCCTGAGAAAATATCCAGATATGCATGTAAAAATGATGGTATTGCCACAGTAAGTATTGTTGGGAGCAGTCCGTAAACAAGTCCCATAAGTACTGTTCCAGATACTACGTTACCAAACAAACGGAACGACAGTGAAATTGGAACTGCAACCTCTCCAACGATATTAATCGGAGTAAGTGGCAATGGCTTGCACATATCTGTGAAATGCTTTAATTTGTTTTTCTTAATTCCACAGTAATGTACCATTCCAAAAGTTATAAGTCCTAATGGAAGTGTCATACCGTAGTCAGCTGTTGGAGCTCTTAATCCTAAAACACCTGATATATTGCATAGCAAAACAAATATAAATAACGTCGAAACGTAGTTAACAAAACGCTTTGCTTCTTTACCCATAATACCTTCAACGAAATTATCTAAGGTTTCTACTATCAACTCCGATATATTAACTATACCGCTTGGTGTATCTTCTACATTTGCTTTTTTTATCTTACGATTAACAATTAGAGCAAATATTATTATCGCCAAACTTATCATAGCTGTACATACATGAGTAGACGTAATGTAAACAGTGGCTCCACCGATATTAAGCTTTGCTAAGAGTTTAATCATGAATCCGTCTGTAACATCTGAACCAGAGGCCGCTATCATTGAATTATAATGCAATGATTGTTCTATCCCGTTTATCAAGCCTTTACCTCCTTCTTTAATTATTTTCTTCAGGCAAATCCATATTCTTGGTTAACCTGAAATATAATTTATCAGTAAACGGCTGTAAATATGCCGATACCTTCAATGCCATAACTCCTACAAGTAAAGTAATAATATTACCAATATTTGTAAAAGCAACTATTACCAATATAACAAGACTTATTCCCAACCTTATAATCGTGCTTCTTTTCAAATAACTTTCCGCCTGATCTTCTGAGTTGTAACTTAAAGTCCTTTCTATGCTTCTGCTTATACTTATAAGCATTAGAACGCAAATGGCAATTCCAAAAAAAAGTCCTATTGAATTGTACAACAATTTTTTACCAATTATCAATAATACAATTTCACAAATAACATAATAAGCCAGTATTCCCATTAATAATTCTACTGCCATATAGTTGGAAAAAAATCCATGTTTGGTTAAACTTTTTCTCTTATCCTTCTCAGGAATCTCTGTGATAAAATCTTCATCTTCTTCATCACCTTCCCCAGGAAAATTTTCATTTACTGCTTCTTTTATCTGAGTTAGATAATCTTCCCTGGTTCCAGTCCTCAAGGACCTTCTCAACATATTCATCTTCCTTTTGTTTCTTCAGTTCCTGTGATGACTTCTTTGTAATGATGGGTTTTATCAACTTATAAACACTGAGAAATCCAGCGGCAATTCCTATTATTAAAAGAGGTATCGTCCAGTTTGTATTGTATTTCCCATCAATTTTAACACCGATAAACAACATTAAAAACACAGGTGCCATAAAGGCTATAGCCACCTGACTTATCAACACCAGAGACTGAAGAACACTTCCCATGTCATCTTTGTTCATACTACCATCCTTTGTAAAAAGTCATCCTCGTAGTTACATTCAGAAAATGCATTAAAGATTTATAACAACATTTCTTCCTGTTCTATTGTATGGAGTAAATTTAACTCCGGCAGATTTCAGCATTCTCTTAGATGCAATAACTGAAACTGTGTCTTTGTATTTATCACAATCGTACACTACCTCTGAAATTCCTGCCTGGATTATAGCCTTGGCACACTCGTTGCACGGAAACAATGTTACATACATCTTGGTTCCCTCAAGGCTTCCTCCTCTATAGTTCAATATAGCATTTAACTCGCTGTGAGTTGAATACATATATTTGCTATCCAGTTCATAATCACTTTCTCTGTCCCATGGGTACGTATCGTCTGAACATCCATTTGGAAATCCATTATAGCCCATGGACAAAATCTTATTTTCTTTACTTACTATACATGCCCCTACTTGGGTATTAGGATCTTTTGATCTCATAGAAGCCAAATAAGCAACTCCCATAAAATACTCATCCCAACTTATATAATCTTCTCTCTTTGAAGAACCCATATTATACCTCATTTATTCTTCAATCATTTCAATCCTTCTCATGTGTCTCTCTTCATTAGAAAATTCTGTGTGAAGGAATGTGTCTACAATTTTAACTGCAAGACCAGGACCTACTACTCTTCCTCCCATTGCCAGTATATTTGCATCATTGTGAAGTCTTGTAAGTTCTGCCATATAACAATCTGTACAAAGAGCAGCTCTAATGCCCTTTACTTTATTTGCTGCAATGGAAATACCAATACCTGTACCACAGATGAGGATTCCCTTTTCACATTCTCCTGATACAATTGCATTCGCAACCTTCCTTGCGTATTCAGGATAGTCTACGGACTGAAGTCCGTCACAACCATAATCTTTAAAAGGAATATCATTCTCTTTTAAATACGCTATAACCTCTTGTTTCAATTCATATCCGCCGTGATCGCAGCCTAATGCTATCATAATTATTCCTTTCCTTAGATATCCTTTGATATCTCCTTTATTCTTTCTATTACTAGTTTAATGAGTTTTTCAGTTTTATCAATGAGCTCTCCATACTCAGGCAGCTCACCACCATATACCGAATCTAATCCAACTGCTTCCCCTGCAAATTCCCTTACGGAATATACATTAATGGCATCCTCAAAATCTTCGTAGAGTTTTTTCTTAAGAATATCTGTCATTACAAGAACAAGGTTGTCATCTCCAAAATCATCCATTGTAAGCTGTTCAGATTTTTCTCCTTCCAAAGAATATCCCTTTGCTTTGGCAACTGCCTCCACCTTTTGATTAACAGGTTCCTCAAATAAAACCACCTGTCCTCTGGATACTGCTTCAATTCCCTGAATGTCATTAAATTTGTTGAAAACAGCTTTTGCAAGAATGCTTCTACAGGTTCCACCTGTACTAACAAACACAACTTTTTTGTATCTTGCCATAACTGCTCCTTTCCACCAAATCTTCTATTCTACTCTAGACATTTTCCACCTGATAACCTGCGGCTTTCAGCAATCTGTTCATTATTGCTCCACCTAATTCTTTTGTGTTAAATGTCTCCCCTAGTATATAATCAACTTCCTTATCATCAAAATCTCTTAATATTCTATAGAGATTGTGAGAAATGGTTATCTCATTTTGTCTTGTACCAATGGATTCTACATCTCCATATTGGTATCTTTGTCTTGTTTCATCACTACAAATTATTCCAACAGTATAACCTTTATCTATGTAATCCTTTGCCCTTTTATTAATAGCCTTTATAACATTTTCAATGTCACCATCATACATGGTAAAATCCGCCTTTGGCGCATAATGCTTATACTTCATGCCTGGTGCCTTAGGATGTGAATTCTCATCCATCGGACCAAGGATTGCCTTGTCTATAGCAACTTCACCTACTACATTTTCCAGCATACTTTTGTTGATATACCCAGGTCTTAAAATCATTGGAATCTCTCCTGTGACATCTACTATGGTTGACTCGATTCCAATTCCCACTGCTCCACCGTCTAATATCATGGATATTCTTCCATTCATATCATCCATTACGTGATTAGCTGTAGTTGGAGATGGTCTTCCTGACGTATTAGCCGATGGTGCCGCTATTGGAACCTTTGCCGCATCAATCATGGCAAGAGCCACTGCATTGTCCGGCATTCTAATAGCCACTGTATCCAATCCACCTGTGGTTCCATCCGGCACCGTATCCTTCTTTTTGAAAATCAGTGTCAATGGTCCCGGCCAGAACTTTTCCATTAAAAGTCTAGCTTTCTCAGGAATCTCTTTTACTAATGGTTCAAGCTGTTCCTCCTTAGAAATATGCACTATTAAAGGATTGTCCGAAGGTCTTCCCTTAGCTTCATATATCTTTGCTGAAGCCGATTCATCTAATGCATTAGCCCCAAGACCATATACCGTCTCTGTAGGAAATGCCACCATTTCTCCTCGTCTCAGAATTTCTCCAGCCATTTCCATGACTGAATAATCAATATTATCCTTATCTATTTTTTTTAAAATAGTATTCATTTTAAAGCCTTCTTTTTATTACTGGTTATGAACATAGTCGATGTTGTTAGTTGGTGTATTTAATAATTGTATTCCAGATATTTACATCTTCCAGTCCCAATCTCCATACTGCAATTCCCGCAATATTGTACTGTTCTATTAACTGTAGTTTTGCTTCTATAGAAGCAGCATCTTCCACCCAGATTCTTACGATATTATCGCCTTCCTGATACTCTCCGTACTTCTGACCATACTCTTCAACCCAGGTTGCCTCAACTCCCTTAGACGCTAACAATTCCAGGTCTTTGCCCATTGGTAAAACACCGGTCTCTATTACATTGTCCTGTCCGTCTACAGTAAAGCTTCTTGTATAAAATGGAATTCCACATACTATCTTTGAAGAATCCATTTGCTCTGTCATATATTTGATTCCGTTAGAAACCCAGTTAAGAGAGGCCGTCGAGCCTGCCCCTGTGTCTACACTCATGTGCTCATCATAGCCCATCATTATCACATAGTCACACACTTCTCCTAACTTGCTGATTCCATATACGCCACAGAAATTGTTTCTTGTTTCCGGTACTTTTATATCCACAGAAAGAATGATTCCATTTATTCTACATTTTACAGATAACTCTCTCATGAACTGGATATATGCCTGAGAAGCTTCTTCTGTCAAATACTCTACGTCAATATTAATTCCATCTATTCCATACTGTATAGCTTCAGCCACCAAAGTATTTACGGCAGCATCACGTCTTGATGTGTGGGTAAATATCTCCGTGTCATTAGAATTCTCTGACTGATCATCCACCATGGCCCATACCTGTAGTCCAATGAGATGTGCCTGTTCTACATAAGTAGCATCTGCAAAACTAGATAATCCACCTTCATTTCCCTCAAATCTATACCATGTTGGAGAAACCACATTAAGTCCCTTTGCATTGGTAACGTTATTTATAAGATTACCGCCACCTTTTACACTTATCTGATCCCATCCAAGACTTATTGTCTTATCCAGACTGATTCTGGTATACTCTGGCGCAACATAGGTGGATACAGTAGTCTCTGTCTTCTTACCGCTTATTTCATCTGATTTTACATATCCAAACCATCCATCAGCTGTAGCAACTTCACTGAATCCCTTTGATGTTCCAAGAATTTTAACCTTTGTCTTTGCTGTGGCGCTATATACTATGTCCGCCTTGATATCAGCCTTTTCTCTTATCTTAATATTCTTATTGATTGTACCAACATTTTCTTCACCATAACTTGTCTTTATGACAACTCTATTAGGTGTCTGATAATATGCACATTCAAATGCTGTATATTCCTTTATGAAATCAGCTGCTATATAGACTGTATTCCCTTTGGTTTTTACAACCTGGTAATCCACGGTCTTAGCTGAATTAGTGACTGTATATTCTGTGGTTCCAACATGAGATCTTATAATATCCGTTGGAGTTGTCACTGACAAAATATTTTCAAAGTTATCCCAATAGAATTTATCATTAATATTTGCCTTTACAAACTCATATCTAAGATAAACTTTATCTCCCTCATACAAAGCCTTCTCATCTGCTATTATCTTGCCGTTTAAAACAATAGCCACGTCTGTGTCTGCAGCTATTCCATATCTTGCATTTATATCTTCTTGAGACATTACCTTCTTAGAAGGTGTATGTTTTTCAATGATGCTGCTTATTATACAAACTATAACAACAAAAACAACTACCAATCCCACTATTAATGCCGGTGGTATCTGCTTCTTCTTTCTACGTCTGTTCCTAGGATTATTACTTCTTGACGCATTATTCCTAGGTCTTCTATTCTCTTCGCTCAAACTATTCTCCTCCTTGATAAGAATCGAAATAAATATTTATAAATAGCCTAGTTTACCTATTATTCTAAATAACTAAAGTATTATACCACATTTCCTCAAGTTAGTCATAGAATATATGGAGTTTCTACAAACATTTCATAAATTAATGAAAAGGTGTGACAAAAGCCACACCTTTTTCTCTCTGATTTCGTGATATATTATTATTCTCTACCATCTTACAATGGCTATATATAATAAGTCAGACTTCCCACTTACTCCCCCTTTCTTTTGATTATTTATACTCTTATCCTCCTTTCAAATTTCTATATTTAACATTATAATATGTTGTTTCTAAATTTGCAACCTTTTATTTTGTTACATAAAAATTAAACTAATCTATCTGTTGCCCCATTTTCCAATAATTGATACAATAGTATCTAGATTTTTATTTACAGCTTGTTTACACAAGAAAGGAATTCTTATGATAGTTAAAACTTTAGATAAATCCAGAATCGTCTTCACCTTAACAACTCAAGAACTTGAAGACAGATCAATTCATTTAAGTACCTTTAGATATGGAACCAAAGAAGCTAATGATCTTTTTAAATCCATATTACAAATCGCAGAGAAGGATTTTCACTTTGAGGCTGACAACCAACAACTTCTTATTGAGGCTGTCCCTCTGCCAAAAAATGAGCTTATGATTATAATCAGTAAGTCCACCACTTTTCCGGTTCTCAATCCAAATCATTCTGTTTTTGCAGATAACAGATATGACCAAAAGGATACTGAAGTTTCTTACGTATTTAATGAACTTGATGATGTATTGGCTCTAGCCAACTCTTTTTCCACAATTCATGGAAGAAGCTCATTATATAGGTTCAATAACAAATATTATGTTGTTATATTCTATGACAATATGGATTATAAAGAACGATTATACTTAAATGATATGGCTTGCGAATACGGCAATCCAACCCAAGCCTACATTAGAAGTAAATTCTTAGAAAGAAATGGCGAAACCCTTATAAAATACGATGCCCTTAATAAAATGGCAGATATAAGAGAATAAGAAAAACGCTGTCAAACATTTTGTTTGACAGCGTTTAATTATGCCTGTGCCTTATCTGTTTCATCTTCTACCCCAAGGGCTGAATGAAGATAATCATTTATGTCATCTACAAGCTCATCTGCATTAATTCCATGAACATATGCAGCTTCCTCTAATGTCTCACCCCATGAAGATGGACATCCAATACAATGCATTCCTGATCCTAAAAGAATAGGGACAATTCCCTCATCTATCTGGAGAAGATCGCTAATAATAATATTCTTGTTAACATAGTTTGCCATAATCAAACCTCCAATCTATAAAATATAAGGAGTATGCATAAGCACACACCTTTAACTAACTCACTCTCTGATGTGCTATTATATTACATCGTCTTTTTTTTTTCAAGGCGTACTTGTTTTGTGTTAAATACATTTTTAATTAATAAACATCTTGAACATGTAACGTTTTTGAGATAAAATATCAATAAGATTTTTCGTAAAATCTAGTTAGTTGGACAGAATAAAGGAGGAAGTTATTATGGCACATGTTATTAATGACGGTTGTTTAATGTGTGGCGCATGCGCTGGAACTTGCCCAGTAGGAGCAATTTCTGAAGGTGCTGATAAATATGTTATCGATCCTGATACATGCATCGATTGCGGAGCTTGCGAGGGCGGATGCCCAGCTGGTGTTATTTCTGCAGAATAATTCACAGGTTTCACGCCAATTATTAAACATATGAAAAGTTAGGAAACAAAAAGCAACTATGATTAAATCATAGTTGCTTTTTTATAATCATTTTATTTCACGATTCCAAGTATATCTTCTGCCTTTTTTACTTCCTCCTCAGTTGGTGTTGGCACTCCTTCAAGAGGATATTTAAGTCCCAATTCATCCCATTTTGGAAGGGCAAGGGTGTGATATGGTAATATCTCCACCTTAGTTACAGTCTTTAGCGAGTCTATAAATTCTTTCATTTCCTTAAGACCTTCTTCATCATCTGTAAGGCCCGGAACAAGCACGTGTCTTATCCACATTTCTTTACCTGTATCTGACAAATAGTTTGCCAAATCAAATATATTCTGATTGGTCTTTCCTGTGAGTTTGATATGCTTTTCCTCATCCATTTCTTTAAGGTCTAACATTACCAAATCTGTGTATTTCATAAGCTCTTCAAACTTTGAGAAGAATGGCTCTTCTCTGGTAAATGGTTCTCCTGCTGTATCTATAACTGTCTGTACTCCATCTTTTTTAAGTTTTTTGAAAAACTCTATTAAGAAATCTATCTGAACAAGAGGCTCGCCACCGCTGACAGTTACTCCTCCATTATCTTTCCAATATGGCTTATATCTGATAACTTTATTGTAAAGGTCACCTAGACTCCATAATTCTCCACCTTCGTTGCATTTCCACGTCTCTGGGTTGTGGCAAAACTGACATCTCAGGTTACATCCCTGTAAGAACACGACAAATCTTACACCGGGACCATCTACAAGACCGAATGTTTCAAATTTACTAACTCTGGCTTTTAATATTTCTGCCATAATAATCCTGCCTTTCTTCATCACTGACATTGATATTTTTTGCAAAATATAAGCAGCTATGCACCAATCTAGATTCGATTACTACATAGCTGCTTTTTAATTCTTATAAATTATTCACTAAACTACAAATTATAAGTGTGCATGGAATGTTCTTGAGATAACGTCTTCCTGCTGCTCTCTTGTAAGGTTGATGAACTTAACAGCGTATCCTGATACACGGATTGTGAAGTTAGCATACTCTTCTTTCTCTGGATGTTCCATAGCATCTTTAAGTTTTTCAATACCGAATACGTTTACGTTAAGGTGATGTGCACCCTGATCGAAGTATCCATCCATTGACTGTACAAGATTTGTAATCTGCTCTTCTTCTGTATGTCCTAATGCATCTGGGTTAATTGTCTGTGTATTTGAAATTCCATCAAGAGACCACTTGTAAGGAATCTTAGCTACTGAGTTAAGAGATGCAAGTAATCCTGACTTCTCTGCTCCGTATGCTGGGTTAGCTCCTGGTGATAATGGCTCTCCTGCTTTTCTTCCATCTGGCATAGATCCTGTAGCCTTACCATAAACTACGTTAGATGTAATTGTAAGGATAGATGTTGTAGGCTCTGAATCTCTGTATGTATGATGTTTAGAAATCTTCTCGATGAATGTCTTAAGGAGCCATACACCGATTTCATCTGCTCTATCATCATCGTTACCGTATCTTGGGAAATCTCCCTCAACTTCGTAATCGATTGCAAGTCCGTCTTCATCTCTGATTGTCTTAACTTTAGCATATTTGATAGCTGAAAGTGAATCGATAACATGTGAGAATCCTGCAATACCTGTTGCGAATGTTCTTCTTAAGTTTGTATCGATAAGAGCCATCTGTGCTGCTTCATAGTAATATTTGTCATGCATATACTGGATAAGGTTAAGTGTATTTACATATACATCTGCTAACCAATCAAGCATCTTGTCATATTTAGCCATAACTTCATCATAATCAAGGTACTCTGAAGTAATTGGTACGTAAGCTGGTCCAACCTGATCTTTTGTCTTCTCATCAATACCACCGTTGATAGCGTAGAGAAGTGCTTTTGCAAGGTTTGCTCTAGCTCCGAAGAACTGGATTTCCTTACCTGTCTGTGTAGCTGATACACAGCAGCAGATTGCGTAATCATCGCCCCAGATTGGTTTCATAACATCATCATTCTCGTACTGGATTGAACTTGTCTTGATTGAGATGTTAGCTGCATATCTTCTGAAGCTCTCTGGTAACTTAGAAGAGTAAAGTACTGTAATGTTTGGCTCTGGTGAAGGTCCCATGTTCTCTAATGTATGAAGAATACGGAAGTCTGTCTTTGTAACCATTGAACGTCCATCTACACCTGCACCTGCAAGGTCGATTGTTGCCCAAACCGGATCACCTGAGAATAACTGGTTGTATGACTCGATACGAGCGAATTTAACCATTCTGAATTTCATTGTAATCTGATCGATAAGTTCCTGAGCCTCAGACTCTGTAATTGTTCCGTTCTCTAAATCTCTCTGGATATAGATATCGAAGAATGTTGAAACACGTCCGATTGACATTGCTGCACCGTTCTGTGTCTTAATAGCTGCAAGATATCCGAAATATGTCCACTGTACAGCTTCCTGTGCATTCTTAGCTGGCTGAGAAATATCGAATCCGTAAGAAGCAGCCATTTCTTTCATAGCCTTTAATGCTTTGATCTGCTCTGCAACTTCTTCTCTAAGACGGATGTACTGATCTAACATATCACCGGCACCGATGTTTGCTTTATCATGTTCTTTTTCCTGGATAAGGAAATCGATACCGTAAAGAGCAATTCTTCTGTAATCACCTACGATACGTCCTCTACCATATGTATCAGGAAGTCCTGTTAAAATCTTGTTATGACGACATTTCTTAATCTCTGGTGTGTAAACCTGGAATACTGCGTCACTGTGTGTTTTATGATATTTTGTAAAAATCTCATGAAGTTTCTCGCTTGGAGTATATCCGTACATTTCGCATGACTGCTCTGCCATTCTGATTCCACCGAAAGGCATGAATGCTCTCTTAAGAGGTTTGTCTGTCTGAAGACCAACTATTTTCTCAAGATCTTTATCAAGATAGCCAGGCTCATGTGATGTGATAGAAGATACAATCTCTGTATCCATATCTAATACTCCGCCTTTAGCTCTTTCTTCTTTCTGTAATGCCTGAAGCTCTTCCCATAATTTGTCTGTTGCTTCTGTTGGGCCTGCAAGGAAGCTCTCATCACCATCATAAGGTGTGTAGTTGTTCTGAATGAAATCTCTTACGTTGATTTCTTCTTTCCAAAGTCTTCCTTTGAATCCATCCCACTGATCAAAATTTACCATTTTGTAAATCCTCCTTCTTATACTTTTTTGCTTATCATTTGCAATTAAAATTTGATACTTAGTACTTTATATAATTTTAATAATAATGTGAACTGATGTAATTGACGTGTATCTGATGCGCTATATTATGTATTCTCGTGTACACTCCGTTAATTCTTTAACATCTTTAATGAAATTATATGGATTAAAAAATTCAATGTCAAGGCGTGGAATGTACTAATTGAAGTACAAAAAAATACATTATGCACTTTGCCCATTGTTATTGGGCTCATAGGCATTTTTTGTACCTGTTTTTGTGCAATTTTTCCATGTTCTATTTTTGTATATGAACATTGTAATACCACTTGGCAAATGCAGTGGTAATTATGATACCACAACCAAGAATTGACCATTTATCAGGAATTTCATCAAATACCAAAAAGCCCCATATAGAGGCAAATATTACCTGAGAGTAATCAAATACCGATATCTCCTTTGCCGGTGCAAACTTATATGCAGCGGTTATGGCAAACTGTGCAATGGCTGCCACTGTTCCGGCTCCTAAAAGGCACAGCAATTGTTTTGCCGTCATCGGTTGAAAGTTAATAGCGGAAAACGGTGCACATAAAAGACATGTAAATACCGAAAAGAATGCCACTATTACCGGGCCTCTCTCTCCATGTTTTCCAAGTTTTCTAACAAATGTGTAGGCGATACCTGCTCCTAAGCCACTTAAAAGTCCAATGAATGCCGGTATGCTGGCAAGACCGGTCGTAGGCTTTACCACGAAAGCCGCCCCGATAAATGCAACTACTACTGCAAGAACTTCTACAATATTGGGAACTTCTGATAAAACAATAATAGAAACTATAATTGCAAAAAATGGAGACATTTTATTTAAAATATTAGAATCTGCAAGACCAATATGGTCAATAGCCCAAAAATTAAGGATCATTCCCACTCCACCAAAGATGGATCTGGCAAACAATCCCGGAAGGCTTCCCTTCTTAATGTGAAACTTTTCCTCACTTCTGGCCAAGACAATAATAGCTATTATTGCCGCAATGAAGTTTCTAAAAAAGGTCTTTTGCATTGTTGGTACATCACCTGCAAGTTTTACAAACAATGTCATTAAAGAAAAGAAAAATGAATCTATTATAACAAGAATAATCCCTATGGTATGGGATGATAGCTTTGGTTTTTTCATAAAACACTTTACTCCTTGAATATGGACTACTCATTTTCAAGGGCAGTCATAAGTCTCTTAAAATGTAAGAACTGAGAATTATCGTTTAATTCTTTTATCTCATCTAAGCTGGCAAATTTATGATTAATTGATTCGCTTTGCTCAATAGTAACGTCCTTTTCCTCAAATGGAAATACAAAATGATAAATATCCATAAAATAATTATCACCGCTTTCTAAGTCCTCATTCTTATATGAGTACACAGGTTTCTTCTGCCGGTCACTGCATTTACTTACATCTAAGCCGGTCTCTTCCAGCACTTCTCTTTGAACCGCTGTGTAGGAGTCTTCTCCTGAGTCAACACCTCCGCCGGGAATCTCCCAAGCTCCCGCAGCCCATTTCTTATCCATGGCTCTCTGAGTAATAAGCATCTTTCCGTCGTCTTTTCGCTCAAGAATAGCCAGAACATACATCATGTACTCACCCTTTTTTAGCTTGGTTTTTCTGGGGAGAACACGACCTGTGAAATTCCTGTCATCATCATATATATCAATCATTACTTCCTTAGAACTCATATAAATATGCTCCAATCTTTAAATACTTTTAACACATATAATAACACCGAGATTTAATAAAAACAATGGAGATAGTTGCCCACCTCCATTATTTTTTATAAATAGAAATATATTTTTGTTATTGTTTTTTTCTTTTTCCGAATACTATTAAAAGTATAATTCCTATTATTAACGCAATTCCTCCTAATATACTTCCGTAGAATAGTGGTTTGTTTGCGTAAAAGATAATCCAGAAATTAACTGATACTGTTACTTTTGTAAATGTTTTTATGTATTCGTTTGTTTCGTTGCTGTCATTTACAGCGTTATCACTGGCAACTATTTTTACTCGATTCTGATATCCTTCAGGAATAGTAAATTTGATTTTTCCATCATTCTTTTCAAGATATTCTGTTAATATTTCGCCTTCCATACTGAATCTAACACTAATATCTTTCCCTTTACTATTTTTGATTGGTGAACCATCTGCCTCTAATACTATTGCCTCAATTTTTCCGATTCCACTTCCATCGTCTGTTGCAATAACTGTAACTTCCTCTGTTTGTTTCTGATATCTTCCTCCATTTTTTACACCACTAATGTTTACAATCGGTGCTGTTCTATCGACAGTAAAATCTATCTTTGCACCCTTCACATCGCTGTATGCATCTGTACCTGCCTTATCTGTAGACTTGACTATTACTGAATAATCTCCTTCTTCTGCAAATAATTGCTTATCCATACTGTAGGTGTATTTGTACCATGTGCCATCTTCATGTTCTTTTGATATATTAACATCACCATCATCTATACTTGTATTATTTATGGTGATATCATGCGCTTCAACTGGATCCGGATTAATCTCAATAACATCTATAGAATCTTCTATATCTTGTACATAGCCTTTTTCAACTCTATCTTCTGCGTAATCTCCCAGAAGAAAGGTTGATCCCATTCTATTTACTGAGAATGTTGTTAGAGTATCTCCTGCATTTACCTCTACATCATGTAAATTACCATCTTTATCAGGGGCTTTTAAGGTATCGTATGTATTGCCTGCTTTATCTACTGCAATACATGTAACCGAATATACTCCATCAGATTCTAAGTTATCTACTTTGTAGATTTTTCCATTATGAATGTCAGATACATTTGTTATCTCTATCTCTTTTACTTCGTAACTTCCGTTACTCATATCTACAACTTCTAACTTTGGTGTGAATATATCAAAGTTGGTATCTGTACACTGAATAGTAAATCCAATGTTTCCATCCTGTGCATTTGCTGACTGATTAACTACACCGTTAATGATTACTTCCGGTTTTGTTTTATCTACACAAAAAGTCTGATGTTCTATTGTATTGGCTTCATTACCGGCTTTATCTGTATAACTTATATCCCATGCATAATCCGCATCATCTGCAAAGGAAATGGTTGCTGTATGTACATCTCCTGACGTAGTCCATGAACTTAATGCCGGTGCTGTTTTTGCATTGCCATCTTCTGTTGCTGTTGATGTATATGTAATTCTTGATGCATCAAAATTATGTTCGTTAACTGTAATTGTGGCTGTTCTTTCTGCATTGAAATACATTTCATTAACGGAATTATTATTGTCATACACCACCGATATTGTTGGCTGTGTCTTATCTATTGTAAAGCTTGTTGGTGCCTGAGATGAACCATAGTTAACATTCTCATCACTTTGATTATCAACCATATCTTTACAACTTATATCAAATGTATAATCTCCATCTGCTGAATATGTAATAGTTCCGGTATGAATAATGTCGTCTCCGTTACCTGTTCCATCCTTAGTTGTCCAGCCGGAAACTGTAGGGATTGTTCCATCTGTATTGGTAATATTTATCTCCACCTTTGATGGATCAAAGTTTCTTTCTTCTATAGTAATTGTTGCTGTTCTGTCTTCTCTGTATAATGTCATTCCTGTAAATGAATTATCACCATTATTATTGTCATATGACACATTAATAACCGGTTTTGAGATATCAATCATTACCGTACTAGTTGCTGTGTAGGTATTACCAGCATTATCTGTTGCATTTACAAGAATTTTAACATCATTACTATTGTTTAAGTTTGAATCTATTGTTATACTTCCTGTCCATTTCTGAAGCAACTGTTCTTTAGTTGGATTCTCATTTGTGTAACTATACAAAGTTCCACTTTGAGTTTCTGTTCCCATATTTAACACAGAATATGTAATATTTTTAATTCCTGAATATGTATTACCGGCTGTTGGATCCACAACGCTGATATCCACATTAACCGCTCCGTTATATATTCCTATGCTGTTTTCTTCCGGTGTAATACTTATAGTCGGAACCTGAGAATCAAATATCATTCCGTTACTGCTTAGATAACTGACGTTCTTTGCATAGTCTACGAGTTTTACATATATTGTTGCCTGACTGTTTGGTCCTATTGGAACATTGTTACCTGCATATGTAGTCCAAGACTTAATGTTATTAAGTTCTCTAACAGTTAAGGCTGTTGTACCTTCTGTTATGTAATAGTATATTCCATCAATTGGACTTGTTACGTCAGTTGCTCCTATTTTGTATGTTGTTGCAAAATTCTTCCATATAGCAAATCTTATATCTGTTATAAGACTCGAATATCTGTCTATTGCATTTATGTCTAATGTTCCTGATGCTGCTACTTTATCAACAGTGAATTCATTAGGTGTTTTCTGAGTTGTTCCATCTGCATGATTTGGATATGCAACTCCATCATTGGCATTATCTGCATTATCAACAACTGTTATGTTGAATTTATAATTGGCATCCTTTGAAAATGTTACTGTTGCTGTATGTGTATCATTGTTAGGATCATCATCATTGGTTTTACTTATACTCCATGACGACATCATGTTTTTAATATTGATATCTGTTAATTCTTTACCCTGTCCATCTACTGCGCTAAAATACTTGGCAACTTCAACCTTGTTTTTATCGAAAGAGCTTTCTCTTTCTACAATCGTTATAGTTGCTGTTCTGTTGGCACTATAATAACCTCTGTTATTTATTTGTTTTTTAATATCATTATTATCAAACTGGATACTTATAGTTGGTTTTGTAACATCAATCTTTATAAGTTTGGACTGAACACTTTGATTACCTGCTCTGTCAGTTGCTGTTACAACTATCACAACATAATCACTGTTGTTATCCTTACTATTTACTGTAAAACCAATGTCTTTCTTCTTTGTATCTGTAATGTCTGAATATGTTGGCCCATTTTCATCGTCGGTTATAATATCCTCTTCGTACTGTGTTCTGTATTCTGTAGGATATTTCTTATTAAAATCAGACTCTTTATTGCAGGCATCGAATATACCCTTTGTCTTAAAGTTATAAACTGAGTATGTTATTTTGCTGATACCTGAATAATTATCTTCTTTTTCCTGAACATTAAAATTAACTTTTACATCTTCATTAAAATATTTGTTGGCATTCTCGCTGCTTCCTGATGCTTCAAGGCATGTAATATCGCTAATTACCGGTGCGGTTTCATCAATTATATTTCCCTGAGAATTAATATAAATGTAGTTACCTGCCCTATCTATTACCTTGAAATAATATTGATAATATCCCTTATCACTTATGGTTATACCTGTTCCATTTTCCGGGATACCATCTTTTGTATCTGCAGCATCTTTTATGTACAGATTAGAATCCGATACCCATTTAGAATCTTCTAATTTATCCAAGTCAGCTGCAGTTAAATTCTTTTTACTCTTATCATTTATTGAATATCTGTAATAGAACACGTCTACCGCACTGGTTTTATCTACATTTCCATTGCCGTCTCCTAAAATGTTTACCACATAAGATTTATTATTAGTAATTATAGGAAATCTTACATCAGCATTGTTATTTTCAACAAAATCAAAAAACTCTTTTATTACATTACCCTGTATCTCAGTACTTACTTTGACATTTTCCGGTTTATCATTATCTATAGTAAATGAAATAACTCCACTATCACTTGCATCAGAGAATTCAGCTTTATTATCAGCCTTATCTGTATATACATTTCCTGCCTGGTTTATGCTGATACTATAAGTTGCACTGTCTGTCATCTGCAATTCCATAGTGTGTACATATTCATCATTATCGGTGTCTTTAGTTGTCTCCCAAGCTGTATACTTTGTAAAACTTACTTCGCCGGATTTATTCTTAGCTGTTACAACAACTGCATTACCAGCTGATTCCGTATCAAAGGTATCTGGTAATTTACTAGTTATCTGAATAGTTACATTAGCTGTTCCCTGATAGAACTCGTCATTTACTATTGGATTGTCACCTGTTTTATACTTAACAGTTACCCTAGGAATATCTGTACTGATTTTTATAGGTGTTAATTCAAGGGAATCTGTTCTTCCAGCTTCATCTTCAACTTTTACAACAACCCTAATGTTATCACTGTTAATACTGTTGGCTTTTAGATCTTCGCCTTTTATGGTAAATGTGTTCTCTATTATGGTATATCCATTGTCATCTGTAGATAGTTTACTTGAATCTATCACATCTAATGTACCAGAAAGGGCTTCCACAAGATTGTCGCCATCATAGACTTCATATGATAAAGTTTTATACTTTGCGTAATAAAGTTTCTTTGAAACTCTTACGTTTATGTCAATGTCTTCTGCGTTATAGTAGCCATTGTCATTGGACTTAGTTTCAATCTTTGTGGCAACGGTATCTATCTCCGGAGTTGCTCTATCCACTATGAATTCAAATTCATTAGACTTACTACTAGTTGTTCCTGCTTTGTTTGTAAAATCGAAACTTTTAACTGTATATTCACCATCTTTTACAAGGCTAAGCTTTTCCACCTGATTAATATCGGCTGTGGTTGTAGATTCAAACTTATAATATGCATTATCTGTATTATCCAATTCACTTAATGCCTTACCGTTATAGGTAACATTTTTCAATATAATATCCTGTACATTCCCTGAATTATACATTTCACTAGGACATCTACTAATATTATATGTAAGCTGCGGATTTCCCTGTGTAATATACTTGTCATTAATAAGTGTTGGACTTACGGAAACATCAATACTTGCAACACCTGTATATACGAAAACATCTCCAAAGACCTTTTCTTCAGATTTGTTACCGGCTTTATCAGTTGCCATAGCACGTACCTGATATCTGGTATTATCTTCTAGTTGTTCTACGTAGTCATCATATTTAACAGTTGTAATTAATTCTTTTTTTGTTTTTTCTTGTCCTACAGATGCATCTTCTATATTGGAAAACTGTATAGAAGGTTTATCTTCATAGGAATTAGTCTCCTTATTATACTTATAAAAACTCACCTCTAAGTCTCCTATTTCAGAAGATGGTGCAACATCTGTACACTTTGCTTGTAATGAATATATGTCATTTTGATTTAACAGAGTAAGCGTATCAGCATCTAACACCTTATCTTGAAGAGAGACTTCAGTGACTTCTGGTGCTGATACATCCGTAATACCACTAATTACATCATAATATCTGATATTGCCTGCATAATCGACAATTTTTAGACAGAACGTATATTCCATACCTGAACTCAAACTATAACGTACGGTTCCACTAGGTATAGAATTAGATATCCATTTAATAGAATCATCTTTATAGTCTTTTCCACCTTCTATTATTGCATAAGAAACCTCTTTAACTTTTGAAGTCTTATCCTCTACTGTATAATCAAACACTATGGAACTACCATAATAACCATTTTTCTCTTCTTTTTCTGTCCAAACAAAATTATCTATTACCGGCACTTCTGGTGGTGTTGTATCAACATATACATCTAGAGTTGTAGGTGTAGTTGTTATACTGTCTTTGTTCGTTTTATCTGATTCATCTAAATTTCTTGCATAAAAATATATTGTATTTTTTCCTTCATCTAAATTGCTAACCTTACACGAAGTATCCCATTTAGTTACTTCAGTTAGAGCACTTATATTATTTATAGAAGGTAATGTACCAAATATTCCATATTTATCTACAACTGTATCTGTTCCTTCTTTCGCTTCATCTTCATCTATAAATGTCAAACTATTAGAATTGTACCATTCTATACCTTTAGCATCCTTTACCGGAGTGTTTTTACTTTCATCTACTTTTGGCTCAAAATCATCAACTTCGTATTCTTTAACCTCTAGATTATAGCTGGCTGAAGTAGGTTCATATATTTTACTCAAATCAAGGGATGCTGTAATAGTAGTATTTCCAATGTTTTTAGATGTTACTTCTCCGTTATTACCAACTGTAGCAACTTCTTCATTACTACTTTCATAACTAAACTTATAACCATTATCTACTATAAACTGTTTGCTGGTATATCTGGGATTATTTAGTTTCTGTCCAAAATTAATCATCTGTGGACTTGTAGTATATTTTATTCCCGTATTTATCGTGTTAAATTTAAATTTATGAGTATATTTCTGGGTTGCATACCTGTATCCTTCTTCATCAATTTCGGATACAGGTGTAATTGTCGCCGACACATCTATTCCTTCATCAAAACTTGTTTTTTCACACTTAGACAAATCTAGCTCTCCGTTTTTTAAAACAGAAGCCTCTTTATCTGCAGAATATTCTAGTGTCCCTTCATAAAGTATATCATCATCCACTTTAATAACATTTGTTATTTTAAAATAATCTTGGAATTTAAAAGTTGCATTATCTTCAGGTGTATATCTTGTTTCACTATCATTCTTTTCTTCATAAGAATCAGTTTCATTTAGATAGTTACCTAATTTTACTTTTATTGTTATTGTTTGGTCATAATTAACCTCATGATTATTTAAGTCTACCGTGGAATAACCGTATGTTTTGCTATCAATTTCCATACTTTCTAATGTTTCCCAAGTATCTAGCGAAATATCAGCTGAAAATACTCCTGTAGTATTAGTTCCACTAAACTCTACCTTTTCGTTTCTTCCGTTAACTGTAAGAGTTCCTGTTACATTTACATTTGTATCTTCAATTAGATTCTCTGTTTCAATGTCATATAACTTTACGTTTACAGTTATACTTTTACCTGTCGTATCTGCTTTTGTATAATTAGGTATTAACGTAACTATAATGGCAAAAGCAATTATAAGAGATATAATTCTTTTTGACTTTTTCATTTCTTCCTCCTATTAATCATTTACTTCTATACGCATTGCCTGTTGAGCCTATGGCATTTGATGGTGTGCCTTTGTGTGCTAACTGTATCTGGATTGCTTCTAGTCTGTAACCATAGCCTGATGTTCCTGACTTTTCGTCATTCTTTGCCCAGCCCATCCAGCCAAAGTGCTGTGCCTGAACTCTATAGTATATATCAAAGTTTTTTGCCAGGTCTCCTGTAAGTTTTATCTGGATTGCCTCAAGTCTTAAAGCTTTTCCTACTGTTCCTGATAATTCATCATTTGCAAGGTATTCTTTCTCCCAGCCTTTCTTCTGAACATGTACTCTATACTCGATACCGCCATTAGCTGTGTCAAAAGCTGTTCCATCTCTATTTACTAACTTAATCTTAATAGCTTCAAGTCTCTTAGCTTTTCCTACTGTTCCTGATGTGGTGCCATCTTTAACATAGCCCTGCCATCCATAGGTCTGCACCTGAGTTTTATAACTAACCTCCGGAATCGTTTTTTTATCAAAGAAACATGGAAGATTTGTATCCTTTACACCACCACTTTCTGTTGGTGCGTCACTTCCCTTTGATACAAGTTTTATCTGAATTCCTTCAAGTCTATATGCATAACCTTCTGTTCCTGACTTTTCGTCATTCTTTGCCCAGCCCATCCAGCCAAACTTCTGCGCCTGGACTCTATAATAAACATCGTATTTATTAGCTATATCTCCGGTTAATCTTATCCGAATAGCTTCAAGTCTGAGAGCCTGTCCTACTGTTCCTGATAATTCATCATTTGCAAGGTATTCTTTTTCCCAACCATTCTTTTGTACATGAACGCTATACTCAATACCACCATTAGTTGTATCAAAATCAGTTCCATCGCTATTTACTAACTTAATCTTAATAGCTTCAAGTCTGAGAGCTTGTCCTACTGTTCCTGAAGTTTGTCCGGCTGCTATGTAATTCTCTTCCCATCCTGTCTTTTGAACCTGAACTTTATATGTAACATTAGGTGTAACTACTGTTACCGGAATACTGGACATGTTGCTGGCATAATCTACTTCTGGTGATTCTGCTGTTGAATTAACATCCTCTGCAAAGACTTTAATTGTATAGTCTCCTGCTGATAATCCTTCCGGTATTGTAACATTTGTATAACATACCTCGGGTTTTTCTTTTATCTTTCCATAGGCCACTACAGTGTTATTCTTATCCACTATCATAGCTGAAACCTGTGTATATGCATTTCCATCGGTAAGTGTTGGAATCTTTTTAATAGCTATCTTCACATTTTCACCGGCTTCTACACAGCTGGTATCGCTTTGAGCTGTAGCATTAAAACCACTACCGTCAGTGTATGTAAGTTTCCATGTATTAGCATCATCTGAGACCTTAGTAGTCTGTGTTACTTCGGAAGCTTTTTCCTCATCTGATTTATATGCAAAAGCTATAGTATCACGCTTTATGTTGGTTTCTGGACGAATGCACCAACGTTCAACTCTTTTCAAACCCGAAAAATTAAATGTACACACAGCAGGATAAGTAATTGCTTTTTCTATTGATCTTAACCAATAAATATCATCTCTTCTACAATCTAGTAGTGATTTCACATAATCTGTACCTTTTCTACATCTAGACTCTACTATCGATCCAATTTTAAATTTATCGTCGTAATATCCATACTTTGGTTTTCCCATTTCATCTGCACTAGGAAGAAATACATAATCTCCTTCTACTGGATAATTTTTATAACATACCTCTGCAAAATATGGTTGACTGAAATACCCTGTATCGTTTATTTCATTCTCATCCACCTTATTGGTTTTGCATACATTTGTTTTTTCCACTGAATTAAAGGCGTTATCATAAAAGCCACCTTTGGTATAATCATCGTAGTCTGTTGATTCAACGAAATCTGAAGATGAGTTTAGGAACTTTCTTATATTTGAGTTTGTATAGGTTATATATTCATCATCAGGTCCTTCTTCTGTTTCGTTATATCTTACAGCATCTAAGCAACGGTCTGATATAAGGAATAGGGAATTATTACCGTTACCATCATTTCCATCCGAATCAAGTACACACCACTTTATTGGCTGCTTTGTGGTTCCATCTGCTGTTTGAAAGTAGTCTCCAAAGTATACATAAGAACCTTTTCCATTACTCCACTGTGCATCAGCGTCAACTGCTGGTTCTGGATCGTGAATCCCTGCTATCTTCCCATTTACATTTAGGTTTACATTTCTTATCTCTGCTGTAGAACTGTTACTTGTATCATCTGCTTTAGCTGTTACTGTATTATCTATGAGTTTTTGTATCTGACCTTTGGATGTGGCATTTTCTCCCATTGGTATGATTCCTGATAATAAAGATGTGGTCAAAACAAAAGCCGTAGCTTTGACGATGTAATTATACTTTCTCATGATTGTTCCTTTCTTTGATTCGCTTCTCTCTTTAGTTCTCTTCTCTATACATCTATTATTTCATCGGTATGTATATACGTTATATCTAATACGATTTTAAAAATCACATTTTCCCTGTTATTTTTAATTTCCTTATCTTCTATCTGTGCTAGTTTTCCTGTCACATTTTTTTCCGGAAGATTATTTGTCAATATTGTGGTCTCATTACCTTCTTTTATTCCCTGTGCTAAGACCATTGTTTCATTTTCTGAATTTTGTGATAAAACCACAGTTTCATTATTGACTATTTTAAGATTCTTGGCTGTTACTATTTTTTCAGTAGTAGCTGATTTTTTCTCTGTAGTCTGATTTTCTTTTTTTATTCGTTCTACACCCTTCTTCTCAGTAGATCCTGTGAGATACCCAATAATCGCAGGTATTTTAAATGCAAAGAAGAGTATTATTGCTGTCACCGATAATGCAATACTAGCTATCAAGCCAACTATAAATATCATTCTATATGTATCATATGTCATATCTTTTTCCTCCTAAAGATTGTTTATCTTTAGTTTCACTTTAAGAAATATCACCCGTAGTTTGATTATTTCCCTTGTAACTTGATAATCTACTTGTTGTATTAGAAATATCTTCTTTTAATTGTTTTATAGTATCCTGCTGAGTTTTATCTGTAACAGAGTCAGCATTAACCATCAACTCATCCAATACAACTTTTATTTCCGAAGATTCCATAATGTTTAAAAAATCTTCCAAATTATCATTAATAATATTATTAACCTCTATCCATACCTGTATTCTTGAGTCCGTATCCGTTATATTCTGTGACTCAGCTTTTAATTCCTTTAACTTACTCCAAAGAGCTTCGTACTCTGCATATTTCTTTTCGTTCTGAGTAATTTTGGCTCCTTTGTATTTATTTATTGAATTCATACAATCTGCTATATCACAATATAATTTAGCAAGTGGACGCCCTTCACTTTGTGCTTCTTTAAACCACACTGAAGCTCTTTCATACAAATCATTCTGAGATGTTGTCGCATAATTATATAGAAACAATTGTCCATATTCGTAACACACATCTTGATATGCTTCCATATCAGCTTTCTTTAATTCTTCCAATGCATCTACTTTATCCGAGAATCCTTTTTTATTCTCATTCTCTATTCCGATACGAAGCTGTGTTAACTTTCCTCCCTCTTCCTGTGATAACTCACCATCTGATACTAAAAACTCTCCCAGTGCTTCATATGCCTCTATTCTTGTTGGGTCTGTGACTATAGCCTCATAGTAGCTCTCAACATTCCCTGATTCTTTGGCCTGTATTAAAAGTCCATCATAATTCTCATTTTTCTTGTATTCTGCAGATTTATATCCCCAGGCGGACACACCTGCCATAACTCCTGCCATAAATACTGTACCAGTAAAAATCGTTAATCTTTTTATTTGTTTTCCCCTATATTTCTTATCCCAGAATTCATAGTTTTCTAATGCATACTTTAATTCCTCTGCAGACTGATATCTATTTGCAGGATCTTTTTCTGTGCATTTAAGAATTATTTTTTCAAATCCACTTGATAATTGTGGATTGATTTCTCTAATTGGTTTAATTTCATATGGTTCTTCGCATGGACTCTTTCCTGTTACTAAATGATATAAAGTAGCTCCCAGACAATAAATATCTGTTCTGGCATCTGTCTGTCCCATTCCTCCAAATTGTTCCGGTGCAGCGTATCCAACGGTTCCAAGATACGTCGTATCTGCCGCATTATATTCTTTATATTCTCTAGCGGTTCCAAAATCTATAAGAGTTATATTTCCATCCGGTTTCAACATAATATTGGCTGGTTTCAAATCCCTATATATAATTGGTGGTCTTCTAGAGTGCAGATAACCTAGAACATTACATAACTGTAACGCCCATTTGATAACTTCTTCTTGTGGCTGTGCCCCGTATTCGTTTAAAATTTTCTGTAAAGACAATCCTTCGATATAGTCCATTACAATTAAATATTTATCTGTATCCTCAATAATGTCTATAATACTCGGCAAATATGGGTTATGAAGCTTTTTAAGCATTTCTGATTCTGCAATCAAATCTTGCTCTACTTCTTTGTGATCCATAGTTCCGTTTTTTCTAATTTCTTTTATCGCCCACTGTTTGTTTGCCTTTTCATTCATGGCGAGATAAACTGTACTCATTCCACCATGACCAACTTCACTTAATATTCTATATTTTCCATCAATCAGTAATCCAATTTCCAACATTTCATTTCTCCCTATCTCTAAAATGTTCTGACTAACACAACGGATATATTATCTTTTTCCTGTCTTTCTTTATCTGCTTCTATTAAATATTTCGTATTATTATCCATAATATTAATATCCGTTAAGACCTCTGGATTTAATGCCTCGTAGATTTCTTCTTTAGTTATCTCATGTCTAAAACCATCTGAACATAACATGTATGTAGCATTTAATTTGACCTCTCCATAATACATAGCTGGTGACACAACTTCTGATGCACCTATGCACTGAAGAAGTACACTTCGTCTTGGATCCACCTTAGCTTCTTCCTCTGTTAATCTTCCTTGAGAAATCTCCCTTTGTATTAAGGTTTGATCCTCTGTTATCTGTTTCACATTTTCTTTTATCTCATATGCCCTGGAATCACCCACATTAAGTATGTAATATCGATTTTGTGTAATTAACATTACAACAACTGTTGTTCCTAAATTAATATTATGAATTCTTCCATAATTCATGATTTTTTCGTTCTCTTGCTGAACTATTGAACTCCATTGTTCTCTTATAATTTCATCAGATATTCCATTCATACATACATCTGGTAACTGTGTTTCTGCCCACTTACTAAATGCTTTTATCAGTGTTGCACTTGCCACCTCTCCTTTAGCAAGTCCTCCCATACCATCACACAACACTGCAAATGTCATTCTTCCAATAGTTGTATCAATAATTTTTACTGTCAGACTATCCTGATTTGTTGATTTTGTAATGCCAATATCTGTATTTGCTGAAACTAAAAAATCCATATTCTACTCCATTTATCTCCGTTTATCATTATAAACTAATATATCAATTTATTCTAAAATAAAATTCTTCATCTGCAAATTTTATTTCATCACCATTATGTAATTCTGATTCTGCACCACTTGCCAACATATTCCCGTTTAAGTATGTGTGATTGGTAGAATTAGTATCACTTAAGAAATACTGATCTCCTCGCTTTATAATACATGCATGACTTCTGCTTATTGCTGGATTATCAGCTATAAAATATTCAACATAGCTTCTTTCTTTTCCTATTTTGAAAATATCTTTATTTACAGATATGTTTTCATTGTTTTTCTTTCTTATCAATGTTGCTGTTTTTTCTTTGTTAGAATTAAGGCTTACATTTGATAATACTTGAGTTCCTCCCACTTCAACATTCGAAAGAACTGTTGTTTCTCCAAAATTTGCACTTTTAACTACTGTACGTTGATCAGCCGCACTTCCCAAAGCCTGTTGTTGAAATTGAGTTGCATCTACGTTTGTTACCCCCGGACCTGATATACTAGTTGCCGGTTTTGGAGTATTAATTGTTGTATTTTGCATAACCGTATTCTGTCCCGGAATTGCAAATCCTACATTTGTTGCAGCAGTTGCTTTTTTTTGTTTTGCCGGTGTAGCCTTTGTAACAGTACTCTGTTTTACTGGTGGAGCAGAAACTGTTGTATTCCCAGCAACAGCCGCTGCGTTTGCTTTTTTTATTGCAGCAACTTTTGCTTCATGTTCTTTTATTGCTTTTTGTTGTTCATCATATAATGCTTTTGTTTCTTTATCATAATGACGTAATAGATATATTTTTGATATTTTCTTTCCTCCTGGTAATACAAGAGGTGGTATCTCCTGTTGTACTGGTACTGGTTTTGGTGTAACCACCTTCGATTCAACCGTTTTCACTTCAACTGCCCTTTGTATCACAGGTTTCTGCACTGTTGGTTCTTGTGATTGTTGTGAAATATTCTGATTTGGAACATTAACCTGTTGCTGTACATTTGTATTCACTAATGTTTTTACATGTTTTTCCGGTGTTACCACTGTTGCTATAGGTGTTGGTTTTTCTGATATTGTATTTTTTTCAATTTCATCCAATATATTTCTAAAGCCCTCTAATGAAAACATTACCGAACTATTGAGATAATTCATAATAGATGTTACATATCCAACATCTTCCGATTGATCATATCTGTTTTCTAACAACGTTTTCTTTATAAATTCTGGCAATGCATTCTTATTTTCTTCTTTATCGTTAACAACCGGAAGACACACAACTTCAGCTTCACATGTACTTACATCTGCAAAAATATAATTACTATCGAGCAGTATAGAATTGTCATCTAACATGTATTCATAAGACGAAATAAATGCATCTGCCACTCCCCTGCACATGCCTAAAAATCTTTTTTTTGTTACCATCCCTTCAAACAATTGCTTAACTGTTACCTTGGAAGTAATATTATATTTAAAAAATCTTTTTGTATCTAACTGCATATAAATCATTGGAATCATTCCCGGAATGACATTATTAGTTATCATTCCAAGACTAAGATTATCTATTATTTCTGTTTTGTCCAATTCATATACTAAAAATACATTTGCGCCTTGATTTTCATATGAAAACTTTCCCACTTTGATTTCCTCCTTTGTTCTTAATCTTCATGATTGTATTTGTATAATATTAATGTCGACCAAGAATAATTATTTTTAACTAATGCAGTTCCTGCAGATGTGAAATCATTTCCATCATCAAATTCATAATCTATTACTAATTTCTCATCTTCATTTATATATCCCCAAAGTCCATTTTCATTCTCCACTGATGCATATCCACAGCTATAACTTTTTGCTTCTTTATATTTGGGCTTAATAACTACATTTCCTTTATTGTCTGCAAATCCCCATTTTCCATCTATCTTTACCGCTGCATATCCATTTTCATTAAATGCATCCGCATCTTCGAATTCTGTCTTTCCTACTTTTTTTCCATTTTTGTCATAAAAAGAATATGTCTCCCCATTTTCTGTGGCAACAATAATACCGTTAGAATACACTTCTTCCCTTCCGTTATCTTTTACATCTACAAAAGTCTTTTTAGTTATTTGTTTTCCTTTTTCATTTATCAAAGTCCATGAATCACCATTTCTTACCGCTGCAATTCCATTTTTTAGAGAAGTAACCTCGTCATAATCTCCGAACAATTTATTGTTTTCCCAATCATAAAATGCCCATTTTTCTCCATCAAATGCTCCAAATTTATCATTATATACAGCTGTATACTCTTTAAATTCTTTCCCTTTCACTTTAAGAATATGTCTTTTGTTTCCGACTTTATCTATGAAATACACTTCGTTTTTCTTAGTTTTATCATTATATTTAACAATTGGTGCATAATCTCCTGAAAAAGAACCTACTTTTACAAACTGGGTTCCAATTTCTGTTTTACCACTTACTCCTCTGTAATACCAATTTATAATTTCTTCATCATCATCCGTATATGTTATTTCATCACATGCAGGAATTAGTCCTTCAGCTTCTTCGCCCACTTGATAACATGAACCCAGCATGTAATAACTATATTCTATATCCCCATACATTTTTTTTAATTTTTTCGATAATGCCCCACGTTTTACCGCTTTGTCATAATACTTAAAGCAGTTAACCATATCATTTCTTGTTAAGGCTATTTCAAATCCGAATTCATATCCTATACTCTTCTTTGGGTATTTATCTGTTAAAATATCTGCATATGCTTCGGCCGAAGAATAGTTTTCATTTTCAAAGTACATATCTCCTATTTCCTTATATAAATCCGCCGAAGGGAATATATTTAATGCAAGCTCATAGTTCTCTTTTGCATCTACGATTATCTGGTCTTTTCTGTATTCTCTGGCCGTTTTTAAATATTGCTTGTAGTTTACTACATTTTCATATCTTGTTGTATACAACTTGTATACTGAAAGTCCAAACAACAATATAATTATTATTGGCATTAACTTACTTATTGTCTTCATCCTCATTCACCTCATATCACAGTCCCAAGAAAAACTGCTATATACGCTCCTATAATTATTGATGGTCCAAATGGAACCGCATCTTTCTTAGATACTTTCTTTTTTATCAATAAATAAAGGCAGTAAAAAAAGGCCACCAATAAAGAACAGAACACTACTGCACCAATTTTATAAATTCCTAAATATGCTGCCATCATAGCTAATAATTTTATATCTCCTGCTCCAATCGAATTTTTTATTATTAATCTGCATATTACTCCGGCTAGAAAAATCATCCCAATGGCTATAGCACACGATAATATCCTTAAGCAATAGTCTTTAGAAAACCCATAGTACATAATCTCCGGTACTATGAGTATTCCTCTAAATATAAATCCATAAATAATGGTTTCATTATATATTTTCATCTTTTTAACATCTGTATATGCTGCTGGCCATATATTATTAAGCATCATTAAAACAAACACGGTGTCTAGAAATTCCTCATTATAGAATTTTCTCATCATTACAGACAGCATTGCAGTAATAAGTGTCATAAATAAAAAATAAATATTTAATCTTCTTATTCTGCCTTCATCTTTTTCTTCCTTTGGTTCTCTTTTTATAAGCACCCATTTAAGTGACAGGAAACTAGCTATGCTACCTGTTATAGATACCAAAATGCATGCAATATCTAGTATGTTCATTATTATCTCCAATGTTATTCAAATATTTTTTACGACGCTTTTCCGTATCCTTTTTTAATTTGTATAGTATATCCTAAATATTCAGGATCATTCTTAATTTTATTGCGAGTTGCATCTATAAGAGAATCGTCTGTATCTTCAGGAACTATAACTATAATTTCATAATTTCTCGTTTCCACATCAGAGTTTACTTTCTTTTCTTCATTTCCTTTTATAACAGATATTTCCTCTTGCTCCGTATACTTCTCCATATCACTGGCAAAATCATTTTTGGTTTCTTTGATTCTCTTTTCTAAATCATCCGCTGTTTTATAACTCTTAGAATTCATAGTATCTACCGTTGTAACCTTTATAAACATATTGTTACTTGGTTCATATCCATGGAAATCCTTATCACCTGTATATGTGAAATATTTCTTTTCATTTTCAATTATTTCTTTACCTCTAGCGACACTTCCCTTACTCTTCCAAACACTATACTCTGTAGTAGTTTCCTCTTCTGTAGTTGTTTCCTCTTCTGTAGTTGTTTCCTCTTCTTTTGTGGTTTCTTCTACTGTAGTTTCTCCTTCGGATGTTGTTTGAGCTTCCTCCGTGGTTTCTTCTGCCTTTGTCTCTTCAATGTTTATGACTCCGTTTGCCCACGCCTTTGTCTTAACAGTTTGACAAAACTTCACATCGATATCGACATTTAATAATTCCACAATATGTACCTTATATTCCGCTATAAGTATTATGTCCGTCGATCCATCAGCCATGAACGATGATTTATTCATATTTATTCCATCAATTCCATCTTTAATATTTAATTTCTTTAAATATTCATCGGCATCCTGACCTTCTCGTCCAATAAGGTTTTTCTTCATCAATTGCTTTGTTCCGAGTACCATCAGGTATGTTTTTCCTTTTTCCATTCCGGTATTTAGAGCTAAAGCCGCTAGTCCCTTTATAAATCCCTTAGGATCACTAAGTTGCTCTTTGTATTTCCCCACAATGTCTTTAGATTCATTGCCCATGTTTTCCAGCTCGTCTTCCATACTTTCCAAGTCTGAGGCATTAAAATCTTCATCTGTAGCTGTATCGGTTATTGTGTTCATTGATCCCCATAACTCGTTTATAGAATCCGAAGTCTCCCTTGCAAGTTCCTTAGAATCTTTTGATGCTCTAGCCGATGCATCA
Organism: uncultured Eubacteriales bacterium; assembly: GCA_900315425.1. Taxonomy (GTDB): domain Bacteria; phylum Bacillota; class Clostridia; order Lachnospirales; family Lachnospiraceae; genus Bovifimicola. Next base: position 45,507 of record OMZA01000005.1, read on the forward strand.
TACACTTGATCGAACTTCAATCGATAATACAAATACGTATATTGAGACATTTCCTTTGCGGACATATTAAGTGCTGTTCCTACTTTTGCTTGTACATATGCAACATCTATAATCATCAAAATTGTTAGTATACAGAATATAAATGTTGTAAATGCAATTGTCGCCTCAACAACTATGGCTCCATTTTCTTTTTTATTTTCTTTTTTATTAGTCATATAATTGACTCCTAATTTTCTTTAATATCCTCTTACAAGACAATATTCAAAAGTGCACCAATTATCGTTATCAAATGGATCTCCAACAAAATCATATATTAAAGGTAACGATAATAATAATGGATCAACTTTTAATTTTGTTTGACATTTAAAATTTGTTATTGCCTTTTTTAACTGATAATCACTTGACGATATTTCTCCATTACCAAGTTTTTTTCTCATGTTTACTTGAATTACATCACCAATTCTTTCGTATGTGTCATCAGGTTCCGATGCTAATTCCATATATAAAAATACATATAAGAAATCTTTATATGTCATTGAGAATTCATTATCAACGCATTTTGCAGCATTTTCATCTGCATATGAATTTCCCCACACGCATCCATCTTCTACGTTTGGTTTCTTTATCACTGTTACCGGTAATCCATTAGTCAAATATTTAACATCTCTACCCGTTTCCAATCCGACTTCTACTAACGCCTCTATAACCATTACCAGATTTGCTGGTATCCATCCTTGAGATATTATTTCAATACTATAAGCTAAGCTCTGATATGCTGTGTAGCTATTTGTAACATATCTATTTCCTTTTGGCTGTTTTGAAACGGAAGAAAACATTACCAGGCCTGCTGGTAGATTCAAAAGATACCTTATGGAAAATAATGCTGTTTTCATATCTTTAATATTATTTTTATTGGAGTCACCAAATACGATGTACTCTATTTCTCGTTGATATGCAGCATTATTATCCGGACATTTCAAATCGTTTCTGGAATTTTTATTAAGAAGAATCTCATAATCAGTTGGATTCTTCCATCTCTCTATATTTTTTTCATCAAAAATTGCCTTCTGTTCTGCTTTTGTCTTTACTTTTTTTTCAGTATCTTCATTTTCACTTGTGGAAATTAAAAATGATTTTCCCATTTCTTCTTTTTCATAAGTTTGATAAGTGAAGTTTTCAAATACATATTCCATTGTATAAAGGTAGTCTCTGATATTTCCTGTTGCTGTAGATAAACTTTTAAAATCCTTAATAGTTTTTGCAAAGCTATTCGCTACATCGGTAATTCCAAATCCGTCTGTATTCATGCCCGACGGAAACTCTTTTCCACTTTTTTTAAATTCGTCATAAATATCAAACGGAGTGGTATCATATATTATTAATTTCTTCTTATTATCTTTCGAGTCTGGTTCAGTATCCTCTGTTTCAGATTTAGCCTCCTTTTGCGTTTCTCCTCTTCCTGAATCATAGTCATCCTTCTTATTTTCTGCTTTTTTAAGTTCTTTTTGACCTTCTGCTGTATTGCTTTTTGCCTCTTGTTCTGCCTTTAACGCTTTTGCGTCCGTAGCAATAGGATTCAATAAAACTTTATATAATTCACAGCTATCCGGATTTGTGAGATCCAACTCAGTATCAGGATAGTCTTTTTCTACTCCTTTTACACCTGGTGATTGTATCCATCCTTGCAATGCTTCTATGTCTAATTCCAAGTCATCCTTTTTTTGTGGAATATCATCATCGTCTGATACACCTATAGCAGTTTTAAACTGATCTACTGAATTAATATCCATTAATGATATATCATTTATATTCAAACTATTAACCCAATCTATTAACTCTTTCAAATCATCGCTTATAGTAGTTAACTCTGTACTCAGTTCATTAATATTTTCTTTTGTAACCAAATCAAGAACTTCTTTCGTTTTATTTACGTCTTCTTTTGCTTGGGTACAATAGTCGCTTTCATATTTTGATGCTTGCGTCTCAAATTTATCAAGTTTTGTTTGTGCTGCTTTTCTTTTCTTTTCTGTTGTTGTTAATTCAAGTCTTGCTTTATCTACATAACCCTTTGCTTTTTCACACTTATTCTTAAAAGTAGCCAGTTTTCCGTTCATTATAGCCAGCCACTCTGTAGTTGTATGTTCTTCATTTAATGTGGTGCTTTTGTATGTTCTTGAATCGCTATTTATTTTCCACTTGTAATTACTTGAAATATTAACCAAAATATCTACGTTATCTCTTATCATTTTTATAGAATCACTTTTATCTATTTCAAGTTTTGTATGAACTGAATAAGTATTCGCAGCAAAACCACTTCCGAACACATCCTTACATGATCCGGTCATTTCATCGTAAAACTCTTGAAGATCATTATATGTTTCTAAAATTTCACCAGAATTTCCGGCAACTAGGTTTAATGTGTCTTCGGTACTATTCTCATCAAAATAACGGTCATCTATATCCTTCATTGTTAACTGCTTACCTTCCTCAGTTGGTAACGTTAAGTGATTGTATGCTACTATTAAATATCCATATTTTTTGAAAAGGTTATCTGCTGTATTTTTATAAACTTCTAATTTAGAAGAAAAATCAATGTAGTTAGTCCAGTATTGAACAGGATAGTATGCCATTTCATACTCATTTATACCGTTATTTATATCCTTAAGTACTGTTTCGTATGTAGTTGAAGGTATTCCTGAAGCAATTATATTTTGTCTCGCTGCTTCGTAGGCATTTAACGCATTGTAAACTTCTATTGCGGCATTATACACGTTATTTGCTGAATCTGTATCCTCTTTATATTCTTTTAAATCACTTGGTAATTCTCCTTCATTAACGTAATCGTCAATATTGTATTTTCCTGATTTTGTCGGATATAACCCGGATACATCTTGCGGAACTCCTGACGTTCCCGTAAAGTCTCTATATACCATATCAATAAGTCCTTTATAGACTTCTACATAAGCTCCACCTTCTGCATATAATCCACTAATGTCTGTTATATCCTGATTGGTAACTCGTATTCCTGGTTTTGCATATGAATCAGGATCAGTGTCTTCTCCTCCAAGATTATCCGTTCCACTTTCATCTGCAATATAGTTATATACTTTATGTAAGCTTGCAATAAGATCTCCATACTCGTCTAAATAATCAGCCTCTTTATCAGCTGTTTTTTCATCTTCTTGCGCCTTTTCAACCTCATCAGCTATTTCTTCTCCTTGTTCCCCAATTTTCTTCATAAATTGATTTTCCAAGATAGATATAGGTGCTCTGAATTTCATAAAATTAACTATTTGCGATCTAAGCATTGCCGGATTTGCAAGATTGGCATTTTCTGTTGCTGGTTGTATCATATTTGAAACATCTGTCTCTGATGTGATTTTAAGGTAATCTGATACTTCCTCATCTTCAGTAAAATAATCTACAACATCAAGATCACCATATAAATCTATAACATTTGTTAAATCCTCATCCTTAGCTTTATGGGATGTTAATCCATTTTCAAAATAATCTCCTGCTGTCTCATAGTAATTCTCAATATCCTGACATGAACCAATTAAACCATAATGATTCATAAGATCACCATCATACTCTGTCATTACAGTATTTATAGCCAAATCCGCAGATGAATACGCGACATTTTTAGCTAATTGAACTCTTCCTATATCAACGAATATACTCGTAACTGCCAAACAGGGTACTAGTATCAATACCAAAAAAACTGATACCGCTCCATATTCGTTATGTTTTCTATTTTTTTTGTTCTGAACTTTCCTATAAGCATTCATACCGGTCTGCCCTTCTTTTTCACTCTATTTCTTTTTAAACTCCGCAAAATTTGATAATGTTTCTATTATGCTTGAGTACTTTTCCTTTATCTTTGCTCCTCCATGTCTTAAAATAAGATCTTCAGCCATGGTTACTGTTCTTATAAATTCGGGAGTATTTGTGACTGCTGCATTATACCTGGATGCCACTTTCATAGAGAATCTATTCCCACCCAGGGATATCGGCATATCTATTTTGTAAACATATTGAACAATAAATGATGAATATACCAAATGGTTATCAAAATCCACCTTTAAATCCACTTCTGTTTTTGGTTTCATTCCACTAAAAAGTCCTGAATCTAACTTGGTGATTTTACTATCTACATCTTTTTTTATACTTTCTTCTATATCCGCCATATCTCCTATTACAACTTTATATGGCTGAACACTTAAATCCTCGGCAGTATCTGGAAATCCTTTTACAACATACGCATCCGGATCACCACTGTCTCTTGTAACTGAAAGCGTACTCAAAGAAGGATTAGCGCATAACGCTGCCCCATCCACAGCCGCCTTATGGACAATTGCATCAATTCTACATTTTTGATAATATGCATTCCCCATAAAAAACAGTAGAAATATTACTAAAAAAATTACCGGAAAAACAAGGGTTGCTTCTATAATTGTGAAACCGTTTTCTGATTTTATTTTCTTTATCATTTTTCCTCTTCTTTATTATCTATATAAATTTTAATATTGAATCTTAATTATGGCCTGAGGTTTGATACACTCTCCCCTCAGACCACTCTCTTATTAATTTAGAGCTTCATTAGCTTTGCCATTAATTGCATTAAACATACTATTAATTAAATTTTCAATCTGTTTTCTAAAAATTACCGCTACAACGACAGCGATACCTATAAGAACAACAACGGCAACTATGTCAACTGCACCATCCTCATCATGTAAGCTTTCTACAACTCCATCAACAAAACATGATGCCATTAACATTACACTAATAAACATTTTATCTACTGTGTTCACCTTCTTCATTTCCTCCTTTCTCTCTTAATATATATATTAATATGACATTAACCACCTATATTAGCGAATATAGGAACCATTATCATAATTAATATCCCAATAAATACTATAAGTATTGGTATGAGTAATTTGCTGGATGCCTTTTCTCCTTCTCTTCTTACTCTCTGTTTTCTTTCATTCCATATTTCAACATTTTGTTGGTTTATCATTTCTACCAACTCACTGTTACCTTTAACCATGCCCTGCACGATTGTTGATGTGAATTTCTTAATCTCCGGAATAATACATCTCATACCAAATTCCTGTATTGCATCAATTTCTGCTTTTCCATTTTGCATCTGTTCAATACTTCTTTGCATCTCCAGATATATTGTAGAATCTCCGTTATATGCAACCTCTTCCCAAGCCTCAGTAATAATCATTCCTGCATTTGTAAGAAGTGCCAATTTTGAAACCACATCTGAAAAATCTACCAACATTTCTTCTGACCTTGCCAAAATCTTTTTTTCAATAAGATTGCCAAAATAATAATAGGCAAGTCCTGAAAATACCAACATTACAACAGTTACTGTCATATCTTGTGCAAGACAATAAAGCATTGGTGTTAAAACTAATAGCAATGCTGATATTGTTATTTTTTGTGAATATATAACTCTTACATAATAATCAGCGTATTTATCACCATATAATATTGCCAATTCTTTATGAAGTCTTTTGTCTTTTCTATTGCTATATTTAAGTTTTAATAATAAAGTTAATCCGTATCCCCAGAAATATAATTCTTTCAGCTTAAATTCTTCACCGAGGGATTCAAACAAATCTTTATACCTTAGGCCATAAAAGTAAATAACTAACCATGCAATTACTAATATAAACCCAGCTATTATCATCACATTATCCATTAACGTAAGTGTATGTATTGTCATTAGCATTTGCTCTCTCCTACATTTTGATTTCCATAACCGCTTTTCCTGTATAATAGGCAACAATAAATAATACAATTCCTATTGTTGTTGACATTATTCCTACTGGTGTTGTGAAGTTAGAGGCAAAATCTGCACTCATGTATTTAATCATCCCTATAAGTCCCACCGGCATTACCATCATTATATTTAACTCATTTTTAGAACCGGTTATAACAGTTTCAATGTCACTAGCTATTTCCATCTTGTCACCGATGATGTTACTGGTATTTCTTAATACATCAGCTATGTTTCCACCTTTTCTATAGCTGACTTTAAATACATTAGCAAAACTTAATATATCGTCATTTCCTGATCTTTTACCAAAGTCTTCCAAAAGGACTTCAATATCAATATTATTCTGCATACCTGTAATTATTATTTCTAATTCATTTAATATTAAGGCTCCGTCTTCATATTGCATTTTCAAATCGTTATATACAGATCTAAATGCATCCGGAACATTTTTACCGCTTCCTACAGATGTGGTAAGGTCCTCTAACATATCTCTAAATTGAATTTTTATTTTTTCCTGTTGTTTTTTCTTACAAGAATTAATTCTTGCTGGTATAGCTATTTTTATTGCCACAAACGCCCCTATTCCACAGGTTATTGCGTTCATGATGTGAGTTACATTGGTAGCATTACCGTATTCATCTTTTCCAATTCCTCCGTAAAACAAATATCCAATAGCTGCCCCTACAATTATTGCCAATAAAGTTACAATTATCTTCTCAATCATTGACATGTAATAAACCTTGTAATTATAAGCCGGAGTATTTATTAACGATGTATAATACTGTGGTTCTTGTTCTTCTTTATCTTCATTTTTTTTAAATAAAGCCATATGCTAAATCTCCTCATATATACCCGCAAGTTTTAATTTAAAAACATTTTGCATTTTATTTTCTGTTCTCTTAAGACTTCCTGATACCTTTCTCAATGTTGATTTATCATCCTCAACAAATTTGTACAATGGATTTAAAACTATCTCTCCGTTTTTATATCCAAGCACTTCACTTATCTCCATTGTCTTTCTTGATTTATCTCTTAATCTTGATAAATGAATTATAATATCTAATGCTGAACCTATTTGTTGTCTAATTGCTTCCAAAGGAAGTCCTGCTGCTCCTTGTAGAACCATTGTCTCTAATCGACTCAACATATCTTTTGTGGAATTTGCGTGCCCGGTTGATAATGAGCCATCATGCCCGGTGTTCATCGCTTGTAACATGTCTAAGGCTTCTCCACCTCTAACCTCACCAACAACAATTCTCTCCGGTCTCATTCTTAGAGACGATTTAATAAGGTCTGTAATGGTTATCGCTCCAGAACCCGCTGAATTGGCATTTCTTGTTTCCATGCTAACCAGGTTTTCAACTCCTTCTATCTGCAACTCTGCCGAGTCTTCTATGGTGATTACTCTTTCGTCCTTTGGAATATAATTAGATAACGCATTAAGGAATGTTGTTTTTCCTGAACCTGTACCACCGCATATGAATATATTGTATTTAGCCCTAACAAGTAATTCTAATTTTCTCGCAATCTCTTCAGTTATAGATCCATATCTAATAAGTTTTTCAATGGTCATTGGTTCCTTTGAAAACTTTCTAATTGTAAGCGTTGGTCCACATAGTGCTATAGGCGGAAGTACAACATTTACACGAGATCCATCTGGGAGTCTCGTATCGCATATAGGATTTGCCTGATTAACTTCTCGTCCTGCTAAAGCGACAATTCTTTGTATTACATCTTCAAGCTTTCTCTGACTCTCAAACTCTTTATCTAATTTGATAAGCTGACCTTTTTTCTCTATAAACACATTTTTAGGTCCATTAATCATAACCTCTGTAATGTCATCATCCTTGATAATAGAATCTAACAGCCCAAATCCCCTAATAGAACTATATACTTGCTCTACTATAGAAATTCTTTGATCTATGGAACAATAAGTTGTCCCAATTTTTTGATTGACAAGTTCATCTATTTTTACATTTAGCTCGTCATCTGACATTTTGCTTAAAGGAAAATTTTCTGTAACATATTTTTTTAAACTTTGGACAAATTCCTGCTCTTCTTCGTACTTCAAATTTCTTCCTCCCTTATCTTAAGCCGTTATAAATATCTGATTTGCTTAATTCCCTTATTATCTGCAAAACGCTTCCCTTATATTTACCTATTCCTCCAAGTTCTTTGATATTTATGTCTTGTAGTACTCCTCCTGTACCATTGTCAACTTTGTTGTAAATTATGTTTAATTTATGGATTAGTCTTAACGATGCATCTTCCTCCTCTTTGATACAAAGAGCACCATACATTCTGCTAACCTTACTGTTGGCAATTAGTGAACCATCATTTACCATTACAAGATTATCCGCCACTGAATATACATCAAATGTATCTTTATCAAACCCAAAATCCATATCAACAATAATGTAGTCAAATTTATCAACTTTTGATAATTCTTTTATTAGAACTATCTTTTCTTCTTTTCCCATGGATATCATATCTAATGCATGACCTGTTGATGATATGAAGTAAATTCCAGAGTTGGAATCCTGTTTTATACAGCTTTCTAACTTCATATCAAGATTGGACTTTCTTTTGATTGCATAGATAACATCACTCATCCCATATTTACCTTCGCCTGAAAGCAAGATATCAGCAGCTCCAAAGCTTTCTAGATTTAAATACAAAGTTCTAAACCCTTCCCTTGCAAAATTAATTGCACACGCAATAGCTACCGATGTAGTTCCTGTTCCGCCGCATGGAGACGAAAAGATTATAATCTGACTATCCTTGTCAGAATACTTGTATTGTGATGTATCTTCTGTTTTTTCCGAAAAGATATTAACAATATCTTTATAGATGAGTTCAGCTTTTTGAAATTTAGATATAGCCGGTTGTTCCAAATAAGTCACAACATCTTTATCAGAAACAAAGTATGCAAACGCAGTTCTAGTTGGAATTGATTTTGTATCAATTTCGAAATCTTCTGATGCTAACAATACATCTACTCGGTCTTCTTTCATACTTTTCAACATAGTAGTTTCATCCGTAAACAACAACATTTCCAACTTGTCTTTATACCTGGTCTCTAACGAAGTATATAACCTTTTTAAAAAAATTTCGTCCTTATCAAGAACTGCTATCTTTATTTTCATCCCCTATTTCTCCTTTATCATCAAACCATACAATTTAGTTAGCTTTATTTTCTTTCATATACCATATGCTTGCCTTTTTTTATCATTTTATAATTGTCATTATTTTTTACATACATATATACTTCATCATATTTAGTAACAATAATGTATTTAAACTTATATTTTTCAATAAACTCATTTCCGTCTATTTCTTTGATTTGAACTTCAATGTATTCATTGTAATAATCATAATCCTCGTTAATGCTCTTAAAAAACACTTCAACTCTTGAATCTATGTATGGTCTATATCCATAAAATTCATACATTGCTCCTTCATTTAAATGGGTATACATTGTCGCACCCTTTTTAACATTCTTATTTACCCATTCAATAACTTCCTTATCTCTTTTGGGCAAATCAACTTTAAATGGATTAGTAAAAAACATTATATTCCATCCAACAGTTATTAAAACAAAGGTTATAACAATATATCTCCATAACGAAAACTCATATATCTTATTAATCCATGGAGTATCAGATATCTCATACGCCAATATAAAACCTGCTCCAACCAACAAAAACATCACGTTTCTACATGCCGTTAATGCAAACATATATAGTCCAAAGTATAAAAGATAGTATCGTATTGGCATTTTTCTTTCTCTGTTTCTAAGACAAAACGCCAGCATAAACACTATAAATACTAATAAAAAAAATAAATCTTTAAATGTAGGCGGCGTTAATTCACTTATCAAATCAAAATATTTATGCATATACGATTTGAATATATATATTACTGATTTGTACCCGTATGGATTAATAAACGTTGTTATAAACGAAGTTACAAATGTTACCACATAAACTTTAAATTTTTTCCTTGCTTCACCATTATCCTTATCCTTTATAACTTTCCAAAGACTTTCACCGAGATATGGTGCAAGACAAATAAAAATAATAGGATATATAGTAGAATGAAGCTGCATTTCTAACAATGATATTATTGGCATTAAGATTAGTATTCTGTGATTACCATCTTTCTCATATCTTTCAAGAACATACATTTCAATCAATACCAACAAAATTGTAAATAACTGTGGTCTCGCAACAAAAAAAGGCATAAGAAAGAAAAATACAAAGTACTCTACAATTACAGCAACTGTATTTGAATTCGTCACCAGCTTGCATAGTTTAAAGAAAACAATCTTTGAAATAATCTGAATCATATAAATCATCAAAACAATTGCCCATATTCCAAAAACACTATATAACTCCCAATTTATGACATTTGTCAGCCATTTTTCCATACTAAAAACCATATTAGTATGAATTGTAAATGGTTCAGTTGTTGGAAAACCGTGCTTTAAAATATATCGTCCATGATTTAATATGAACCAATTATCGATGTCAATATTGGGTGATATCCTAACAGGACACATTAATACAAAGAATAATAGACATATTTTTCTTGTTCTCTCACTCAAAGGTTTTCTAAAAAAAGCAGTTAACCTTCTATCTAGTTCCACTATTTTTTCCTTCATATTATCTTCCTACTTATCCGTTTCTCTTTTTCAAAATAATACATCCAGATAAAAATGATAACTCCTATTCAATATTTTCTACTTTTTTATTGCCAATAAATCTTAATCTTATTTTTTTCAACAAAAATTCAACCCCCCCCCTAAAAATTAGGGGGAGGCTAAATTCTTATTTTTTATTTGTAAACTTAATAAAGCCTGTTATCGCACAACGTCACAGAACTTTAATGTGTTTAATTTTTCTCTCGGTTTTATTTTTTTTTATTTCAAAATATTATATAACTACAAGAACTATTATACTAGTTATTTATAAAATGTCAAATTTTCTAAGCCGGTCTCTTCCAGCACTTCTCTTTGAACCCGTCATCATCATATATATCAATCATTACTTCCTTAGAACTCATATAAATATTCTCCAATCTATAAATGGAGATAGTTTCAAGAACCTGTTGATTCATATTTTCTTGCACAAATATTCCAGATAAAACAAGCAAATGTCATAGACAATATTGACATAGCAATAATAGCTCCGCATAAAACCAGTCCATTATAGTTTCCGTATATTATAGTTTCTACCGGAAGTGAAATTATAAGGCCAAACGGCAGTAACGTAATAAGCAATATCCTAATTGCCTTGGGATATATCCCGATAGGATACCTCGTATAATCTCTAAAATTATATATTATTTGCATAATGTAACCTGACCGCTTTAGAATAAATGCAGGACTTGCGGTTAAAATCTTAATTGCCGTAATTATCAATGATCCGAAAAATGTGGCTACCAATATTACAATAACCTTTGATACACTCCAACCGATATTGCACTTAAATCCACATAAAACCAACATTACAATACCTACAATTAATTCTCCAAATGCTTCCGGTTGAAAAGTTTCAGATATTACTTGAAAAAGAACCGGAACGGGTCTTAAGAAATAGCTGTCAAGGTCTCCATTTTTTATTCTGAAATATGCAACTCTCCACAATTCATCAGTTAAAAAATGATCTACTGCAATTGGCATCATTGTAAATCCGTATAAAAATCCCATTTGATACATATTCCATCCCGATAAACTCGGAATATTTCTAATAATAAAATAAAGGGATAGCAATGCCGCAGTATTTTGAATAAAAAACCCAAAGATTCCTATAAACAAATCATTTTTATATTCCATTCTGGCTATTAGTGAACGTGACATATTTGTAACATAAAGTTTTAAGTAATATCTTAATTCTTTCATATTATCATCCTCCCTGTACTGTCACTTTTCTACTTGCACGATTAAATATTAGTTTTGCTAAAATACTAAATATTATTAACCAAAAAATACTGTTTAAAATATATTTTACAGATGTTTCTATATCCACTCTTAATGTAAGAATACTGACCGGATTCTGTGATAATCCTGCAAAAGGAAGTACCTTTACAATATTTGCAGATTTTCCCGGAAAGAATGAAAGTGGAATAAGTACCCCGGAAAAAAAACTTACCAAAACAGATTTAGAAAAGTTAAGTCCCCATGCAGCAGTTGTATAAAAGCACATTACTCCACATATGTAGTCAATGGTATCATATATTGCAACCGCCAAAATCGTTGCGATAATAAACAATACTATATGGACAATAAATCCCGGTACTGAACCAATCCTTATATAATCCAACGATATAAAAGCAATGAATGCAATAACTAATGACGGAATACCTACAAGCAAACTTCTGCAGGCACACGCTCCCATACATCTATATAAAAATCTTAATCTGTATGAAATTGGTTTTATAAACGAAATTGCAATCGTTCCATCTTTGATTTCTGTATTTATATCGTGTAAGGTTTGCGATTCAAGACAAATAAAGGCAAATATGTTGGTGACAACGAAATATACTATCATTTCCTTAAATGTAAATCCGTTTATAACATCTGAAACTGCATTTTTATACACCGAAATCCACAAAAAAACAACACATATCAACTGTAAAAACGTAATTAACACCCACGCTAAAAGACCTGCTCTATAAGCCATCTCTTCAATCATTCCCACTCTAAAGAAGGGCATATATTTCTTCATATGTGCACCTCCCCATTAGACATAATACTTTTAACTACATCTTCTATATTAATCTCGTGAATTTGCATATCCTGTCCATTAAGTTCATCAAAGATATAATTTACCACGTCTTTTATATCCAGTTTATCTGCATCAAATTTTATATATAATTTTTCATCTTTCCACTCATAAGATGCCTTGTTATCGAATTTATTAAGACTATCGTTATCAGGTTGTTCTTTTAATGCAACTGCAATTGTTCTGATATTACCAAAATAATGCTTGATATCTTCTATCTTGCCATCATAAATAATTCCTCCCTTTTCTATCATAATTATTCTGGAACACAAATTTTCAATATCCTGCATATCATGAGTTGTAAGTATTACTGTTGTCTTATATTTTGCATTCATTTCCTTGATGGCTTTTCTGATTTTTTCCTTTACCCAAACATCAAGCCCAATCGTTGGTTCATCAAGAAATAATACTTTTGGATTATGTAACCAACTTGCAGCTAAATCTGCTCGCATTCTCTGTCCTAATGAAAGAGTCCTTACAGGTTGTGTTAAAAATTCTTCCAGGCCAAGGGTTTTGCACAGAAAATCCATCCTATCTTTGTAATCCTCATCTGAAACTTTGTAAATCTGTTTTAGTACACTAAAGGATTCAACAAGTGGAATATCCCACCAAAGCTGTGTTTTCTGGCCAAATACAACACCAATCTTTCCGGCAACATTCATTCTATTTTTATAAGGTTCAATTCCTTCTATTTTTACAGTTCCGGAGGTTGGTGAAAGAATTCCGCACATCATTTTTATTGTTGTGCTTTTTCCTGCACCGTTAGATCCAATATATCCAACAATTTCACCTTCGTTAATAGTAAAATTCACATTATTTACTGCAATTTTCGAAACATATTTTCTCGAAAAGAGTGTTTTAAACATTCCTTTGACGCCTTGTTCTCTAACCGGCTTACGAAATTCTTTCGTAAGATTTTTTATTTCTATCATTTTTTTCTCCTATGTTTTCTTTTAAACTCATAACTATGACGCATAAAAATACCCTCCTTACTGATTTGTCCAGTAAAGAGGGTACCTATCAGTCTGTGAGCTTTTTAATATTATTGTCTCTCTTTAATTTTCCACTACCGTAGTTTCCTGAATTGTCTCCTTAGCATTTTCAGAAATATGTGTTGTTGTTTCTGAATCCTCTACAATTGTTACTTTATCTGAGATTGCCTTGTATACTTTTCCAGCCAGGATGTTGCCTGCTGTTATCTCTTTTGGAGATGCTGCTTCAAATGCCTCTTTGCTGTCAAAGCTTGATGAATTAGCCACTTCTGCCTTAACAACCTGATCATATTCGCTGCTCATCACATACAAACCTTCCTGCCTTGCTATCTCTCTTATAAGAAGCATTTGCTTGAAGGATGTTTCACAATATGCTTTGAAGCTATCTTCATCAGTTTTATTTAATTCAAGGAATTCCTCAAATGTCATGTTGTATTCCTTGGCCTGAACCTCATATGGTTCACGCTTTTCTTGAATATACTGTTCTAATTCTTCTTCATCTACATCAAATTCAGTTTCGTCATAAATTGTCTGCAATAGTTCTGTTGTTACATTTAATGCTTTATATCTGTGATTAACTATTGATTCAAATTGAGAAATTGAAGTCGGAGCTTCGTAACCATAGTAATACGTGTACAGAAAATGTGTGATGCCCACCTTATTGTCTTCTATGAATTTATCTGTAATTCTGTGGATATAATTAATAGTTACGTCAAATGTAACGTCCTTTCCAGCTAAATCCTCGCTGTAGTATTCCTCTGGAAATGTCAGTTCAAGACTAACTGTCTCTCCTGCCTTATGTCCCACAAGACCATCTTCAAACCCATCTATAAAAGTATCTGAACCTATAAATAAGTTAAAATCCTTGTCTTCACCATTTTCAAATTTGGCACCATCTATGTAACCGGTGTAATCAATATTTACCAGGTCGTACTCCTCTACAGTTCCACTACCCCTAGATACATGTGTTAAATCAGCGTCAAAATATTCTGAATTTAACATCCGTCCCTCTAGCTGTTTAATGTATGCTTCATCTCCTGCTACTACAGATGCACCAACTGTAAGACTTGCATAATCCGCAAGGGAAGTTACGCTGGAATTATAGGTATCTAATACAATCTTTGTATCCTTTTTACTTTTCCCACAACTTGCAAGACTCAGTGCCATACTAACACTGAGTCCCACTGCAAGAAGTTTCTTCAACTTATTTTTCATAATAAATCTTTTACTTTCTTTTATTTTTCACTAGTTTCTGTTTCTTTTTCTGAAGCTTTTTCTGATTCTTCTGCTGCAACAGTTGTTTCACTTTCTTCAGTTTCATTCTCAGCAGCTGTTGTTGTATATGTTGTTGTCTGGTCGTCGCTTACATACTGAACTTTTTCAGCCATCTTCTCATAAGTCTTTCCAAACATAATTGTATTCAAGTTATCAAATGGTTTGTATACAACTTCATAGTCTGCGATGGAAGCGAATGCACCATTGCTGTGGTCTACGATACACTGAACATACTCATTGTACTCGTCTTCAGTAACTTTAACGCCTTCTTTTCTAGCGATTTCTGTAAATACAACATACTGCTTGAATGATGATTCACATACGCCATTGAAATCCTCTTCAGTCATACCGTAATTTTTCAATAAGTCTGCAAATGTCATTTCATCGCCGTTTGAAAGCTGTGCCTGACTTGTGTATAAGCTCTTCATATGTTCTATAAAACTTGCTAACTCTTCTTCATCGATTTCTACCTCTGAGTTATCAACAATGTTTGTCATCAATGTAGAAGCCACAACATTTGCTTTGTATACTTTCTTAATATCCTCTTCAAATTCTGCCTTTGTTGTAGGAGCCTTGTAAATGTAGAAATTGTTGTAAATAAAACTTGCTACATCTGATGCATTTGTCTCTATAAATGCGTCGTTGATTTCCTGACCATAGATTGCATTAATTGTTACTTCAAATGTAACTGCTGCACCAGCAAGTTCCTCTGAAGAGTAATCTTCCGGGAATGTAAGGTCTAAGGAAACTGATTCACCAGCCTTGTGTCCTACAAGACCGTCTTCAAATCCCTCTATAAATGTTCCTGAACCAAGGGTAAGATTGTATCCTGTAGCGCTTCCGCCATCAAATGCTTCTCCGTCCTTGTATCCAGTATAATCGATATTACAGATATCTCCTTCTTCAGCCGCTCTGTCAACTGTTACTGCAGAAAGATCAAGGTCAAGATCTGACGCACCAATAAGAGCTGATGAAATGCTCTTCATCATTACATCTGATACCTCAACAGTTGAAGAACCTACTGTTAATGAAGCGTAATCAGCTAATTTAGTAACCTTTGATTTATATTCAGGAATATCATATACACCATCTGTTACACTCATTTCGCCAGAGAATTTTGAATCATCTGCTGATGATTTCTTTGACTTGTCTTCTGTCTTCTCACTCTTTGAATCACTTGATTTCTTTGAACTCTTAGTACATCCCACTGCTGATACAGCCATGGCTGCACAAAGTCCAAATACTAATAATTTTTTCTTAAACATAGAAACCTCCATTTTTAAAACTCATACCTTATTCCGTATAAGTTGTTGTTTGATCTTCAGGTACTGTCTGTACCTGAGATGCTATATATTCATAGACCTTACCTCTCAGGATATCATTTACTGTATCCTGTTTATTAACTGCAGCTTCATAAGTTGCAAGATCTGAATAACCTAATCTGGAATTATCAATGGTTACATTTGCCACAAGATTGTATTCATCGTCTGTAACCGCTATTCCCTGCTGTTTTGCGATATGTGAAATTAACACATATTCTTTTAACTGAGCTTCACACTCTTCTTTCACCATGTCTTCTGTAAGATTGTACATCTTAAGAAGATCCTCATATTCGCCTCCCATCTGGAAAGCGGCCGCATTCATCTTATCCTTATATTTCTGATAAAAAGCTTCGAACTCTTCCTCTTCAATATCCACCTGGGTTTCAGAAAGAATCTTAAGTCGAAGGTCGTTTATAATAACATTTGTTTTATAATCTTTTGAAAGTATCGCATCTAACTCTGCTACAGAAGCAGGTTCCTCTGCTTCAAAGAAATTGTTAAACAGAAAATATGCTATTACTCCCTGATTGTCTTTTACAAACTGATCATTGATTTTATTCTTGTAATTAATGGTAACTTCATATGTAGCTTCTTTTCCTGCAAGATTCGCATCAGAATAATCACTTGGAAGCGTCACTTTCACCTCTGATGTCTCACCTATAGGAAGCCCTATCAACGCTTCTTCTAATCCGCTTATAAGCTGTCCGGAACCAATTCCAATATTAATATCTTTGCCGTTAGCATTTTCAATGGCCTCTCCATTATATGAAGCTGAATAATCCAGATTAATTATATCCATCTGCTCCACAGTTCCTGTGGTTACCTTATCGCAGGAGCTGTAGTCACAATTGTAGTTACCGCTTCCCATAATTGTAAAATACATCGTTGCCTTTACATCATCACTTAAGGTGTCTGCGGCATTAGATGTTGTATAGGTGGCAAAATCCGGCACACTGGTAATTGTAGACTTGTAATCCTCACCACTCATGTTTGCAGCAGCTGTAGATACCTCATATTCTCTAGCCGTGGTCTCTTCCTCTATTACTTCAGTCGTTTCCTCTTCAGTGGACTTTTCCTTCTTATCCTTTAAAGATTTCTCAACCTTATTGGAATTCTTCTTTTTTCTTTTTGGACTTGAACTGTTATACAAAACAATTCCTGTAATTGCCAATGCTATAACTAAAGCACAACATATAACGATTATCACATTTTTTTTCATAACGCCCTCCTTAACTGCATAAAAAGCGACTATCATATTATATCACAAAAAATAATAATTCAAAGTTTATGACATTTATATTTCAGTAATTTTCATTAATAATTCACAGTACAGCAATACACTTGTGTATTTTCCAAAAATCTAGTAAAATATATTACAAATTTGTTAAACTTTTATTACAAATATTAAGTGTGAAAGGTATTACTTATGAAACGTATAAACAAGAAGAAATTTCCTATATATTTAATTATCGTCTTGATATTTACTATATTGTTGATTATAGGAATTTTTCGTTCTAATCTTTTCGATAAGAAAGATAATCATTCAGCTAGTGTATACGTTGCATTAATCTCATATGATTCTGCTGATACCCAGGATATAAAGGATATCAGAAGTAATGTAAAACAAGCTGCAAAAGAAAACAAAAAGAATTTTAAGGAGTTCTCTACAACCAAGTATAATAATTCCTATGAAAAAGCTATTGAAGCTGCCGTTGATGCCGGTGCAAAACTTATAGTCCTTCCGGATTCATCCTTTGCCACCACCACTTACAAGCTTCAAAATACATTTGACAAAGTAGACTTTATTCTAATAGGCGGTGCTCCTCACAATAAGAATAATTCTGATGATACCACCTTGGGAAATGTATATCCTTTGAATTATGACAGTACCCAGGCCGGTTTTTTAGCTGGTTACTGTGCCGCAAAGGATTCCTACAAAAACCTTGGTTTTATAGGCACAAAAGATGATTATGATTCTACACATTATTGTTATGGATATCTACAAGGCGCCGATTATGCCGCCTCTGAAAGTTCTTCTAACAAGATAAATGCATCCGTTGTTTTTTCAGATTCTAATTCCAGGGGCGAAGATATCACTAATCTTAAATCCTGTGATTTGATTGCCATTGGAACCACTAATCAGGATATAAAAAAATGTTATCAGGAAATAGCAGAATCTACTAAAGTTACAGTTTGTTCATCTGCCTCTAGTGTTTGCAATGATTTTTCAGATGCCAATCTGTTATCCCATACCGTTAACGATTATACAACTCCGGTTTATGATTACGTATGCGAATATTTTAACGGTAACTCTATTCCGGGCGAAACAACTAATCTTACAGTGGAAAATGATTGTGTTGATATTTCTATAGACTCAAAAGATAGTACAGTGACTGATAGTGATATAGCCCATATTAAGAATCTCTTAAATGACGGCACTATCCAGGTTATCAGCGATACAAGTATTCCTATAACTGAATTAGGACTTAAAAATGTAAATATATCAGAATATTAAATCTATCTTTCAAAAAGAAGGGCGTTCCTTTAGCTATATCTAAAGGGACGCCCTCTTTATTATTTTCTTCTTTCATCATTTACATGATTTACAATTACTGTCTGCTGACTATTAATATGTCCTGAGATTATCTCCGTTGCTTCTTCTACATCACCCTTTTCAATAGCTTTTACCAGGGCATCGTGTTCTTCCACAAGGTGGCTTCTTCTGTCATCATCTTTAATGTGCTCTAATCTGTATCTATACATTTGCTCATAAAGATTGTTAAGAATCTGGATTAATCTCTTATTATCAGTACTTTCATAAATAGCTGTATGGAAAGCTGAATCACTTTCTGCCATATCAGTAAGACTACCTTGTTTGATAGATTCTTCAAATTCGACTTGTCTTTCTTTAATTCGTTCAATATCTTCAGCAGTTGCTCTTTTACAAGCTAATTCCACAACTAATTTTTCTAAATGTTTTCTAACTTCAAGAACCGAGTTAACATCATCCAATGTAATGCTGGCAACTTCAGCTCCTTTACGTGGTTTCATAACCACAAGTCCTTCTAACTCCAATTTTCTAATGGCTTCTCTAATGGGCGTTCTGCTGACTCCTAACTGGTTAGCAAGTCCTATCTCCATTAATCTCTCCCCTGGTTGCAATACCCCTTTTAAAATCGCCTCTCTCAATGTTAAGAATACCAGATCCCTAAGTGGTAAATTAACATCTGTCTTTAATCTTAAATCTGCCATAAATATCACCTTTTTTTATTCTTTACTGGATCAAACAATCCTGTAACATAAACAGGGTTTGCCAATTTTTCTTCTTGAATTCTTCTCTTTGCTTCATATGCCTGTTGCTCTGTAGAGAATAATCCAAATACTGTAGGCCCGCTTCCACTCATTAACGTATTAAGGGCATTACACTCCATCATTACTTTCTTGATATCGTTAATTACAGGGCACTCTTCAACAGTAACTAATTCCAATACGTTTCCAAGATTATCTGCAACCTTACTTAGATTGCCTTCTTCTAATCCTTCTATCATAGAGTCAATATCCGGATGATGAGTTATAGTCTTTTTATCTAATTCGGTATAAATTGATTTTGTGGAAATATTAGTCTTGGGTTTAGCTATGAGTATATAACACTCTGGCATGGAAGGTAACCTTGTTATCTTTTCTCCAATTCCTTCGCACAAAGCGGTCCCTCTAAATATACAATATGGAACATCTGCACCTAATTTCAGACCTCTTTTCATAAGTTCATTCTTGCTAAGTCCCAGCTTAAAAAGTTGATTAATGCCGTGAAGAACCGTTGCTGCATCTGCACTTCCCCCTGCCATACCTGCGGCAACCGGAATTGCTTTATCCATGACAATCTTTACCCCTGATGTAATATTGAATTCATCAAAAAGTAGTTTAACTGCTTTGTATACGATGTTGGTTTCATCCACCGGCAAATAATATAGATTTGACTGTAATTCGATTTTTCCTGTGTTGGTTTTTTCTATTGTTATGCCATCATAAAGTTTTACAGTTTGCATAACCATTTTCACTTCATGATATCCATCTTCTCTGACTCCTAAAACATCCAGAGCCAAATTTATCTTCCCATATGCCTTTAAAAACATATAAATCCCCCTGTAAAACAAGATACAGTACAGAACAAGGCGACAGGATTTTGTCGCCTTGCTTCATTCTAATTAATAATCATCATCGTCTGCATCATCGCCGAAATCTCCCATGTATTCACGACCTGATACACGGTTTCTCTTTCTCTCTTTTTCGACGAGCTCAGATAACTGATCTCTTACTTCAACAGATTTCTTGATTCTTTTAATTAATAACTCTGGTGAGGATTTATCTGCCGTTAAGAGTTTAATCGTTCCCAAACCAAAGATTCTCTGTCCTAAAGTTCTCTCCAAACTATTATCCATTACTCTGTATAATCTGAGTTCATCTTCCTTTTTGTTTAATAAACCTGATTCAACTACAAGTTTATCCGGATATAATTTGTACTTTGTAAATGACCATGGAAGTCCAAAAATAGTTCTTTTTCTGTCCTGCCATACCATCTCTTTCTTATTAGCCATTACCACACCTCCAATTTTTATTAACCAATCATTTCATTGATAAGTTTAATAACTTCTTCGCCAAGTTCCTTTTCTAATTTATCAGCATCTTCAAGAGATGATCCCTTGATTCCATAATAGAATTTAATCTTAGGCTCTGTACCGGAAGGTCTTACACACATCCATGCTCCATCTTCAAGGTCATAGTATAATACGTTAGACTCTGGAAGGTTTGTTGGCTTAACTTCACCGGTAACAATATCTGTAATTGTACCCTTCTTGTAATCTCTTGCTGAAATAACTTTATATCTACCGAACTTCTCCGGTGTTTCATTTCTAAGGGTATTAAGAACATCCTGAATCTTCTGGAGTCCTTCGATTCCTGCTAATGTTATAGCCTGAATACCATCTTTGTAATATCCATATTTTTCATACATTGCAAGCATAGCATCCCAAAGAGTCATGTTCTTTGTCTTATAGTAAGCTGCTGCCTCACAAAGTGCCATTGTTGCAACGATAGCATCTTTATCTCTTGCATGAGTACCAATAAGACATCCGTAACTTTCCTCAAATCCGAAGAGATAATGTCCTTTACCAGTATTCTCAAACTCAAGAATCTGCTGTCCAATATATTTGAAACCTGTTAAAACTTCAATTATGTCAACATTATAATATTTTGCAATTGCATCTGCCATATTGGTTGTAACGATAGTTTTAATAAGTTTTCCATCTTCTGGAAGTCCGTTCTGTTCCTTTATCTGTTCAATTTCATAGTCAGCTAAAAGACATCCTGACATATTTCCTGTAAGGGAATGATACTCACCTGTCTTTGAATCTTTTACATATACTCCAAGACGGTCTGCATCCGGATCTGTAGCAAGACAAAGGTCTGCATCTACTTTCTTAGCAAGAGCAAGTGCCATCTCAAATGCTTCTGCAGCTTCCGGATTAGGATAGCTTACTGTTGGGAATTCTCCATCTGGTTTTTCCTGCTCTGGAACTACATATACATGTTTAAAACCTAACTCTTTCAACACTCTTCTTGCCGGAATGTTACCTGTTCCGTGAAGTGGTGTATATACGATTTTAAGATTGTCTGCCTCAGCATCTATGCAATCCTGTCTCTTAACCTGAGTCTTAAGAGCTGCGATATATCTGTCATCAAGCTCTGAGGAAATGACATTGTAAAGTCCTGCCTCTTTAGCTTCATCTTTATTCATTGTTTTACATGTGAAGATGTCTTCAATAGCCTTAACTTCACTCATGATTCCCTTATCATGAGGTGGTGTTATCTGAGCTCCATCTTCCCAATATACTTTATAACCATTATAATTTGCAGGGTTATGGCTTGCTGTTATATTAATACCAGCCACACATCCAAGATCTCTTACTGCGAATGAAAGCATTGGTGTTGGTCTTAATGATGGAAATACATAAGCTTTGATTCCATTTGCATTAAGGCAAAGAGCTGCTATGTCTGCGAATTCTGTAGACATTCTTCTTGAGTCGTAAGAAATAGCCACTCCTTTTTCCTTACCGCCTTCTACTTTAAGGATATAATTAGCAAGACCCTGTGTAGCCCTACGCACTGTATACTCATTCATACGGTTTAGTCCGGCACCGATAATTCCTCTTAAACCTGCAGTACCAAACTCTAAGTCTTTATAAAATCTTTCTTTTATTTCATTTTCATCCGATGCAATACTTTTAAGCTCCTGTTTTGTAGCTTCATCAACCTGTGGTGCATCTAACCATACTTTATAGGACTCTTTATAATCCATGTTCTACCTCCTAAGTGCGTGGCAAATATTGTCTCTAAATTTACACAATCCTTTAGATTATATAATAATATCTGCTCAAAGTCAAAAATTACATTTCCATATCTTTTAATTTACTCATTATTTATAATATTTCCTGCTATTTCCAGCAATTTTTCCCTGTTATTATACTTTGGATTGTCTAACACCTTATATAACAGGATATTTAAAATCTCTCCTAACTTGGCACCTTTGGGAACTCCTATTTCCATAAGATCGCCTCCCTTAACTGCCAGCTCCTTAAGACTTAGACAATCCCCATCATCAATCACCTTTTTGTACAGGTGCTCAATATTATTTATATAATCAGAATTATCCGGATATTCTCCACCCTTCCAATCCTGTAAATTTATACACACCTTGGAAAACTCCAGAAACTTATCAAATATATCCACTCCCACTTCATGAGCGGCCACCCTTACATTTTCCTTGTATATATTTCTAAAATCCTTTGAATATCCCACTATTCTTTTGCAGATATTCACGGTTTTATTATCAAACTTTAATTTTTTAAGAATCTTTGATACTTCCTCTTCTTCCCTGTGATACAACAAAGCCGCCCATTTCATATAATTATTCTTAGGCATAGCTTTTACCAGCTCAATGTTTATATCATCTTCTACCTCTGAAAGTATATACTTTAGCAAGCCACACTTTCTTGCTTCCATTAGTTTTTCCGGGGTATCTGACATTATAAGCTTATCTAATTCCGTACGGATTCTTTCTTTGCTTATTTTATTAAGATTCTCTGCCAAATCACCGGCTGCTTTTTTTGTTTTTTCTTCTACCTCAAAGTTAAGCACTGCGGCGAATCTGAAAGCTCTAAGGATTCTCAGCGCATCTTCGTCGAATCTATTGTAGGGATTCCCTACACATTTTACAATGCCCTCTTTCAAATCCTCTATGCCACCAAAAAGGTCAATTATCCCCTTGGTATCATTATAGGCCATAGCATTTATGGTAAAATCTCTTCTCTTTAGATCTTCTTTTAAGCTCACGGTAAATTCTACCTTGTCGGGATGTCTGCCATCTGCATATTTGCCATCGATTCTGTAAGTGGTTACTTCATAGCCCACCTTATCAATCATTATAGTTACTGTTCCGTGCTGGATTCCGGTATCTATGGTGTGTTTAAACAGTTTCTTTACCTGCATAGGTGTGGCATTGGTGGTTATATCCCAGTCGTTGGGTTCTTTACCGATAATGGCATCTCTTACGCATCCTCCAACCGCATATGCCTCGTATCCGTTTTTTTCCAATGTGTTAATTATATATTTTACATGTTTTGGCATATTTATGGCAATCACTGTTTCACCACCCTTCTATAATTCAAAAACCCCAGCCTTATATATAAGGCCGGGGATATGTTTTATACTAAAAACTTTTTAAGGTCATCAACTTTATCAAGTTTTTCCCATGGAAGTTCCACATCTGTTCTTCCAAAATGACCATATGCTGCTGTCTGTTTATAAATAGGTCTTCTTAAATCAAGCATCTTTATTATTCCCGCTGGTCTGAGATCAAAGTTTTCTCTAATGATTTCTACTATCTTTTCACCATCTAATTTGCCTGTTCCAAATGTATCCACCATGATGGATGTTGGATGAGCAACACCGATAGCGTATGAAAGCTGAATCTCACATTTATCAGCAATGCCTGCTGCCACAATATTCTTTGCAACATATCTTGCTGCATATGCTGCAGAACGGTCCACCTTTGTGCAATCCTTTCCTGAGAATGCACCGCCACCGTGTCTTGCATAACCACCGTATGTGTCTACTATAATCTTACGTCCTGTAAGACCTGAGTCACCCTGTGGTCCACCAATAACGAATCTTCCTGTAGGATTGATGAAATATTTTGTCTCATCATCTAGCATCTCTGCCGGAAGTACCGGTGCTAATACATATTTCTTAATATCTTCATGAATCTGTTCCTGTGTGATTTCAGGATTGTGCTGTGTAGATATTACTACAGCTTCTATTCTTGAAGGCTTTCCATCTTCGTCATACTGAACAGTCACCTGGCTCTTGCCATCCGGTCTAAGATATGAAAGTGTACCATCCTTTCTTACCTTTGCCAACTGTCTTGTAAGTTTGTGAGCAAGAGATATTGGAAGAGGCATGAACTCTGCTGTCTCATTTGTGGCATATCCAAACATCATACCCTGATCACCGGCTCCTATAGCCTCTATCTCTTCTTCCGACATGGTGTTTTCCTTTGCTTCAAGAGCCTTATCAACACCCATGGCGATGTCAGCTGACTGCTCGTCAAGAGCTACTATAACTCCACATGTATCTGCGTCAAATCCGTATTTTGCACGGTCATATCCAATTTCTCTAATTGTGTCTCTAACCGTTTTCTGGATATCAACGTACCCTTCAGTTGTTATCTCTCCCATTACGAGTACAAGTCCCGTTGTAATGCTTGTCTCACAAGCAACTCGGCTATTTGGATCCTGTCTCATAAGTTCATCAAGAATAGCGTCAGATATCTGATCGCATATCTTATCAGGATGTCCTTCTGTTACGGACTCTGATGTAAATAAAATCTTATCCATTCTGTCTTTTCCTCCATTACCGTCTGATATTGTTCATAGGTACTCTGCCTTTTGGCAAATTGATTATATACCATCAAGCCCCGGTCTACAATCATAGACCGGGGTTAATTTCAAATTTTTAAATTATAAGGATTATGCCTTACCATTTATCATCCAACTTTAAGTTTGAACTTAGTTACTTCTTCCTCTGACGAAACCTTTTCAATCATAGCTCCTAAGCCTCTAAGTTTTCCTTCAAAGTCTTCATAACCTCTCTGGATATATACAATGTCATCCACAATTGTATATCCCTTAGCTACGAGTCCTGCAATAACCAACGCTGCGCCTGCTCTAAGGTCTGGTGCACTAATCTGCGCACCGGTTAAGCCGTCTACACCATTTATAATAGCTGTATTTCCCTCAACCTTAATATTAGCGCCCATTCTTGCCAACTCAGCAACATACTTAAATCTATTTTCAAAAATGCTTTCTGTTACAATACTTGTTCCTCTTGAAACAGCCAGTGTTACTGCAATCTGAGGCTGCATATCCGTTGGATAACCAGGATATGGAAGAGTCTTAACATGAGTACTTCTCAAATCCTTAGTACCTATAACTCTTACTGCATCGTCATATTCTTCTATGCTGCATCCTATCTCTAAAAGCTTTGCTGTAATAGCTTCCAAATGCTTAGGAATAACATTTTTTACCAAAACATTTCCATTAGTAGCTGCTGCTGCAAACATAAATGTTCCTGCCTCAATCTGATCAGGAATTACAGCATACTCTGTACCATGAAGTTTTTCAACACCTTTGATTCTGATAACATCTGTACCAGCTCCTTTGATGTTAGCTCCCATGCTGGAAAGCATGTTGGCTACGTCTACTACATGTGGTTCTTTGGCTGCATTTTCAATAATAGTTCTGCCTTCAGCTAATACTGCTGCTAACATAACATTAATAGTTGCTCCTACTGAAACAACGTCCATATATATATGATTTCCCAAGAGTTCCTGAGCTTCCGTCTTAATCATACCATGCTCAATAAGAACTTTTGCACCTAAGGCATTAAAGCCCTTAATGTGCTGATCAATTGGTCTTGTTCCTATATCACATCCACCCGGAAGAGCTACCTCTGCTTTGTGGAATCTTCCAAGTAAAGCTCCAAGCAAGTAATATGAAGCTCTTATCTTCTTTATATATTCATAGTCAACTGTTACTGAGTTGATAGTTCCACCATTTATCTGAACGCAGTTCTTATCCACTCTGTTAACTGTTGCTCCAATATCTCTTATAGATTCTATAAGTACATTTATATCTCTAACATCCGGAAGGTTAGTTATTGTTACCGTATCTTCTGTCATCACCGACGCTGCTAAAAGTGCTAATGCGGCATTCTTTGCTCCGCTTATATCTACTTCACCATTTAAGGGGTTTCCACCTTTAATTACATATTGTTCCATTCCATGTCTCCATTTCCCTACAACACATGCGCTCTACCTAATTCGTAACGCTTGTGCTTAAAAGACCTTATCAAAATTTATCAAATTGCGTCAATCCTACCTATTATAGCATAAACTTTCTCTTTGTAAACAAGTAATATTAACTATCTTTTTTTCCATTAAGTAAATTTCTTTGTGAAAATTAACTTTCTTTTTTTCTGTTTTCAAAATATACAAAGTTATCAATGGCACTTAGAATATCTTCAAAATTCTCTCTTGGCGCATTATCTATATATTTCTTAAGGATTTCCTGCTCATGGCCTTTGTATTTTCCATAGAAAATGTCATACAAATTATGCCCTCTTACGTATATCTTTATATCTTCCATGTTGTCAATAAGGTCTTGTTTTGTTTTTACTCTTATTCCCTTCACTCTGCACATTCTTCTCATACTTGGAATCTTATGCAGATAGTCCTTATATTTTTTCCAAAGGATTTCATAGAAGTCCTCTTCGGATTTAACCACCCCTATTTTTGTCATTACTGCCGGATCCAGAAAATAATTCTCAAAGGAATAATACTTTAATATAAGCACATTTTTCGGTGTCACTCTTGGAATATTAGCCGCATCTTCCTTTTCCCTTTGTGCATAATAACTGCACAGCTGCTTTACTAAATATTTTGGATTCTTGCCATCACTGTCTCTTATCATTAGGAACTGATCCTTTAGATACAACTTGTTAATATATTTTAGGTTGGCATAGGTCTTAATATTGGTACAGCTGTTTACAGGTATAATACTTATTCTCTGTAGCATACCCTCTTCATCATATATTTCTGAATAGTATTTTTCCAAAAGAATAGGCAGTCTGTTGAAATCCTGCTTTCCTTCTACGATAAATACAAAACTTACATTCATTAAATCATTGGCTGTGTAGCCTAAGTCATCAAGTATGTCATCTATGTTGGTGTTCTCAATCACCGTTGTGTAATAATCTTCATCTAAAACCACCTGTTTAATCTGACGGCTGGAAAAATTAAACAGCATGTTTGGAGAGTGAGTTGAGAATATTACCTGATTTTTCTTGGTAAGCCTGTACAGAATTTCACTGGCAGACTTTTGAAGCTGGGGATGCAGATAGCTTTCCGGATCCTCAATCATAATGATATTAGGAACTCTATCGTCCTCATCTATATAGGCCTCTATCAGAGATAACAGATAGATACTTTTAGTACCGGCACTCATAGTTTTTAAACTATAGGATACGTTTCCTCTATCTCTGTCTTTATTTCCAAGAAGCGTATTTACCTTAAAAAATGCTTCCAAATCGCAGTTAGGTTCATATTTTATATACTGAGAAGCGGCTCCGTTTTTGGCAAAGTATTTATTCACCTTGTCAGAAAATGCTCCTAAGTTCTGGTTAAATATCTTGTACTCTAACAACTTAGTGGTTTCAAAAATACTTAGTTCGGATGCCGGCTTATCCCTAAATGTTCCAACACACTTAAAGCATCTGTCACATTTTTTTGCCTTGTCAAATATACAGTTCCCCTCCACGATTTCTGCTACTTCATTGTCACCCATAAGTCTTAGCAAATCGTCCTGGTAGTCTTTTATATTTCTAGACACATCCACAAAATATACCTTTGGGAATACCTCTTTTATATAAGGGTTATTTTTGGAAATACCATCTGTATATCTGGCCTTATGGTCTCTATTGTATATATACGTAAAACTCAATGTATTATCAACAAACGTAGGCAGTTTCTCATCAAAGTCTTTTCTCCACTCTTCCGGTTTTCTGTATCTTGATACGATACCTCTCTCCCTGAAAAGTTCCAGATCTTCTTCATCAAAATCCAGAGTTATGCTTATCTCTATATTCTTTTCCGGATCATTAAAGTTCTCATCTCTGATGTTGTAAATACCTGCAACTGCTCTTATTGCATCTAATACTACTGTTTTTCCTGTATTATTCTTTCCTACGAAAATACAGGCATTTTCCATACTCTCTATAGTTAAATGCCTTACCGATTTGAAATTATCAATACTCATAGAACTTATCTGCATAAACACACCCCCTGTGTCATATTGCTAGAAAACGTTCTCCGTTACAAATAATAATCTATTGCTTCTTTCTAACGGAATATCCGAAGCTTCCTAATTTTTCCCCAAACGAAAAATACTCTCCATGAGAATAGGCTATTAAAGCTGCCTTTGCCAAATCAAACTTACCTTTCTCATCCATGTATTTTTTATCTACAGTTACCGCCACTACATTTGCAATAAACATATCATGGCTTCCTAATTCAATAATGTCTTTTACCTTACATTCGATGCACACAGGACTTTCCGCTATTCCCGGTGCACTTATCTTTTCCGATTCCAATTCGTGAAGATATAATTCCTTGAATTTATCTACATCTCTACCGGATCTTACTCCGCAGTAATCTGCTGCTCTAACAAGTTCTTCACTAACCAGATTAATAACGAATTCCCCAGTCTCTTTTATTATGTCGTAAGAGTATCTCTCCGGTCTTATAGATACGTATACCATTGCCGGGTCTGAACATATGGTTCCTGACCAGGATGCTGTAAATATATTGGCTTTATCTCCTTCTCTTTTTGAAGATACCATTACAGCTGGCAATGGATATAACATGTTACCCGGTTTCCAAACGTCTCTTTCTGTCATTTCACTTTTCCGCCTATCTTTTATTTTTTTAATACATTTTAAAATGCTGATGTTATTCTTGGTATAAACTGTTTCTTTCTTGAAACCACACCCTTAAGTATTGCAGAATCATTTTCCACTTTTACATTAAAGGCCTCTTCTAATATTTTGTCTGCTCCGGATCCACAATAGATTACCTCTGTGGACTCATCCATTATGTTGGTAAGCATGAAAAATATCATATCCAGTTTGTGGTCTTTGTAAGCTTTATCTAAGTATGTCATTAGTTTATCTTTAATCACAGCCTGCTCTGACTTATCCAGAGAATTTATCTGTCCTACACCGATTTCTTTTCCACCCAGGTCAAATTTCTTATAATCCTGGTAGAATATTTCTTCAGGAGATTTCCCCTTAAGATTACTTCCTGCTGTAAACATATCTGTAGCAAAGGTCTCTATATCAACTTCTGCAATACTTGATAAATCTGCTGCTGCATTCTTATCCACCACTGTACAGGTTGGTGACCTGAACATTAATGTATCCGAAAGAATTGCCGATAGCAAAAGTCCTGCAATATTCTTTGGAATCTCCACGTTATTCTCATGAAACATCTGGTATATAATAGTTGCCGTACAACCTAATGGCTGGTTTCTAAAATATACCGGATTCATAGTCTCTATTGAACCTATTCTGTGATGATCGATAATTTCAAGAATCTTTGCATTCTCAATGCCATCCACTGCCTGAGCCTTCTCGTTGTGATCCACTAATATGATTCTTTTTTTACTGGCATTAATAATATTACGTCTGCTAATCATTCCCGCATAATTACCTTTTCTATCTTCAATAGGGAAATCCCTGAAACGCTTTTTACCCATTATTCCAATAATATCATCTGTGTAATCATCAGTTTTAAATTTAACAATATTCTCTCTGGTCATAAAGTAGCTAATTGGCATACTTTGATTTATTAACCTGGCTACCGTGTAGGTATCATGAGGAGATTGGATAATAGCACAACCATGTTCTGCTGCCATCTTCTGAATAGTCTGAGATACTGTTGCCCCTTCACATACAAGGATGCAAGAAGCATTCATCTCAATGG
The DNA here is from genome assembly GCA_900315425.1 of uncultured Eubacteriales bacterium. Lineage (GTDB taxonomy): Bacteria > Bacillota > Clostridia > Lachnospirales > Lachnospiraceae > Bovifimicola. The sequence continues at coordinate 75,827 of OMZA01000005.1, forward strand.
CACACAACTGAGATTCATATCTGTTACCAAGAATTACTAAGTCTCCCTTTTCAATGTAATTCTCCATCATATCCGGATTGGCTGCAGCTATTAAAACCTTGCCCTCTGTATAATACTCCTCAATATTTCCACAAATCATTTCTCCATCCACTGTATCTACAATATTCTTGTAGGCTGTGTGTGCAGTGGATAATATCTTACTATCTATAACATCCATGTAGGCTGTGGCTATATCCTCTGTAGTTATTACGCCTTCTAATCTACCGTGTTTTGTAATAGGTAGTGTTACCACTCCCAGTTCCTTCATTAATCCCCAGGCACGCTTTAAGGATATCTCTCTTCTGACACCTGTGGTGGTCCTATATTCAATATCCTTAACCTGATTACCTATGGTATTTATATACTCAGGAAGCTTTTCCTTGTAGTAGTTTAAAACATATTGAGTCTCTTCATTAATCTGTCCTGCCCTGGATGCTATGTATTCATTTTCTGTATCAATTTGATTCTTCAGATATGAATATGCAATAGCAGAACAAATGGAATCCGTGTCTGGATTCCTATGTCCTATAACATAGACTTTACTCATCATCAACCACCGTCGTTTCTTCTACCGTGCTATTTTCTCCCACTCTTGTGGATACAATACTTTGGGTTTCTTTATTACTGTTTCTTTTTTCATTAGACTTTCCGCCTACGAATATTACTATAAGCATCAAAACCAACAGATATCCAAAGAATACACACAGATATATAAATCCACCTTTATTTACTTTCAGCTTTTCTTTAAATGTCTGTTTTTTCTTTTTTCTTCTAACCTTAGCCACTGTACAAACACTCCTTAGTTCTTAAATGCATTCTTGCCTTTTCTAACTCTTTTCTTTGTGCTGCTCTTAAGCTTTATGTCATCTTTATCCTTTTGCATAGCCATTCTTCTTTTATTTGCCTTTTCTAATGTCTTATATCCCAACGGACGTTTTTTCTTAATTCTATTCATAAGCTTAGATGTCAGACATCCAAAAAGTCCCATTACAAAATATACCCCGGCAAATATTATGAATTCAAACTGGTAATGAAATATAAATATTGATGGAACAAAATAGATAGAACATAGTATTGGGTATACTATGCTGAATCCATGATTAGAAGTTAGCATCAAACACTCAACAAATACCGCAAAGCAAGCCATATAAATTATGAGCATCGGTCCCAAAACAAAGAAGTTAGAACCTGTTGCGATAGTTAACATCCAACATATAAAAGGTAATACATAATACATTATCGAATTAATAGCTGTTACTTTTATAAGCCCTGCCATTTTTAACTGATATGCGGCTTCTGCATTTTCTCTTACTACCTTGTCTTTGTTTGCCTGTGACTGGCTTTTTTTATTTTTAGTATTACTCATTTTCCCTATCCTTTTTAGCATTTATTGTTTCACTTGATTATATGCGACATAGGGATTTATTGCAAATAATCCACGAAATATTCAAATTCTTAGATATTACAGTATTCTGATAAATCTTTCAAAGGCCATTCTACCTTCCTGGTCTCTTTTAAATACTCCGGCATCTTCAAGAACCTTTGCAAAGGCATATCCTACCTCGTCTTTCAGAATCACACTTGCACTTTTAGCATCAAAAATTCTGTGTTTAGCAACAATGGTTTTTACCCATTCTGCATGCTTGCTGATTTCCTCGTCTGCCTTTACCAACTCGTAAATGTCCTCTTTTTTATTATTTATCATTATCTTTCTTATCTTATTTATCTCGCCTTTAAGTCTTGCCGGAAGCACCGCCAGACCCATAACTTCAATAAGTCCGATATTTTCTTTTTTAATGTGATGCAATTCTTCATGAGGATGGAACACACCTAACGGATGCTCTTTACTGGTAAGATTATTTCTAAGAACCATGTCTAACTGATACATATCGCCTACTTTTCTGGCTATAGGAGTTATCGTGTTATGGTAAACGTAATCACCATTTTCATCCTTGGTTCTGGCATATAATCCCACTAATTCATCGCTATAATTTTTCCACTTGTCCAGAATTTTATCAGCCATTTCCAATAATTTTGAAAGATGGTTTGAGCTAAGTCTTATCACTGACATCGGCCATTTTACAATGCCTGCATGGACACCCTTATAATCGTAGATGGATATTTCTTCTTCAATTGGTGCCATTGCCATTGGAAATGTATAATGTCCTCCCTGGAAATGATTGTGTCCTAATATAGAGCCTCCCACTATTGGCAGGTCAGCATTTGATCCTATAAAATAATGCGGAAACATTTTTACAAAATCAAATAACTTCTCAAATGTAGAATGATCTATTCGCATTGGTGTATGCTTTGAGTCCATTACTATGCAGTGTTCATTGTAGTACACATATGGTGAATACTGAAATCCCCAGTTCTCTCCATCCAACTTAACCGGCATTATTCTAAGATTTTCTCTAGCCGGATAGTCATCTCTTCCTGTATATCCTTCATTTTCTATACACAAGAGACACTTTGGATAACCTGCCTCAACATTTTTAGCCGCCGCTATATCTCTTGGGTCTTTCTCCGGTTTTGAAAGATTGATTGTTATATCTAAATCTCCATATTCCGTATGAACTTTCCATTTTACATTCTTCTTTATTCGGTCCCTTCTTATGTAGTTGATATCTTTGGAAAATGAATAGAACCAATCTGTAGCTTCCTTGGAATTATATCTCTTAAGGAACTCAAATCTTCTTATGGCCTCAGATGGTCTGGCTGCCATCGTTCCCATAATCCTTGTATCAAACATATCTCTACATACAACGGTATCTCTCTCAATAAGTCCATGATATGCTGCATAATCATCTATGATATTTAACAACAGTTCCAACAAACCAGTATTTAGTTTTTTCTTTTCTATATTTCTAACATCATCTGATGCATTTATAATATCTCTTCTACTTCCAGTGTATTCATCTACATGAAGTTCCCCAAGAAGCTGATTTACCACATAGTTAATGTCCTCTTTCCATATAAGCTTTTTGGCAATTCCATATCCTACCAGACAGGTAATAGCCCATTGTATCAAAGCATTAGCTCCTGTACCTTTGCACAGTTCTCCCTTTTCTATACATCTTGCCCCGTCTCCAATGTTCATAATAAAACACTGGGCGTTATTGCCGGTCTTTTCCTTGTATTCTTTCTTTAAACCTGCTACAAAGTTATCCACTTCATCCTTATCCACTATGGATACTGTACATCCACCAAAGCCTCCGCCGGTAATTCTCGAACCTACGCAACCATCCTGCATCCAGGCTGCCTCTGCTAAAATATCCACTTCCTCGCTACTGGCTTCATAGTCATTTCTCATGGAAATGTGGGACTTATTCATTAATTCTCCCAAGCCCTCTATATCTTCATCCTCCAGATATTCCAGGGCTTCTATGGTTCTCTGGTTTTCATATATGACATGCCTTGCTCTCTTTATCAAGGTATCTTTTCCGTCAAGGCAATACTTTATTTCCTCAAATTCCTCCGGAGTAAGGTCGCACAAATATTTTATATCATTCCTTACGGTTTTTATATATTTAAGGGCTTGTTCACACTCTTCTCTTCTCTTGTTATACTCACTATTAGCAAGAAAATGTTTCTTTCCTGAATTGGCTATAACTATCTGATAATCTTCCATGTCCATAGGAACGTATTTGTACTCTAAAGTTTTACTTTTCAAATACATTGCATTATCAGCTTTTCCCATGGCAACAGTCATTTGATCCATGATTCCACATCTGGTGGAATTATATTTATTCTCCGATTCCTGACACATTTTAGAAATAACCAAATTATCCAGTTCCAGTTCGTATATGTCATTTATCAAAGTCGCTGTAACTATTTCAATGGACGCTGACGACGCCAGGCCTGAACCCGCTGGCAAATCTCCAAAATACGTAATATCCATTCCTTTTTCCAACTTATATCCCATATCCTTTATAGTTTGGAATACACCCTTTGGATATTCTCCCCATCCATCATCATTTCCATTTTGTATATTATCTAAATCAAATGTTATAACTCCTCTTCCAGGTTTATTAACAGAATACATGTTTACTGATTTGTCCGTTCTTGTTCTAACATATGCATATGTTCCCACATCCAACGCACATGGCAATACATATCCACCATTATAATCTGTGTGTTCTCCTATCAAATTAACTCTACCTGGCGCAAAATACATTCTAGTTTTCATATTATTTGCTCCTTCTGCTAGCAAGTGTATCTGTTATCTCTTTCATCTTGTTATCATTTAATTTATAAAACTTTATGAATACCACAAATGCTGCTATAAGGCATATAATCGATGGAATAGTTATAAGTGCTCTGAGTCCCGACAATGTTGATGCTGACTGTGCCACCAAATCGCCTGCCTTGGTTTTATCCGTGTTGAACTTTATAATATCCAATCCAACACCTGATACCAGAATCGCTATACCTCCTGCAAGTTTTACTGTAAATGTCTGCATAGAGAATATAACCGATTCATCTCTAGTGGAGTTCTTTACCTCTCCATAATCCACCGAGTCTGATAAGAATACTGTAAGCATTACATTTAATATTCCATATCCTACATACACGATAATTCCCGGAATCAAAAGTAACATCCAGGTTGTCTTATGATATATTCCTGAATACGAAATGAGTAATAATAATATAAATCCCACAATCTGGGATATTATTCCAAATATAAATATTGTAAATTTCCCAACTTTTTTTCTTACAACCGGAACCAAGAGCATTGCCACAACCTGCATGGCAAAACACACTGCCACGAAGGTTGAATAAAAATTCTCTCCTTGTCCTGCTAATTTGGTATCCGGTGCTGCTACATCAGTCTGAAAGAAATACAACATCAAATTCAACACCATGTTTAATGCGGTGTAAACAAATACTATCGCTCCCACCACTGCCAGTGCCTGATCATTTTTTAATAATGATCTAAACATTTCTCTAATGGTATTAGTCTTTATATCTTCAACGTTTTTTTCCGGAACGTTAAAGAAAAATATAGCCTCTGAAACTACAAATGTTACTGCCACAATAAGGGCCCACCATTTAAATCCTATGTAATAGTCTGCCACTGCATGGGATGCACTTAGAACCGGCACTAACTACCATGGTAAGTACCATTGGCACTGCATTTCCTATACCGGAAGCAGATCTTGCCAGAGAGCTTAATTGCTCCCTTTCATTTCCCGGCTTTGTTATAGCCGGTACCATGGACCAGAACGGTATATCCATAAGGGTGTAGGTTATGCCCCAAAGCAGATAAAATATTATAAGCCATATTCTCTTTCCACCCATGTCTATTCCCTGAGGTGTTGCAAACAGGGCATAACATGTTACTGCATTTAACACAGACCCTGCAAGAATCCATGGCCTGAAACGTCCCCATTTGGTTTTGGTTTTTGCCACCACAATGCCCATTATAGGATCATTAAAGGCATCGAATACCCTTGCTCCCATTAGCACAGTACCAATAAAGCTGGCATTCATTTTTAAAACCGTATTGTAGTAATACAACAGATAAGATGTAATTAACATGTATACTACATCTTTACCAAAAGCTCCTATGCAAAATGCCACTTTATTCCTCGTCTTTAGCTCCATAGGCTATCCCCCGATTCTTTTTAAATTCATGGCATGCTCCACAACTTTATATGCTCCGTCGTATATGCCCGCCTTCTTGTTATTAAGTATATTTTCACACATATTATTTAACACCGTAGAATCCTTAATAAATAACCTTATCATTTGTAAAGTATGTGGTATATCCCTGCACTCTAAAGTTCCATCACCTATTTCCGCCGAGTGGATGGCACCCCATTGTTCATGTCCCCCGATTCGTTTTATAAATAACTTTGGAATAGGGTAAAATGCTAATTCGCTTGGCTTGGTAACTAGTACGTCAGTTGACCTCATTAACATATTAGTTGTATAGACAGCTTCAAATATATTCTCATGATAAAATGCATGGACTCCCGAAATATCATTTTTCAATGCATCCTGACAGAAACTTTCAGTTTCCAAAAAATCCTGAAAATGAGTATTGGTTACACTTTCTAACTCATCAATCTCCCGGCATAATTCTTCCCATACATTTATGTAATCTCCTACGTTTATATAAAGAACTACGTAGTCCTTCTTTATAGCCGGCATCAGATATTTGATAATTGCTGCAAATATCTCCTTTTGAGCCCCGGCCCCTCCTATGCTTAATAAGAATCTCATAGGTTTTTTATTTTTCTTTCTTTCAATTCTTGCCTGACAATCTGCCTCTATATTAGTCACCAACTCGTGGTCCACATAGTGTCCTGTATATACCAGACTTTCTGCCGGCATTGGTTTTAAAACATCATCCCCACTCATACCATTTAGAATCCTATAACCCATATATGCACTATGGGTTTGGACAGTATGAAGGCTTCCCTCTGCTAAATGCAATGCCATTGGCCAATTGTCCGGAATTGCATTTACCACGTATTTCATCCCTGCATGAATTGCCGCCTGGGCTGGCCATACGTGGGTTCCCACTACAGGTATTTCCTTAGGAATATTTTTAAAAACCGGTGCCATCAATTCTGCATTTTTCTGATCTGATGCATTGTATGAAAGCTTTCTAAAACCTTCATAATTCATTGGTTCCCAGAATAGTTTATTAAATGCATTGCTCCTTTGAGATATTCTCGAGCCCATAGAATACAAATCATTCTGGTTACTTATTACCTTTGTACATACCGTATCTTCATAGGAATTCAAATCCATCCAATATGGCTTGTACCCCATGGAATTAGCGGCTGAAGCAATGGCCATGGATATTCTGTAATGGCCAAACCCCATTCTTATATTTCCAACAATAATACCTTTATTAGTATCAAATATGTCATCTGCTCTTACATCATCCAGCTTTATATCTTTAACGCCAAGAATTTCTCCTATGTACGGATTATTTTTTATAGCCGTCACATAATTTGCATCCTTGTCGTCTCCGTATCTTTTGGCATACTTGGCCTTTGAAGCCACTGCCTTTTTATAATCCCCTTTACTTATTCTATTTCCAAATATCATTTTTGCCTTATCTCTCATGTCACCTCACCCTTTCAAAATTCCACTAATTCTCCCCTGACTGTTTTTAGTTTGATAATGTTTCCTTCCTTATCAAACCACATAGAATTGTTATCTGCATGTATATTAGTTGCATAAAAATCAAACGGCTCATAGGTTTTGCCGTTTATCTGTATCTTAGTTCCAAATACCGGTTCAAGTGTCCTTAGTTTTCCATCTTCGTATAATGAAAATCCAACTTTTGTTTTTATATCCCCATATTTCGTTGGTATAACCACTTCATCTCTATATCCTAAAATTAAACTTTTTATCATTCTGCTATTTTCATCAAAGAATATACATCTTGGTTTTACTACATATTCTTCGCCCCAAAGATTTATATGCATATATTCCGCCATGTCATATTCATCTTCTTCACTCCAGTATCCGCTTATTTTCCCATAATACGGAAATAGCCTTTTTATATTTCCATTTTGGTAAAAGGTTACCATCTCGCCTTTAAAACGTTGTCCGTTTAAAATAGGATCCGGATATATAATATCCATCTCGTAAGGTTTTTCTAAATACATGGAATATAGCTGTCCATTTTTAAAAAACTCCAAGGATGGTCTATATTTTTTTCTCGGAGATTCAAAATCATAATTAGGTATGAATCTTCCATATTTACACTTTATTTCATTTGCTTCCTTAAGCACAACGGACTTCAGTGCTCCTGATAAGTAATGCTCTACTTCACCTATTCCGTGTAATGTGCCATATAAGCTATCTATTATATCCCTGTTAATAATTCCACCTTCTCTATTATTTATTCTCTATTATTTTCCGATCATGTAAAGTCGGTTAAATTATATCACGATTTACACAATTCTTCTTCATTTTTTTTAATTTTTTTGTGCATTTTTTATATATTTTTTTGTTTTTTATGATATAATTAATTAACTTGTTTACTTTAAGCAAACCTGGGGAATAATTACACAATGGGATATAAAACAAAAGCAAAGGAGAGTTTTATGGAGATTAAAGACATTCAATCCACAAGTGCCCGTATCAAAGAGAATATTTCAAAAGTAATCATCGGTAAGGAAATGACCATTGATTTCATTATTACCGCAACTATTGCCGGAGGACATGTTCTTCTTGAAGATACGCCTGGTACAGGTAAAACAATGCTAGCTAAATCACTTGCAAAATCTATCGCAGGTAATTTTAGCCGAATTCAGTTTACACCTGACCTTTTACCTTCCGATGTGACTGGTATTAATATTTTCAACCAAGAAAATCATTCATTTGAATTCGTTGAAGGTCCTGTATTTTCAAACATCTTATTAGCAGACGAAGTTAACCGTGCCACACCAAGAACACAGTCAGCGCTTCTTGAGTGTATGGAGGAAAAACAAGTTACCGTCGACGGTGTTACAAGATCTCTTGATACACCTTTCTTAGTAATCGCAACTGAAAACCCTATTGAGACTTCCGGTACATTTGCATTACCTGAAGCTCAGTTAGACCGTTTCATGATGCAGTTGTCTATGGGATTCCCATCACCAACTGAAGAAATGAATATCATGGATAGATTTATCACAAATAATCCTATAGAAGAAATTGAACCTGTTTGTGCTAAAGAATTAATTGAAGCTATGCGTGCTACAGCAACTAATGTTTACGTTAGCGATTCTATTCGTAAATACATAGTAAATATTGTAGATGCTACAAGACATAATCCTTCTATTTCATCCGGAGTCAGCCCTAGAGGTACCTTAGCCCTTATGAAAGCTTCTCAGGTTTATGCAGCTATTCAGGGTAGAGATTATGTTATTCCTGAAGATGTTAAAGCTTTGGCAGTTCCTGTTCTTGCCCATAGAATTGTTTCTTACTCTAACATGGCTAAGAACTCTAACAAGAGCACTTTGGTTAAGAACTTACTTGAAACAGTAGCAGTTCCAACGGAGAAATTCCAGAAAGGCTAAACATGATACTTATTATTGCATTTATCTGTGCATTAGTACTCATGGCCATCCAGCGTTTTATATACGCTCGTTTCTGGAGTAAAGGGTTAAGTGTAGAAACCACCTATAAATATACAGAACTTGAGGCAGGAGAAAGCAACGAACTTATTGAGATTATTACCAATAACAAACGTCTCCCACTTCCTATGCTACACGTTAAATTCGATACCCCTAAAAGCTTTATCTTCGAAAATGAAGCTAACTCTTCTGTCTCGGATAATTATTACCGAGATGATGTATTTACCGTAATGGGACATCAAAGAATTAAACGTACCCTTAAGTTTACTTGCGAAAAACGTGGATGCTACTACATGCACGACACCAATATTACTTCCAGCGACTTATTTTTAAGTCTTATTTTAACTGGAAAACGAATTAACAATTCCATAATTCATGTATTTCCAAAGAAGCTGGATCTTAAGTTTTTTGACATTCCTTTCCAGACTATTTCCGGTGACTTTATCAGTCAGCGTACTCTAGTTGAGGACCCTTTTGAATTCAAAGGAATCCGCGAGTACCAGCCATATGACGGCATTAAAAAGATCAACCAGAAAAGTACTGCTAAGAATAACAAGCTCATGGTTAATACATATTTTATGACTTCTTCTCAGGAAGTTATAATTCTTTTAAATGTAAACATGCAGGCATATAAATCAGATTCCCGTTTGGTTGAAGGAATTATCAGTTTGGCAAGTTCCATTGCCGAGAGGTTTGTATCCATCGGTGTTCCTGTTGGTCTTTATACCAACGGAGCTGATATTTACACTGGAGATCAATTAATTATTGAGTCTGGTAGCGGTTCGAAACACATGTTCCGTATCGATACTGCTTTGGCCAGAGTTGATGTTAGCAAAGAGACCTATGATTTCTCCAGCGTTCTTTCTAATACCTTTAAACATATCAGTTCTAATGCTTACTACATCGTTATTTCCAACGACCGTAGAGATAATATTAGAAATGTTTACGAGAACGCTAAAAAATCCGGCTTAGCTTCTTACTTCATAGTCCCAGAGCTTGCCAGCCTTGACGTTCAAGAAAATATTACTGATATGATTAAATGGAATATTGAGTATTGAGAGGTGGCGTATGGAGAAAAAAATAAAATTTTTACGTACTTCCTTATATCTCATTATGTTAACGGAGTTCACAATTATTGTATACGCATACATAAACGAGCTTATTCTACATGTTAATCCACATGCCAGCTGGCTCATTTGTATTCCACTTTGTGTGGTCTTTGTAGTATTTGATTTTATATCAAGAAAATACTTTGAGACTTTCGTCACCTTTTATGGTGCCCACATTCTTATGCTTGTGGCTGCAGTTTTTCTACCGCCTGAAATTGAAGACAAAATCATAATGGCAGCCATTGCGTTTATGTATTTCGCTTTAGGTTCTAATTATTGGAAATCTGAAGTTAACGAGCGTAGTAAAATTGTTATTGATATTCCATTAGTAGGTATCGTTATTTTTATAATAGTTTATGTTCACAGTTCTCTAAAATTATCCACAGAACTGGCTGTTATGTCCTACATCATGGGTGTAACATTTGTTGTATTTTTCTATATAAGAGAGTACCTTGATAAATTCTATAATTACGCATTGAATACTGAAAAATTCACTAATGAAATCCAGAACACGTTCCATACTAACTTTACTTTGGTTCTGTTCTTTTCAGCGGTTATCATTTTATCCGTCCTTGGTATCAATTTATTCTTTACCGATAGCCACTTCAACATTGTTGGTACATTTTTCAGATGGATTCTATCCCTTATATTCAGCCTGTTTCCTAAACCTCAGGCTCAAAAAACTGCGATAGAAACAACCACCCAGACAGCCACCCGAGCTACCGGTAATTCCGATGTCACTCAGGAGACAATTGCTTTAGGCTCTGGTAACGGTGGTGCCGGTTACGACTTTAGTTACAAGTTCATGGTTGCAGTTGTTGCAGTTGCAACAGTTCTTATAATCACTATACTTCTTTATAAATTCATCAAAACCTACCTTCACAGAAGTACAAAGACTACTGATGAAGTTATAAAGATAACCGATGAAGAATTAGAAAAGACCGAAGTCAACAAACCTTTGGAGGACGACGATGAATACTTGATTCCATTCTTCTTATCAAACAATGATAAGATCCGGCGAATCTTTAATCATCGAGTCTACACCTTTAAGAAACGTTATACAAAAGCTATAATATCACCTAACTTTACACCTACAGACATTAGTAATGTATTAACATCAAAGGAAGGTTCAACCAAGGATAAGAATGACGCTTTGACAAAGCTCTATGAAGAAGCCAGATACTCTAATCACAAACTGGATAATTCAGCAGTTCAGCAGGCAAAACGCAATTCGTAACTAATTAGATATAATAGCAAGAATTCATTTATATTCAAAATAGCCGATGGAGTACATCATTTGTTACCCCATCGGCTATTTATTTCATCTGTCATCTCAATTATCAAATATTTAGATTTTTCCAAGTATTCGTAGAATTACCATAATGAATGTTGCTATTGATATAAATAGATTTACCTTTGTCATTGTCTTGTAGCCATTTAATTCTATCTTTTGAATATCTGCGGATTCTTCAATCATTGCCTTGATTTCTCTGTTATTCTCGGTATTCTTTGTTTCTACTATTGTCTTTATCATACTTGGCATTGTTGTTACTCTTCCAAGTTTTCCATCTACATCATTAAGAGCTGTTTTTGTACTTTTGATTTCATCCTCAATTATTATGAAATTACCGGTATAATCCTTTGGACTTAGTCTCTTTATTTTATCGTCAAATTCGTTTATAACTACTTCAGAATTCTTCTCATTAATAAGTTTTCTAAGTTTGTCTATCTCCGTTAAAATTGCGCTATCTCCACGCTCACTACATAAGCTTTCAACTCTGTGTATTTCGTTTAAGATATCCTTATGACTTTCTGATATTTTTTCTTCTGTTGTTTTTGATAAAATATTTCCACAATCTTTTATACTACTTTCCAGACTTTCTTTTATTTCAATTATGTCGGATTCAATATCCATCTTCGATTCGTTTATGACTGCTTTTATTTCCTCATTAGCCCCTTCGTTGTTGATCGTGGTAATATTTTTATTTACCTGTTCTATCTTGGCAATGAGTTCATCGGAATTCATTTCATTTATGGAATTATTAATGTTATCAATTGCCTCAAGCACTTCTCTATTGTTTATTTCCTGAAGGGATTTTTCTACATTCTCAATGCTGGCAACCACTTTGCTGTCATCATATACTTCAATGGCACGATTCTCCTCAACTTTATTAATGATGTCCAAGTCATCTTGAATCTTTCTGGTAATGGTTCGTAAGAATCTTGCGTTTTCAAGATTCTGCTGCTGAAGATCCTCAATACGCTTATTAATGTCTGACAGCATCTTCTTCTCTTCGCCAGCAGATAGCTGAGTTCCCTTTTCGTTTCGTTTTACTGCTGAAGAAACTGATGTTAATATACTCATAAATGACTGTTGCAAGGTGTTAATATAATACCCTGCTCTCCTTTCCCAAATTTATATGCTTGCTAAATATATCCTTCTCCTAAAATCTTTGTTGTATTCTTTATTGTGGCGCTGGTTGTGAGTAATCTATACAATTCATATTTACTTTGACAATACGCCAAGCCCCATCTATATAATTCAACACAACAACCGCATCTGTGCTTCCACTACCATTGTAGTTAGACACGAGACCGTTAAGAAGGGATGTTCCTGCTGTTGCAATGAAATCATAGGTATAATTAACATTTACCGTAACCCTGTCAGGATAGGTGTAGGACTTAATGGTCGGGGTTAATTTATCAATGTTAATTACACTAAGTGCCGAACCATCTTCTTTTTCGATAGCCGCCAACATAGATGTATAAACGCTTTCCGCTGAAGCCTGCGCCGCATCTGTATTGGCAAATAGTATTTTCATATCATTGACATCCCTACGTTTGTCCATGGCATATTCATATACCGTCTTTACAATAAATGTAGAATACTCATATATTTTACTTTTTTCATCCGGCATCAGATTAAAGTCTTCTGAACTAACTTTGGTTAACTGATGGTCTTCGCTTACATACTCTGTTTTCGTAAATTCATTTGTTTCATTTTGAACAACGGAAATGGTGTGATCACCTTTCAATAAAACGTCTATGATGTAATTATCGTAAAGACCATCCTTAGATGTTGATTTTTTGTATCTGGTAACGTCTCTGTTATCCATAGTAACCGTTGTTCCTGCTGGAACATCTATGGAATAATCATATACATAATCATTTTTTATAGATACCTTCCACACCGGGAAAAATAGCAAATATTTTTTTCTTTGCTTGTGCAAAGTAATCGTATATGAATTCTGCGTTTTTTCTTTTCCTGTATAATAAGTTACCACGTATGTTATGTAGTCTCCGTCCTTGGCCGGCTTACTGAATTTATAATTATTCATTGATCCGTATATTTTTTCACTTCCGCATTTTGTAATAAATGCTTCCTTGTCCACAAGACCGTCTTCTTCAAATTCTACCATCTTAAACATTTCTTCGTAATTATTAGTTGCGTAATACGAAAAATATTCATCTGCAAAACTTCTTGCGGAGGATCCTCTCACACCGAATTGCAGGAAGACTCCGATTCCACCAAATATAACAAGAACTACCAAAATCTTGGCTGTATCTTTTAAAAAGCCCAGGACTTTTTTTACCTTATCCATTTTGTATAGGCCTCCAAATTAAATTTCACTATTCTTAATTTACCACAGATATGAATCTATAACCACCATTTTTAAAGGTTTCATCTGCTTCTTCCTGTCCCTGTTTGTATTGAGCACCGGTAGAGGTATCTAGTAAAACCACATTATAAAAATCATATCCTGTAATTAGCACATATACTCCATCAGCACGTCTTGCCATTACCGGCTGACCTTTGTGCACATAATATAGCATCTGTGTTAGTACACAACCTGTGGTGTCATATGCTTTTATGTTTTTTGAACTAAGTCTCTCGGAGAGAATAACGTCAGCAGTGGATGTATTAATATCCTCCACGGTAACATTTCCTTCTAATCCATTATAAGTAAGGATTGCATTGACGCAAGCCGCTCTTCTGGAGGCGTCATCTGTTCCTACTCCTATGGATGTTATTCCCAAATCCTTTGTTTCATCTTTACTAACTCTAGCCCAAAGCATGTCTCCATTTTTACTGATAGCCACACCTGCCACGGAATCCGCATGGATGATGGCTGTTGAAGGACTGTCTGTGATATAATCCACATTTCCCCTTCCATATACATAATACTGATTGTTCTGACTTCCCAGGTTTCTCATACTAAGAGAGTTACTGTTGTTAAACTGAATCTCCTTAGGAGATGCAGTGGATAGCTTGGCATCAGTAGTTACTTTATTACCGAAATTTATAACATACTCTTTTTCCTTAAGTTCCGTAGTTATGATATCATCCATTACTGATCCTGTTTTGACACTGGTATCAACAGTTCCGTATATCTGATAATCAGAGGAAGGGCTGAATCCTGTTTCAGATTTTATTAGTCTGTGTAGATTTATCATGTTTTCATTAACATCTGCACCGTACACATAAAATCCTTCGCTTTGATATGTATCTTCTATTTCCCCTTCTTCATTTACAATTCTTACCTCATACATAGGAATTCTTGTTCCTCCGGTAATTGCCACATCATCATTTCTAGCAATTCCGTATACCAAATCTTCTCCCATGAATCCTAAGACTCCAAGCGTCGTTGTTGTATCTGCTTTGATTTCACTTTCCTTTTCCGTTTCAAAGTTCATTATTTTAACAGAGTTTGAATCGGTATCATGCCAGGCAATTCTATCGCCTTCTTCATTAACACAATAACTTCCTTCCTGAAGATTGCTTATAATTTCAACATACTCACTTCCTGTAAGGTCAATAGAGTATACACAATCGTTAAACATTATATACATAACGCCATTGGTATTAACATAAGAAAGTTTTCCCAGCGTTTCTTTGATAAGTTCATATCTCTTGGTGAATGGAATAAAGATTTTTTCCTTTACAACATTTTTTTTCATATCAAAATCGTAAAGACTCATTCCCACCATGCCTTCGTGTTCTCCTCGATTCATGTAACCATACACTAAGAATTCTACATTCCCTTCATCAGTTACATCTACAACTTGAATCTCATTGGATTTATTGGTGTCTCTAATATCTGCATCTTCAACGCTTTCAAATGCAAACAGTGAAATAACCTGATTCTTATTAATGTCCATAAGCCATAACCCGCTTTCTTTTACGAAAGCTATGAAGTTGGTATCCGGACTTGATTTGTATTCAATATCGTCATTTGACGAAATACCCAGATTAATTCTGGATGCCGATATATTCTGATTGTTATCATCAAATATCTGATCCATGGTTCTGTAGTAATCTAACAGATACATGTTTGTTCCATCTGTTTTTACTCTAAAGAACTCATTTATTGTATAGTACTGATATGTGTCATAGTCATTCTTTGCCTTAACTTTGTAATTAAGTTCAAAACAACCTATGCTTTCTAACAGCTCATCAATTTTTACCACCGGTTCTGTAACTTTCTCAATTTTCATAGAACCGTATGTTATCTGACTATAATTGGAATTAATGGTTACAACTCCATAATCATCGTTGCTCTCTGTTGGACTTGGTTCAATGTAATTGGCAATATCAAATGTTGACTGCGAATTATACGTTGCATCGCTAAAGTTTTTGGCAAATTCTATCTCCGATATATAATTTCCTGCATCTACAACTTCAATTCTTGTGTAGTAATATATTTCATCGTGTCTATCTGTCTGTAGCTTAAAAACAAGATTATATTCCTTTTGCGGCTGCAAATCTGCTGTTACATTTATGGTAATGAGGCTATATTCATCCTGATATTTTATAGCTGCTATATCTATTGACCTTGATGCTTCAATTACATCTCCACTAAGAGTTTCTATTGTATACTCTGCACCAAGTATGGTGTTTTCATGGTTGCATATCCTTACATTTATAACCTTGTCCGTTGCTATCGGTGTTATGGAATCGCGCATATACTGTGTCTCCATTAAAGAAGTATATCCATATAACTCGTTAATCCCGGTATATGTTGTTTCATTTCCTGCTATATCAAAGGATACTGTAGGAAGGGTCGGACTTCCCATAATAATTGACTCTCTCTGTTCTTTATCTCTATTTAAATAAACTAATAAAATTAGTGTAACTACAAATATTATCGTCAGCACAAGCACCTTGCTTAATACTTTTTTCATCTTATATCTCCCAATCCATGCTATACTTCACCATAAATCTCGGATACTGCTCGAAGAATTTCTCCAACTGACCAGGCCTGATTGTAACAGCCTCTGGAAATATTTGGTCCATCTCCATCAAATATTTCTGCTATACCTCCTATACAACCATCTCTAAGATGATCCTTTAAAGGCTCTGCAAGTTTCTTTGCATATTCTATATTCTCCTTGCTTGTTCCAAATGCTTTAACATATGCTGTGATTAAAGCTCCCAATGGGTATGCCCAACAGGTGCCCTGATGATATGCCGCATCTCTGTCGTGAAGTTTTCCAATGTAAAACGGTTTGTACTCTGGATCGTCAAAATCCAAAGTTCTAAGTCCATAAGTGTCATATAATTTTTCAAGAACTTTGGAAACTACTAATTTTGCCTTTTCTCCCTGCACTACCGGGAACGGAAGAGATACTGCATACACCTGATTAGGGCGTACTTTTGAATCTACTTCCTTGTCCACGACATCATATAGACATTGTTCTTTATCATTCCAAAATTCCTTATTAAAGGATTCCTTTGCTTTCTCTGCCATCTCTGCATATTTATCAGAATCCTTTTTATATTTTTTAGATAGCTGTTCCATGATTCTCAAAGCATTGTACCAAAGAGCATTTATCTCTACCGGCTTTCCATGCCTTGGTGTAACCACCCAGTTACCTACTCGAACGTCCATCCACGTTACCTGATCAATTCCAGAGCCTGCATGAATAAGTCCGTCCTCTTCCATATATATAGAATTTTCCGTGCCATGTTCATAATAATAAATAATATGCTCCATGACCGGGAATATATTTTTCTCTATTTCATCGTAATCTTTTTTTCTTCCAGATGCTTTAAGCAATGAATATACTGCATTTATATACCACAAAGAAGCGTCCGCCGTGTTATACATAGGCGCACTTCCTCCATCCGGAAAAACATTTGGCACCAGGCCATCTTTTTCGTACTTTGCAAATGAATTGAGAATGGACATGGCGTCGTCATATCTCTTAGTACATAAGCAAAGTCCATTAAAGGCAATCATTGTATCCCTTCCCCAATCGGAGAACCATGGATATCCTGCAAGAATTGTCTTTAAACCACTAGATTCCCTCCTGACAATGAAATTATCAGAAGTCTGAACCAATGCCTGTAAAAAATCATCTTCATATCCGGACTTAGCCTTGATTTTCTTAAGTCTGTCTCGTTGTGCTTTTATTGTCTTAAAAGCATCTTTTTCAAAATCTTTCTCTATAGTACAAATGACAGAAATCTTCTTTCTCTCAAACGGTTTCAATGGTACATGTATCTCGTAAGCTGTCAAACTTTCAATATATTTGCAGCCTCCTGTTTCAATCTCTGTCTGTAACATAACTCTGCCGGAATATTTTCTTTTAGAGTTCTTAATCTCTCCCTGATCGCAATACATGCAAATGTCGATATCTTCATTTGCTTTTGGTGTCAAATGTATTCTATCACTCTGTAAGTTCACTGCAAACTCCAGGTCTTTTCTTTTTGTTGTATTGCTATGCTCTCTATATGTAAAAAATGGTGTAATAACCAATTCTTTTGCAGCCGGCCCACACATTATATCATATCCAATGGCTACTGTGTTCTTTTCTCTTTCCATAGCCAGTGTTTTCTTAACAAATGTTCCTGCTGCTTCATATGTAAAATTAGGAAGTTCGTCCATGGTAAAATTCTGAAGGTATTCGTGACCATTATCACTTTCCTTTTCCCTGTAATTGCAGGCAAAGGAGTACTTGTGGTTATCGGTGATTAATGTCTCGTCCGTCTTACTTAGCACACAGTATCTCTCAACCGGCGGATGCAAGCTGGCTATAAGATATCCATGATGCATTCTTCCAAGACTATTTATAATACTGCTTCCGCAATATCCACCTATGCCGTTGGATATAACCCATTCTCTTTCAAGTCCCTCTTTTATATTTTTCCAATAACCTTTTCCAAAACTAAATGCCATAGTCCTCTCCTATCCTAATACTGTACACAAAGACGGATTTTCATCCGCCTTTGTAGGTTTATGTTTTATTTAAATTCCTCGTACGCCTCTTTTATAAGTGTGCAATAATCATCAAAAGAAATGTTCTCACTATCGCTGGCAATGTTATCCGTTCCCTCCAATGAGAACTCCAACATATCCATTTCTACATTTGCCAATTCAATAGATGGTTCCACATCATTTTCATAATTAGCTTTTGCTTTATTGTAGTAGTTTTCCTCAAAGTACTCTGAGGTTAACCACTTGCTGTTTACAACTTCTTCCAAGTCTGCCTTGTATTCATCTAGAATAAACTTTTCTTCCAATATTGCTTCAATTACAATTGGATTGCTTTGCTCTCTTGATAATCCCTCTGCATAATCCGAATATGGTGACACGTATGTCATACCTGTTCCTTCCGGATTCCACTTGCGTGTTACTCCAAGAACTCTGTCGTAATCATATGGTAAAAGCACTGCCTGGGATGTGTCTGCATAGAAATATAAAAAGTGGTTATTATAATTATTTCTATAATCATCCGGTCCGCCAAGGAAGTAGTTAACTGCCATAAACATTGCCAACTGCTCAGTATCCAGTACGCTTTCAAATTCTTCTTTTGTTATATCTTCCTTTGCAATTGTCGAAAGCAAATTCTCAATATCTGAATAGTCCGATGTCTTTTTATTAGTCTTTAATGCATAGTTATATGTTTGAGATGCATCATTATCATCTATTCCATATGTAACTATATCCTCTTCGTAAGTAGCTCCATTGTAGGTCCATTTTGCCTTAAACAAATCTCCGTCTTGTCTTTCTGTATCATAATTCTTATCAATAAATTCTCCATCCATAGGCTCGTATATCTTTACAACACCTAAGTGATCCCCATTCATGTTAAGATTAGATAAATTCATTTTCTGAGCAGGTATTCCAAAATCTCTCATCATGTCGTGGGAATATAATTCTCTTACGTATGTCTGGTCAGAAAGGGCGTTCCACTTAATATCAAGAGTTTTAAGCGTTGCAAATCTCCTTGCCTTTCTCTCATCCCTTGCTGCCTGGTCATCCCATTTTTCCACATCATCGCCATAATACTCAGCATCATCAAAGGTCTCATTAAATGACAACTTATAGTGAGTAAGATTCATAACGCCATCGTCATCATATATCGGTTTTCTTGACATATTTCCCTTAAGTCTGATTCCTACATCTTCAATTTCATAAGAATCTTCACCAATAGTTATGGTAACCTTATCTGCCCTTCTGTAGATAGGTGATTTTGATCTCATGGAATCATATTCTTCATAATCTTCCTGAAGCTTATTAAGTTCCTCATCGGATATCTCCACATCCAATGTTATCTTATTGTCCAAGTTAAATAATGCGTCATATATAGCCATGGCCTCATCCCTATCCCCATCACTATATGACTGCTTGGAAACATTCCCTTTAGAATTCGTGTTTTTCTTATCTTTCCCCGTGTTTGTGCAAGATGTTAACATACATACACTTAAACTAATCCCTAATACAACTGACAATAATCTCTTCACGCTATACCTCCATACATTTTAATCTCTCCAAGCCGCTACACCATATCGAAACTACCTATAATCCCTAAGAAAACACTTGTCCTAACTACTTTTATGTGATAAGTTTTATTTTATCATTGTAAATCTTATAAAGCAACGGAAAGGACGTCATTCCATGGACATCAAAGAAAAAAAATATTCATTTAACGAGGCTCTGTCATTTCTGACAGAATCAGCTATCATAAATAACGGAATTTTAACTGAAAATGAAATCCATGAAGCCTTTAAGGATCTGGATTTATCAGATAATGATTATAAATTGATTGACTCATATTTTGCAGAACAAAATATCAAGATAAAGGGGACTAAGACTGTTGCAACTACCCCAGACACTTCTACAGACGCTCCGGTATCTAATATTACCGCAGACACTACAAAGCTTGATGATTCAGAAAAGAAGATTCTTGATATGTATATGTCTGAACTTAAGAACAACCACAGCTATTCAGACCAGGAAAAGCTCTCTTTAATAGAGACTCTGGTTAACTCCAAGGCAAAAGACTCTTCCATCACCAACAAACTTGTGGAAGCTTACCTTAACTTAGCTATAGAACTTTCGAAAGAATACGCCGGCAAAGGTATCTCCATCGCCGACCTCATAGCAGAGGGAAACCTTGCTCTTATTGAAAGCATCAACTCATACAAACAGGCGGTAGATTTAACCACATTTAAAAACCAACTTACTAGGGACATCACAAACGCCATGACCAAACTAATCTTAGAACAGGACGGTTCCTCAAAAATCGGCAATCACGTAGCAGACAGAGCCAACCTCCTAGACCGTGCAAGCAGAGAATTATCAGAAAAGCTTGGCAAGACACCAACCCTTCAGGAATTGGCAGAATACGTCTCACTGCCAGAAGATGAGGTTCAAAGAATAATGCAGATATCACTAGATGCCATGAACGCATCATTAAATCCAGACCAGTAAATATCATTGGTCTGGATTATTTATAATGAGCCCTTAATTATTTCTACATTAAAGCTATATTCATTTATTGTTTTCG
Source organism: uncultured Eubacteriales bacterium (assembly GCA_900315425.1). Classification (GTDB taxonomy): domain Bacteria; phylum Bacillota; class Clostridia; order Lachnospirales; family Lachnospiraceae; genus Bovifimicola. Next base: position 96,855 of record OMZA01000005.1, read on the forward strand.
ATTTTCTAAGATTTTTCATTAATTTATCAGGGACCTGCAATTCTCTTTGCCAATAGCTCCACAACTCCATCATCTTAAATAAAACATTTCTGTCCCCTGATAACATTTCCTTGTATCCATTTAGAATTTCATCGTGAAATGCAAAGAATCTATCCTTGTCAGAAAGCATTTCATTTTCCCTTGCATTCTTTTCATTTTTTGCTTCTTTTATTTTCCCTAAGAGATTCCCTTCAATAATCATCCCTCTTCCCAGCATTACAGAATTCACCAGTGGAAAACTACTTTCTATTTTTTGAAAGTCCTCTACACTCATTATGTCTCCGTTAAAACCCAGATTCCAAAAAGCGTGTTTTCCCAACTTGGAGGCATTGTTATCATAAACATCCATACCAGCTATCTCATAGGCTTTTTCAAATTCTTCCATATGGACACCGGGGCTGTACATATCCTTTTTATATCTGGCATGGATTATAAGTTCTTTTATAGGAAAATCTTTGTAAATGTCCAAAAGCACATCCCATTCTTCTCTGGATTCCATGCCCAGCCTGGTCTTTATGCTGATATCTTTAAGCCCGGCCGAAAAAATATCCTCCAGGAAATGTCTAAGTTCTTCCGGCTTTGATAAAAAACCGGCTCCTCGGCCTTTAGCCACAACAGTTCCTGAAGGACATCCCAGATTGAGATTTACTTCATCATATCCCATATCATTTAACCTTTTGGTCACTGAAATAAATGTATCTGAGTTATTAGTTAAAACCTGGGGAACAACATTCATCCCCAGGTTATGCTCAGCTTTCAAATCATTTTTTTCTTTATTGTTTAATTTGGAACCACAGATGAACCCATAGAAATATTTATCAAAACCACCATAATACTTCTTAAAAGCATTTCTATAAATATAGGTGGTGATTCCCTCCATAGGTGCCATGTATAATTTAATACTCATTTCGTAATCAGTTTATTCCTTTAATTTTTTTGCTGTGTTCATTGCATTTTCGTTGACCTGCATAGTTGAATAATCCGCTGGAAAATATTCATTTATCCTTTCAACATTCAGTTTCTCTCCAATTACAATAACCACATTTTGTCCCTGCTTAAATCTGTTGATGTTGACACCCTGGGCTGTGGCATTTAGCTCACACCATTCGTCACCATCCTTAACAAATCCCTTAACTCTTATAACATTTCCCACGGAATTGTCCTTAAAGATTTCATAAGCTTTCTTTTCAATCTCCTGTATATCCATATCCAATTTCATAAAGAAAATAGATTCAAAACCAGTTTCATCCATGGAAAAATGTTTCTCATAAGATACATTTTTATATCCTGCTTTGGAAATGTATTCAAAGTCTTCATCTGTAAACTCGTCCCAGTTCTTATTTAAAATGACACCTGCGTCCCCTTCGCCATCAATGGCAAATTGTCTATCACACTTAACCATTTCTAAAGATTTATTAATATGGCTTATAGTTTCTTTTTGAACACTTTCAGCCACATCCTGGGCTCTACTTAAAAGAACAATACCTGAATCAGCAATCTGACTTGATAACATATAATCCCCTTCATTGGTAAGACTGTTTTCCAAATCTGCCTTTACAATGGTTATTATATTGTTTATCTCGTACATGTTGCAAAGAGGATCATCGTGAAGGGTGTCAAAAAATTCATCCATGTCAAATATTCCCGAAGGTTCGATAATAACTCTGGTATAACCTAGCATTGCCATGGTTATCATTTTTGTTCTAAATCTTCTTCTATGACAATCGTAATCGCACCCGCCGGCTACCATTTCGATATCACATTTGCTTTCCATATCCGACAGCAACATGGTATCTACATTTATTGCACCGTAGTCATTTTCCAAAATGCAGATGTTTTCCCCTTTACTTGCAAGGTACTCAACATATTTTCTAATAAAAGTTGTTTTACCAGATCCTAAAAATCCTGTAATAAGATCAACCTTTGTCATAGCCACCCTCCTAATATGAAATAATCCCCCTGCAAACATTTATTTTCATATTTATTAGAATTCGATTTCCTGTAAATATCTCTTAACAGCATCCTGCCATGTTGGAAGTGGTGTAAAGCCATTCTTCTCAAGTTTACTCTTATCAAGTCTTGAGTTAAATGGTCTTGCTGCCTTAGAGATTCCATATTCTGCAGTAGTTACCGGCTTAACCTCTACCTTATCTTCTGTATATTCATCATGTCCTGCAAGAACAGCCTGTCTAAAAATTTCTTTTGTAAAGTCATACCAACTAATGAAACCTGTCTTGCATCCGGCATTCTCATCTGTAACTTCTGAGTTAGTTGCATGATAATATCCGTATTTATCAGTGACAATCATATCTACTAAAAGTCTTGCAAGGTCATATGTGTATGTTGGAGTTCCAATCTGATCTGCAACTACTGTAAGCTTATCATGAGTCTTAGCAACATTTAACATAGTCTTTATGAAATTCTTGCCGTTCTTACCAAATACCCAGGCAATTCTTACGATGAAATATTTGTCAAGAGTCTCTGAAACTGCAAGCTCTCCGCCAAGTTTTGATTTTCCATAAACGTTAAGAGGTGCATAGTCCTTACAATCAGGATCCCATGGCTCTTCTCCTTCGCCTTTGAAGACATAGTCTGTAGAAATGTACATCATTTTTATATCTAATTCTTTACATACATCTGCAATATTCTTTGTACCGTCTACATTTACTTTATTACATACAACAGCGTTGTCCTCTGCTGCATCAACTGCTGTGTATGCTGCACAATGTACAACTGCATCTACATTTGACTCAGTAATAACTTTCTTTACTGATGCAGCATCTGTAATATCCATTTCCTCAATGTCTACACCAACAGTCTCAATACCTCTTTTATTTGCTTCATTTACAACGTCATATCCTAACTGACCTTTTACTCCTGTTACTAAAATTCTCATAGTAAACCTCCAATTAATATTAATCTATTTTATGCTTTGCTTCGCATGCCTGTTTAGTCTATAAACTACTACAGTATAGAACAGTTTCACAAAGAAATCAATTATTGAAACTTGCCTATTAATAATTAATGATATACAATTATTCTAACACTTTAACGTATTATATATAAGGAAATATTTATGGCAAAAGAACAAGATAAAATTAACAGAATCAATACAACTGAAGGTAAAAGTCAGTTCTATAAAAATAATAAATATTACACCATTTCTATTTATACAATAATCACCATTACTTTCCTTGCAGTGATTGTTAAACTCATCTGGAAATGGACATCCACTATAGCCGCCATTGAAAGCATCTTTAACATGCTTGCTCCTTTTTTAATAGGAATGCTTATTGCCTATGTTTTAAATCCATTGGTGAAGCTTTTTGATGGAAAGATTTTTGAAAAGTTATTCAAAATGAAAAATAGGAACATGAGAAAAGGATTGTCTATTCTTATCTCTTACGTGCTTGTTATAGGGCTTTTAACTGTCTGTATATCAGTAGTTATCCCTGAACTCTATAATAGTATTTACAATGTCTACAATGGAATTAATGATTATTACAACAATTTTCTTACATTCTTAGACAAGATGGCTGTTAAATATCCGGATTTAGACATTGCTTATATTACTAAGTTAGCAGAGTCCAATTCAACTAAGGTAGTGGAATTCTTACAGAATTCTATTGGAACAATTCTTCCAATTTTATACAATACTTCAATCTCGGTAATTTCATGGATTCTCAATCTTATTATTGCCCTAATGGTTTCTTGTTATATGCTTATAGATAAGGAAAAACTCATAAGAAATTTCAAAAGACTTATCTATGTAATTATGAAAAAAAATACCGCTGAGAGATTTATTTCAACTCTTAAGGACGCCAATGAAATCTTTAGTAATTTCGTTATTGGCAAGGCTTTGGATTCCCTTATCATCGGTATAATTTGTTTCATATTCATGAAAATTGTTGGCCTTGAATATGCTATGCTTATCAGTGTTATAGTTGGAATCACCAATATGATTCCTTACTTTGGTCCATTTATTGGTGCCATTCCAGGATCCATTTTACTACTGACTGTAAATTGGAAAATGGCTTTTGTTTTCATAATATGGATTGTTGTTCTTCAACAATTTGATGGTCTGTATCTTGGCCCTAAGATTCTTGGGGACAGATTGGGTCTTCGACCTCTTTGGATTATCTTTGCAATTACCGTTGGTGGATATTTCTTTGGTCCAATTGGAATGTTCTTGGGCGTTCCAACAGTTGCGGTTATTGCCTATCTCTTAGACAGATGGATAACCAGAGTTTTGATAAAGAAAAATATAGATATCTAGTTGAGAATTATAATAATAACTAATTTTCTAATTAACAGGTTTCATAATCTCTCTTAAAGCCTTGTAGACTTCGTGATAACCCTTTGGAAAAATTTGGGAGCCTGTGGCATATATTATTTTATCTTCATTTACCACAGCTTCCAAAGTAAACATAGTTCCATCCGCTACATCCTTAGGATGGTTTCCTTTGAATCCATCCCAAGAGAGAACCTTGTATTTATTCAATATTTTAAGAATGTCCTTATAACTGGTCTCACCCTGCTCTATAAGTACTCTTTTTGCAACCTTGTCTATATAACGGATTTCATAATTAGACACCACTGCCTTTTCATCTTTAATCTGAATTTCACATTCCAGAATCTGGCGCATGGTTACTGTTGATAGTATAAACTTCTCTATTGTCTTTATAGTTTTATCTTTGAATAAATTTGTTTTCATAATCCTCCTACCAAAATTGCCAAGAAAGATGGCTTGTACATTTTTGTTGTGTCAATCTTATTTCTCAAAACGGTAAGATTCTTAACGCCAAGAATACCTATTTTAAAGGGGGTTGTCAATATTTTTCGGTGTTTTGGCCGTTTATTATTCGGCGTTTTAGCACAGCAATAATACAATTAACGATTACATATGTTAATAAAAATATACCGATGCAAAAACCAAGGACTCCCATTACCCCTCCATATTTATATGGATTAAAGCTTTTGTATCTCATAAAATATCTTAAAAAAACCATGTGAAACAGATATATTTCAAAGGTGCAACTATCTATTGATAATATAAATCTTTTGATAATGTGTTTTCCTTTTGTTACATTTCCCTCTACCAAATTTCCCTGTTGGTAGCCTAATTCTTTCTCCTTATCAAATACATTTTGAAACAAGCCAAACATTCCAACAGCCAGTAGTATCACCCCTAGTGAGGAATACCCTACTAAGTTAGCAGTTATTGCATTACCTTTGTATACGGTAAAATAATTCATAAAAAATATATATGCCATTCCTGCTATTAATGCCAGACTTGACGTTACCGTATTCATTTTAATAATTCTTTTTGAAATCATGTATCCTAAGAAAATGAATGCGGGATATATGTCGACTACTGGAATTTTAAAAGATTGTATTATGTTAAACTGCCCCAAGGCAGGAAGCACACTTATAAATATTACGAAGATAATTATCAGATATATTAACTCCAACTCCGATGCCCTCTGCGCTACATACCTATAAAATGGCATCATAAGATATAATCCCACTAACATATATATGTACCAAAGATGTGCCCATCCCGTTCCCTGAAGGGCATCCATTGTACCCTTCTTTATAACTTGAAGAACTCGAAATCCTTTTTCGTAACCGGGTTCCTTATAAATAATTGCCATAATATTATCAAATGCACTAAATAATAGACCACATAGCAGCAAAGCTATAAGTACTCTTAAAATGTATTTTCTAATAACTGTGGAAATGGAAAGTTTTTCTTTGTCTAGCAGTAGTGCCCCTGTTATCATTACAAAACAGGGCACTGCCCACATATTAAACCTAACAAGGCTCATAACTAAATACTTGTCCAGGTTCTTCATATTCCCACCAAACATTTGCAATACCCCACTGCCACAGTGAATAACTACAATCGACAGACATGCAAACACTCTTAAGTAGGAATAATAATTTATTCGTTCCGTTTTTTTAGTAGAATAGTCCCTCGTTTCCAACACATCCTTCATCATAATTTTGTACGGGTGCCTGAGTAGTAGGCGCTGGTGTTGTTGGTGTCGGCGTTGTGGTTGGTGCCGACGTTGTGGTTGGCGCCGGCGTTGTGGTTGGTGCCGGCGTTGTGGTTGGTGCCGGCGTTGTGGTTGGTGCCGGCGTTGTGGTTGATGCCTCTGTTGTAGTTGGCTCCTCTGTGGTTTGTTGCTGTGTTGTAGTTTTCTCTTTGGTAGTTTTCTTTTCAGTGGTCGTTTCCTGTGTAGTTATCTTAGTTGTCTCTTTGGATTTGGATTTACTTGTTCCACATGCAGACACTCCTAATACCATAGCAGTTAATATTGTTACTAATCCTATCTTACATATTTCTTTTCTCATTATATTTGTCCTTCTTTCAAACACTTTATATTATTTAGTTATGCATTACGGAGTACATTGTATATCTCCAGGTTCCTGACTTTCCGTATTGGAACATAAAACCACTATATCCCGTTTCCTCTTGTAAATCTGGATCAAATACATAGTATGTTCCATTTATCAACACCTCCGCCCAGGAATGGGGAACCAAACCGCCTCTGGCTGATGGCACATAACCCGTCATCTGCCTTGCGTTATATCCCAAGGCTCTTGCTAATGCGGTAAATGTTGCTGCCATTACATAGCAGTTTCCATAGTGATTCGTCAGACCATACCTTGCAAAATAACCTACTCCCAACTCTGGGTTTACATCGTATTTTTTGTAATTCATTACTGACCAGTTAAATGCTGTATCCAGTCTATTGCCTGTGCTATCTACTATTGCATAGGACATAGAATCAATATCGCTCCCTAACCCTGTTACTGGTCTTGTATATACAAGACATGCGTTACTTAAACTTCCAGGCGCTTTAGAACCTTTTATTTTAAGCATCATCTGGATGTTATCAATATTACAATTATATCCAATGGTTCCTGCATTTCCGCCATTTTTTGTCCAGCCAAGCCATCCATATTTTTCTACGTGCGTTCTGTAGTACACGTCATAGACATTTTGTAAATTTCCACCTAGTTTGATTTGAATCGCCTGTATATTCTGACTTCCATTACCAGTTGTCATATTATTACCAGTAAAAGTTCCTTCCCATCCTGTGTTTTCAATGTATGAACGATAATAAATTCCACCAGTTGGTCCTACTCCGTTGGTTATGTATGCCTTGAATCCCTTAAGAAATCCATTGGTTATAGTTTGATATTTTACAGTGTCCATAAGAGCTCTATAATTGTATTTACAACCAGAATTAGATGGTGCCTCTGCTCCTTTAATTACCAGTTTTATTTGAACTGCCTGTATTGATTTTGAGAATCCCACAGTACCTGCTATTTGGGCGTTCTTTGCCCAAGAGAGCCAACCCACACCTTCTACATGAACCCTGTAATATATGTCAAAAGTTCTACTTAACTCTCCAGTAAGCTTTAATTTAATAGCTTGAATTCCAAGTCCTTCTCCCGTGGTTCCTGCAACATTACCACTGCTTTTGTAAGATAACCATCCCTTGTTAGCAACATGGGTACTGCAGAGAATATCTCCACTTGGACCATCTCCGGAAAGATATATTTTCATCGCTTCCATTCGAAGATTCTGTCCAGTTGTCCCAGCAGATTTTCCGCTAGAAACTTTATTTAGCCATCCCTTCTTTTGAACGTATGCCATATACTTTACTTTCTTTGTAAGCTGTGTATAACTTAACCCATCTGTGGTATCCGGTTTTCCAGTGCCCTTTATTCTAAGACTCATTTCTAGTCCCTCTGCTCTTCTAGAATAACCAGACGTACCTGACATCTGTCCATTTACAGCCCAATCAAGCCACCCCACACTTTGTACATGCAATCTGTAGTAAATGTCGTAAGCATTTTTTAGATCCCCTGTGAGCCTTACTTTAATAGCTTCCATTCTACGGGCCTTACCTACAGTTCCTGTCATTGCATTATTGGAACTGTAGGTGTCAAACCACCCTATCTTTTCCACGTGGGAACAATACTCTATTCCACCGTCTATGGAATTATTTTTAACCCTCGCTCTAAATGCTTCCAACCTTAGACTCTTTCCCTGAGTTCCGGCGTTTTCCATATCAGATACTTCTTTTTTCCATCCAGCTTTTTGTACATATGCAGAATAATAAAGTTTATCCTGATAAGAGCTGAATCCAATGTCTCCCAGGTTAGCAGGTTCTTCATCTGTGCTTTTTTGAATAATTATATTTATGGCATTTATTGAATATCCAAAACCAACACTTCCAGACACCTGATTGTTTTTTGCCCAGGCAAGCCATCCTACCTGTGATAAATATGATGTGTAATAAACGCTGTATTTATCTGCATCCGCACCTACCAACTTAACTTTATATGCCTGAATATAATCATCTTCACTCACTAACACTTCTTGACTTGCATCATAATACTCACTCCAATTACCATCTGATGTGTTAACACAAATCTGTAGCGAAACTTCTTCATCTCCAGTGACTTCAAAGCTTATTCCTATTAAATTAGAGTTATTATCCTCCGATTCTGAGACTGTTCCATTGGAAACAAAATCGTTCCATCCATAGTCCTTGTAATTGGTCTTATATTTTAATTCTGTATTATTTTCTTCAGCGAAAACCGGGCTTGAATTTGCAATTGTCAAAAAGATTAAACATAATACGACATTCAAAAAAACTATATTCTTTAATTTCATCTACTCCACCTTATTTCTTTCTAAATGTATTTCTTGTTGAGCCTATAGTACTTGCCGGTGTGCCCTTGTATGCCAACTGAATCTGGATTGCTTCTAGTCTATAGCCATATCCTTCCGTTCCTGACTGTGCTCCGTTTTTAGCCCATCCCATCCAGCCAAACTTCTGTGCCTGAACTCTGTAGTAAATATCGAATTTTTCTGCAAGGTCTCCTGTAAGATTTATCTGAATTGCTTCAAGCCTTAAAGCCTTTCCGACAGTTCCTGACAATGCATCGTTAGATACCCATGATTGCCATCCCTGCTTCTGCACGTGAGTTCTGTATGTAACTCCTCCGGAAATGCCTTTGCTGTCTGCAACTTTAATCCTAATAGCCTCAAGTCTCTTGACCTTTCCTACTGTTCCCGAAGTCGCACCATTTTTAACATAGTCCTGCCATCCATAAGTCTGGACCTGAACTTTATAATTAATTACAGGCAATGTGTTTTTATCGTAGAAACCTGCTTTATCAGAAGCTGCAACCCCTCCAACTTCTGTTGGTACTGCTTCATCCTTATCAACTAATACAATCTGAATTCCTTCAAGTCTGTAGCCATATCCTGCGGTTCCTGCCTGCTCATCATTCTTAGCCCATCCAAGCCAGCCAAATTTCTCAGCCTGAACTCTGTAATACACATCAAAGTAATTAGTATAATCTCCTGTAAGCTTGATTTGTATAGCTTCAAGTCTAAGGGATCTCCCTACTGTTCCTGAAGTTTCTCCATCGCTTACATACTGCTGCCAACCCTGATTTTGCACATAGGTTATATAACTAATGCCCCCTTCAATATCCTGAGGACTTTCAACTTTAATCTGAATAGCCTCAAGTCTAAGGTCTTTACCTACTGTTCCTGAAGTTTCCCCATCGCTTACAAATGACTGCCAACCTTGTGATTGAACCTGGGTTCTGTAAGTAATAGAAGCAGTAACTTCTCCTGCATATACCTTTTGCACTTCACTTTTTATACCTACCGCACATCCAGCAAATGCGCTGAATATCATGCTAGTTGTAAGCAATATACTTATTAATTTTTTATACATTATTGCTCCTCCTTAATTTTAAGTACCCTTCCAGATGTTAACATTATAAATCTCTTACCCAAAGTTTACAATCAAAAAGTCGCTATCCGAAGATAGCATCTTTCTATTGTTTTATCATTTTTCAAAAACATATGATCCACTGGTTAATTCTACATATGTAAATGTACCTGTTTCCTTCTGACTATAAGTATCACCATTAATCATTATCTTGTCCAATAAATTTTTATGAGGCAATATCAATCTAACCTTCATATTTTCCGGTATTGTTATCGAACCACTTATATTGTTGCTACTATTTTCAAATGAAATGGTCAGTGCGCCCTGTACTGTAGGCACTGTTAACGACGCATTTTTTAAATCTCCCGGTTGCAATTTTACTTCCATAAAATTTTCACCTGCAGATAACGGCTTTATTCCAAATATTCCCTGTGCAATCATTATTCCTGACGATGTTCCCCAAGGATGTGAAAATGTACAATTCGTTTTTTGACTCTTGTCCCATACTTCCGGACTTATTCTTCCGTTATATGTATTATCATTACCATCGTATGTCATTATCTTATGGTACATGTTATAAAATGAATTATTTCCAGAATATTTTGTATCTTTTGCAATTAATAAATTGTATGCATAGCCGCCTTCTCCTGCATTATAAAGACCTTTTAATACGAAATACGTAAAATATATAGAACATGCATAGCCGTTTTTATTATCATTATATATGTTTTTAGCCATTTTCTTTGCCATAGACTCTGTGTTATATATTTCACAAGCCAATGCATAGGCCGTTGAATGCATTGACACATGATTACTATTGGCTTTTAAATCCTTATTTACACTGTCGTACATTCTACCAGTTGATGAATTATAACAATACTTTATAATATTTGTTTTCAACTTCAGACACTTGTTTGTGTATGTAACACAATCGCTTGTCTTTCCTAATACTCTCGATATATTAGCCATTGTCTTGTATGTATATGTCAATTCACAAAGATAAGGAACGTTATAATATCCTTCATCATCAAAGCCCATTGGCATTGATATTTCAGTTCTTGGCCAGTCCACTAATGAACCATTTGTTCCAAATTTATTAGATTTAGATTTCACAAATCCTGTTTTACTATCTTCATACTGAATATCCTTTTTAATAATATCTTTAAACAATGAGTAATTATTTCTCAGCCATTCTACATCTCCAGACACCATGTACTCGTTGTAAACATTCCATATATTCATAAGCTTATAGTCTCCAGGCCATGATCCTGTTGAGTACTTATACATTGCGTCATTTATAGTAAATTCATTCGTATGTCTTTCATATGTATAATTACAAGTAAACATATGAGCCAATGCTACATTAAGAAAACTATCTGCTGTATATGGTGCCCTTTCTCTTTCTGTAGAATCCATCATTATATCAAATGCTGTTTGCTTATATGTAGTTTTACTGGCATCATAAAAATTATTTAGAAACTTATTTGATGATGTAAAACTAGATTTAAAACATTCTTTGGTTTCATCAAATTCTTTCCTCATCTCTATAACTTCCACCTGAATATTATTCTTTATGTATTCTTCAGAAATGGTAGTAAGCTGACCACAGTTAATCTGGATATATTTAAAATCTTTATAATTAATTGTGTCGAAATTATTCTCTCCCTTTTTCATAGACCATTTGGTAGAAAATTCAAAGCCAGCCCCTAATATATATTCTATTTCCTTATTGTCGTCATATTCATAACCCTGATAAATTGGAAGCACGACGTCGTCTGGCATATTTATTGATACCCTTAAAATACCATACGTTTGTTCAGAAAATTCTACGATTACATTTCTGTCTTTTATATATATGTTTTTTGGCTCAACAATATTTCCTACAACATTTTCAGAAATGTAAGGCTCCAAATAAATATTCGATGGTGAATGAGATGACTCTCTTTCACATATAATTGCAGTTTGCCACCTTGAGTCTACAGAATAATCCACATCATAAAAGAACGATGGATACGTTACAGAATTTACATTTTCGTAGGACATAGAGAAATAATCATTTGTCATATAGCTGGAAGGAAATGTAAAACACTCTTCATCTCTGGCATAATTAAATGCATTCCCAACATCTCCATCCATTGCAATCCAATCATTGTTATTATTGGACGTAAGATACGTTATTTTACTTCCATCTGAGTAATATGCTGTTACATCAACAAAAAAACCCTTTCCCTTATCCCTACAATATCCGGTTAAACTCACAACATTATTATTCTCTGTTACCATATTCGTAATGTCATATGAACTGTAATAACATACAAATTTCGTTCCAATCTTTTTCATTTCAGGACCAGCTATGCCAAGGATTTCACCGTTAAAATATAGATTACCTATTGGAGATCTGTCTTCTAATGTTCCCTTTCCTGCCACAGATATAACTACTCTCTCCAAATTAGCTTTGTTCACTGAAAAGTTATTACTTCTAATAAAGACATAATCACAATAAGATTCCGGATTATCACTACTTGGCTTTCCCCATATGGATTTCCACTCGTTATAAGACATATCCATTTGGGTAACAAACGAATCTACTTTTGAATATTCACTTTCTACATCATTTGAGTCCACCGTCTTTACTTTCCAAAAATATATCCTTCCCTTTTCTAGTTGTAATCCATCAAGAAATACTCCTGAATTCTGCTTTGTTGGTACATATCCTGAATTGTATATCTCAGTAATCTCATCATTTCTCTCTTCATACACTAGCACCTTATATTTTTTCTGATAAGTTCCATTGGTACCATTATATTTCCAAGAAAATGAAACCGAATTGTTTAACAACATGGCATTACAATTATCCTCAAGTCCATTTATCCTTAGATTAGTTGGAACCATTGAAGAATAATTGTTGTCTTCTGCCTTTGTTTCAATATTTGCTTTGATTAAAAAAAGAATACAAAAAAGAAATGTCATAAAAATTATTGTATATACGAGAAGTACCTTATTATCCATCCTCGATTTCTTCTTATTCTTCAATGATTCCATGGTATAGTTTCCCATCACAACCTCCTATTAGTTATTTACACTAACTAACATTATATCTAGTTGAGATTTTGACATTTCCACCCAAAGTTTACAGTCAAAAAAAGACGCTATCCGAAGATGTACTGACCCCCAAAAGTTAGACCTAAAAATCTAACGATTGGAGGTCAGTATTTTATGTCCAAATATACTTTTGAATTTAAGAAAAAGGTTGTGATGGCTTATCTAAATGGAGAAGGTGGGAAAATTTATTTAGCCCAGAAATACGGTGTTTCTGCCCCAAGCAATATAAAAAAATGGGTCGATAATTACAAATCACAAGGTGACGAAGGTTTGATGCGATCTAGAAAACAAGAAAAATACTCTTTTGAATATAAGCTTCGTGTTGTAGAATTATATCTAACAACTGAGGTTTCATATCAAGAATTAGCTATTCGAGAAGGAATTCATAATCCTGCACAGATTTGTAAATGGGTGAATGATTTTCAGATTGCTGGTCCAGATGCTTTGAGACCCAGGAAAAGAGGTCGGAAGAACATGTTTGATAAGCAAAGCAATAAACATAAATCTCAGCCTATTGATACAACTCCTATAGACACTAGTGCTGAGCATGTGAAACATCTTGAAGATGAATTGTTAAAGCTACGTATAGAGAATGCCTATTTAAAAGAACTGAGGAGGCTGCGTTTAGAGGAGGAAGCTCTTCTGAAAAAACAGCGAGAATCATCCACAGCCTCCGAGGAGAGTTCAAACTAAAAGATATTCTCGCAGTTGTAGGTTTTCCAAAAGCAACATATATGTATTGGCAGAAAAGATTTGATAGAGAAAATCCAGATAAAGAGCTGGAGGATAAAATATTGGATATTCATCAGAATAATAAGGATTACGGATATCGTCGTATGTATGGAGAACTCAGAAATCAGGGATATATAGTAAACAAGAAGAAAGTCCAAAGGATTATGCAAAAACTTGGTCTCCAAGTTATATCTTTTACTAGGAAAAGTCGTAAGTATAGCTCATATAAGGGGAAAGTTGGAACAGTAGCACCTAATCGTATAAGAAGACGTTTTAATACTCATATTCCTCATCAAAAAATCACTACAGATACTACCGAATTCAAATATTATGAGGTTGATACGAAAGGTCATATGACCATGCACAAGTTATATCTGGACCCATTTATGGATATGTGCAATGGTGAGATTATTAGTTTTGGAATAGCCCCACAACCATCCGCCAAGAATGTAATGGATGCTTTGGAAC
>OMZA01000015.1 GCA_900315425.1 uncultured Eubacteriales bacterium
AGGGTGTTGTCAACCACCCTATAATGTAACGCCACTTTAGGTAATACCTATTGGTGTCAAAGGTCGGAGGCATAAGCCGTTACTACGACTGGGCAGTTATAAGCCCATTACCTTTAGGTGATGGGTAGTTGACAAAGCACCTACTTTCTTAATATATCCTTGCTGTGTTGTATGAACCAGCCTCGACTTCTAATTATAATATTCATGTAAGAAAAAAGATAGTTTAAATTACTTAGTAAATATTTATTTAAAGAAAAATTACGTTTGTGCAAGATGTATAATAAAGGACCGATGTTGGCTATTTTGACTGAGATTTTTGTGCACAATTTCTAGAGTGATTATTTTATTTATTGTAAAATTGCTTAATGAAAGAATTTTGCACAATTATGATATTGTAAAATTGTGCAAAATGTACAAAGAATTCTTGATTTTGTAATATTCATATGGTATTATCCCGATTGTAAAAAAATAATTGAGTTAAGAAATAGGAGAGAAAAGATGAATTTAGTTAAAAATCTAAAAAAAGTGATGGTAGCTTTATTAACAGTAGCAACAATTTTTACATGTGTTTTAGCAGTAAACACAAAAGAGGCAGACGCATATTATTGGGATAAGCCGGTAGAGTTCGTTGGATTAGGTGCTATGAATGTTGCAGCATATGTACATGTTGAGAATCCATATGCAGTAGTTGGTACAGAAGTATATATTCAGGTTGAGAATAGTGCATATAATAAAGATATCACATTATGGTATACAGATAGATCTAATAATGGTGAATGGCATTCATCTAGCAAAGCAGAGTATGTAAAATCTCTCGGAAATAACAGAGAGTTATGGAAAGTTAAAGTTTGGTTCTATGGAGTTTCAACAACTAAGTTCTGCGTACACTATCAGTCAGATACAGGTATTGATGTATGGGATAACAACAATGGTAATGATTACAACCTTGCTGATTACCCAGCAAATCAAATTGATCCAAATACATATTAATATATAAGTAGGCTAAAAATACCCCAATCATAATCTAAGGAATATGATTGGGGTATTTTTGAGAAGAATATAGATAATACCATGAATTAAAAAGGGTGAAGGTAAGTGATGAATACAAGATAGATTCAGTTGACGAATATTACGAAGAAGTTGCGAAAGAAGAGATTGAGGAAAATGGATATGTATCAGCAGATACAGCAGAGGCAATGGCTGATACACAAGAGGCTACATCTTCACTTCCAGCAGCAGTTGATAATAGTACATCTAAATATTTCCCTGCAATTGGTAATCAGGGTTCAATTGGTTCTTGTACAACATTTGCCCAGGTTTATTATCAGATGTCTTATGAAGTTAATAAAAATCTTGATAGAGCAGCAACTGCTGAAAATACATTGGCTCCATTATTTGTATACAGCCTTATAAATGGTGGTGTTGATGAAGGAAGTTATACTACAGACTGCTATAGTGTTTTACAATATATCGGTGCTGTAGAGTACGGTGATTATAACAATGATTCTTGTTATACTAATTGGAATGCTTCTGAGAAATTATGGTCAAAGACTTCTAACTACAGAATTTCATCTTATAAATATTTTTCTCATAACATTGGTACAACAGGATATGAAGTATCAAGCAATGACGATAGTGACTTAGATCTTATGAAAACAGCACTTTCAAATGGTGAAATTCTCACTCTTTCTACAACATCTCGTGGTTGGAGATATACAAGAATATTAAAAAACAGCAAAGCTCCTGAAAATAACAAATATTTAGATGAATGCGCTATCTATAGAGTAGACCAGGCTTCAGGTGGACATAGAGTAGCTATTGTTGGTTATGATGATGACATTTGGATTGATATAAATGATAACAGCCAGGTTGATGACGGAGAAATGGGTGCCTTTAAAATGGTTAACTCATGGGGAGAATCTTACAAAAATGATGGATTCTGTTGGGTAGCCTACGATGCCTTCAATGAAGTGTCAGAGGTAGAAGGTGTAAATCCAAATTATGAAACATCAAGAATCCGATATGCAACAATGATTGCTAGAATAACAGTCGAAGATTGTAATAGTGATTCGAATATAAAGTTGGTATATACATTAAATACTGAAGACAGAAAAGATATTATGGTTAGTTTATGTGCACAAAATAACGTAACAGGAGAAATGAATGGCGCACCAGTATATCCGGATTTTGTGTCATTAAAGGGTACTCGTTATTTGGGATTTAAAGGTGAAGCTCAGGAAAATGATGGTACATTTGCATTTGATTTAGATAGAGTAGCTCCTGAAATTAATAGTGATAATATTTCTGACTATACATTTTCAGTAACATTTTGGGATGAGTATGCAGGATATTCTACAACAATTAAAGATGTTCACATAATTGATGAAAATAATGGTAAAATATATAGTATAAAAAATGCTTCTACAGCATTTCCGAAGACATTTAATAATACAGGTAGTTCATATACATTTGAAACAACAGAAGACACTAACTATATGGAAGTTTACTATGATGGTTACACAGCTCCATACATGCATTTTATAAATTCAAGTGGAACATGGACAACAGCTCCTGGTGTAGAAATGGCTGAAAGTGATATGCAGGATGGATATTCATACAGAACATTTATCTACATGGATGAGAATAAGGGTTCAACTTCAGCATGTTTCAATGATGGATACGGTAATTGGGATAATAACGGTGGAAGTAACTACTCAATTCCAACTGGAACTTGTGGTGTTAAAAATGGTTCTGTTACAAAAATTGGAGGCGGAAATAGCCAGCACAATTACACAACTATTTACTACAAAGGATATAACAATCCAAATATCCACTACAGTGTAGGTGGAACATGGACAATAGTACCTGGAGTAGCTATGACAGCGTCAACAGCAGTAAGTGGATATCCATTTGAGTACACAATAAATCTTAACGATGCTACATATGCAAATGTATGTTTCAACAACGGAAATGGTACTTGGGATAGTAAAAACGGAGAAAACTATCACTTTGAAGCAGGAAAATACACATACTCTAACGGAACAATTACAAAAATAAGCTAAAGGATTAACTATGACTATTCAAGAATATTTAGATAAAGGTATTTCATCATTTCATGCAGTTAAAATAAGTAAAAACATCCTTGAGAAAGCAGGCTACGCAGAACTTGCCATTGATGACAATTGGAATTTAGAGCAGGGTAAGGGATATTTTATAAGTCCTTATCCATCATCTTTGTATGCTTTCTACATAGGAAATAACAATGTAAGGATGATAGCAGGACATACTGATTATCCTGTTTTAAAATTAAAACCATCTCCATCCATTAATCGACAGAAAAATATTGTGGCAAATGTTGAGTCATATGGTGGAATGATTCTAAATACTTGGTTTGACAGACCTCTTGGATTGGCTGGAAAAGTAATATGTAAGGGAAGTAATCCCTTTAATCCGATAGTTCATCTTTATGATAGCAAGACACCATTGGCAGTTATTCCAAGTCTTGCTATTCATATGAATAGAGATGTTAATAAGAAAAATGAATTAAATGTGCAGGAGCATTTGTTACCTTTAATTGCCATGGGGGATGAGGATAATACAGATGTTCTTATAAAATATATTGCTAATGATTTAGGGATAGACATAGAAGAAATCCTTGATTTTGATCTTGTTTTTTATAATATGGATAAGCCTACCCTTATAGGGTTAAATAAAGAATTTTTAGTTAGTCCCAGATTAGATAATCTCACATCATGCTATTGTTGTGTTGAAGCTATGTCTAAAAAGAATGGTGGAAGCACCGCAGTCATGGCATTATTTGATAATGAAGAAATAGGGAGTAGAACAAAACAGGGAGCAGACAGCACTCTGTTAAAAATGATTATAGAAAAGTTGGTTAAAAATCACCCAATTAATGCTGAAAATGATGTATTAACTATGGAAAGTCTTGTAAATAAAGGATTCTTTGTATCATTAGATGTTGCCCATGCATATCATCCTAATTACAGTAGTAAAAGTGATATTACAACAAAGACAATTATGGGAAATGGTGTGGTATTAAAGATAAGCGGTTCCCAAAGATATAACTCTGACAGTTATTCCAATGGAGTTGTTAAGGGACTGTGTAAAGAATATAATATTCCTTTACAAATGCAGATAAATAATTCAAACATAGCAGGTGGAACAACTTTAGGTCCCATAGTTTCGTCGTATCTTCCGGTATACGGAACAGATATGGGAGTAGCAGTACTTGCCATGCATTCAGCTTGTGAAACCTGTGCTTTAAAAGATATTGAATCGCTAGGTGAATTTACAAAAGTATTTATTCAATAAGTCATGTGCCAGATGGTATCATTCAGCTCATAATATAATCTAATGGTTTTCTTGACATCAAATGTTCGGTTTTGTAAATGCTATTTTCAAAAATTCATTAGATATAATTTGGGAAATATTTTATGCTGTTGGTGTAAAAAATCCAATAGCTATAACGCCAGGTCCCCCGTGGGTTCCCACGGAACTTCCCATTTGGGAAATGTATAGGGAATCAGTTTTATCCTGATACATATCTTTGTTTTCTTCTAGGTATGCATCTAGTCCTTCGCTGGAAGTTCCACTATATGCGAAAGCAATAGGCTTATTATAATCAATTCCCCCGGCTTCAGTAATTAATTTTTTAAAAAGTGTGTTGGCATTTTTCTTTCCACGGGCTTTTCCTACAATGGTTGCCAAACCATTTATAGTTGTGAGTATAGGTTTGATTGAAAGGAGTCCTCCGGCAACTGCAGCAGCAGATGATATACGACCACCTTTCTTTAAATATTCAAGGGTATCAACGATGGCAAGAACTCTGACATTATCCACGTTTTTATTAAGTTTGTTTACGATTTCTTTGGCGCTTAATCCTTTGTCCCTTAGAGTAGCTGCGTATCTAACAAGACACTGCTGGGCAACAGTAACGGTGCTGGAATCAACAACATACACATTGTCGTAATTTGAGGCAGCAAGGTGAGCACTTTGGAATGTTCCGGAGAAATTGCTTCCTAAAGTTATAATTATAACGTCATCTCCAGCCTGGGCATATTTTTTTAACACTTCTTTAAATTCAAAGGGATTTACCTGACTTGTAATTGGAAAATCATCACTAGTGGTAAGTCTTTCATAGAATTCCTGTGGTTCGATTTCATATCGATCTTTAAAAGATTCTTTTCCAAATTCAATAGTCATTGGTAACAAAGTAACATCCAAATCTTTTGCATCCTGAATACTAAGATCAGATGCTGTATCAGTTATTATTCTTATCATTGTCATTCTCCTTAGAATATTTAGATAGTATATCAGTAATGTAATATAAGTCTTTACACAGGGAATCTACACGTTTATCGGTTAGTTTCGAGGTAACAGTGTCTAATAGTTTAATTACTTCGTTATGCTCAATTTCATACATTTTCTTTCCGGTCTCAGTAAGAGTTAGTATGAATTGGCGTTTATCCTTGGGATTTCTTTTCTTGGATATATAATCTTTTTTAATCAAATCATTTAAAACCTTATTAGTCTGAGATTTTAACATTCCAGTAAAAGTTGTTATGTCAGTTGGCGTTATAAATGTATCCTTAGGTGCATTGTAAATAATGTGACATATAGAAATTTCTCTAAATGTAAATCCGGAAACAAGTCTTTCGTTACGTAAAATACCCGAAAGAGCAAGCCATGCCTCTAAGAGTTTCTCACTTTTTGTGGTTGATTTTAGATCTGTCATACACTTCATTTCCTTAAAAAAAATAGTTCATAAAATGAACAAGTAAATGTTCACTTTATGAACTATATAACTGTTACTAAATTTTGTCAAGAATGTTATTCTACATCGATTTTAAATGATGCAGATTGTTTTGTTCCATTTCCGTCGTAATCGCTTACATACAATACAAAGCTTCCCGGATTATCCAGGGCAATTCCAACCTCTGCCTCACAAGTTTCTCCAACAGGCGTTTCCAAAGGTTCTTTATCAACGGATATTACATATGGACGACCAAGACTGCCAGTACTATCGACAATAACATCATCCATAATAAAGTACAAACCATCCATTATTCCATCAGAATCAACATATCCAAGATTTTCATAAGTATATGAAACAATGTAAGCAGCAGCTGGTTCGGTGGTTTCAAATGGACTCTTTTCAGTCGCTTTTCTAACACCGGTAACTGTGAGTTTCCACTGTCCATCTATTGTCCAGGTTTCGCCTATATTGTAATCTCCCTGTAGCTGGAAAGATGAAATAGCTGTTGCAGCCTCAGGACTCTTGCTAGTAATAGTTGCTACCGGGTCCTCGACAGCTTTAGCAGTAGGTTCAATATTAAATAAAGCTCCAACCTCATTGCCATTTCCATCGTACATATCTACTAATATGCTAAAAGCTCCTGCATTATCTACACCAACGCAGGCTTTTGCGTTGCAAGTTGCTCCGACAGGGGTATTACTTGAGAGACAAGATACATCATTTACATAAGAATATCCTGCCACACCCTTTGAATCAGTTATATTTTCGTTAAGGGAAATGTTTAGTCCACTAGAGACCCCTTCACTGTCAACGTAGCCAATATTTGTATATGTATATTCTACTTCGTAAACAGCAGCAGGGTTACTTCCTGATTCTCTATAATCAGTTTCCTTAACACTAGTGACAACCATAGCCCACTGACCATCAACTGTCCAAACATCACCTACATTGTATGTATTTACATCTGTTGATTTTAAGTTAGCTGGACTGGTGGAGGAAAATGTGTTCTCATCATCAGAATCTCCTTCATCGTCAATGTTTAAAACAGTCTCAGTTTCTACTTGCTCATCGTCAGATGCGTCGTCATCACTGGAGCTTCCGGCTTTTTTTGTGCTGGAAGTTTCTTTTGAGGAAGTTTTGTCAGAAGTTTTCTTTTTCTTGCTTCCACAACCAGTAACTAAAGAAACACTGAGGGCTATAGTTAAAATAATAGCCAATTTTTTTCTAATCATGGTAATACCTCTCTAATAAGTAAATATAATAAAGTTTTAAATTATAAGTGTAACACGCGGTCTCGTATTTCCTGAGTTCTACCCTGATTCCAATATTGTGTGCCGATGTAGCCACAAGTTCTTCTGGCAACATTCATCTTGTCCTGATCTCTGTTGCCACAATTTGGGCATTCCCATACAAGTTTTCCATCAGCGTCATTTACGATTTTGATTTCTCCATCATAACCGCACACCTGACAGAAATCACTTTTGGTATTAAGTTCCGCATACATAATATTATCATAGATGTATCTCATTACAGACATTACTGCATCCAAATTATCCTGAAGATCAGGAACTTCAACGTAGCTAATAGCTCCACCTGGAGAAAGTGCCTGAAATTCTGACTCAAATTTTAATTTAGAAAAAGCATCTATCTGTTCTGTAACATGTACATGGTAGCTGTTAGTAATGTAATTTCTATCTGTAACACCTTCGATTTTACCAAATCTCTTTTGAAGGGATTTGGCAAATTTATAAGTAGTGGATTCCAATGGTGTTCCGTAAATACTAAAGTCTATATTTGTGGCAGCCTTCCATGAATTACAAGCGTCATTTAAGCGATGCATAACTTTAAGTGCAAATTCTTTTCCTTCTGAATCAACATGTGAGTGGCCGGTCATATATTTTGTACATTCATACAAACCAGCATATCCTAAAGAAATAGTAGAATATCCGTCATACAACAGTCTGTCAATGGTTTCGCCTTTCTTTAGTCTTGCCAAAGCGCCATGCTGCCAAAGAACGGGTGCTACATCAGAAGGAGTTCCCTTAAGTCTTTCATGTCTGCACATAAGGGCTCTATAGCATAGGTCAAGTCGTTCATCCATAATCTGCCAGAATTTGTTTTCGTCTTTAAAAGAAGAACATGCAACATCTACGAGATTAAGAGTTACAACCCCCTGATTAAATCTTCCGTAATATTTGTGTTTATTATCCTGATAATTTTTTGCATGGGCAATATTTCCAATACCTTTATCTGTGAATCTATCAGGAGTAAGGAAACTTCTACATCCCATACATGGATATACATCTCCTTTAAGTTCCTTCATCACCTTTGCAGAAATGTAATCCGGTACCATACGTTTTGCAGTACATTTAGCAGCAAGTTCGGTAAGGTAGTAGTATTTACTATCCGGGTTCACATTGTCTTCATCAAGAACATATATAAGCTTAGGGAAAGCAGGAGTAATATACTGCCCATTTTCATTTTTAATTCCCTTTATACGTTGCTTTAAGACTTCTTCAATAACCATTGCCAGGTCATCTCTTGCCTGTCCGGGAGCTACCTCATCCAGATACATAAATATTGTAATGAAAGGTGCCTGTCCATTGGTTGTCATAAGGGTTATAACCTGGTATTGAATCATCTGGACACCTTGCTTAACTTCTCGTTTGACACGCATCTCAGCCATGGTGTTGATTTTATCTTCATCAATAGGAAGATTAGTAGCCATCATTTCTTCTCGAATCTCATTACGAATCTTCTGACGACTAACGTCAACAAAAGGAATCAAGTGAGAAAGAGTGATACTCTGTCCTCCATACTGGTTAGATGCAATCTGGGCAATGCTTTGGGTTGCCACATTACATGCAGTAAAAAATGAACGAGGTTTATCAATGGTAGTTTCACTGACAACGGTTCCATTTTCCAACATATCTTCAAGATTTATAAGGCAACAGTTGTGCATATGCTGTGCAAAATAGTCTGCATCATGAAAGTGAATAATTCCTTTTTCGTGAGCTTCATAAATATCCTCTGGTATAAGGAATCTCTTTGTTATATCCTTACTAACTTCCCCAGCCATGTAATCACGCTGAACACTGTTTACCATAGGATTTTTATTGGAATTTTCCTGTTTAACCTCTTCATTGTCAAATTCAAGAAGACTAAGAATCTGTTCATCAGTGGTATTAGATTTTCTAACTAAGGCATGTTTATATCTGTAAGTAATATAATTTCTAGCTACCTTATAGGCCTTTTGCGCCATAATCTCGTTTTCCACAATATCCTGAATTTCTTCTACGTTAAGAGCCCTGTCTACACTACGGCAGGCAGATTCAACATTCCTTGAAATAGTATCAACTTGTTCATCCGAGAGACGATCACTAAAAATAACACTATTATTAGCTTTTACAATAGCTGCAGTAATCTTTGATAAATCAAAAGGTACCTCAGCCCCACTTCGTTTAATAATCTTCATAAAAACCTCTCCTATATGTAGTCGACCTTTGGGCGACTACCCGAATCCACCCCGGCACAAAGCACAAGAAATGGGTGGAGTTTATTACGACCTAGAATATAAAAATAATAACATTATGTAGATATTCAGTCAATGAAAAAACACAATATATTGTGATTTTATAAATTTAGTTCATACCAGCATACAGTTGCCGTTACACCTTGGATATACACTGTATATAGAGTTTGTTTGCGGTCGAAAATTAAAAAAAAGCTTGTAGATTATATTAATAAAATTAAATAAAAAAGCATATGGAGTTATTTTACAAAAGAAGTTATAATAAAAAGTCGAGACTATTTGTTTAGCATTACATGGTATTGGAGAAGATATGGATAATAAAAAGAAAGATTATAAATTTTTTGCAATGGTTTCTAGAATGAGATATATAAACAGATGGGAACTCATGCGAAATACAATAGAAGAAAATATAGCAGAACATAGTTTGGATGTAAGCATTATTGCACATGCTTTAGGGGTTATTAATAATGTTTATTTTGGTGGAGATGTATCACCAGATAAACTTGCAGTAGTAGCATTGTTTCATGATGTTCCGGAAGTTCTTACAGGAGATCTTCCGACACCTGTGAAATACTACACAGAGGAAACAAGACATGCATATGCAGAAGTAGAAAAGTCAGCTGTTAGCAAGCTTCTTAGAAAATTGCCATCGGAAATGCAAGATTTGTATGCTAGTTATTTAGATGCATCTTATGTTGATGACTATTCAAAAAAACTTCTGAAAGCTGCAGACAAGATATCTGCACTTATAAAGTGTGTAGAAGAAAAAAATATGGGAAATAAAGATTTCATAAAAGCAGAGAAGACAACTAGAGATTATGTAGAAAAAATGAATTTAAAAGAAGCTAACTATTTTATGGAACACTTCTTTGGAGCATATAGTCTTACAATAGATGAACAATCGGAGACAGAAAGTACATTTTACAGTATTTAAGGGAAAAATCATAAATATACTGTCCTGCGTTAGATTGAGAATTAGCTTGTTTTGTGAATAGTACAGCATATTGACAAAAAGTTCAAAATATACTGTTCTACTTCAGGGTTAGAATTAGGAAAGGTACAGTATTTAAGGTAAAAACTTCTAATATGCTGTCATACTTCAATATATATATATAATTAGATTACAAGTTAAACAGTAAAATTGTAAAAAAAACTTGATGTGCTGTAATATTTGGATTTATTTAGATTAGAATAAAAATTTTAAACAGTAGAATTACAAAAAAATGTAAAAATACTGTATATATGAGGAACTCAACCCATTTAATGCGCTGTGCGCAGGGTGGAGCAAGGCAGTCGCCCAAAGGTCGACTACATAAGTCAGGTAGTCGCCCAAAGGCAGACTACATAAGCCAGGTAGTCGCCCAAAGGCGACTACATAAGCCAAGCAGTCGCCCAAAGGCGACTACATATACGGGAGGTCTTTTTGGGAAAATCAGTTTTTATTGCTGAGAAGCCAAGTGTTGCAAGACAATTTGCGGATGCACTTAAGGTTTCAGGCAAAAGTTATAATGGATATATAGAAAATGACAATTACATTCTTACATGGTGCGTTGGTCATTTGGTAACTATGAGTTATCCGGATGCCTATGATCCGGCTTTGAAAAGTTGGAGCCTAGAGACGATTCCATTTATTCCAAAAGATTGGAAGTATCAAGTAATTGATGCTGTGAAAAGTCAATTTTTGGTTGTAAAAAAGATTTTAAATAGAGATGATGTAGATACTATCTATATTTGTACTGACTCGGGAAGAGAAGGAGAATATATATACAGGCTTGTAGATGCCATGGCTGGTGTAAAAGATAAAACCAGAAAAAGAGTATGGATAGATTCTCAAACTGAGGAAGAGATTCTCAAGGGTATAAAAAATGCCAAAGATTGGTCGGAATATGATAATATCTCGGCAGCTGCATACTGTAGAGCAAAAGAAGATTATCTAATGGGAATTAATTTTTCAAGGGTATTGACCTTGAAATATGGTTACAGTATTAAGAATTATTTAAAAATAGAAAAAAACATGGCAATATCTGTGGGACGAGTTATGACCTGTGTTTTAGGAATGATTGTCAAAAGGGAAAGAGAGATAAGAGCTTTTGAAGAAGTGCCATTTTATAGGGTTTTGGCGGACTTTAAGTGTACAGATGATTTCAATATAGAAGCGGAATGGAAAGTAAATGAGAATTCTAAATATTATAACTCGCCACTTTTATATAAAGATAATGGATTCAAAAAAGAAGAGACAGCCAAAGAACTTATAAAGGCCCTGGAAGAAACGGGTAATATTGGAACAGTTAGCAGCATACAGAGAAAGCAGGAAAAAAAGAACCCTCCTTTGTTGTATAATCTTGCGGAGCTTCAAAATGACTGTTCAAAGTTATTTAAGATAAGTCCAGATGAAACTCTTAAGGTGGTTCAGGAGTTATATGAAAAGAAATGTGTAACTTATCCTAGAACAGATGCCAGAGTTTTATCCAGTGCCATTGCCAAAGAGATTGATAAGAATCTTAGAGGAGTGGGAAATCATCCTATGTTTAAAGAATACACAAATGAAATATTTGAAAGTGGTTCTTACAAAAATATAGGGAAAACAAAATATACAAATGATAAACTAATTACAGACCATTATGCTATAATACCAACGGGGCAGGGCCTTAATAATTTAAACAGCATGCCTCCATTAAATGTTAAAGTATATGAAGTTATTGTAAGAAGATTTTTAAGTATATTTTATCCGCCGGCGTTGTATTCCAAGGTAGCTCTTACATCCATAATGCCTATAAAAGAAGAGGAAGAAAAAAAATATACAGAAACCTTTAATGCAAACTTTAAAGTGCTTTCGGATAAAGGTTATTTGAAGGTGATGGAGTATTCATTTATAAAAGACAAGGGTGATGAAAAAAATGATTCAAATGCAGACATGGCAATTATCGAAAAACTAAAGAAACTTAAGAAAAACGATAACTTAGAATGTCTTAAAATGAGTATAAAAGAAGGAAAGACATCACCACCTAAGCGATATAATTCAGGAGCATTGATTCTTGCAATGGAAAATGCAGGACAGCTTATTGAAGATGAAGAGCTTAGAGAACAGATAAAGGGAAGTGGAATAGGAACAAGTGCTACCAGAGCTGAGATTATAAAGAAACTTGTAACGATAAAATACTTAAATCTCAATAAGAAAACTCAGATTATAACTCCGACACAGTTAGGAGAAATGATATATGAAGTTGTTGATTGTTCTATAAAATATTTGTTGAATCCTGAGCTTACAGCATCTTGGGAAAAAGGACTTACATATGTAGCAGAGGGAAGCATATCCTCAGAAGAATATATGGAAAAATTAGAGGGGTATGTCACAAGACGAACAAATGCGGTAAAAGCGGCTAATAATCAATATCAAATGAGACAAAGATTTGAGGAAGTATCAAAATATTATTAAATGCAATTCAGTAAAATGAGGTTGTATGAGGAGGATATTATGTTAGAAATAAAAGATTTGTTGGATTTGGATAAAACGATAACTAAAGATTTTTTTGAGGGACTTACATATCCATGGGAAGTATTTGATGGATTAGAGGAAAAGATTATTAAACTTGGAAAATCTTTGCCAAAGGACATTTTCCAGGAAGTTAAAGAAAATGTATGGATTGCCAAAAGTGCTACAGTTGCAGAGTCTGCAAGTATAACAGGACCTGTGATTATAGATGAAGGTGCAGAGATAAGACATTGTGCGTTTATCAGAGGAGTGGCTGTTGTGGGAAAAGGAAGTGTGGTTGGCAATTCAACTGAATTAAAATCAACGATTTTATTTGATAATGTACAGACTCCTCATTATAATTATGTAGGCAATTCGGTATTATCATATAAGTCCCATATGGGAGCAGGTTCTATTACTTCTAATCTCAAATCAGATAAGACATTGGTTAGTATAAAAACCAAGGATGGATATGTAGAAACAAATCTTAAGAAATTTGGAGCAATCCTTGGAAGTTATGTGGAAGTGGGATGTAATACTGTGATGAATCCAGGTACGGTTATTGGTAAGAATACTAATATATATCCGGTTTCAATGGTAAGAGGTTATGTGCCAGCTAATTCAATATATAAGGGACCAGAGAATATAGTAGAAAAGGAATAATATTATGTCAGATTTAAAATCAGAGATTACAAAGAGACGAACATTCGCAATCATTTCTCATCCGGATGCGGGAAAAACTACGTTAACTGAGAAGTTCCTCCTTTATGGAAAAGCAATAAACACAGCAGGATCCGTAAAAGGAAAAAAGACTTCAAAACACGCAGTATCGGACTGGATGGAAATAGAAAAGCAAAGAGGTATTTCAGTAACTTCTTCTGTATTGCAGTTTAATTATGATGGATTTTGTATAAACATTCTTGACACACCGGGACATGAGGATTTCTCAGAGGATACTTATAGAACATTAATGGCTGCAGATTCGGCGGTTATGGTAATAGATGGATCAAAGGGTGTTGAGAAACAGACAATAAAACTCTTTAAGGTCTGTGTAATGAGACACATTCCTATATTTACATTTATAAACAAAATGGATAGAGAAGCTAAAGATCCATTTGATTTAATTGAGGATATTGAAAATGTACTTGGTATTGACACATGTCCTGTAAACTGGCCAATAGGCTCAGGAAAGGCATTTAAGGGTGTTTATGAAAGAGGTACAAATTCGGTTACGACATTTACAGCAACTCAAAATGGACAAAAGCAGGTGGCTAAAGATGAGATTGCGTGGAATGAGGAAAATCACGACGAGCTCATCGAACACATGGGTGTAGAGTTATATGACAAGTTGACAGAAGACGTGGAATTACTAGATGGAGCCAGTGCAGAGTTTGATTTGAAACGAATACAAGGTGGAGATTTAACACCGGTATTCTTTGGGTCTGCGCTTACTAATTTTGGTGTAGAGAATTTCTTGAAGCATTTCCTGGATATGACCACATCACCATTGCCAAGAAAGTCTAACAAAGGGATAATAGATCCTTTTGACAAGGATTTTTCAGCCTTTGTATTCAAGATTCAGGCAAATATGAATAAAGCTCATAGAGATAGGATTGCTTTCATGAGAATAGTATCAGGAAAGTTTGATGCAGGTATGGAAGTATATCATGTTCAAGGAAAGCGTAAAGCAAAATTATCCCAGCCACAGCAGATGATGGCAGAGGAAAGACATATAGTTAAAGAAGCCTATGCAGGAGATATTATAGGTGTATTTGATCCGGGTATTTTCTCTATAGGAGACACCTTGACCTCATCAGATGAAAAGTTCGAATTCGAAGGAATCCCAACGTTTGCACCAGAACATTTCGCAAGAGTTCGTCAAGTAGATACCATGAAAAGAAAACAGTTTATTAAGGGGATAAATCAGATAGCTCAGGAAGGTGCGATTCAGATATTCCAGGAATTCAATACCGGAATGGAAGAGATAATCGTAGGAGTTGTAGGTGTCTTACAGCTAGATGTATTAAAATTCAGATTGGAAAGTGAATATAACGTAGAAATAAGAATGGATCAACTTCCTTATGAGTACATAAGATGGGTTGAAAATGCAGATGAAGTGGATTTAAACAGTATAAATGGAACGTCAGATATGAAGAAGATAAAGGATTTAAAGGACAACCCATTGTTATTGTTTGTAAATGCATGGTCACCAAATATGGTACAGGAAAGAAATCCGGAATTGAAAATGTCAGAATTTGGAAAAGCATAATAAAATATAAAATTAAAAATAAATCAGGAAAATCATAGTAAATATGTACTCCAGCCTAAAAAAGATGCAGTTAGCATTAGAGCTGGAGTTTTTTGTTGACATTTTTTATAAATAAATGTACACTAAGTGTACTAGTTGTAACAGTACAGTTAGGTAAAACGAAAGAACGGAGGTGTCAGATGTTTATAGTAGATGTAATGTCAGGAAAACCTATATATGAACAGTTGATTGACCAGGTTGAAAAGTTTGTTCTATTAGGAGTTTTAAAAGAAGGAGATAGGATGCCTTCAGTGAGAAAATTAGCCACTGAGCTTTCTATAAATCCGAATACAATTCAGAAAGCTTACTCAGAGCTTGATAGCAAAGGTGTAATATATTCAGTTCCAGGTAGGGGATGTTTTGTATCTGATAAGGCGAAAGATGTATTGAACAAATTCAAACGAGAAAAGCTATCTGAGCTTGAGAGTTTAGTTAGAGAACTTTCTATGGCAAATGTCACAAGAAAAGAACTGATATCGTGTATAGATAAGGTTTTAAAGGAAGGAGAAAATGAAAAATGATTAGTGTGACGAATCTTACGAAAAAATTTGATGAATTTACAGCACTTGACAGTGTAGATATAGAAATCAAAGAAGGTGTAATATATGGAGTCGTAGGTTCTAATGGAGCTGGTAAATCCACTTTGTTAAGACTAATGTCCGGAGTATATCAGCCAGATAATGGTGAAATACTAATTGATGATAAAAAAGTATGGGAGAATCCAGAGGTTAAGGAAAATATAGCATATATTCCAGATGATTTATATTTACAAAATGGAGTCAGTATGGATAGCATGGCCAGGTTACATGGAGCTATTTATAATAACTTTGATAAAAAAAGATTTAATGAGCTAGCAGAACTTTTTAAGTTAGATACAAAAAAATCCCTGAACACATTTTCAAAGGGAATGAAAAGACAGGTGGTCATAATACTTGCACTATCCAGACATCCTAAATATATGTTTTTTGATGAGACATTTGATGGATTAGATCCTGTAATACGTGCATTGGTTAAGAAATTGATATCTCAGGAAATACTTGAAAATAAAGCAACAGTTATATTAACATCACATTCTTTAAGGGATTTGGAAGAAACCTGTGATCAATTGGCCCTTCTTCACAAGGGAGGAATTGTATTTGAAAGTGATATTTATAATATAAAAACATCACTGTTTAAAGTACAGGTTGCATTTGAAGAAAAATATGAAGAATCGGATTTTAATGACTTGGATATAATGAATTATAAAAAGAATGGGTCTGTAATAAACATGATTGTAAAAGGGGATAGAGAAAAGGTACGAGAATTACTAAATTCAAAGACTCCACTTGTATTAGATATTCTTCCTTTGACTTTAGAAGAGGTATTTACATACGAAATGTCAATGTTTGGGTATTCTTTTGACGATATTATAAAGGGAGGCGAAGAAAATGAATAAAAAAATATTTGATAAACGACTATGTTTTGAAGGAATAAAAAGTTTAAAACTAGTGGGAATGGTATTTTTAGTTTTAGGAATAATAATATCGTTTTTAATTCCCTTTAATACCGATAAGAATCTTGTAGATAAAATTTATACTATTTCCAGATATCTACCACATATAATGGCAATTCATACAGTAATAACGCCGTGCTTAACGCTATACATGTTTTCATTTTTACTAAAAAGAAATGCCAGTGATTTTTACCATTCGATACCACATAAAAGAACTTGCTTGTTTCTAAGCTTTTTTGTATCGGTGGTAGCATGGATTATCATTATAATTACAGCTATAACATTGAGTAGCATGTTAGCTTCCAAAATCATGATAACTGGAATAAAAATAGATATTGGTAATATAGTGTTAACGACGATTGGATTTTTTATTGCTTCAATTACAGTGGCAGCAGGAATATGTTTTGCTGAAACCATAACAGGAAATATCATCTCAAATATAGTTGTTTCCGGATATATTTTGATATTGCCTAGAGTTATATATAATTTTGTATTGTATGAAGTATGTGAAAATTCATATGAAATATTTATTTATGATAAATATCTTCTAGAATCATTTATTAATAAAAACTTAAGTACAAGGATAATAGTTTATGATTATTATGCATATCAGAATCCATTTAAATACTGGCATAATTGGTTATATACAGGAGTTATCTTTTTACTCTTTTTAATACTAGCTATAGTATTTTTTAACAAGAGAAAAAGTGAAGCGGCAGGCAATCCCTCTACAAGTAGAGTATTACAAAATGTATACAGAATATTGTTTGCAATGATAATATCATTAATTCCAATAAACCAGTGTGTAAATAGGGTTTCGAATAGTTATTTGCCATATGGAAAAGTTGATATAAAAATTGTAATCTCATATTATGTCCTAGTGATTTTTGGATATTTTATTTTTGAAATATTGATGACAAAGTCATTTAAAACATTAGTAAAAACAATTCCTGGTTTGGGAATAGTAGCAGTATTAAACATACTTATGATAACAGGTATAATATTCGCCGGAAATAAAATCGTTGATTATAGTCCAAGTCCAAAAGAATTAGACAGAGTAGTATTTTATGTAGATACATATGATGTTAATAATAGATATAAAGAGATTGAATACGTTACGAAAGATGAAAAAGTAATGAAGGTATTTTGTGATGCACTAAAAACAGAGGTGAAATACTATGAATCTGGAGGAGTACCAGATATGGGCTATATGCATGATATTTGTTTTGTGGAAAAAAATGGAGTAAAACATTTCAGAAGAGTGTGTATAGATGAAAATGTAATAAATGCTGCTATATCAAAAGTGAAGGACGAGTATGAATTTAGAAAATGAATTAAATAAAAAAGATTTAATATTTATCAATCAAAGCAAGTGATAAATCTAAGTATTTATCTAGGGTTAGAACGTATTTAAAATAATAATTTTTCAGGTAAATTTCACGTAAAATCTTATTGAAATTTTTAATCAATTAGTGTATATTAAAGATACATAAATGAGGTTAGTGATTATCCTGAGATGTGCGATAACTCCTGTTTAATTTGAACCTACATTTTTTATAAGGGATTCTTATATCTCTGTACTTAATGTGAAGCCTTGTTTATCTTGGTACACAGCGAATCAGATGCGGAAACCCACTTTGTTGAGCTAGGACTCAACTTGCAGGAGCCGCCATTTCGGCACATTAACAGAATTTTAAGGTGGTACTTTTGTACCACCTTTTTTTGAGCAAAGGGTAAATAAGATGAGCAAAAAATTGAAACTCTATGGGTTTAATAACCTTACTAAATCTTTAAGTTTTAATATCTATGATGTGTGCTATGCCAAAAGTGAAGAATCACAAAAGAAGTATATTAGTTATATTGATGAACAATATAATTCAGATCGACTTGTAGGAATTATGCAAAATAT
The DNA here is from genome assembly GCA_900315425.1 of uncultured Eubacteriales bacterium. Taxonomy (GTDB): domain Bacteria; phylum Bacillota; class Clostridia; order Lachnospirales; family Lachnospiraceae; genus Bovifimicola. Next base: position 18,490 of record OMZA01000015.1, read on the forward strand.
TGCTGATATGATTGGTGCCAGAGTACTTAACATTTCCAAACAGGACTATGAACCTCAGGGAGCCAGTGTAACAATTCTTATGGAAGACGAGACAATAGCACATTTGGATAAGAGCCATGTTACGGTTCATACCTATCCGGAATATCATCCGGATAAGAATATATCTACCTTTAGAGTAGATATAGATGTGGCAACTTGTGGTCAGATTACACCACTATCCACTTTAGATTACCTTATTGACAGCTTTGATTCAGACATAATAACCATGGATTATAGGGTAAGAGGTTTTACAAGACAGCTAAATGGTAAAAAAGTATTTATAGATCATAAGATAAAATCTATACAAGACTTTATTGATGTAAAAACCTTGAAAAAATATAATGCCATTGATATAAATATTTATCAGGCGAATCTTTTTCATACAAAGATGATTATAAAGGATATAGATCTCCAGAATTACCTTTTTGACATTGATGTTAATGATTTACCGGAGGAAAGAAGAAAAATGATTACAGAGAATCTCAGAGAAGAGATGATTGAAATATATAGTGGAACAAACGTGTTCTAATTATTGATTCTAGACATTTAAAAGGGGAATTTATACAATGGATCAAAATAGAATGCCTGTATATGAAGCGTTAAATAGATTAAAGGCAGACAGAATACTGCCTTTTGATGTTCCGGGACACAAGCATGGAAAGGCTAACCCGGAACTTACTGAATTTTTAGGTGATAAATGTATGGTTGTAGATGTTAATTCTATGAAGTCTTTAGATAATTTGTGCCATCCTGTGTCTGTTATTAAAGAGGCAGAGAAATTGGCAGCAGATGCTTTTAAGGCTAGCCATGCTTTTTTTATGGTAGGAGGAACTACATCAGCGGTTCAGGCCATGATTATGTCTGTGGCAAGAGAAGGCGATGAGATTATTTTGCCAAGAAATGTGCACAGAAGTGCCATTAATGCTTTAATTTTAAATGGTGCAATTCCGGTGTATGTTAATCCGGACTCCAATAAAAAATTGGGAATATCCTTAGGAATGACTGTGGATGAGGTTAAAGATGCTATTAAGGCACATCCAAATGCCAAGGCTATTCTTATAAATAATCCGACTTATTATGGAATATGTTCCAATATTAAGGCTATAACAGAACTAGCTCATGCTCATGGTATGAAAGTTCTTGCAGATGAGGCCCATGGAACACATTTTTATTTTAATGACAAATTACCTATGTCAGCTATGGAAGCAGGGGTGGATATGTCTGCTATTAGCATGCACAAATCAGGAGGAAGTCTGACCCAAAGCTCCATGCTTCTCATTGGTAAAAATGTAAATGCTGATTATGTCAGACAGATTATAAATCTTACACAAACTACAAGTGGAAGTTATTTATTAATATCAAGCCTTGATATGTCTAGAAAAAATTTGGCTTTGCATGGAAGAGAAACCTTTGACAAGATTATGAAAATGGCAGAGTATGCCAGGGATGAAATCAATTCAATTGGAGATTACTATGCATATTCTAAGGAACTTATAAATGGTAATTCAGTATATGATTTTGATACCACCAAGCTGTCAGTAAATACGCTGGATGTGGGACTGGCAGGTATCGAAGTGTACGATCTTTTAAGGGATGAATATGATATTCAAATAGAGTTTGGAGATATTGCAAATATTCTTGCATACATTTCCGTAGGAGACAGGGAAAGAGATATTGAAAGATTAGTGGGTGCCCTTTCGGAAATACGTAGAAAATTCAAAGGGGACAAAGCAGAATTATTTGAAGATGAGTATATTTCACCAACGGTGGAAATGTCTCCAAAACAGGCATTTTTTGCTGAAGCTATAGCATTACCTTTAAAGGATTGTATTGGAAAGATTTCTACGGAATTCGTAATGTGCTATCCTCCGGGAATTCCAATCTTAGCTCCTGGTGAAAAGGTGACAGAGCAGATATACGAATACATTATTTATGCAAAAGAAAAGAATTGTACCATTTTAGGTACAGAGGATATAAATACAGAGTACTTGAAAGTTATTTAATGAAAGAGGAAGCTTATGGAATTGTGGTTTACGGAAAAGCACACGGAAAACGTTAAATTATCCATTAAGGTTGATAAACAGCTTTACAGCGGACAAAGTGACTATCAAAGAATAGATGTGTTTACTTCCCCAGAGTTTGGAGTGTTTTTAACACTGGATGGATATATGATGCTTACGGAAAAAGATGAGTTTATTTATCATGAAATGATGGTTCATGTTCCCATGGCAGTGCATCCGAATGTTAAAAATGTTTTGGTAATTGGCGCTGGAGATGGCGGTGTTGTAAGAGAACTTACGAAATATGATACCGTTGAAAATATTGATATGGTGGAAATAGATGAACAGGTTGTGGAGATTTGTAAAGAATATCTCCCATTTACGGCTTGCAAATTAGAGGATTCAAGAGTCAATATCAAATATCAGGATGGCCTAAGGTATGTAAGAGGTTGTGAGGATAAATATGACCTTATTATAGTGGATTCTACAGATCCTTTTGGTCCGGGGGAAGGTCTTTTTACTAAGGAGTTTTATGGTAATTGTTTTAGAGCTTTGAAAGAAGATGGAATAGTTGTCAATCAGCATGAAAGTCCATATTATAGTGATGATGCACTGGCTATGCAAAGAGCACATAAACGTATAGTACAAAGTTTTGATATAAGCAGAGTTTACCAGGCTCATATACCAACATATCCGTCAGGACATTGGTTGTTTGGTTTTTCATCAAAGAAGTACCATCCTGTAAAGGATATAGATGAGGAAAGATGGAACAGTCTTGGTATTCAAACAAAATACTATAATACAAACCTGCACAAAGGAGCATTTTATCTCCCTAATTATGTGGAGAATCTTTTAAAGCATGTGGAAAATGTTGACTAAGGAGTAAGATAAATGTGGAATAGAAATGTTGAAACCTTTATTGGGTGTGAATGTGAGTTTGATGAAAGCGATATAGTAATGTTTGGTGTACCCTTTGATTCAACAACATCCTACAGACCGGGTACCAGATTTGCCAGTCATGCCATTAGAAGTGAATCTTATGGTTTAGAAACATACAGCCCATATCAGGATAAGGATTTGGAGGATATTAAGGTTTACGATTATGGTGATTTGGAACTACCTTTTGGTAGTAGTGAGAAAGCCTTAGATATGATTGGAGAAGTGGAAAAGGATATTTTAGACGCCGGTAAATTTCCATTTATGATAGGTGGTGAACATCTTGTTACGCTAGGTGCCTTCAGGGAAGTTGTCAAGAAATATCCGGATATAAGAGTTATTCAATTTGATGCTCATACAGATTTAAGAGAAGATTATCTGGGAGTTAAATTAAGTCACGCCTGTGTTTTAAAACGTATCTGGGATATTATAGGTGATAATAAAATATATCAGTTTGGCATTAGAAGTGGTATGCGAGAAGAGTTCTATTGGGCAGAGGAACACACCACTTTAAATAAATATAATTTTAATAATTTAAAAGAGGCTATTAAAGAATGTGAGGGACATCCGGTTTATTTAACTATTGATTTGGATGTGTTAGACCCCTCGGTATTTCCTGGTACAGGAACTCCAGAGGCAGGTGGCGTAACATTTACGGAGTTATTAGAAGCGATTATAAAGGTTTCCAAGCTTAATGTCGTTGCCTGTGATGTAAATGAGTTAGCACCTAATTTAGATACCAGCGGTGCTTCTACAGCTTTAGCCTGTAAAATAGTTAGAGAATTATTACTTGCTTTAAATAAATAAGTATATGAAAATGCTACGCAGTAGTAGTTAGGAGGATATAATGGGAAAAGCGTTAATAATAGGATGTGGTGGAGTTGCATCGGTTGCAATACATAAATGTTGTCAGAATAGTGATGAATTTCAGGAGATTATGATTGCCAGCAGAACTAAAAGTAAGTGTGATGCATTAAAAGAAAAATTAGAAAACACAACTAAGACTAAGATTTCAACAGCTCAGGTGGATGCTAATAATGTAGATGAGTTAATAGAATTAATTAATGGATTTAAACCAGATGTTGTTCTTAATCTTGCTTTACCATATCAGGATTTAACTATTATGGATGCATGTCTTGCTACAAAGACGAGTTACGTAGATACAGCTAATTACGAGCCTGAAGATACAGCGAAGTTCGAATATAAGTGGCAGTGGGCTTACAGAGAAAAATTCAAAGAGGCAGGCATAACGGCTCTTTTGGGAAGTGGCTTTGACCCGGGCGTAACAGGTGTTTTTTCAGCATACGCATTAAAACATGAGTTTGATGAAATTAATTACATAGATATTCTTGATTGCAATGGAGGAGACCACGGTTATCCTTTCGCTACGAACTTTAATCCTGAGATTAATATTCGAGAGGTTTCAGCTAATGGAAGCTATTGGGAAGATGGTCATTTTATTGAGACTAAACCTATGGAAATAAAAAGAGAGTACAATTTTGATCAGGTAGGAATGAAGGATATGTATCTCCTTCATCATGAAGAATTAGAATCTTTGGGAATAAATATACCAGGAATCAAGAGAATCAGATTCTTTATGACCTTTGGTGAAAGTTATCTTACATATTTAAAATGTCTTGAAGATGTTGGTATGACTTCCATTGAACCTATTGAGTTTGAGGGAAAACAGATTGTTCCTTTGCAGTTTTTAAAAGCGGTTCTTCCGGATCCTGCAACTTTAGGTCCAAGAACTGTTGGTAAAACAAATATAGGATGTATTTTCCAAGGTAAAAAAGACGGAAAAGATAAGACATACTATCTATATAATGTTTGTGATCATCAGGAATGCTACAAGGAAGTTGGTTCTCAGGCAGTTAGTTACACAACTGGTGTTCCGGCTATGATTGGAGCGATGCTTATTATGAATGGAACCTGGAAGGGTCCTGGAGTCTTTAATATTGAGGAGTTCGATCCGGATCCATTTATGGATGCCCTTAATAAATGGGGTCTTCCTTGGATAGAGAGTTTTAATCCGGAGATGGTGCCATAATGGATGAAAGATTGCTACAGGTTAAAACACCTGCATTTGTAATTGATCAGGAAAAATTATTAAACAATCTTTTGATATTGAAAGAGGTTCAAGATGATACAGGATGTAGAATTCTTTTGGCTCAAAAATGTTTTTCTACGTATTCTCTTTATGAACTAATGGGAAAATATCTTGCAGGTACAACAGCCAGCGGTATTTATGAGGCAAAGCTTGGCAGTATAATGGGAAAGGAAAATCACGTTTTTTCCCCGGCATACAAAGATGAAGATATGGATGAGTTGTTAAAAATATGCGACCACATTGTCTTTAATTCCTTTAGTCAGTGGATTCATTTTAAAGAGAAGTGTCTTAAAGCGAAAATGTCCAGATCCATTGAATTTGGCCTTCGCATTAATCCTGAGTGTTCCACCCAAGAAGGACATGCAATTTATGATCCATGCAGCCCTTTTTCAAGAATGGGAATTACACTTAAAGAGTTTGAAAAAGGTGTTGCTTCTTATGGGCTTCATGGTATTGACGGTTTGCATTTTCACACTTTATGTGAGCAGAATGCAGATGATTTAGAAATCACGCTCAATGCTGTATTTGATAAATTTGGTAAGTATTTAAAGGAAATGAAGTGGTTAAATATTGGTGGTGGTCATCACATTACAAGAAAAGACTACAATATTTCCTTACTTAAGAAATGTATAAAAATGGCCCAGGATGATTATGGGCTGAATGTTATCTTAGAACCGGGAGAAGCGGTGGCTCTTGATGCCGGATACATGGTAAGTACTGTGTTAGATATAGTACATAATGGGATTGATATTGCTATTATGGATACTTCAGCAGCCTGTCATATGCCTGATATTATAGAAATGCCTTATACACCACAGATTTTTGGTGGAAGGATTGCTGATAAAGATGATTTTAATAATATATCTTTTGACAGTGGGAATATAGAAAGTCAGAAGTCACATGACCAATACTTATACCGTCTTGCAGGACCTACTTGTCTTGCAGGAGATGTTATTGGCGATTATATTTTAAATAGTCCTTTAAATGTTGGGGACAAAGTGATCTTTAAAGATATGGCTATTTACACAATGGTTAAAACAAACACCTTCAATGGTATGCCTCTACCAGATATTGTTAACATGACAAAAGATGGTCCAAAAACCATTAGAAAATTTAATTATGAGGATTTTAAAAATCGTCTTTAAGGTTAACAAAAACATGTCTTTATAGTATAATTGTTATAGTGATTTAGTGGAGAAGTGAGTGGAGGATAGATTAATATAGGGAGGTGCGGATTGTATGATTTATACCAACTTTCGTGAATTGGTAAAAAGTATAGATCATAGTCATGTTTATATTCAAGCCCATAACTTTCCTGATCCAGATGCTATTTCTAGTGCTTATGCGCTACAATATTTGCTTAAAAAAGAACGAATTGAAAGTACCATAATTTATAGTGGTAAAATTGATAAATATAGTACTAATAAGTTGATATCTGAATTAGGAATTGAAATATTTGAGCTGGGAAGCGTTGATGAGATAAAACCTTATGATGAGATTATAGTGGTTGATTCTCAAACCGGTAATCCCAATGTTAAGGATGTAGGAGGGCATTATGTTGCCTGTGTTGATCATCATCCGATTTTTGAGGAACATGAATATAGGTTTAAAGATATAAGACCTAAGGTAGGAGCGTGTGCTTCAATATTAGCGAGTTATTTTATTGAATACGGAATTCCGTTTCCTAAGAATATAGCTACAGCTCTTATGTATGGTTTGAAAGTTGATACTGCAACTCTTTCAAGGGGAGTATCAAACCTTGATCTTAATATGTTTTACACTTTATATAGTTTATGCGATATGGATCTTATTAATTCATTGGAATCCAGCATAATAGAATTTGACGATTTGCAGGCATATGCCAATGCTATTTTAAGTATTAAAGTGTATGACAACCTGGCATTTGCTAATACCGGAAACCATTGTCCTGAGGCATTAATTGCCACAATTTCAGATTTCATGATGTCAATCAATGGTGTTAATATCAGCATTGTATATTCAATAAAGGTTGATGGTATTAAAATATCTGTAAGATGTGATGCTAACAAGTTTGATGCAGGTTTGCTTACAAATGAAGCTTTAAAGGGACTAGGTTCCGGAGGAGGTCACAAAGCAATGGCTGGTGGATTTGTTCCGTATAGAGAGTCTAGAGAAAAACTTGGAGAGTTATTAGAAAATATAGAAAATAGATTTATAGATAATGTTATACGATTGGAAAGATATAATTTAAATAGATAACATTTGACGCCTGGATGATTAATCCAGGCATTTTTAGTTTGGGTTATAAATATTTTCATATTTTTAGGTATAAAAATAAAGCTAGAAATGGGACTCGAACCCACGACCTTCTGATTACGAATCAGATGCACTACCAACTGTGCTATTCTAGCTTAAAACAACGGATTTATTATACAATGTTGACATTTATTTTTCAAGATTTATGGAAAAATAAGTGATTTGATAAAAGAAACTACTTGCAAAATAATTTTTATGTGGTATAGTTATACATGCTGCACGGACAAGTGTGCGTGTGATACGGACAGATATAAAATAATGAGCCGTTGATAAGTTTTGTACACTGCAGACAAAGATAAAAAAGATGAATATATGAGGTGAATGACATGAGTCAGAAATTAAAAGTAGGAATTTTAGGTGCAACTGGAATGGTAGGACAGAGATTTATAGCTCTTCTTGAGAATCATCCATGGTTTGAGGTTACAACAGTAGCAGCAAGCCCACGTTCAGCAGGAAAGACATATGAAGAAGCTGTAGGTGGAAGATGGAAAATGGATACACCAATTCCTGAATCAGTTAAGAACCTTACAGTATATAACGTAAATGAAGTAGAAACTGTAGCAGCTACAGTTGATTTCGTATTTAGTGCAGTAGATATGACTAAAGAAGAAATCAAAAAGATTGAAGAAGCTTATGCTAAGACTGAGACACCAGTTGTTTCAAATAACAGTGCTCACAGATGGACACCTGATGTACCAATGGTAGTACCAGAGATTAATCCAGAGCATTTCGAAGTAATTGAATCACAGAAGAAGAGACTTGGAACACAGAGAGGTTTTATTGCAGTAAAACCTAACTGTTCAATTCAGAGTTATGCTCCAGCACTTACAGCTTGGCTTGAGTATGAGCCATATGAAGTTGTAGCTTCAACATACCAGGCAATTTCAGGTGCGGGAAAGAATTTTGATGAGTGGCCAGAGATGGTAGGAAATATTATTCCTTACATTGGTGGCGAAGAAGAAAAGAGTGAACAGGAGCCATTAAGACTTTGGGGTAAAGTTGAAAACGGCGAAATTGTAAAATCTGATATAATGAATATTACATCACAGTGTATCAGAGTACCAATTCTTTATGGACATACAGCAACAGTATTTGTTAAGTTCAAGAAGAAAGTAACTAAAGAAGAACTTATTGAGAAATTAGTAAACTACAAGGGTGTTCCTCAGGAACTTGAGCTTCCTAGCGCACCAAAGCAGTTTATACAGTATCTTGAAGAAGATAATAGACCACAGGTACAGTTAGATGTTAACTATGAAAATGGAATGGGAGTATCTATTGGACGTTTAAGAGAAGATAGCATCTACGATTTTAAATTTGTAGGACTTTCTCACAACACAATCAGAGGTGCAGCAGGTGGAGCTGTAGAATGTGCAGAACTTCTTAAAGCACAGGGATATATCCAGGCAAAATAATATGGCATATGACCACATGTTAAGTGGGACCAAATACGTAATTGAATATTAAAAAATATGAAGATAAAAAAAGAAGACATAAGGTCTTCTTTTTTTATTATAGTTTTAACTCTTCATCTATTTGACAAAAAACATGTAAAAATGTTACAATCCCATGGTATTTGTGTCTATTGAACATAATACATATTTTCAAATTATAAAATAAATATGCTATACAAAACAGAGAGATTATTATGAACAAAAAGAAATTAATACTGCCGTTGGTGGTTTGCTTTATTGCTTTATCCACACCGGCAGTTTCGTATGCCCTGGATTATGAATATGATGAATGGAACAGAGTTGTAAAGGTTACATATGATGATGGCAGTTATGTTACATACGAGTATGATAGTAACGGTAATATAACCGATATTGATGTACATAAGGCAACTAAAGAAACAGAAAGTCATGTGGAAGAAAAGGAAACATCTGATAAAGATGTAATGTCAGGAGAAGAAAAAGAAACATCCGACAACAATGAAGAAAGCGGTAAGTATAATGAGACTACCGAAACAGATAATAGTTTGGAGACCACAGACAATAATTCCAATGAGTCGCAAGCAGATACCATAAAAGAAAAAACAACAAAAGAAAATACAGAGAAAAACACAGAGATTACAACAAAATCCAATAGTAATCATAACGATTCCGATAATAAAGAAACAAAGGCGGTTATTTCAAAAACAGAGAATGCTTCGGAAAATGAAAAAATTTCAAAAGATGAAAATTCTTTAGAAGAAGAAAATACTTCAAAAGATGAAAATACTTCAAAAAATGAAACTGAAATAAAAAAAGAAAATAAGGATAAAAATATTTTTGTAAGAATATTTGAAAGTATCGTAAATTTTTTTAAGAAAATATTTAAAGCCATTGCAAAATTTTTTAGTAAATTATTTAAAGGAAAGTTATTATGAAAAGAAATACACTTATTATGTTAAAGCGTATAATTGCAGTTATTTTATCTGTGATTATGCTTCCTATCAGCTCTTATTCAGAGGGAATTACCAATTTAGTATATGCCGGTGAAAACTTAACAGTTGGAGAAACATCGGATATAACTGCAACGGATGAAGAATCATCTGTTGAAGGTTCAAATGAAATATCAAACGATGAAATTATTAATGAAAATGAAGACAATGACGATACGCTCAGTGAAGAAAATTCAGAGGCCTCGCTTTTATCTGTTACCGGACAGATAAATGAGGCTTCTTGTGTTGTATTAAAATGGTTTGCATTGGATTCGGATGATGTTTCGTACAGAGTAATAAAAAATAATGTGCTTATAGACACACTTACATCAGACGATATAGATGAGAATAATTATCTTGTTTATAAAGACAGTGATACTGAAGCTTCAAAAACATATACCTATTACGTTGAAGCAGTCATATCGAATGAAACCGTTATTGCAAAAAGTTCGGATTTGATCATGGAAACTGCAGAAGATATGACTATTTCGTCTGATTATACGCTCGAATCTGATCTGACGGTTTATTCATTAAATCACACAGGCGGAACGATTGATCTTAACGGATATACACTAACGATATGTAATGATTATATAAGTTCAGGTAATACATGTATTTCTTTTAATAAAGGTGCATTGATGTGCTATGGAAATTTTAATATTAATTATTACATAGGGCACATAATTATGAATAATGCCAATGATTATATGTATGTCAGAGGTAATATCATAATGAGTAATTCCGGGTATAATACACTTAATAACGGACTTATTGAGGTTGAAGGGGACATTAATGTTAATCAGTTTGCTGCAAGTGGTTATCATACGGTTGTTTTATGCGGTGCAAAAAAACAGACTGTAACTATGCCGAAGGGTGCATATTTTAATACATTGGAGATTTGTAATTATTCCGAAGAAGGTATAAGTTTTACCAATGCACCTGATTATAACAGTCTGGTGTATACGGATGATGTAAATATCTCAATCTGTGGAACAAAGGTTAATCAGGGCAAAACACTATATGAGGACACTGTTATAGAAGGGGATTATGTTCTCGGTTACGGAACACTTAACCTTAACGGATACAGTTTAAGAGTCACGGGAAATTTGTACCTTGCAGGCGGAAAACTTGAAGTCGGTGCCGGTAGTCTTAACGTAGATGGAGATCTTGTGGTTGCCGCTATATCATTTAATGAAGATGGAACTATCGATAAACAAAAAAGTTCAGCTATTTTGGATATGTCGGACGAAGAGGGATATGTTTTGATAAAAGGGGATTTTGAGACATATTCCGATAAAGATCATTCAGGGAGTTTATCTGCCGGTGTTATGGAGATAATGGGGAATATAAATGTAAATGCCGTTTATAATTCAAAGAATTTTTATGCATCCGGTACACATAAGGTATTGTTATCGGGAGAAAAAGAACAGAGTATTTCTTTTAGTAATTCATCAGGCGATACAGGACACTTTAATAACTTAGAAATTAAAAACGTAAGTCAGGAAGGCGTTGTATTTGAAAGCAATAACGGAGTATACCCTTTGGCAACGGGCCTTGTAACAGATAATGGGAATAACGTATCGGGATTTCTTTCAATCAACGGATCCACGACATTTGCGGATGAACATTTCACAGGAAACGTGATCGTAAGGGAGAATTCCACACTTTCTCAGACCATGGCGGTTGACGGAGATTTTGTATTCGGTACAGAATCTACAACATTTAACGGAGATATAAGTATCGGTGGAGATTTTACTTTTAACAGCATGTATTACTGGAGCTGCTATGTTTATTTCAATGGCGGTACAATAAAAGTAGCAGGAAATGTATATTCAAATAAATCATCGTATACTGCATGTTGGTATATGAATAACAGTGATGATGCAGAGCTTGACATAGAAGGGAATTTTATAACCACAGGAGGATTTTCTTTTTCCGGATCGAAGGGAAAAATCTGTGTAGCAGGGGATGTATCTGTAAGCGGTACGCTTTCTTTTAGCGGAACAAATACATTTATTTTGGATGGCGATAAACTTCAGAATGTAACAGTTTCAACAGGTCAGTTTTCTACGCTGGATATCAGAAATTACAGTGATGAAGGAATATTGTTTACAACAGTGTATCCTGTAACAACTCTTATCAGAAATAACTGTAATATCAGCTATGGAGACGCAGAGGGTGTATTTGGATGGACTCTTGAAAAGGATGAGATCATAGACGGTGATCTTATCATTCTTGATGATGTTTTGGATCTTAACGGACATACACTTACGGTAAAGGGAGATTTCATACAATATTCCGGAAATCTTATTATTAACGGAGGAACTTTATATGTTGAAGGGAATTTAAGGCTGCAAAAAAGAACCGTTAATGATGAAGATAATGATAAACAATATGAATATTCAGATTCCGCAGCATCGCTTATAATGCAAAATGAAAATGACAGAGTATATGTGGGTGGAGATTTTATATCACAGACATCTGTTAACCAGAATGGAAAGATCACAGCGGGTATATTGGATGTTAAGGGTGATTTTACAGTCAATACCGTTAATGGTTTTATAGCAACAGAAAACAATAAAGTTATCCTGTCAGGTGATGATGAACAGACAGTAAAATTTAAAAGTTCATCAAGCAGTACTTCAAGATTTTTAAATCTCGAGATAACAAATAACAGTGAGGCAGGAGTAGTATTTGAGGGTAACAATGACGTATACCCTTTGGCAATGGGCCTTGTTACGGATAATGGGAATAACGTATCGGGATTTCTTTCCATTAACGGATTCACGACATTTGCGGATGAACATTTTACGGGAAGCGTGATCGTAAGGGAGAATTCCACACTTTCTCAGACCATGGAGATTGACGGAGATTTTGTATTTGGTTCAGAATCTACAACATTTAACGGAGATATAAGTATCGGTGGAGATTTTACATTTAACAGCATGTATTACTGGTACTGTAATGTTAATATTAACGGCGGCTCAATAAAAGTAGCAGGAAATGTATATTCAAATAAATCATCGTATACTGCATGTTGGTATATGAATAACAGTGATGATGCAGAACTTGACATAGAAGGGGACTTTATAACCACGGGTGGATTTTCTTTTTCCGGTTCTAAGGGAAAAATTTATGTGGCAGGAGATATTTCTGTAAGCGGAAAACTTTCCTTTAACGGAACACATACCTTTATTTTGGATGGCAATAAACTTCAGAATATAACATTTAACGAAAAAGCAGTTTTTTCTGTTTTGGATATTGAAAACCACAGTAAGGAGGGCATATGTTTTAATAAGATGCCGTTATATACCACGCTTGTGAGAAATAACTGCAAGGTATCCGTAAGCGATCTGAAAATGGAACTCGGATGGACTTTGGCAGATGATGAAGTGTGGGACGGAGACCTTATCATCTGGGAAGATGCTCTTAATCTGAACGGTCATACACTCACAGTATCAGGAAATCTTATCCTTGTCGGTGGTTTATTGGAACTTAACGGAGGAACACTTAATGTCAATGGAGATTTCAGATGGCAGAGTGTGACAAAGGGAAGTGATGATACTTTAGAATATGGTTCAAGTAATGCAGTGATTCACATGAATGAAAGTTCTGATAAGATCGTGGTGCATGGTGATTTTGTAATGGCACCGGCTTTATCAACATCCGGCTGTTTTACGGATGGGTTAATAGAACTTTACGGTGATTTTACACAGAGTGGATGTGCTTTTACCGGTACAGATAATAATACCGTTAAGTTTGCCGGTAATAAAACTCAAATAATAACTAATTCAAGTATGAGCACGTTTGCCAATCTGATAAATGAAAACACAGCCAATCTTCAAATAAACGGTGATATAAGAGCTACGGAAAGTGTGACAGATAACGGCATGGATATATCAGGAACCGGGTCACTTTACGTAAACAATGTCAATATGATTGAAAACGGTAAGTGGGATGGGAATCTTGTGACAGATGGTTCTGTAACACTTGATCGTTCTTTAAATATTGGTGGGTCTTTAAATATCAATAAGGATATTCATGTAAACGGGTATGGAATAACAGCAGAAAATATAAATGTCAACGATTATGGGATTCTGTATACGGAAAAGTCAGATATTATCTGTAGTAATGATTTTACGGTAAACAAATATGGCAGTTTTTACATGATAAATGATGAAGATTATATTTTGGTGGGAGGCAATTTTAATATTTCATCACGTTATAACCACAGCGAAATGCTTACGGCCGGAATATTGGAGATACGAGGAGATTTCACACAATCTTCTTATGCTAATTTTATTGCAGGCGGAAGTCATACGACGATTCTTTCGCGAAAGAATAATACGACCGGAAGAGATTATATTCAGACAATATCATTTAATTCAAATGCGGGAACAACAAGGTTTAATACATTGGTGCTTAAGAAATCTCTTGATAACTATCATTTTAATAACGATATCGATACCATAGCAAATGAAGTGATCTATTCAATAGATGATTCAACATCGCCTACGGAAGTGTCATATATTGTAACGGAAGAAGTGACGGAAAAAAGCGTAAAAATAGCATTTGGAGGAGCGCAGGACAATGTTGGTATTCTCGGTTACGAGATATATCGTGATTCTAAACTTATAGGAGTAACAAGCAGCACATATTTTACCGATAACTCTGTGGAGCCTTCTTCAAAGTATACATATACGGTATATGCATTTGATGATGAGAGAAACATGGCTTTATCATCACCTTCACTTGCAGTTGAGACTAAGCCAGATACTGAAGCGCCTTCTGTGCCGGGAAATTTATCTCTTGCTGCAAGGACAGGTTCATCGGTAACAATAACCTGGACAGGATCTTCAGACAATGTAAAAATTGCAGGATATAATGTATATCAGGATGGTGTGTTGGTATCCGCTCTTCAGTCATCTACATCATATAAAGCGGAAAATCTGCAGGCAATTTCAGTTTATAATTTTACCGTGGAGGCTGTAGATACCACCGGTAATGTTTCCGGAAAAACAGATGATCTTGAGACAGAGGTTTTTATGCCTCAGATTACAAGTATTACACCGAATGATAACAGTCATATCGGCGGTGAAACTGTTACATTAAACGTATATTTTAAAAATGGCGGAAACAGTACCGGTAATAAGGTTACTATTGAAGAAAGTGATGGATTAGGAAAATGGAATGTTATAGCAGATAAACTCTCACAGAAGAGATATAACGGAAACGTTTTATATGCAGCATTTACATGGGATATAAGTGATATATCGGGTGAAGAGACTAAAAATTTAAGATATACTTTAGTTGATGCTGACGGAAATACGGATGTTGAATACAGAACATATATTATTGACAGAAAGGCTCCGGCATCTGTAACTGAACTTAAAACCATTTCTGATAACGGTAATGTATCCATCAGTTTTACCGCATCGGTAAGTGCTGATTGTACAAAATATGAGATATACAGAATTTGTAACGGATTAGAAAGTAAGATAGCTACTCTTAACAGCAGATTTGAAACTTTATATACAGATTCAGATGTAACAGAGGGAGAGATATATACATACTATGTTTTAGCGTATGATCTGTATGGTAATTGCAGTATAGCTTCAGAAAGCGTGACTGCAGAAGTGAAAAAAGATGAGCTTCCGCCTGAGATCATTTCCATGACTCCGGGTGCCGGAAGAGTAAATGGAATAACAGATATTTCCGTTACAGCCAAAGATAATAAGCAGCTTTTTGCAATAGGATTACAGTTACGGAATGAAGCAGAATCAGAGTGGACAGATATCGGTGAGATACAGACAGAATCAGAAGCCACATTTAGTTTTGATACTACAGTGCTTGAGGATGGAATTTATTATTTTAATGCATATTGCATAGATACAAGCGGAAATAAGAGTGATGCAGAGTTTCTCAGAAGATATGAAGTAGATAATACGGGAATATCAAAGATAAATATTAATAATGTTGAAGAAGCATCATCATATGTCAGGATTGAATGGGACGATATAACAGAAGAGGATTTCGGATATTTTGTCGTTGAACAAAAAAGAGGAGATGAATACATCAGTATTGCAACGGTTACCGATACATTGGGTTATTATGTTAAGGGGCTTTCTCCTGATACGGATTATTCCTTCAGAGTAGTGGGTTATGATAACCTGGGAAACAGAGGAGTTGAATCAGACGAGATAAATGTTAAAACTATTGATGATACAATATCACCGTATATTACGGCAGTATATCCTACAGCGTCAAAATACAATTCAAAGCTTGAACTTTCCGTTGATGCAAAGGATAATGACAGGATTTCATATGCCGTTTTCAGTGTGTCATTTGACGGAGAGACATTTACGGAATTGGCAAAAGTGGATGCGCTTACAGGAACTTCCAATGAAAAAATAAGTTATACATACAGTTTGGATGAAGTGGAAGAAGGCTTAATTTACATAAAATATGAAGTTTATGATGCAAGCGGAAACAAGAATGCGTTAACTTCCGAAAATGAGGATATTGTAGTTGAATTTGAGGTTGATAAGACGGGTCCTTCCAAGGTAGAAGATCTAACTGTTCCAAATAATAACGGGTATGTGGAACTTTCATGGGAGAAATCTGAAGATACTGATGTTGCGGGCTTTAATATTTACCGCGCGGATAATACTACGGGTATTTACAGTCTGTTAAAGGGAAATTTAACAACGATCAATTACTATGACACAACGGTTAAGGTTGGAAGTACATATATCTATAAGGTTGCCGCGGTTGATATGGCAGGCAATGAGGGAGAATTCTCAGATGAAATAATTGTAACGGTAGATAAGGATAGAGATGTTCCTGAGGTTCTTGGAATAACTCCGAAAGAAGGAAATACTGTTTCAAAAGATGCAACCATTAATGTTGTTGCGGCTGATAACGCAGGCGTAGCAAATGTCAAGATAGAGTATACCTGTGACGCATTTGATAATATATGGTACGAGATTGATGATGTAAGTACTCAGGGTAATTATGTATATGCATCGGCTGTGTGGGATAATTCACAGCTTGAAGAGGGAAAATACAAAATAAGAGCCACGGCAACCGATATTTACGGAAATGTCAGTGAAACGAAGCAGGTTACATATGTATTGGATACTACAGCGCCTGAAATCAAGACATTTGATGTAAGTACGGGACATTATGAAGTCATTTTAAATATGCAGACGGATAGTGAAGGAGATTTTGATCATTATGAAATTCAGAGAAGAACTCCCGGAGAATCCGGTTTTGTAACATTAACTAAAACTGTTGATGATATATATACCGATGCTGACATATCGGTTAATACCAATTATATTTACAGGGTTATCGCATATGATAAGAGTGGTAATAGTTTGGTATCAGATGAGGTTATCGGACATGCAGATGATGTAGATACAACGGATCCTGTTGCAGTATTGCCGGAAAATATGGTTGCTCTTACAGGTATGGAGATAAGCCTTGATGGTTCGGAATCTTATGATAATGTGAGAGTTACTGAATATATCTGGGATATGGGTAACGGAGATGTGATCTACGGAGCACAGCCAAAGTATACATATGAGGAAGCCGGAGATTATACGGTTATTCTTACGGTTAAAGATGTTTGCGGAAACAGTTCCAAAGCAAGTACAAGTATCAGAGTAGATGATATGAACGGATATGGACAGACCCTTGTTAAGATTGTTGACGAAGAGGGAAGTCCGATTCCTTATGCCCTCATATATTTGAAATCAGGTGATTCATCAGCCATGTCATTAAAGGCTGACAGTAAAGGTCTGGTAACAATAGTAAACGAAACAGGTATCGCAACGATTGCGGCATATAAGACTAACTATCTTCCTGTTGAGATGGATATAATGATCAGTGAATACGAAGTAAAAGAATATACCATGATCCTTAAAAAAGATGAGCTTGTGGTTGGGAGTCTCAGTGTTCACAGGATGTCACTTGAAGAGATGGTAGAGAATGGTGTGGATATTTCTGATCCATCTAACTATCATTCGTTTGTATTCAGCCTTGATCTTGTATTTTCAAGACAGAATTACAAGATTGATTATTATTATGTAGGTGGCGGCGAAAGTTATTATACTGCCGTAGGTCATGGTTTAAACGGTACTGACTCAAGCGGAGGAGGTGTCGGTGGCGGAAGAACGTTTGATATGCAGGTAATTGCGGGAGAAGAAACAAAGCCTGTACTTGCATATTTAAGCACTGTTCAGGGTATAAGCTGGCTTAAGGAAATGTATGAGGTTGAGTTAGGTATTCTTAATCAGGCAGATTCCAATTTTTATATTGAAGATTGTATGGCAACTCTTAATTATCCATCCGGAGTATCGCTTGCTGCAACAACTGCCGGTCAGACAAAAACTCAGAGTATGGGAACCATTTATGGACAGCAGAGTAAGAGCGTTTCATGGATCTTAAGAGGAGATGAGATCGGAACATACACGGTATCGGCCGATTTTTCCGGTAAACTTATGCCTTTTGATACAACAGTATCAGCTCATTTTGATGCGGATACATCATTTTCCGTAAACGCCGGACAGGGTGTTAATATAACGGTCATGCCTGAATCCGATGCGTATATCGGAGAAGATTATTACATACAGTTTGCTGTGACAAATGGATCAAAGTATCCTTTGTATAATTTTTCAACAACAATAGGAGCTTATCAGGCGCCTGATTATAAATACTCATGGACAGACGTCAGCACAGGAAAAACAGAAGAAAAGGTTGTTAATGTAAATGTCGCAAATCCAAGTAATGTCGGAAGTGCGATAGTGGTAAGTGACGGGCAGAGACTTACATTTAAAACATTGTATCCGGGACAGACATTTTATGGAACATATAAGACGAATTTTAGTGGCGGAGCTGAAGATGATGACCCCGAAAAACATTATTACAGTCTGATAAAATCAATGGTAAAATACCTTGAGGGAGAAAATCTTGGCGTTACGGTAAGTGTGTCGCCTATTTCAAGTCACATATCCAAAACGTTTTACAAAGTAATGGAAATCCCGACATATGTAGGAGATCCTATAGATACAAAAACAGGATTCTTCATGGATAAGCTTACGGCAATGGGCGTTAACGGAGCAACAGAACTTACATATGATCTGTCATACTGTTCAGGTTATACTGAAAATCAGGGAAGTATGGGATACGGATGGTACAGTGACTATGATGTTAAACTGGTTGAAAATAATGGTATAGTACGTTTCTATCCGAATCCTGACAGCAGTGTGCCGTTTATAAGTGATGATGCGATAAGCGGAAAGATATACGGAACCAAGATCGGAAACAGTTTCATGGTTTCAGAGGATGAAAAATACAGTTACGGAACATATACATGTCTGAATGAGAGTATGAAGGATTATGTTCTTGTAAAAAATGAAGACGGATATGTTCTGACCATGCCATCAGGTGCAAAGTACGAATTTGATATCGATGGAAACGTCACAAAGATAATTTCTGCAGAAAATAAGTCCGTAAGTCTTAACCACAGTGAAAATAAGACTGTTATTACGGAGGATATCTCAGGAAAAACGCTTACTCTTACACAAGAAAACGGGTTGGTTGTAAGTGTCAGTGATGAAACAGGGAGAATTACATATTTTTCATACGACGATGAAAAGAATTTATCAGTGGTAATTCTTCCGGATGGTACTACCCTTAATTATGAATATGACAGTATGCACCATATAATTTCAGAAAGTAATGCTGACGGAAAATATGTTATCAATACATATGATGATAGAGGCAGAGTCCTGACACAGTCAGATGCTTATGAAAATGAGATCAAGATTGAATACGAAAATGACGAAAATGGAAACACAACCATAACGGTAACAGAGCCAAATGGCGGAGTAGAGACGTCTGTCATTGATGTAAACGGCAATCTTCTGACTTCATGCGATGCAAATGATAATATCACTTCATTTTCATATGATTCTATGGGTAATCTTACATCAGAAAAAGATGCCAACGGAAATGAAATGAGCTTTGAATATGACAGCAGAGGTAACATTACTAAATCCACTGACAAAAACGGTAATATAACAGAATATACATATGACGGAAACGGCAATGTATCGTCAGTAACAGCATCCGACGGATCAAAAACCACATATACCTACGATGAAAACAATAATATGATATCATCAACAGATCCGTCAGGCATGAAGATTGTTAACAGCTATGATGAAAATGGGTTGCTTAAGGAACAATCAATTGACGGTTTGGGAACGACAGAGCATGAATATACTGATGGTTTGTTGACGTCTGTAACGGACTTTAACGGTAACATAACGAAATCCGAATATGACGCTTGCGGAAATGTTGTAAAAACGATTGATGCTAATGGTGGTGTCACAAGCTGTGTATATGATCTTCTCGGTCAGGTAATAAGTACGACAGATTCCATGGGAAACACATACACATATACATACGATCATAACGGTAAATGTACATCCATAACCGACCCTTACGGTAACAAAACGGCATACGAATATGATCGTGCGGGCAATCAGACAAAGATTGTATATCCTGACGGAACAAGTACTTCTTATGAGTATGATTCTATGGGTAACCTTGTTAAAACAATATATGCAGACGGTTCAAGCGTTATAAATACATATGATCCAAACGGAAACCTCATAAAAGTAAATAATTCTGACGGAACATACATGGAATATACTTATAACAAGGTAAATGAGAGGATTTCAGAAACAGATTCCGCTGGCAGGACCGTAAAGTATGAGTATTATCCAAACGGAAATCTTTATAAAACCATATATCCTGACGGGTCATATGATATGAATACATATGACAACAGATATAATTTAGTCACAGTCACAGATGAAAACGGATATGAAACAAACTATAAGTATGATGTAAACGGCAATGTAACAGAACTTACAGACGCAGCCGGTAATAAATATAAGTCTGATTATGATGTTTATGGAAGACTGATCTCTGAAACGGATCCTAACGGTAACATTACAGAATATACATATGATTCAAACGGCAACTGCGTAAGCAAGACTAACGCAGTAGGAACAACCGTATATATGGAGTACGATAAACTTAACAGACTTGTAAGTGCATATTCATATGATAACAGTGGCGAAAAATACGAAGTAACTTATGAATATGATGCACTCGGAAGAGTTGTAAAAACAACGGATGAAGAAGGAAATGCCACAACGATAAACTATGATAAAGCGGGAAATATCGTAAGTTATGTGGATGCAAACGGTAAAGAAACAGGTATAACAACCTACGATAATATGAATCGTGTATCAACCGTAACAGATGCTCTCGGAAACGAAGTTGTTTATTCGTATGATGTAATGGGTAATCTTTTGTCGACCGTGAAACAGCTTAGTGATTCAACAGGTACAATAAACACGACAGATTCGATAGAATCAACAAATACGACAAACACTGTAGATTCAACAATTTCAACAGATATGAAATATACAACAGAGTACGAATATGACATTAACGGAAGAGTTGTTTCAGTTACGGAAAACTCAGGTATCACC
>OMZA01000024.1 GCA_900315425.1 uncultured Eubacteriales bacterium
TACAGTATATTAGCCAGAACTTCTTTATATGCTGTATATTGAGATAATTTGTTTTTCTTCATTACAGCATATTCTTGAGAAAATCATGCTATGCTGTAAAGGGGCTGTCGCACTAATTACTTAGTGCGACAGCCCCTTTTTTTGATATTATTGTTATCTACTTGTGGGGATTTGTATTATATTTATAGTTTCGTTTACTGTGCTGGCTGAGTTTCGGCAGCAGGCTGTGTCTCTGCAGGGGTTTGTGCGGCGGCATCTGCTGCAGTTGTTTCTTCAGGAGCCGGTGCAGGAGCTACGTAGTGATTAGAACATTTACTTGTAGGAACTGTTCCTTCTGCAAAGTATTCAGTCATTGTTGGACAGCCACTGCCGGCTAAAAGTCCTGAGCTCTTGCAGATTGTAGCTTCTGATACAGAGGCTGGTTTTGTAAATCCTGGGTCTGTAGTATAACCTTTTGCTGCATCTATTTGAGTAACGATTTTACTCCATAATTTTTCATGATAAACGCCATCGGATATTGAACGATTCTCATCATAACCTGTCCATACAGTAGCTGTAAGGTAAGGAGTATATCCAGCGAACCAAAGGTCGTTGTCATCTGAAGTAGTACCTGTTTTACCAGCTACACTCATTCCGTTTACCTTACAAGCAGTACCGGTACCGGATTTAACAACGTCTTCCATAGCACTTGTGAGTAGGTAAGCGGTTGAATCTTTGATAACAGTATGAGTACTTGGTGTGCAATCTATAAGTTCTTTTCCGTTGTGGTCAAGAACGCTGGTGTATAATATAGGTTTTGTGTAAATACCATTGTTGGCAATAGCAGCATAGGCTGCACATAATTCAAGGTTAGTAACACCGTCTGTTATACCACCTAAGGCTAATGGCTGACCAATATCACTTAATACTGTACCGTCAGCTAAAGTTCTGCTGGCTACAAGGGTTGTAAAGCCGAAGTTTTGTAGATATTGGAAACCTAATTCAGGTGTTATTTCAGTTAATAACTTAACGGTTACAACGTTCATGGAATCTTTAATACCATTTCTTAATGTTGAAGCTCCACGGTAGCTGTTACCCCACCAGTTCTTTACAGGACGTCCATTGTCATAGTTAAAGGCTGAATCCACAATAGTAGAAGCGAGGGTGTAACCTGCTGTATCAATAGCTGGTGCATAAGTGGATAATACCTTAAAACATGAACCTGGCTGTCTGGTTGTATCGGTTGCTCTGTTAAGAGTAAGGCTGGCTGTTTTTGCTCCTCTACCACCTACAATGGCTTTGACATAACCGGTTTTCTGATCCATAACCGTAAATGAAGTCTGAGGTTGTAAAGTATATTCTTTCTTTTCGCCTAGCTCAGTAACTCCGTCAGCTAAAATATTGGCTTTAAACTGAGTAATAAGGGCATCTCCCTCTTCAGGGGAATTAAATATAAGTTTAAATGCTGATTGACCTAGGGCAACTCTGGCAAAATAATCGATATCGCCTTCAGAGTAGTTTTGAACAGTGCCATCAGCTAACTGAACTGACCAGGCCCAACTTAACGAATAAGTAGTAGCCATAGGATAGTTTTCCGGATTATTTACCTCAGCGTCGCAAATGTTTTGGATGGACATATCCTGAGTAGTATAAATGCTTAAACCACCACTGTAGATGACATTGTAAGCCTGAGTCTGTGTATAACCCTTTTGTTCCATAAGGTCATTTAAAAGCTGATCAATAACGGCATCAATAAAATATGAATAAGGTGATTCCGTTGAAGTTTCTACGTTAATTGACTGAATTCTTGAATAAACATCGTCATTTAAAGCTTCATTGTATTCAGTTTGATTTATATGTCCATTTTTAAGCATTCTGTCTAAGACCTTTTTACGTCTGAGGGCATTTTGTTCTGGATTGGTAACTGGATTATATCTTGATGGATTCTGCGTAATAGCAGCGATTACGGCACTTTCGGAAAGCGTCAAATCTTTAGCATCCTTATTAAAATATCTTTTAGCAGCTGACTGAACGCCTAAAGTGTTCTGACCCAAGTTAATTGTATTTAAATAACTTTGTAAAATATATTGTTTAGTAGTTGTCTTTTCTAACTGTAATGCTAAATATTGCTCCTGAAATTTACGTTTGAAAAGAGCTCCATAGCTTGATTCTCTACCACCGTTTTCAAAAACGTTATTTTTAAGCAACTGCTGAGTGATAGTAGAAGCACCCTGTGAAAAATCTTTTGTTGTGATAGCAATGACACCAGCTCTTAAGATACCCTTAAGGTCGATACCATTGTGATAAAGAAATCTTTCGTCCTCGATGTCGATAAATGCATATTGAAGATGTTCTGGAATATCTTCAATACTTATCTCTTGTCTGTTAGAACCTGATTTCAAAAGAGTTGTAATCACATTTCCATCGGCATCGTATACAGTTGTTGAATAGTTAGTAGGAGATACGTTAAGAGTACTAGCATCCGGTGCACTATCAATCATACCTTTTAACATACCTGCAAATATAAATACTGAAATAACCGCTATGCCGGCTATAGAAAATATGAAAAATTTAAGAAGATGGACAAAAATTTTACTAATGTTTTTGTCCTTCTTAGAGGCCATTTGTTTACGTTTTTTAATGACCTGTTCATATCCAAAATTCATAAAAATCCTCCGTATATATCATTGCCCCTTCATGACAACGACCTTTGTAGTGGAATATTCCCACATATTATCGGTGTAATTCTAACATATTTATAGGCTCTTTTCAAGAAAATAGGGGCTTCGGGGCAGTTCTTACTTGTGAAAAAGAGGTAAATCAGTATATAATGGTTCCATGGAAAAATTACTTATAGAGCCTAATTCGGCAGAAATAGAAATAAAAAAATCAAGATTTATATCTCATTTTAAAGCAGTAGCAACAGCTGAGGAAGCTTTACAGTTTGTGGAGGAAACAAAAAAGAAGTATTGGGATGCAAGACACAATTGTTATGCGTACATAGTGGGGGACCAAAAGAGATTCAGTGATGATGGAGAACCTCAGGGTACAGCAGGTAAACCAATGTTGGAGGTTTTAGAATCAAGGAATCTGATAAATGCAGTTGTGGTTGTAACCAGATATTTTGGTGGTGTATTATTAGGTACCGGTGGACTTCTAAGGGCATATCAACAGGCAACTATAGAGGGTCTGGATAAATGTGTTATAGAAGAAAAGAAACAGGGCATTCGCATGGAGATAACCACAGATTATAATGGATTTGGAAAGATTCAATATATTGCCGCAAATGATGGGGCCATTGTTTTAGATACACAATATACAGATAAGGTTTTATTAGACGTGGTATGTGAAAAAGATATGGCAGAGTCATTTATAAATAAAGTAACAGAAGCTACAGCAGGTCAGGCAGTATATGGAGAGAAAAAAGAAGTAGTATATTACGGAAAAGGAATAATTATTTAAATAAGAGGTTGCTTATCATAGGATAAGGCAACCTCGTTATAGTTTAATTATATTTATTAATTACTGATTCTTTTTAAATGAAGCACGTTTTCTAAGAGTTGGATCAAGAATCTTCTTTCTTATTCTTAAGTTTTCCGGTGTAACCTCTAAAAGTTCATCGCTGTCTATGAATTCGATGCACTGTTCAAGGCTCATAATCTTTTTAGGAACAAGTTTAAGGGCATCATCAGCACCGGAAGATCTGGTATTTGTAAGATGTTTTGTCTTACAAACATTTACTTCAACATCCTCAGGTTTTCCGCATTGTCCAATAATCATACCAGAATAAACCTTTTCACCAGGTCCGATAAAGAGCTGTCCTCTTTCCTGAGCATTGAAAAGACCGTATGTAATAGCTTCGCCGGATTCGAAGGCAATGATAGAACCTTGTTTTCTGAAGCTTAAATCTCCCTTGTATGGAGCATAGCCGTTAAATATTGTATTGATGATTCCATTTCCCTTAGTATCTGTCATGAAATCTCCTCGATAACCAATAAGTCCTCTAGAAGGAATGTTAAACTCAAGTCTTGTGGTTCCGTTTTGTTTTCCTGAAGACATAGCCACAAGTTCACCTTTACGTTCACTTAATTTCTGAATAACAGCACCAGAGAATTCATCTGGAACATCGATGTATGCAAGTTCCATTGGCTCTAGTCTCTTACCATTTTCATCTTCCTTATAAAGAACTTCAGCTTTACTTACTGAGAATTCATATCCTTCACGTCTCATTGTTTCTATAAGAACTGATAAATGAAGTTCGCCACGTCCGGATACCTTAAAGCTTTCGGTAGTTTCTGTATCTTCAACTCTAAGACTTACGTCTGTATTAAGTTCTCTGTAAAGTCTGTCTCTTAAATGTCTTGAAGTAACATATTTTCCTTCAGTACCGGCAAGAGGACTATCATTAACATTAAACTGCATAGAAATAGTAGGTTCTGAAATCTTCTGGAATGGGATAGCTACCGGATTCTCTGTAGAACATATAGTATCTCCGATTCTGATATCAGGGATTCCTGAAACTGCTACAATAGAACCAATACCGGCTTCATCTACTTCTATTTTTGAAAGTCCGTCAAATTCATAGAGTTTGTTTATCTTAACACGTTTCTTAAAATCAGGATCATGGTGGTTAACAAGAGTAACTTCCTGGTTAACTTTTAATTTACCGTTTTCAACTCTACCAACACCGATACGACCAACATATTCATTGTAATCAATAGTACTTACAAGAAGCTGAGTGTCAGCATCCGGATCCCCCTCTGGTGCTGGAATATAATCTACAATTGTTTTAAGAAGTGGCTCCATATCCTTTTGTTCATCTGATAACTCAAGCATTGTATAGCCGGATTTAGCAGAAGCATAGACAAATGGACTATCTAACTGTTCTTCACTGGCATCAAGATCCATAAATAATTCAAGAACCTCGTCAATAACTTCATTAGGTCTTGCCTCGGGTCTATCAATCTTGTTAATACATACCACTACAGGAAGATCTAATTCGAGAGCTTTCTGTAAAACGAATCTTGTCTGTGGCATTGCGCCTTCAAAGGCATCTACAACTAATACAACACCGTTTACCATTTTAAGAATACGTTCAACCTCTCCACCGAAGTCAGCATGTCCCGGAGTATCAATAATATTTATTTTTATACCTTTATAATTAATAGCTGTGTTTTTAGAAAGAATAGTGATACCACGTTCTCTTTCAAGGTCATTTGAGTCCATTACACGTTCAGCAACTTCTTCATTATCACGGAATGTTCCGCTTTGTTTTAAAAGCTGATCAACTAATGTGGTTTTACCGTGATCAACATGGGCAATAATGGCAATGTTTCTGACGTCTTCTCGTTTAATTTTCATAACTTGTCATCCTTTCAAGGCTTATATAAAAATTTACACACGAAAACAAGTTTATCACATCAATAAAAAATTTCAAGAAAAATGTGTGGCTACATTTTCTATAATTTGCATTATTATAGATAATTAAGTATAATTAGGAAGTTAAATGAGGGAAAAATATTAAATATAAATCCTGGAGGTACAAGATGGAAAAAATTAAAATGCCTACTCCTTTAGTGGAGATGGATGGCGACGAAATGACTAGAGTTTTGTGGAAGATGATTAAAGATGAGTTATTAACACCTTTTATCGAACTTAACACAGAGTACTATGACCTTGGTCTCGAACACAGAAATGAAACAGATGATCAGGTAACTATAGACTCAGCTGAGGCTACAAAGAAATATAAGGTAGCTGTTAAATGTGCAACAATCACACCAAATGCAGCTCGTGTTGAAGAATACAATCTTAAGAAAATGTACAAGAGTCCTAATGGTACTATTAGAGCAGCTCTTGATGGTACAGTATTTAGAGCACCAATTGTAGTTAAGGGTATCGAGCCATGTGTTCGTAACTGGAAGAAACCTATTACAATTGCAAGACATGCTTATGGTGATGTATATAAATCAGTTGAAATGAAGATTCCAGGAGCTGGAAAAGCTGAACTTGTCTATACAGATGAAAATGGTAATGAGACAAGAGAGACAATCCATAATTTTACATCAGCCGGTGTTATCCAGGGACAGCACAATGTAACACCTTCCATTGAAAGTTTTGCAAGAAGTTGTTTTGAATATGCTCTTTCAATTAATCAGGACCTTTGGTTTGCAACAAAGGATACTATTTCTAAAAAATATGATCATACATTTAAGGATGTATTTGCTGAAATTTTTGAAGCTGAGTATAAAGAGAAATTTGAAAAGGCAGGAATCGAATATTTCTATACACTTATTGATGATGCCGTAGCCAGAGTTATGAAGGCAGAAGGTGGATTTATCTGGGCATGTAAGAACTATGACGGAGATGTTATGAGTGATATGATTTCTTCAGCATTTGGTTCACTTGCTATGATGACTTCAGTTCTTGTATCTCCTCATGGATATTATGAATATGAAGCTGCACATGGAACAGTTCAGAGACATTATTATAAATATCTCAATGGAGAGAGAACATCTACTAACCCGGTAGCTACTATATTTGCATGGACAGGAGCACTTAGAAAACGTGGCGAATTAGATGGAAGCAAAGAACTTATGGAATTTGCTGACAAGCTTGAGAAAGCAAGCATTAAGACTATTGAAGATGGTAAGATGACAGGTGACCTTGCAAGAATTACTTCCCTTAAGAAACCGGTAGTTCTTGAAAGTGAAGAGTTTATTAAAGCTATTAGAACAACATTAGAAAAAATGTTATAATGAATCAAGAATAAACATTGAACCGGAGGCGGTATTTATGCAGGAAACAAGACATGTTTATCCTGGACAAGTGTATAAACATTTTAAGGGGGATTTTTATCAGGTAATCACAGTAGCACATCATTCGGAGACAGGAGAAATCCTGGTAGTTTACCAGAAACTTTACGGAGATTATTCAGTATGTGCAAGACCATATGGAATGTTCTTAAGTGAGGTGGATCACAAGAAATATCCGGATGTAAAACAGGTGTATAGGTTTGAATTAGTGAAGAATTTTGGGGATATGATGCCGGAAAAATATATTAGGCCAGATGCAAAGACCTATGTTAAAGCACCTTCCAATCACGAAGTTCATAAGGAAACTGAGATTGAGGACGATAAAACAGAAGAGGATTTTTTTGAAGAAACAGAGCCTGAAGGTAAAATTGATAAATGGCTTAAGGCATTTTTAGATGCCAAGACCTTTAAAGAAAAGGAAGATGTTCTTATTAGATTTAAGAACAACAAAGAAATTACCAACAGGCTTATAGATGACATGGCGGCATCTATAGATGTTACAGTGGATGACGATGATGATGTGGAGAAACGTTATTATAGTCTTCGAAAATGTGTTGAGACCAGAAGAAAATACGAAATAGACAGAAGATAATCTAAAGACTGTATTTTTTACTAAATTTTCATTAAGAAAATTGGTAACAATACAGTCTTTTTTTTATGTATTTATAATGGTAAAATATAGTGGGATTGAGGATAGAAAAAATGTAAAAAGGTGAGACAAATGACTTATAACAAAAGATATGAATTTCCAGAATTAGTCAGAAAGAATATTGAACAATCTGATTTTCCTATAGCCATCTACCAGATGATAGATGGTAAATTAAAAACTATTTTAGTAACAGAAGGACTTATAAAAATGCAGGGAATGGACAGAGATTCATTAATTGCATATTTAGATACAGATATGTATGACAGAATCTTATCTGAAGATGTTCTAAGAATCAAAGATGATGCTAGAAGATTTCTTTCAGAGGGTAAGACATATAATACAGTATATAGACAGAAGATAGAAGGTTATGAAGGATATAGAGTTATTCATGCTAGTGGTTATCACAGAATAGTTGATGAAGAGACAAGATATTCTGTTGTGAGATATGATGATGCAACAGATGCACAATATTTTGATACACTTACAGACCTTCCTAATATGAATTATCTTATAGGACAGGGAAGACATTTTATAGAAAAGATAACTGCTGAGGACATGCAGCCAGTTATCATTTATTTTGATGTAAAGGGAATGAGAAATTACAACAGTAAATATGGTTTTAACCAGGGAAATAAGTTTTTAAAGAAGGTTGCTGGTATTATTAAAGATGAGTTCCCATATGATTTCTGTTGTAGAATGTCAGATGATCATTTTGTGGCAGTTACAGCTTCAGAAAATGTAGAAGAAAAGATTAAAGAAACCAAAAAGAAGGTTGTGGCTTCTAGTAAAGGTGCTGTAACAAGTATAAAAGCAGGTATTTACACCTACCAGGATGATAGAATTGATATAGGAACATCTAGTGATTATGCAAAGCTTGCTTGTAAAGCAGTCAAAAATGACATTAATAAAACATACAAATATTTCACGTCGAAACTAAAAAAATATTCAGATATGCAAAAGTATGTCATAAATAATATTGATACAGCTATAAAAGAAGAGTATATAAAGGTGTTTTATCAGCCGGTTATCAAAACCAGCAATGGTAAATTATGTGGATTTGAAGCCTTAGCAAGATGGATTGATCCTAAATATGGAATGCTTAGTCCTGATAATTTTGTAGGTGCTCTAGAGGATTCACATCAGATTTATAAACTAGACAGCTACATGATTAAACAGATATGTAGGAAGCTGAAAGATAGACTTGATAAGAATAAAAAGGTAGTACCGGTTTCATTTAATCTTTCAAGATTGGACTTCCTAAACTGTGATATATTCTCTATAGTTAATGGTATAGTCTCAGAATACGAGATTCCAAAGGGCTACATAAATATTGAGATAACAGAAAGTATCGTGGCTTCGGACCCGGTTGTTTATAGCGAGATAAGAAGATTCAGACAAGCCGGATATGCAGTATGGATGGATGATTTCGGAAGTGGATATTCATCCCTTAATTCTTTAAAGGATTACGAGTTTGACGAACTTAAGATAGATATGGATTTTCTATCAAGCTTTACTGAGAAATCCAAAAGCATTATCACCTGTACAGTTGAGATGGCCAAACGCATTGGCATAGAGACTTTAGCTGAAGGTGTAGAAACTGATGAACAGTATACATTCCTAAAAAATATTGGATGTGAGAAGGTTCAGGGCTATTTATTTGGTAAACCTTTACCGGATGATGAGTGTTTGGACAATCTTGTGAAAAAGGGAATTATAGAAGAGACATAAAGTAGAAGAGAAGTTTTATGAAGGATTTATCTTTTGACAATAGGATTAAGAAACAAATAAATTTTATTCTTGAGTTGGATAAAGAAAAAAATGTATTAAGACAGACACATTTATCAGGTTATGGAAGAAGAGAAGATGATGCAGAACATGCCTGGCATATGGCTATTATGGCATATCTTTTAAAAGAATATTCTAATCAGGAGATAGATATTGCAAGGACAATGATTATGTGTTTGCTTCACGATGTGGTGGAGATAGACGCAGGCGATACGTATGCTTATGACGAAGAAGGCCTAAAAACTCAATTAGAAAGGGAAGAGGCTGCAGCCAATCGTATTTTTTCTATGTTGCCTAAAGACCAGGCTCAGGAAATAAGAGATATTTATGAAGAGTTTCAGGCTTATGAAACTCCTGAAGCAAAATTTGCCAGAGCTATGGATAACTTCCAACCCCTTTTATTAAATGATTCTAATAATGGTCATGATTGGGAAGAACACAAGGTTACCAGAGCCCAGGTGGATAATAGACAAAATGGTACCATTAAAGGTTCCGAATATATTTACAAAGTTACAAAGGCAATCCTTGATAAAAATGAAAGACAGGGACGTTTTCTTGTCAATAAAGAAAAGTGTGAAATGCCTGTAAAGGATGAGAAAAATAAGGATGTTAACTATCAGGAAAAAGAAGATATC
This sequence comes from uncultured Eubacteriales bacterium, assembly GCA_900315425.1. Classification (GTDB taxonomy): domain Bacteria; phylum Bacillota; class Clostridia; order Lachnospirales; family Lachnospiraceae; genus Bovifimicola. The sequence goes on from OMZA01000024.1 coordinate 9,861, forward strand.
TCAAAAAAAAGGATGTTAGCGGTTGTTTTTCCTGGAGTGGGATATCACGTTGATAAGCCTCTTTTGTATTACAGTAGAAAACTTATACAAGCTTTAGGATATGAAGTTATAAATATTGAATATGACAGTTTTCCTCCTAATATTAAAGGGGATGTCTACAAAATGAAGAAAGCTTTCTTTACGGCTTTATCTAATACAGAAGAACAGCTAAAGAACATTGATTTTTATGGATTTGAAAAGGTTGTATTTATATCAAAAAGCATTGGTACTATAGTTGCTTCTGAATATGACAGAATGCATAGCGTAGGAGCAAAACATATTTATTACACACCGGTAGCCCAGACTTTTAATAGCATTAGTGATAAATCTATAGTGTTCCACGGAACATCAGATAACTGGGTGGATACAAGCATAGTTAAAGATGGATGTGAGAATAAAAATATTCCTTTAATTGTTATTGAAAATGCTAACCATTCCCTAGAAACAGGAGAGGTAATGACAGATACCCAAAATATGGCGATGATAATGAAAGCGACTAAAGATTTTTTAGAAAAATAATATAGACCACATTGATTTTATATTGAATTTATAAAATTAATGTGGTATTTTTTATGTGGTTGAGTTAGTATACACTAACTATTTATAGGAGGTTTGTGATGAGTGATTTTTTAAAGATTGTTGATCTTAAAAAGAGTTTTGGTTCTCAAGAAAACAAACAAGAGGTTTTAAGAGGACTTAGCTTTTCTGTAAAGAAAGGTGAGTTTTGTGTTTTACTAGGACCTTCAGGTTCCGGTAAATCTACTTTGTTAAATATTATAGGTGGTATTGATAAGCCGGACGAAGGCTTCATTGAGATTAATGGTGAAAAACTAGAGGATTTAAATGAGAAGAAGTTGACAGAATATAGAAGAAAACATTTAGGATATGTTTTCCAAATGTATAATTTAATTCCTAATCTTAATGTCAAAGAAAATATTGAGGTTGGCGCATATTTATCAGATAATCCGTTAGATATTGATGAGTTGCTTAATACTTTAGGTTTATTTGAGCATAGATATAAGCTTCCTAATCAGTTATCAGGTGGACAGCAACAGAGAACTTCTATTGGTAGAGCCTTAGTTAAAAATCCGGATATTTTGTTATGTGATGAGCCAACTGGTGCGTTGGATTACAACACTTCTAAAGATATTCTTAAGCTTATTGAAGAAGTTAATCAGAAGTATGGAAACGCTGTTGTTATGGTTACTCACAATGAAGCCATTAAAAATATGGCGGATCATGTGGTAAAACTAAGAGATGGTAAGATTAGACATGATGACTATAATACACAGAAAATATCTGCACAGGAACTTGATTGGTAGGAGGATATTATGAGAAATCCATTAGGAAAAAGAGTGCCTAAGGAATTAAAGTCAGAATGGAGAAAATATTTTGTAATATTTTTATTTTTAACGATTATTATTGGTTTTGTATCAGGTATGTATGTTGCCAATGATAGTATGTTAAAATCTTTTGAAGAGACTAAAGACACTTTAAAAAGAGAGGACGGACATTTTGAATTAAATAGCAAAGCCACGGATACTCTCAAAGAAAAAATAGAAGATGAAGATATAAAGATTTATGAAAATTTTTATAAAGATACAGATGAAGATTCAGGAAAAAAGGATTGTGGAATAAGAGTTTTTACTATTCCGGATAAGATTAATTTAGCTGATGTGTTAAAGGGAGAGCTTCCAGATAGTGATGATGAAATAGCTATTGATAGAATGCATGCTGCCAATTCCAATATTAAAGTAGGGGATGTTATTGGAGTAAACGGTAAGGATTATACTGTTACAGGGCTTATTTCTTTTACAAACTACACCACACTTTTTGAAAGTAATACAGATATTATGTTTGATGCTATAACCTTTGACGTGGGTATTGTAACAGAAGAGGTATTTGACAACATAGATGCAAGTATTCACTATTCTTATGCCTGGTTATATGATGAAAAACCTAAGGATAAGAATGAGGAGAAAGAAGTATCAGATGAATTGTTAAAAGATATTGCGGTGTATGCCATGGAAGAGGGCAACACACTAATGGATTTTGTTCCGGAATATCTTAATCAGGCGATTCAGTTTGCACCAGATGATATGGGTTCAGATAAGAATATGGCTGGAATTCTCCTGTATATATTGGTAATAGTTTTAGCTTTTATATTTGCAGTAACCACCAGCAGTACAATAGAAAAAGAAGCAACGGTTATAGGAACTTTAAGGGCTTCTGGATATACCAGAGGAGAACTGTTAAGACATTATATGATGATGCCATTGATAGTAACATTGTTTGCAGCATTAGCAGGAAATGTTCTTGGATATACGGTATTTAAAAATATTGTTGTAAATATGTACTATAACAGCTATTCTTTGCCAAGTTATAAAACCGTATTAAACTCAGAAGCATTTATTAAAACTACGATTATACCAATAATTCTTATGGTTATAATTAATCTGGTTATTGTAAGTAATAAGTTAAGAATGCCAATTCTTAAATTCATGAGACATGATTTTAGTAAAACCAAGAAATCCAATGCTATGAGAATTCCTTCAATTTCATTTATGGGAAGATTCAGAATAAGAATTATGCTTCAGAATCTTTATAATTATTTAGTACTTATTTTAGGTTTATCTTTTGTAATGATTATGGTTGTATTCACTGTGGGAATGCCAGAATCTATAAGTGCTTATAAGAATCAGGTAATTGATGAAATGTTTGTAAATAATCAGTATTATCTTAAATCCTATGTGGATAATATGGGAAATGTAATTAAGACCGATAATAAGGATGCTGAAAAATACTGTCAGACAAGCTTAGAAACCATAGATGGAGTAAATGTTGGAGAATCAGTTGTAGTTTACGGAGTTGTCAACGATAGTAAGTATTTAGATGTGGCAAAGAATCTTAAGAAGGGACATGTAAGTGTTTCTTCAGGATACGCAAATAAATTCCGACTTAAAGAGGGGGATAAGATTACCCTTAAGGAAAAATATGCTGATGATGAATATGATTTTACTGTGGATTCTATAATGGATTATACCGGTTCAATAGCTATATTTATGCCAATTGAGAGTTTTAATAGCATCTTTGACAAATCTGAGGATTATTTCAGTGGATATTTCTCAGATACTGAAATTACAGATATTCCAAATGAGTACATAGTAACGGATATTACGATTAAAGATATGACAAAGATGAGTAATCAGTTAGAACATTCAATTGGTGGATATATGACATATTTTACCTACATGTGTGGAATAATTGCGGCTATCCTTATTTATCTCATAACAAAGGTAATTATTGAAAAGAACGAGACATCCATATCCATGATAAAAATATTGGGATTTAGAAATGGTGAAATAGGTTCTTTATATATTATTGCAACTACGTTAGTTGTGGTAATTGCTGAATTAATAGGAATGGTAGTATCTTTTGGAGTCGTAAGAGCAGTATGGAGAGCATATTTAAACGGTATGGATGGTTGGGCAGAATTTACAATTTATCCATTATCTTTTGTAAAAATATTCTTCATTGTATTTGTTGGATATATACTTGTTACGGTGGTAGACATGCATAGAATCAAGAAAGTTCCAATGGATGAGGCCTTAAAAAATGTAGAATAATTGTGAAGATTTTATGAAAAACACCAAATTGTTAGCACTCGCACTTGACGAGTGCTAATTTTGGTATTATACTCTGTATAGAACAAAGAAAGATGTATATGACTTAGGTCATAAAAGGTTGAAAGGAGCGATGACTTATGTTTATGCCTAGTATTTTTGGAGATACTTTTAATGATGATTTTTTTAATATGCCAAAGGATTTTTATTATAAGAGTCCCAGCACAACTGGATTGATGCAGACGGATATTACAGAGAATGATGAAGCATACACAGTTAGCATGAATCTTCCCGGAGTGAATAAGGAAGATATTAAGGCAGAATTAAAGGATGGCTATCTTACAGTTACTGCAACAACTAGTAAAAAGAAAGAGGATAAGGATTCTAGAGGAAGAGTTCTTCGTAGTGAAAGATATAGCGGAAGTTGTAAGAGAAGCTTTTATGTAGGAAAAGATGTAACAGAGGAAGATATAAAGGGTAAATATACAGACGGAGTTCTTACTCTTATAATTCCAAAGCATGAAGAAAAACCAAAGGTAGAAGAAAAAAAATACATTAACATTGAAGGTTAATAAAGGAGCTGATATCTAATTGGAAAGTTAGATATCAGCTCCTTTGGTTTATTCCATAAATTTATTTATAACATGTAATATTCCATCATTATCATTGGAAAGTGTAACATAGTCGGCAGCATCTTTTACTAGTTCCTGGGCATTTTCCATGGCAACTCCGAGACCTGCGATTTCAATCATAGATATGTCGTTAAATCCATCGCCACAGCATATCATTTCGTTGCTGGATATACCAATTTGGCTAAGAAGCATAAGGAGAGATTGAGCCTTATCTACATTTTGAGGCATTATTTCTAAGAAAAATGGTTCAGAAAAATAAATACTCAGATAAGACTTATATTTTTTTTGTAAATCCTCCATGGCTTTAACAAGTTTTTCGTGGTCTCCGGACATAAGGCATTTATTTACAGGAAATGTGATATATTCTCCAAAGTTATCAACTTCTTTGATAGGAAGGTTATTAATTGAAGATTCTAATTCAATGTATTTATCAATGCCGTTACCGGATACGATTTCACCGGTATCATAATCTATATCATAACTGATGACTCTTACGTCGTGCTTTTTAGCAGTTTCATAAAGATCAGGAATAACTTCGTTAGGAACGGTCTTTTGATAAATAACATTTCCGGTGTTGCAGTCAATTATACGGGCACCGTTGTAGGAAAGGATGTAGCCGTTGTATTTTTCTAACTCCAACTCCTTTGCTAAACCAACAACCCCGGGAGTAGGTCTGCCTGAAGCTAAGACGACCTTATACCCCTTTTTTTGAATATCCATAAGACCTTCCTTTGTCTTAGGAGTGATTTCTTTATTTGAATTAGTTAAGGTACCGTCTAAATCCAGTACAATAATTTTATATTTCATAATAATCTCCTTGAAAATTATAGTCGTGAAATTAATTATAATATAGCTTAAAATAATGAACAAGTATTTATTAACTACTTTGACTGTTTCACGAAAAGGATTCATAGTGTATAATGATAGAAAATGTTTTTGAAAGATGAGGAAATAATAATGGGATTTTTTAATAAAAAGAAAAAAGACTCTGAACCAGAGGAAATACGAGAAGATTTAGATTTGAATATGGATGTCAATGAGGATGCACAGCTTGATGATAGCTTAAAAGAAGACATTGAAAAATATGTAAAAGATATTAATTCAGATGTTATTCAAAATACTTTAAATGAAGACGGTAGAAGATATACCATGTTAGTTGAGGAAGCCTTTAGTAATAAGAATCCTGAAAATGACGAGGAAGTTGAAAATAAGGGAATTCTTCTTAAGGGAAATGTGGAAGGAAAGATAAAGAAGGGTGATATGATTTATTGTCTTCATCCGGGAATGAAGTTAGCAAAGGCAACTGTTAAACAGCTTATTGTTAACAATAAACCAGTGGATGAGGCAAAAGATTGTGAGATTGGCATTATTGTAGAGAATTTAAATGTTGAAAGAGTATTTAAATATATGGTTGTTACAAGTATTACGCCAATGGAGATTCGTGCTAAAGAGAAGAATGGTCAGAGAATTATCTGTGAAGATATTGAGAATCCTGCACTTTCAGGGCTTATGGGACAGTACAATAAATTCTGCAAAGATCAGGAATATTTAAATGTACTTACATACAGAATAGTTCATGCACTTTTTATAACGGCAATTTATGATACCCAGGAAGATGAAGACAATGAGGTGACTTTAGAAAACGGACACACTGTAAAGAAAATGGTATTTCCATTAGTTGCTAATGATAAAAATGGAAGTAAGGCAGTGCCTGTATTTACTGATATGGTCTCCTTCAATAGATGGATAAATGTATTTGATAAACAAAAGGGTATGGTTGTACCTAACAGTTTTCAAGTTATGTCTGGTGTAAGTTTAAATGGAAATAATGGAATTGTTATTAATCCGTTTAATCTAGATCATATATTTATACCCAATGATTTGATTAAAAATATAATGAATACTGATGGTTATAAGCAGGAATTTGGTCCAAAACAAGCAGGAAATTCCAATAATAACCAGAATGGTGAAATGCAGCAGGAAAAAATAAATGCCAACAATCAGATTAAAATTGGAATTCCAAAACGTACTGAACAGTTAGACGATATAGAGAAGGCCTTAAGAGAATTTGGCGAGAAGAACATTAATGTTAAGGAAATCTATATGTTTATTATGATTCGTGAAAATAATAGGGAGTCGTTTTTCTGTATTATGGATATTCCAAAGGATCCTAATATTGCCAAGGATATTTTTGAAGAGGCAAGCAAGGCTATTAAGCCATATATTTTCCAAGGACAGAGGATGGAATTTGCGTTTAAACAAAAGGCTTTTGACCCGGTAACAGAAGCAAATGAACCATTTTATAAAGCATAATGAAGTATAGAAATATTATTTTAGGAAAATTCATTGATAGACCAAACAGATTCATTGCCCACGTGGATATAGATGGTTGTGTAAAAACAGTTCATGTTAAGAATACCGGCAGGTGTAAAGAGCTTCTCTTACCTGAAGCCAGGATGGTTCTTGAAAAGTCAGATAATCCCAACAGAAAAACAGCTTATGATTTAATTGCTGTTTACAAAGAAAAACTTGGATGGGTTAACATTGATAGCCAGGCACCTAATAAAGTAGCAGGAGAATGGCTTGAAACTCGCGGTTTTGACTATGTAAAACCGGAATGTAAATATGGTGATTCCAGAATAGATTTTTATATGGAAAAGGGAAATGATAAATATCTTATGGAAGTAAAGGGATGTACCTTAGAAATAGACGGCCAGGGATATTTTCCAGACGCCCCGACAACAAGGGGTGTAAGACATATTTATGAATTGATAAATGCAGTTAAGGAAGGCTATAAAGCGGTTTTATTATTTGTTATTCAAATGGAGAAAGTTGAAAGTGTTTTACCGTATGCTATGACAGATAAAGCCTTCGAAAAAGCCTATAATGAAGCCAAAGAAAATGGTGTAATGATTAAATTTTTAAAATGTAAAGTTAAGGAAGATGAATTAGCTTTCCATGAAATAAATGAAGTATAAGAGATTTTATGGTGGGGCTGTCGCACTAAGTAATTAGTGCGACAGCCCCATTACAGCATAGCATGATTTTCTCAAGAATATGCTGTAATGAAGAAAAACAAATTATCTCAAT
>OMZA01000033.1 GCA_900315425.1 uncultured Eubacteriales bacterium
TGAGCATCAGCAGGATTTATCGCCATATTCTGCTATGCAGTCTTATTTTAATTCAAAAATGAATGTTAAAAAGAGACAGGTGTTATGTAAATTAAATGGCTCTTCTGTAAGGATTCAAAGTGGCGCTATGCAGTGGACATCCGGAAAAGTTACAATGGAAACAGGAGTAAAAAGTGTTGGAGGATTTCTTGGAAAAGCTGTTAAGGGTGCTGTTACAGGTGAATCTGCAGTAAAACCAATCTACACGGGTGAAGGTCATCTTTGTCTTGAACCAACATGGAGATACTTGCTTCTTGAGGACGTATCACAGTGGGGAGCCGGTATTGTGTTAGATGACGGATTGTTTTTAGCTTGTGATGAACAATTAAAGGAGACAATTGTAAAAAGACAGAATATTTCATCAGCATTACTTGGCGGTGAAGGGTTGTTTAATCTGTCGCTTTCAGGTGATGGTATAGTTGCACTTGAATCACCTGTACCAAGAGAAGAGTTAGTAGAATTTAATCTTGTGGATGATGTTGTAAAGATTGATGGAAATATGGCTATTGCATGGTCTAGTACATTAGATTTTACAGTTGAAAAATCTACAAAGAGTCTTATAGGTTCAGGAATAAGTGGTGAAGGTTTTGTAAATGTATTCAGAGGAACGGGTAAGATTCTTATGGCACCTACAATCCCTGGAACTACAGATGTTAACTTAAATGGTCCTGAGGCATCAGTATCAAGAAAGTCATCATCAGCCGGAGTTATTAGTAGTGTAGGAAGCAGTTTATTTGGTTAATATGATTTGAAACACGATTCCACATCTCATATTTTTATAATATGAGATGTGGAGTTTTTTATTTCTTGCTATTTTATCTTTCAATCACTATAATTAAATATATAATAAAGCGTGATAATTTAGGGGAATTACATAACGGAGAGGTAGCATTTTATGATTGGAAATGTGATGATATGTGATGATGCTGCATTTATGAGAATGATTATAAAGGATATCCTTGAAAAACATCATTTAAGTGTTGTGGCTGAAGCTGAGAATGGTATTCAAGCAGTAGAGATGTATCAAAAGTACAAGCCGGATATTGTCATGATGGACATTACTATGCCTGAAATGGATGGAATACAAGCTTTAAAAAGGATTATGAATATAGATGATGAAGCTAAGGTGATTATGTGTTCTGCTTTGGGACAGCAGGGAATGGTCATTGAATCTATAAAGGCAGGTGCCTTGGATTTTATAGTTAAACCTTTTGAAGAAAACAGAGTTATAGAGGCAATAGAAAATGTTTTAGATGAGGATTAATGTAATGAAGAATCTTATAGTTATTGCCTCTTCAGCCGGTGGACCTGAAGCTTTAAAAATACTTATACCTTCTTTGCCTAAGAATATAGCTGCATCTATTGTTGTAATTCAACATATGCCGATAGGCTTTACAGATTTATTTGCCAGAAGATTAGATGATTTAAGCGAAATAGATGTCAGAGAAATTAAGAATGACATTAGAGTAAAGAGAGGTAAAGTATATATTGCTAAAAGCGGCAGTCAGATAAGGCTTGTTAAAAATATTAGAAGCGTATATTTTAAAAGTTTTGAAGATAAGACGGACAATCTACTTAAGCCCAGTGCAGATAAGTTTTTAGAGACATTAAAACCTGTGTATTATGACAGGTATATATGTGTAGTCTTGTCAGGTATGGGAAATGATGCTACTCGAGGTATTGAGAATCTTAAGAAGCATAATAATGTATATGTTATATGTCAAAACGAAGAATCTAGTAAAGTATTTTCAATGCCGGGCAGTGTTATTGAAAAAGGCTATGCTGATGAAGTTCTGGATATTAACGACATTGCACCGAGGTTGGTAGAGCTTACAAAAAGCATTTGATGTAATAAATGAAATATAGAGTTGTCAGGGGTAAGTTATGAACACAGACAAATACGTGGATATTTTCATAAGTGAAGCACAGGAAAATATAGATAACCTAAATGAACATTTGTTAAAATTAGAGAAGGAACCCAAAGATTCTTCATGTATAGCTGAAATTTTCAGAATCGCACATTCTTTAAAGGGAATGTCAGCTACTATGGAATTTAATGAAATGCAAAAATTAACCCATAAGATGGAGGATGTGTTCTCAGAGATTCGTGCAGATAAAATGCAGGTAACATCTAAGTTAATGGATGTTTTATTTCTGTGTCTGGATGCCTTGATGACATTTGTCAATAATATAGCTGATAATGGAAAAGAAGGTCCTGGACGAGGGGATTTAATTGAAAAGTTAGATGAAGTGCTTAGCGTAAAGAATGAGATAAAGGTGGAAAGTAATCCGCCAATATCGCTTGTTTCCAATGAAGAAACTTCTATTAATGATGCTAAATATAGAATTGATATTGAAATTGATAGTAATTGTATGCTTAAGGGTGCTAGAGCCTTTTTAATAATTAAGAAATTAAAGAAGCGAGGAGAGGTTGTAAATACAGAACCTTCAGAGGAAGATTTGGAAAATGACAACTTTGAGCATACATTTTCAATATTTTACAAAACTGAAAATGATATTGCAGGTATAGAAAAGATTATTAAGAAGGTATCCGAGGTTACAAAGGTTGAAATAAGTGACGATGTCAATAATAAAGTAAATGAAAGTAATCAAGAGGTTGTTAAAGAAGTAAAACACGATAAAACTTTTAAAACAGACAGAACAGTTAAAGTGGATATCTCAAAACTTGATAATCTTATGAATATGGTTAGTGAATTAGTTATTACTAGAAATAGATTACTAACTATGTCTAATGATAAATATAAGGAAGATAGAGGACTTATTGAAGAAGTTGAATATTTAGACAGAGTGTCTCAAGGCCTTTATGAATCCGTAATGAATGTACGAATGATGCCAATACAACTAATAACTCATAAGTTTCCTAGAATGGTGAGAGATTTAAGTAGAAAGCTTGATAAAAAGATTGAGTATAGTTCTATTGGTGAGGATACAGAGTTAGATAGAACGGTTCTTGATGAAATTGGTGAACCTATTATGCATTTGCTTAGGAATTCTGCAGATCACGGAATAGAATCTGAAGAGGAACGTATTAATGCAGGGAAGGATCCTGTAGGACATATAACTCTAACTGCATATGAAAAAGAGGGAAGAGTTGTAATAAGTGTTATGGATGATGGGTATGGTATCGATGCCAATAAGGTTAAGGAAAAAGCTATCAAAAAGGGGCTTATAACTAGAGAACAGTCGGAATTTATGACTCAGACTGAACTTATAGAATTATTGTATATGCCGGGATTTTCAACTTCAGATAAGATATCTGAGGTATCTGGACGTGGCGTAGGTCTTGATGTGGTTAAGACTAAGATTGAATCCCTTGGGGGAAGTATAGAAGTTAAATCTGAATTTGGAAAATATTCTCGTTTTGATATACATTTACCTGTAACGCTAGCCATTACCCAGGCTCTCCTTATTGGGGTGGGAAATGAAAAATATGCTGTTCCTATTGGTGATATACAGACCATTGAAGATGTAAACAGAGCAGATGTAAAGAAGGTTCAAAAAAGGGATATGATGCCTTTTAATGATATGATTATTCCAATTATATGGTTAGATGAAGTTCTTGGTATAAAAAATAAAAATAACGCTGAGAATCTTATTGTACTTATAGCAAAGCGTGGAGACAGATATGTAGGAGTTGTAGTGGATGATTTGCTGGATAATCAGGAATTGGTGGTTAAGCAGATAAGTGAGTATATTGAAAACACAAAGAAAATGTTTAGCGGTGCCACAATTCTTGGAGACGGTAAGGTAGCATTGATTTTAAATATTGATGCTTTGTATTAAGATTTGAAATAATCATGGAGGTGTATATGGAGAATCAATATGTCGTTATTTACTTGGATGGCGGATTATTTGCCTTGGATATAGGTAAGGTAGAGAGTGTAGTTAAATATACCAAACCCAATAGGGTTCCATTTGCTAAGGATTATATAAAAGGACTTATTAATCTTAGAGGAGAGATATTACCGGTTATGAGTCTTAAAACCAGGATTGGAATAAAGAATGTTGATGAAAGTAATGATTCTAGAATAATTGTTATTAAACCTGAAAATGGTGAACAAATAGGGTTTATTTGTGACAAGGTTCTTGGAGTGGAAATTATAAAGGACGATGATATAGATAAGTTAGCGGTGGATACAAGTAATGAAAATGCCAGATTTTTCCATGGAATTGGAAAACTACAAAATGAGAATCTTGTATCAATTCTAAATATAGAAAACATTGTTAAAGATTAAAAATGGAGAATGTATGAGTAAAATGTTTATAGACAATTTGAATGAATTGCAGTTCGATGCATTAAAGGAACTAGCAAATGTAGGGGCAGGAAATGCAACAGTGGCACTGTCAAGTTTGCTCAATAAACATATAAAGCTTTCGGTTTCAGATGCTAGAATTGTAGATATCTCTCAAGTACCTGAGATTGTAGGGGACGAAGAAAAAGTAATGACAGGAATTCTTATTATGCTTAAGGGTGGAATAAGTGGATGTGTTATGTTCTTATTTGATACAGGAAGCGTAGATAAGATGTTAGATATATTATTTGAGAAATTTCCTGATTTTAGAAGTGAGAAAAAAATAAAGAAAAATCTTACTGAAGAATTCAATGAAATGGAGATTTCTGCTATAATGGAAGTTGGAAATATCATATCTGGTGCTTATTTAAAAGCTCTTTCGGATATGACAGATATAACCATTAATGTATCGGTTCCAATGCTTCAAATGGATATGGTTGGTTCTATTATGAGCGTACCGGCTATTCAAATGGGAAAAGAGGTAGACAAGCTCCTGTTAATTGATACGCATTTTTCTGAAGATATTGATTTTAATGGATATTATATTTTTATACCAGATGAGGCCTCTAATAAAAAAATGTTGGAAAGCTTACAGCTTGTATAATAATCTATAGGATGGATATGGTGAAACTATGGAAATAGATATGAAGTTATCAATTAAAGTTGGTATGGCAGATTTTAAAGTGTGTAAGGCACCAAATACCTTAAAGACTTTGGGGCTTGGGTCTTGTGTAGGTGTGGTCTTGTATGATAGAGTAAAACATATAGGTGGAATGGCTCATATAATGCTTCCTGATAGTTCTAGACTTAAACAGGATGGAAATAGGATGAAGTTTGCAGATACGGCAATTCCAGATATGTTAGATGAGATGGTTAAGCTTGGTGCGTTGAGAATGCGTATCACTGCTAAAATTGCCGGTGGTGCGGCAATGTTTTCCTACGGTACAGCAGATACAGATATTATTCATGTAGGAGACAAAAACCTGATGGCTACAAGAAATGTTTTGGAAAGTTTGGATATTCCTATTGTAGCTGAAGATACAGGTTCTAATTATGGTAGGACGATTGTATTTAATCCTGAAACTGGAGATCTTTTTGTAAGAACAGCAGGAAAAACAGAGGTAATAATATAGAATTTAACCAAAAATACTTTAAAGATGGAGGGCAAAATGTTAGCACTTGAGATTATTTTATTATTAATTGGAATTGCATGTATTGTGGTCAGCTATTTCTTTGCGGAAAAAATTGATGAAAAAGAGAGCTATTATTATAACAGTTCTCGTATTGCAAAGAGAGAGGCTCTTAAGAAAAAGGCTCAGAATAAGAATAGATTTTCATCAGATGATTTAACAGAAAAGAAAGGTAAGTCAAGTAATAAGACTACACCTAAGAAAGTTGAGTTTGAAAAGAAGAAAGACAGTCAGAAAGATGTTGCTAAGAAAAAGGCTCAGGATAAGAAAGATGAGATTAAAATAGAAATCAATTCTGCAACAATCGCAGATGATAAAAATGATGTACAGAAGAAATCTGATGAAAAAGAAGTAGAGAATAAGAACACAACTCAAAAGAGTAATTCTAAAAAGAAAAAACGTGGAAAAAAACATAAGAATAACAACTCCGATAACGAAGTAAAATCAGAAGAAAAAGATGAAAAAGTTGCTTCTGTTACAAGAAATGAAGAAGAAAAAACGGGGGATAACCCAAACAGAACAGTCCTTAGAAATTATGATGACGAAAGACATAAGGATCAGAAGAAAATAATGGAACTTTATAACCAAGGATTATCTGAAGAAGAGATTTCTGCAGAGACAGGGATTGGTATTGGTAAAGTAAGAATAACTATTGATCTATATAAGCGTAAAAAACAATAATATCGGAAAGGACATTTGAAATATGAAATGGAAATTTTACCTTAGAGGTTTTGGTATAGGACTTATTTTTGCAACCATAGCATTTATGATAGCTGTTGCAATTCATGATAACAATCAGGATAAGAAGTGTGAAAAAAATGAAAGCGTCACGGAAGCTAAAGTAGAAAAAACTACTAATGAGAATAAGGAAAGTACAAAAGAGACAACCGAAGTCACAGAAACAACAGAAACTAAGACAGAAGCAACAACTGAGGCTACTACAGAAGCAACAACAGAGGCTACTACAGAAGCAACAACAGAGGCTGCAACAACAGCAGCACCAGAGACACAGTCAGCTACAGTTAAATTAACTATATCAAATAACATGTACTCGGAAGATGTAGCGGTTGCCTTGCAAGAACTTGGAGTTATAACAGATAGTGTTGATTTTGACAGTTATCTTGAGAATAACAATCTTGCAAGTAAACTTACGGAGACATCGCTGCAATAATTACGAGACGATAGAGGTTGAAAACAGTTATAGTCGAAAGACTGTAGCTGTTTTTTAATATTTATAAAACATAAGAATAAATGACAACAGCAATTTTAATGATTTAACTTGAATTATATAATAATTCATGATAATATATAAAAGCTTGTGCTGAAATATACATATATAAACGGCACAGAATACACACATACATGGATTTTTATACCGGTGCCCATGCTCGGGGTGGCTTAAAAAGGTGAAGTGTATGAAAGAAATTAACCAAACGGAGGTAAGAAAAATGAGCGTTATTTCAATGAAACAGTTAC
>OMZA01000007.1 GCA_900315425.1 uncultured Eubacteriales bacterium
CAGATAAAGTAACCTCCCCACTTATACCATTTGGTAAAGCAGTATATACATTTGTGTCACTTCCTACATTCCATCCTAAATGTCCATGACCAGCTATAGTATAAATTGGAAGAGTTACCGTACCCTGAGTATATGTTCCGTCACTTGTATGACTTCCCACAACTGTATTAGTACCATTTCCGTAACTTCCTGCTCTTTTAACCCTATATGTAACCGGCCAATCAGTATCTGGTGTTAAAGTATTTCCCTGACACTGATATACAATATTATCATCAGAATAATAATTAACATTTGTAGAAGAACTGATTGTATTTGCACCACTTATGGTTACTGATGCCAAACCGGATTCACTGACTCCAATGGCACTAATATTTGAGAAATTATTAACACCTGTTAATGTCACAGTTTTTGAACCTTTAACCGTGTCCTCTATTCCTAATAATCCCAAATTACTTACCGTAGTATTATGTATGATAATATTCTGGTATGCTGCTACAGAGTTACTTCCTGAACCTGTCACAATGGCAGCATTGAATATAATATTGTCTACCTTTATATCACCTGCAAAAGATACATTACTACCACCTACAGTAAATGTACTTGTTCCTGAAGAACCACTGGTATCATTACTTGTAATGCTATTTATAGAAATGTTATTACCATTTGTATTAATAGTAAGCGATGAGTGATCCTCAAGCACTACATCTCCTAATACCAGATCGGCGCTCATTTCAATTGTTACATTTCCATACTCTTTTACTGTAAGATTTGCCACTTTTGAAGCACTGCTAACTGTAAAATTGACACCATAATAAGACCCTGTTGTGCCTATTGGATTAACTGTTATTCCCTTATCCTGAGTTATAGAAACACCTGACAAATCCACAGAAATATCTGAATCTCCAGTATAATCCGTTCCGCTCAAAGAGCCATTACCTATCACTGTATTATAGTTGGTAGTATCACCTGTTAATTTATAACTACCTGTTCCTGTTTCAACTGTACCGGCTTGATTAAACCGGAGAGATGTGTATATATACACATCCTGAGAAACACTGGCCATGTTTAACACCACCGGTTCATTGGCCGCATAGGAACCTGGTATATAATTAGATACCAACTGAAATGACATTACTACTACTAAAATCAGTGCTAATATTCTATTTTTAGTATTAAAAATCCTATACTTTTCCATATTAAACACCGTTCCCCTATTTTGTTAAAGTTATATTTGTTCCTGTTCCGATTACATTACTACAAGAATTACTTGAACCATCTATAAAAAATAATAATTTATATGTTGTATTCTTCTTTACGGTCATACTTCCACTTTCATTAGAATCAAGCCACTCTGTCATCTTTCCATCTGTATTATCCGGAGTAAATTCATCCTCTGTCCAGTTTATGGTTACACTTCCTGAATAATCGTTGGTCTTAATTGTCAAAAGAGCTGTTCCATCATTTTGATCTTCCATTGTATATTCTGGAGATTTCTTTCCACTTACGGTAAATGTAGCTGACAATGTTTTTTCAAACGGACTTGTTGTAGTAACTGTTACTGTCACACTTCCCTGAGTAATTGCATTGGTTGGCTTTACATGAATTGTATCGCTGGTTCTCGTTGATGATTCTTCCATAGTATATGAAGTTGAAGTCTTACCATCCACTGTGTAAATCCAATCATCTGATATGCTTATTGTATAAGTAATATCATCATTCGTCATAAGAGCAAGGTTCTCTTTTTCATAATTGAAAAGTTCTATATCAAAACCCTGACCCCAATCCACAACGGTATAATTAGCGCCATCTTCTTCTAGATAATTAGATGTGAAATGAAATTTTTTGGATTTCATCTCTACAGATTTTTTTCTCTCTGTTGTGTATTTTGCCATAATTCCTGATAATGCAAGTGTTGCTAAAAGTCCTGCAACAAGCATAACAATTATGACATTTCTGAATATTCTATTTTTATTTTTATCAGATGTGTTTCTACTCATTGCATTCTCCATTTCTGAATCTGTTAATTTACAATTAGTCAATCTGCCATGATGTAAATGTAAGAGTTGCCTTCGCCCCTGTTGATCCGTTGGCATATATACTGTTACCATGGCTCTTTGGCCACTCGGCCACCAGATAATACGTATCTGTTCTTGCAGTTTTCGCCTCAAAATTATCTCCTGTAAATGTATTGGACACTGGAATACTAGTTGTATTTTTATCAATTACCACAGTTCCTAGCAGATTAGCTGTGGCAACTTTATTTTTATATATACTGCATGTTATTGGAATATATCCATTTACTTTAACTTCAAAGTTATAACCAATATCCACTTCTGCTACTGTATTTGAAATATCTTTATTAGTCACTTTAAATGTGTAGGTTACCTTTTTACCAGGCTTATTAATGTCATTCAAATTAATAAGTTTATCTGTTGAAGTAGCATTTTTAACGTTAAATACAAATGCTGCAACTTCACCAGAATCTGAATTACTATCCCAAAGGGTATATCTGGCAAATAACCCACATACCATATATATGCTTATTAGGGTTAAACATAAGAGAACAGCCGGTATGAAACCCAAATAAACCCTTTTATCCTGTTTATCTTTTTCCATATACGGCTGCCTCCTTCCTTTTATTTTTAACTTTTATAATTATTTACAACCTACTCACATTTCTTTTCCTGTTCTTCCTTTAATCTTCTAATCTCTGCTTTTATTTCTTCCTGCTTCTTACTATCTTCATTTTTCTGTTTTCTAAAAGAATACTCTACCATCCAAAAAGCAAATATCAGAATAACAATAGTTCCTGTCGGTGTTTTAATAATATCCACCAACACACCAATATAAGGAATCCTAAATACTTCTTTTCCCTTTATAAATTGAGTATCAAATTCCGGATCTGCTACATTATTGGCATCTCCCTGGGTTATAACCTTTTTATCATCTATTTTAATAATTCTATGAACTATCAAGGACTTGCCTGATTGGAATACTACAACATCTCCTACTTTATAGCTTTCCTTTTCCTTTACGATTATCAAATCTCCCTTTGAAAGCACAGGCTCCATACTTCCGGATAATACCACGGCTGCCCCATATCCAAATGGCATTGGCATCTGATTACCTGTTAGAGTTTTTGCATTGGCTAAATATGCATTTGTTCCAATAATTAAACCCAATATAACAAGAATCACTCTTCTTATTATCGATGTTGCAATACTATTATGTCTGTTATTCTTTTCTTCTTTGGATTCCTGCATTTTTTATTCTCCTCTGCTGTCTCTTTCTCTAAAGTGATTATTTAGATGTTTTGCCATCCTCTATAACAACCTCCAGGGCATTTTCATCATCAATACTCAGTCCACCTGGTGTAATATTGTAATCGTTGTCATCCGGTCCCGTCATACCATTCTCTGTATATACGTTGTGTTTCTTATCAATGGCTGCCCAATGATCTTGTCTTATACTAATCTTTCCATCTTTAACTGTAAGATAAAGCTCTACTGCAATTACCTTACCCTTCTTACCTGGCATCAATAACCAAAGGTCCTTATCTTTATTATATTCTAAAGCAATACCCTGAATTCTTTCATCATCGTATTTCTTTTTACGCTTGATTCTCATGGTCATTTCAGCTATTACTTCGTCATCCATACAAAGTTTCCATGTACGTTTTCCAAAACGTGCTTTCTCGAAAACAAATCGTGTGTTTTTCATCTGGAATTCTTTTTTGCCCATCTTCATAACATTTCCACCGATTATAAAACCTGTAACATATATATGTCTTCTCCAGAATATTATGATGAGGAATAATATAATTCCAGTTCCCCAGATAGTTCCCAGGGAAACTGCTAATGGTAACAATCCTTTGTTACCCAGAATACCTTCGTTCTTACCTTTTACTTTGCCAGTTCTTAAATCATCCTCTATATCAGGATTCGGTATAGCTTCTGTTTCAACATTTATGGTTAATTTAAAATCTATTTTTGAATCAACTGATATGTTTCCTAAATTTGTATCCGCTGTATCTCTAATAATTGAATCTGATGTATCGTCTTCAAAAGCCCACATCCAATCCAATTCATATTGTGCAATCTTGTTAATACCTAAACTTCCATTTTCTACAACTTCATCCAATTCTGATGGTTCTACCCATTCTTCGTTTCCACCAAGGATCCAAAAATTACCTTTTTTTAATCTAACTTTTATAGGTATATCCTCATGCTCCAATGTGAACATACCTTCAAAAGTCATTTTATATTCCAATTCAGTCTTTCCTGTATTCTTTAACTTAAACTCATATTCATTAGAAGTACCTGGAGCTATAACTTTATCTCCATCTTCACTTTTAACAGATATATCTCCGGATTTGTTCTCATATGCCTCTTTAAAGATATCCACAGTAGTACTTGTTTCCCACTTTGCATTATCATCAGAGACCTCTAATCCTTTAGACTTATCATCTCCAATGTCTATTTGTTCATCATCCTGTAAATTGCTTTTACCGGTACTACTTTTGCTGGAACTCTCATAGGATTCGTTTGTATCTAATTCTATAACATTGCCCTCTCTTTGAGCCATGTCCAAGATTTTTCCACCAATAATTATTGTTGATAGTATTATAAATATAATTATAATAATCACAGCAAGGATTATCCATAAAAGTGTGTGATATTTTGTTTTCTGTCTTTTTTCTTCACCCACAGTCATCTCCCCCTTGCATTTAATTTAATATCTACCTTTCAGATTTTCAGAAAATCGCAATGTCAATTCCGGTATTCTGAAAATCTGAAAGATTTAAAAAGCCTCCACCCCTTGCCACTCCGGGTGGAGGCTTTTTAAGCTAAATCTTTATATTCACTTTTAATTAGTCAGCCTGTGTTACAGTAATATCAATACTAAATTGTGTATCTAAGCAGTAATCTTTATATTCTTCTAAAGGTCCATAAGATGTTCCATCAAGCTTAACAACCTCTCCCTCTGTTGTATTTTCAAGAAGTCCAAGGATTGTATCTGCTTTATCACTTTCATCTGCTGTATCACCAACTTTTGTTGCATCTCCATATCCCCATGCCCATGTGATAGTCTCACCGTCAACTAAAAGACTTGCCAAATCATCATTTGTAGCAAAAGTTTTTGTTCCTGTATATGTGGTTATTTTACTTGTATCTGTAGTTCCTGGTCCAATTCCAAGTTGTGTAGCTAATTTTTTTGCTGCCTCATTAAGAGAGTCTTCTGTAGTTGTTCCTGTATAACTTGTATTTCCAGCAAGGTTATATACAACTGGATAATAATTTGCTGATACTTCTACATAATCCTCAAGTGTATAATATTTTGTAGACGCTGCATATGCTGTAGCTGCTGAATATGAATTACCTGACTTTGTGTAAAGACCAGAAAGTTCATCAAAGTTTGCTGCTGTAACGACTTCTGAATCTACAGGAATCATAATTCCATAAGTTCCAGCTTTAAGGAATATATTCTGAGATGTAATGGTTGTTGTTATGGTACCATCAACCTCTGGTTTACCTTTAAGTGAAAATGTGAAACCTTCAGCATTCTGTGTTCCTGGAGCTACAACATCAGCCGTTTTGTCTACTGACTGAACCGTTGCAGTTGTATCGTTCTCTGTAACAATACGATCTTTGTAAGTATCTCCATAAAGATTACCAATCGCCTGAAGTTCTACACCCCACTTTGCAACTCTTGCTGTATCTTCTGCTGCATCCTGTGTTGTGTACTTTGCTAATGTTCCTGAAATTACACTTGTTGTTAAAAGTGTCGCTACCAGTAATACTGATGCACTTCTCATCGCTTTGTTTTTTTTCATAATAACTACCCCTTTCTAACGGATTTTCGTTAGGTCCTTTCCATGACTTTCGTCCTCTGCGCAACAGGACGAAAATTTCGTCCAATCAAGCACCTATACTTTTTGCTTTTATTACATGAATCCATGTGGCTATGAAATCCATATAAACAATTACTTATATCCCACTATTACCTTATTCCTTATTATCTGATTCACTTTTTGCTTTTCTAAGTTCTTCTAGTTCGCTTAAAAGTTCATCTGTGTCTTTCTTTTGTTGCTTTTCATATAATCTTCTTCTGATTATATCGTAGGTTACAAGTAATACTATAGGACATATAACGCATATTATAAGACCTTGTGTAGTCTGCATAAACATTGCCACATTACCTGCACCGGGAATCTTTTTCCAATAGATTCCAATTACATTCTTCTCTGGCACTAATTCCGAGTCATCTGCATTATTAGCATCACCTCGGGTTCTAAATGACAGGCTACCATCTTCATTAGTTATAACCTCTACAACTCTATGTGTTACCACTGTGCTTCCATTACCAGCCGGATCAAAGAATGACATTATATCGCCTTCCTTAACATCCTTAGCTTTAGCTGTCTTGCAGATAACTAAGTCACCACTTTTAATTGTTGGGTACATAGAATCTGTAAGTACTATCATCGGTGATACACCGCCTACGCTTGGCACTTCATCCGAATTAGTATAACTTCTAATAATTAGTGTTATATTAATAATTAGTATTGGTATTAGTATCACACATAAAATTACACCTATTACTGTTAGAATCTTATGTCCAATAGAACTAGATTCCTTTTTTTCTCTCTTGCTCTCTTCCATATAAGTATCCCTTCATCTCTGGTATATTCGCTTTTGATTAATAATAGGTTTTTCGATCATAACTGTCACCAATTTTATACATTCATTGTATCAAACTAACTATGACAAACCTATGACAAACGCGGATTGTTTTCTATGCAAAACAATCATGGTTATATACTACTATTACTTCGTAGAATAGTACATTAAATTTAAAAATTTTATTTATATAATTTATTTTCCATTTCCAATAATGCTTCATGAAAATAATCAATTCTGTTTAGGCCTGCGGCCCATAAATATGCCCTATCTACGTCTCCTATTTCTTCTAATCCCAACCATTCTATTCCAATAATTGTCTGCTTATCCTCTCCTAATTCCGGATCAATTCCTGGAAATGGGGTAGCATCCTTAGGGATTCTTATAAGATACGAATGAACTTCCCCCATATCTCTAGGTTTAAATTGAATAGAAAGTTTCCTGACTATCTCTCCATCTACGCAAGCTTCTTCTTTTAATTCCCTAAGAACAGCTTCTTCCATGGTTTCCCCGTCTTCAATTCCTCCTCCGGGTACACAAAAGAATTCTCTTCCTCTCATTCTGTGTTTAACCAGTAGCACCTTATTATCTCTGATTACAATTGCTTGAACTCTGTCTCTTCTCATACTTTATCTCCTATGAAACATATACTGACTTTTAACTATCATTCCTTACTGTAATCTTTAAAACTGATATCTAAATCTACATATCCATCTATTCCATCTACAGTTCCGTCTTCTGAGTATTGCCACATGTCAATTTTATAAGGAAAATACAATGTTGTATCATAGTATGCATACCATTTATCATATTTTTCCAATTTACTCATATCCAATGTCAGGGTAAACCATCTTAAATTGGCATATATAGATGGCGTATATCCTGCCTCTTTTACAGTATCGCAAAAAGCTACTGCCATGTCCGTTATTTCTTCTCCGGTTAATTCCTCAGTCCTTGCTGTACTATCCTGATTCTCCTCAGTATCAAATACTATCGGATATTCAATCTTATAATCCTTTATAGCATCTATTACAAATTCAGCTTCTTCAACTGCCTCTTCTTTTGTTATGGCCTGAGAGTAAAAATATACTCCTACTTTTATACCTGCCTTTATCGCTCCTTCAATATTCTGATTTGCTTTTTCATCAATAACTAATTCTCCGGTTCCATATCCCCTAAATCCTATTCGTATAATTGCAAATTCAACACCTGAATCAGCTACTTTTTCCCAATCAATGTCTCCCTGGAATTTGGAAACATCAATTCCTTTGTGGGATTTAACATCTCCATTTTTATAAGTTAATTCTTCTGTAATTTCATCGTATTTCAACTTATCATTTTCTATATAATTAGGTTCTAAACCTGGGATAATCGGTACAAATGTATATTTGGATGCGCTGTACAAAACAACTTCATCATCAAATATCTCTCTGCACATAGGAAGTGTTCCTAGCCCCTTTTCCATATATTCTTTCACTGTGGCTTTAACAGAATTACTATTATCCTCATCTATCTTTTTGTATTTTGTTGCAGTTTCTTTGGCTGTTTTTAGTTTTTCGCTGGTTTTTGATAAATTAACAGTTACCAAAGCCAATGCCAATGTTACAAATATCGCATAAATAGCCAGTATTATTTTTCTCATGTCCACTCTCCATTATATTTAATATATAAAATTACCCCCTGAGAATCTTTTATGACATCTCGGAGGCTACTATATTTTTTTTATAAAGCTGATGGCGGGACTTGAACCCGTGACCTCCGCCTTACCAAGGCGACGCTCTACCTACTGAGCTACATCAGCACACTTTGCTATTATACCATTTATGCTTTATAAATACAAACATCATTGGTATTTTTTACATAAATTGCTGACAACGCTTGCTGCCAGCAATTTTATTTTTATCTTCTTCTTGAAGTAATAGATAATAATCTTATAAATAAATTAATAAAATCCAGATACAACTCCATTCCTGAATACAATATCATGGAATTAACTGCCTTTGTATCGTTAGGATTTAAGTATGTGGCATTTTTCTTTATCTTCTGTAAATCGTATGCAACAAGTCCTAAGAATATCATAACTCCAACGTAATCAATCATAAGGGAAGCGGTTCCACTTTTGAATATAAACGAATTTAAAAGAGTCGCTATTATTATTCCCCAGAGTCCCATAATTAAGAACCCACCAATTGAAAGAAAATCTATTTTGGTAAACAAGCCTAATATTGCCATTCCTCCAAACATACATGCAGTTACTACAAATACTGATGCAATCTGCGCTGCCGGATATACTAAATGAAATATAGAAAATGTAGCGCCAATTAAAACAGAATATGCAATAAAACATGCACCGCCAACAACTATATTTTCTTTTCGAAGAACAGCTATTGCTATAAAACCAATTACCAAAGTAGCTATAGATATTAAATTATAATTCCTTAATACGAATATAGCCGCATCCACATTTACGGCAATGATTTCTGAAGTAAATGCAGATATCAACAATGCTATTAACATTACAAAAAATGATCTAGTTAAAATTTTGTTTATTAATACATTTAATGAAGTTGCATCATTGTATCTTACATATGAATTTGTATAACTTCCATTTCCATACATGTTCTGTGAAGAATTATATTGGTTGTCAAAAGAGCTGCTGTAAGCTTTTGTAGCATCAAATGGCTCTTCGAAATCATCAAAGCCATCATTAGCATTGAAATCCTGATTTAAATATGGATTATTATCATCGTAATTATTCATGTTTCTCATATTAGTCCTCGTCTACTATCTGAAGCATATATGTATCTTCTCTAACCTCTAGTTCCATTACTCTTTCAAGTTTTCCTTGTGGCTCAACATCAATTTCCATTCCACCTCTGGTTGTAACTTTGATTTTGTCACGATATGATAAATCATCACTTAGAATGTCAATTTGAATCCTTGCACCATTTTGAGTTGTCATATCAATAACATGAATCTCCTCTCTTGGCTGTGGATTGTATTTTGCCGGTATAGCTGAAAGCACCGGTCCTGCAAGTAAAGCATTCGCTTTTTCAAATGTTTCACTTGGTATTCTTACTGTGTGTTTGTAAAGCATTTTCCCTCCTGTAATCTTCCTGTTAAATATCAGTTTTATTTTGTCATTCTTTGTCTGACTATTTCATAAGCCAGTACTCCGGCAGCTACTGAAGCATTTAATGAATCTATATTTCCTTTCATAGGAACAGAAGCTGTAAAGTCACATTTTTCCTTTACCAGCCTTGAAACTCCACTTCCCTCACTACCAATAACCAGGCCAATAGGCCCTGTTAAATTAGTATTATACATCAAATCTCCGTCCATGTCAGCACAAACAAACCATAAACCTTCTTCTTTTAACTTGTCTATGGTGCTTCCAATATTGGTAACTTTTGCCACTGGTGTATAATTAATAGCCCCTGCTGAAGTCCTTGCAACTGTTGCTGTAAGTCCTACAGACCTGTGCTTTGGAATAATTACCCCATGAGCACCACAGAGATTGGCTGTCCTTATAATTGCTCCTAAGTTGTGTGGATCTTCTATATTATCTAATATAAATATAAATGGATCCTCTCCCTTTTCCTTAGCCTTTGCCAATATATCTTCAACCTCTGAATATGAGTAGGCTGCTGCCTTGGCAATAACCCCCTGATGTCTCTTGGTTTCAGACATACCGTCAAGTCTTTCCTTTGGTACATATTCTATAATACTTCCAACTTTTTTTGCTTCTCTAACCACTGTACTAATAGGTCCGTCGTGAAGTCCATCTTGAATATACACCTTATCTATTGTCTTTTTTGAGCGAAATGCCTCAATCACGGCATTTCTACCTTCTATTTTCAATCCATCTGCTTCTTTTTCGTAAGAATTCTCTTTACGATTCTTGTCTTTTCTATAATCACTCATTGTATCACCTTATACGTAATTAATATTTTTTAGACCTGTATTAATTAACTCTAACATTCTATCTGATTGATGACTAAGGTATAAATATCCCATTAACGCCTCAAATCCTGTAGCTGTTCTGTAATCTGACATGCTGGCATTTTTAGCTGTTGTAAATGATTTGGCATTACGTCCTCTTTTAAATACCCTTTCTTCTTCTTCAGTAAGAATATCTTTCAGGCTTTTTGAAATTTCAGCCTGAGTGCTGGCCTTTACCAATTCACTACTTTCCTTGTGAAGCTTGCCCACCTGTCTGTCCCCTTTAGATATGACCATAGTTCTTATAATAAGTTCATATATTGCATCGCCGATATATGCCAAAGTTAGTGGTGAATATGTATTGATATCTTTTATCTCTACATTTTCTTTAATCTCTATTGTCTTTAAAAGGTCATTAATTAGATTCTCTGCCATTTTACGCCTTCTCTTGTATCCTTAAGCATTATACCCTTTGCCAAAAGTTCATCTCTTATTTCGTCAGCTCTTGAAAAATCCTTGTTCTTTCTAGCTTTTTGTCTTTCGTTTATAAGATTCTCAATATCCTCATCAAGAATCTCTTCTTTTCTCTCTGTTATGATTCCAAGGACATCTGAAAGCTTTTGAATAATTCCCTTTATTTCCGAAATATATTTTTTACTTGAATCAACATTTGCCGTTGTATTGGCCAATTTAACTAATTCAAATATAACTGCTTCTGCATCTGCAGTGTTAAAATCATCATCCATGGCTGCATCATATTTATCCTGAAACTGTTTTGCAACCACAAGATTATCCTTTTCTTCCTGGCTAAGTTCTTTGTCCCTGGCTTTATCAGATAAATCTTTAAGATTATCTACTGCTGTAAGGATTCTTTCGAGACCATTTTTTGCAGCCTGCATAAGTTCAGCACTGAAGTTTATAGGACTTCTATACTGTGCACTAAGCATAAAGAATCTAAGAACCTGAAGGTCAAATTTTTCAGAAATATCTCTAACTGTAAAGAAATTACCCAGAGATTTTGACATTTTCTTATTATCTATATTTAAGAATCCGTTGTGCATCCAATAGTGTGCAAAATCAGCTCCATTAGCTGCCTCTGATTGAGCAATCTCATTTTCATGATGTGGGAAAATTAAATCTTCTCCACCTGCATGAATATCTATAGTTTCTCCCAAATATCTTTTGGCCATTACCGAACATTCAATATGCCATCCCGGTCTTCCCTGACTCCATGGTGACTCCCAATATGGCTCTCCTTCTTTCTTTGGTTTCCAAAGTACAAAATCCAAAGGATCTGCCTTATCATTCTCACCATCTACTTTTATCTCTCTGTGTCCTGCTTCAAGATCGTCGATATTTTTCTTTGAAAGTTTTCCATATCCTACGAATTTTCTCGTTTTATAATACACTGTTCCGTTGGAATTATAAGCATATCCCTTATCAATAAGATTACTAATCATATCAATCATGCCCTGAATCTCATTTGTAGCCTGCGGATGTTTTGTAGCCGGTCTGACATTAAGTCCTTCCATGTCCTTCTTGCATTCTGCAATATATCTGTCAGCTATTTCCTTTGCACTGCATCCCTCTTCGTTGGCTTCTTTGATAATTTTGTCATCAACATCTGTAAAATTGGATACATAATTAACTTCATATCCTTTATATTCAAAATATCTTCTAACAGTATCAAATACTATCATCGGTCTGGCATTTCCAATATGTATATAATTATATACAGTAGGTCCGCATACATAAATACTAACTTTACCTTCCTGAATTGGAACAAATTCCTCTTTTTTTCTTGTAAGGGTATTATAAATCTTCATATTTCTAACTCCTCGTATATTTCCATGAATTAATACGTTTATTTTGTAATTACTATACCTGTGTACATCCACCACAACCTGAGCTTAATGAAACCACATTGTCCTTGGCGTAACTTATACATGCTATGGCCTGGGCTGACATTCCCTCTCCACTTCCTGTAAAACCAAGTCCCTCTTCTGTAGTCGCTTTGATATTAACTAAATCCGAATCTATCTTCAAAGCATCTGCAATTACCTTTATCATCTGCTCTCTATAA
This sequence comes from uncultured Eubacteriales bacterium, assembly GCA_900315425.1. Classification (GTDB taxonomy): domain Bacteria; phylum Bacillota; class Clostridia; order Lachnospirales; family Lachnospiraceae; genus Bovifimicola. The sequence continues at coordinate 12,706 of OMZA01000007.1, forward strand.
GGTCCAACCTTTGGTGCCTGAGCAATAAGCGTTGCGTCAATGTTATTTATCACGTACATGTTATCCTCTAACATTTTACCAACAACTTTTAAAAGTTCAACACTAGATGCCCCCTTGTATCTTTCATCAGAATCAGGAAAATGCTTTCCAATGTCTCCCATTGCTGCTGCTCCTAATAATGCATCCATTATAGCATGCAAAAGAACATCTGCATCAGAATGTCCCAACAATCCCTTTTCGTAAGGAATCTCTACTCCACCGATAATAAGTTTTCTTCCTGTAACTAATTTATGCACATCATATCCCATGCCTACTCTCATAGCGTCCCTCCTTATATTTTTATATTATGGCTTTTCCTTTGCCTTTAAAGTTCGTATAAAATAGAAAAAGCACTACCGACAGGTAATGCTTAAAGTAGCGGAAGGGAGATTCGAACTCTCGACACCACGGGTATGAACCGTGTGCTCTAGCCAACTGAGCTATTCCGCCATATTGCATGATGAAAAATTCTTAATGGGACCTACAGGGCTCGAACCTGTGACCCTCTGCTTGTAAGGCAGATGCTCTCCCAGCTGAGCTAAGATCCCATGCCTTTCTCATCGAACTGCCTTGCTAGTATAACTTTATTTTAAAATATTGTCAACAACTTTTTTTACTTTTTCTTTGATATGAAATATCCAGAAACAATAGCAACTATAAGTGCAACAAACATTTCCACAAATACTAACGTCTGAGTATTTATATATTTTTCCTCAAATCCATAATACGTTGCCAGTACACTATATAGATTATTAAACACATGCATAAGTATTGGCGCCCATATTGTTGTGAATTTTTCGTAAGCAAATAAAAGACATAGCGAAAACAAAAATGCAAATACACCCTGCTCAATATTCATATGTACCAAGCCAAACATTATCGAAACTAGTATAACTGATATTATCACTCCGAATATCCTTTTTAAATATCCGTATAAAACTCCTCTAAATACCAATTCCTCACATATTGGAGCTATTATTGCAACCACCAATATCTGTATAATAATGTTTCCTCTTAATAAGCTGTAAGAATCGCTGGAATTATAGCTTATATATTTAGGATCTAAGAATTTAATATTCATGGCTTCAAAATGTATTAATGTAACCATAACAGCCAATCCTATTCCGGCACTTAATCCAAATATTACACTCAATAATATCTTCTTTACAGGATTTACAGACATTCCACTCTTAGAAGTTGCAAAACCTTTTTTGTACCATATTCCAAATATAACTATGAGTATTAAATCTGCGATTCCTGTTATATAGATGCCATTACTTTGTAATAAAACTTCTAATTCACCAGAACTTATACCACGATGTGTAAGGCCTATATATATTCCATATCCAAAACCAACTGCACCTGAGATTAATAAAAATACAACCAATGCCGCTATTATCATTCCCAATGCTTTTGTTTTATTCAATACTTTTTCCATTTCTTCTATCCCTTCTTATATTTCTTTTCAGTTATAGATTCCAAATTAACTATATCACAAACATCTTGTATTCTATCATTGATTTTGATTCTTCACAATGCTATAATTTCGCTGGCTGATGCATTTAACGCTAAAAAAACATTGGAGAACATTATACCATGTATAATAATTTTAAAGCTTACAAATATGGTCTCAAAAAGGGGCTTCCCATTGGACTGGGATATTTCCCGGTATCCTTTTCCTTTGGATTTATTTCCGTAAAAGGAGGGTTGCCTCTGTGGTTCGTTGTGTTAGTTTCTTTAACAAATCTTACCAGTACCGGTCAGCTTGCCGGTGTTAACCTGATAATCAATAACGCCACATACATTGAAATACTTTTAAACACTGTAATTATAAATCTCAGATACAGTCTTATGTCTTTGACATTGTCCCAGAAAACCGATGACTCATCTATAGGTCACAGACTATTATTTAGTTTTGGCGTAACGGATGAAGTATTTGCTGTTTCTTCCACTGAAACTAATTATAGAATCGCCGGTGTTAAGGGAAAAGACGGTTCAAAACGGTTATCACCTTATTACATGTACGGTTTAATTACCTTACCTTATATTGGTTGGGGACTTGGAACTTTACTTGGCGGTCTTTCTTCAGGATTTCTTCCATCTGAATTGCAAAACGCCATGGGCATTGCCCTTTATGCAATGTTTATAGCAATTATTTTCCCTGGAATGAGAGATAGTAAACCGGTTTTTAAAGTAGTTATTCTTTCTATTTTCTTCGGCTGTTTTATAAAATATATGCCGATTTTAAATAATATTTCCTACGGTTTTAGAATAATAATTGCCACGGTTTTATCGGCCGGAATATGTGCTTACCTTTTCCCGGTGGAAACAGATGATAAATCCGATTACAAAGATTCTTTAACTACCCAACAGAAGGGAGACTTGTAATTATGATTTGTGCAATAGATATGACTAGAGCCCTGGTTGGCTTATTTATAATGTTTTTCTTCACTTACCTACTTCGTATGTTTCCTTTGGTATTGTTTAAGAAGAAAATACAATCTACATTTGTTAATTCATTTTTGTATTACGTTCCATACGCAGTTATTGCTTCACTAACATTTCCGGAAATATTTACTTCTACCGGTTCTTTAGATACTGCAATATGTGGAACTGCTGTAGCTATGCTTCTTGCTTTCTTTAAAAGGAGCCTTGTTATCGTCGCCTTAGCTGCAATAGTCACTGTATATTTAGTACAATTTATTCTGTAAAAAAAGGCTGTCAGAAAACTGACAGCCTTTCATAATTCATAATTAAATCTGATTCTCTCTTAAGAACTTATCGATTGACATTATCTCAACACGGATATTTCTCATATGTTCAATATGCTTCTGGAAATTACCCTTGTCACCTAAGAGATTAAGAGCTTTAGAATTCTCACCTGTATCTACAAGTGGAATTGTATTAAACTGATTATTCTCAATGTACTCAGCAGCTCTCTTGAGTTCCTCAACAAGATTGTTCTTGTATGTAAGAATCTCTTCCTCAAGTCTCTTTCTGCGTTCCTGCTCTTTCTTAACCTTCATCTTAATAAGAACAGCCTGAGTATCAAGAATCTGATCATCAGCATTAAAAGGTCTTACAATGACATTTGGTTTTTTAATCTTAATAATCTGTTGACCCTTCTCAAAGTCAATACCCGATGTCTTCATGTAAGTTGTAATCTCTGGATCAACTTTTGGATATGTAAACTCCTCACCTTCAAGATAGTAAATACCACTCTGATTGCTCATTAATCCAGTATCTGGATCCATGTCATAAGTACGGAAACCGATGATTCTAATATCTTTTGCCGCATCATCTTGCTCAAGTACCTGTTCCATGATCACTTCAATATTTTTGTCTTCGATAGGCTGTGTATTGTTGATAATACCGAAGCCTACATTTAAAATTTGAACAAAACTTTTTACCATTGTACACCTATCCCCGTTTCTATAGTTTTTCTAAAAATAATTTTATTACACCACCCCCATCATGTCAATGTAATTTTACTATTTATTAATTGGCATTTTTGTTATATAATAGGGAGCAGCAGAAATTTATAAAAGAGAGGGCAAAGGTACAATGAGCCAGAAAAAAGTAGATCAATATAAGAAGGAAAAAGCAAACAGAAAAAAGATTATAGCACGTCAGAAAAGAATCGCAGTTCTTAGAACTATCGTGGTTACATTAATCGTGTTAGCATTCATTGTTTACTTTGGATATTCAGTTCTCGATCGAACAGGAGTTATAAAAAAGGATTCTTCATCTGAAACTGAAACAACAGTATATACTCTTTCAGAGGATGAAATCAGCAAAGCCTGGGAGAATTATACAGCGGAAGAAGAGACTACTGTTGCTGAAACTACTGTTGCTGAAGACACATCAGCTGAAGCTGAGACAACTGCTAGTGAGGTAGTTGATGAAACAGTTGTAACAGAAGATGCGGTTTCAGAATAATTATTTATAGCAATAATTTATAGCCGGACAATGATATTTATATCATTGCCCGGCTTTTTAATTACATTCTGTCTGGAGCTGTAAATCCTAACAATTCTATGGACTTTTCTAATACACTCTTGGTTAAAGTAAGAAGACTTATATAACTGTCTTTTTCTTCTTTATCCTCGCATGCAAGTATTTTTGTATCATGATAAAATTTATTAAATGCATTAGATAATTCATACACAAAGGAACATATTCTATGTGGTGCCAACTCTTTTGCTGCACTTTCTATAGTTTCATTAAATCCTACCAACACTTCCATAAGTTCCTTTTGAGATTCCTTCTTTGGTGAAAGTATCTTGTTATTCTCTAACTTTTCAGTTTCATAAAATTTATTGAGTATAGACTTTATTCTTACGATGGTATAGAGAATATATGGTCCTGTATTACCTTCAAAGGATGTAAATCTATCAATATCAAATATATAGTCTTTAGATGCCTGATTTGAAAGATCGCCATATTTAAGTGCTGAAAGTCCAACTATTTTGGCTGTCTCTCTAGCTTCTTCTTCTGACACATCTCTGTTCTCCATAATTTTATCATACACAGCATCATTGATTTCCTTAATGAGATTCTCAAGTCTCATTACTCCACCATCTCTTGTCTTAAATGGCTTTCCATCTTTTCCATTCATAGTTCCAAAACCTAAGAATGTTAGCTTAGTATCCTCATTTACAAGCTTTGTCTTTCTAGCACATCTAAACACCTGTGTAAAATAAAGCTCCTGTCTCTTATCCACCACATATATGATGTGATTTGGATCAAATAACTTCATTCTCTCAATAATGGTAGCTAAGTCTGTGGTGTTATAAAGGGTAGCACCATTTGACTTAAGTATCATACATGGTGGCATTTCCTTGGTATCTGTTTCTTCTACAACATCTACTACTAATGCACCTTCGCTGATTCTTGTATAGTTATTATCCTTCATGTACTGAACCATGTCTGGAATGTATTTTTGAGCATCACTTTCCTTTTTCCAAAGTTCAAAATGTACATTTAAATTATCATAGTTCTTTTTAAGATCTGTTACAGAAACATTTATTATATGCTGCCATATTGCATGATATCCGGCATTTCCGTTTTGTAATTCATAAGTAGCCTGTCTTGCCTTCTCTTTAAAATCCTCATCTTCCTTTGATTTTGCATTGGCGCATGGATATATTTCCTCTAATTCAGCTATTGTAAATGGAGCCTCTTTAGGATATTCTCCTGTGTAATTCTCATCAAAATAAACTAAATCCGGCTTTCTCTCTTTAAGTTCTGTAATAATGAGTCCCATTTGAAGTCCCCAGTCTCCAAGATGAACGTCTCCCACCACGTCATTTCCTGTGAACTGAAGAATTCTTTTGATACTCTCTCCTATTACTGCACTTCTCAAATGTCCCACATGCAGCGGTTTTGCAACATTTGCTCCGCCGTAGTCAATAATAACCTTGTCTGACTGTTCATTTTTATTGCATCCATACATTTCATCCATTCTCATTTCGTCCACGTATGATGCAAGGTATTCACCATCAAGGTCAAAATTAATAAAGCCTGGTTTTACTGACTCTATCTTTGCAAATTCATTTCTGTCTTTTAAAGCTGCCACTACATCGTCAGCTATCATAAACGGTGCTTTCTTGTACTGTTTAGCTGCAGCCATAGCACCATTACACTGATACTCGCATAAATCAGGTCTGTTGGATATTACTACTTTTCCAAAACTTTTATCATATCCTGCCTGCTCAAAAGCCTCACTAAACACTTCATTTAACTTGTCTAATAACTTCTTCATGAAAACCATTACCTCTTGTATTTTTAATTAGATTTCAATTCCATTTTTCTTAAGCAATTCCCTTGCTGTATCTATTGAATCTACTCCTGTTTTATTTTTAACAGGGGCAAATTCCTTTTCTCTTTCTACTTCAAATACCAGACAATCATCAAACATATTAATCATATCCAATATTAATGTCTCAAATTTATATCCATTTGCTTCTTCAGGACTTATCAATTCACCTGCATCGTCAATATATGCAATCTTCTTCTCTGCCATATGAAGAGATAGTTTATTATTTACAATATCTTTAAGCTGCTTAACATCAAATAAGTAGTTAAGGATTACTCCATAATTATATGCCGGCTCACCATCTTCATCCTTAGCCTCCATCATCTCAGTAGTTAATTCATAATATTCAACGATTGAAGGCTTACCATTTTCCTTACACATGACTCCAACTTTTTCATCAGGTCTGGCTTTCTTTACCACCTTTGCTCCTGATGGACATCCTGAAGAAATAGTTGCACCTACAAATAATGGATCTGCTATTCTCTGCAATACATTATCTACAGCAAATACATTTAACCATTCAATGCCTAGCTCATCTAATTTATTTCCTACATCTGATTTTAGAAGCGATGAAAACCAGCCTCCGTTACCATTTGGTGTAAGACATAATTTATCCTTTGCTGCCATTAGAAATTTACCATTGTAATCCACTGATGGTGCCATATCCTGAACAAAGAAAAATACGTAATCTTTATCATATCCAAAGTAATTCTTTTCTTTAAAGAACTCTCTGGTATCTTTGTCATTTATCTCACTGGTCATTACAAAAAGCGGAATATAACATCCTGCTTCAGTGGTTACATCCATAAGATTTTCCACTAATCGTTGGAAAATATATACTTCCTTGTTCTCACCTATGTTAAACATTCCCTTTGGCTTATCAAATCCCAATCTTGAGCCCTGTCCACCTGCTAAAAGAACCGCTCCAACCTTTCCTTCTTTAATAGCCTTAATACCCTGTTTTTTATATTCATCCTCGTTTTTTTGAATATCTTCAAGTTTTAAAGCGCCAAGGGGTTCATACATAGAATCTTTCTTTTCTGTCTTTGTATTATTTAATAAATCCAGTAAATTAAAATCCAAATTATTTAACTGTCTATCGTAATTATTTTTTTCATCTTCATTTAGTTCATCATAAAATTTCAATAACTGTTCTTGATTGTATTTTTTTATGTTTTCCAATACCTTAGCGTCTATCATATATTTCCTCCTTCTCTCATAAACTGTGCATTATTTATCAACACATTAACCTTTATTATAACAAATTCAAATATAAATGTCATTACTGTAATTTCTATTACCATTACACATAAAAAGTGTTAGAATAATATTAATATTATTTGACTATATTTTTTTAAGGAGGAATATTAATGCCTAATACAGGTCTTGGTCTAATTCACATTTATTATGGTGATGGCAAAGGTAAAACATCTGCTGCCCTTGGACTTGCAATCAGATGTGCCGGTAATGGATATAAGGTTTTAATAAACCGTTTTTTAAAAAATTCCAATTCCTGCGAATTACCAATTCTAAAAAACATTCCCGGCATAACTGTAACCGGAAGCGAAAAGGATTTTGGATTCTTTTTTGCCATGTCACCTGATGCAAAAAATGAAGCTTCTAATTACTACACCAATCAGCTCAAAGATGCATTTAAAAAAGCTATTGATGAAAAATTCAACGTTTTAATCCTAGACGAAATCAATGTTGCCGTGAATCTTGGTTTAATTGATGAAGCTTTACTTCTTGAATTAATTCGAAATAAGCCTTCAAATATGGAGCTTATTATGACAGGTCGCGATCCTAGCAAAGCAATGATTGAAATTGCAGACTATGTATCAGAAATCAAAAATATTAAACATCCTTTTGAAAAGGGCATTACATCAAGATTGGGAATTGAAGAATAATCCCTCAATTCCCATTAACTTGCATTTCTTCCACAAACCTGGAGATTTCTACAGGTTTGTGGAATTTTTCTTTTATCCACATAACTTTTAGATTTCGTTTAGCTCTAGTAGCTGCCACATAGAATAATCTTCTTTCTTCTTCTATATCTTCATCTAACACAGCTTTAGAATGTGGTGTTACTCCTTCTACTGCATCTATTATATACACCGTATCAAACTCCAGGCCCTTTGCGCTGTGCATGGTTGCCAACTGCACAGCTTCTGGATTGTTATTATTTTTTTCTATTTGTTTTTGAAGACTTTCCTTGTATTCATCAATATGTGCAAACCATTCTTCATATGTTTTATATTCTCTTGAAGCTTCAGTTATTTCATCAGCAATGTTACACAAATCTTCTACTTTTATCATTCTATACTCAGCGTATTCCTTAAGAAATTCATCATATCCCATACCCTGTCTTATGTAGTTAATAGCTCCAAAAGGGGACATTCTCTTTAAAATCTGCAGACTATTAGACAGCTTCTTTAAATTATCCACCAGCCATTTTTTGTCCCGGTTTTCATCCATTAATTTAAAGATGCTCACTTTATTAGTTTTAACTATATTTCTGGATATGTATCTTTTAGGTCTATTCATAATTCTAAAGAAGTTCTCTCTGGTATTTTCTCCTAAGGCAAATTTTATATAACTTATAAAATCCTTAGAAATAAAATGCTCATAAATATCCGGTAGTTTATCTTTCATGTTAAAGGCTATATTATATTCCATAAACTTTTCCACTAGAAATCTGGGATCCACATTAGTTCTATACAATATGGCAACATTTCCCAGGGAATTACCGCCTTCTTTATAATCATAAAGACTTTTTATTATATATTTACTTTCCTCTACAACATCTTTAAATTCAAGAAACTCCACTGATTCTTCCGGTGGAATTACCGCCTTTATATCCTTTTTAAACCTGTTATTGTTATGTTCTATGAGATTAAGGGATGCCTTTATAATAGTTTCCGTAGACCTGTAATTTTCCTGAAGTATCACCTGCTTTGTGTTTTCAAATTCCTTTGGAAAATTCAACATAATTTCCGGTCTGGCACCTCTGAATCTATAAATAGATTGGTCATCATCCCCCACTATAAACAGATTGTTTTCCGGCAATGCCAACATTTTTACTATCTCATACTGAATTCTATTTATATCCTGAAACTCATCCACCAATATGTATTTGTATTTATTTTGCCAGGCTGCCAATATATCCTTTCTTGCTTTAAATAACTCATAACACATAACCATCATGTCATCAAAATCCACTTTGTTAGTCGTCCTAAGATATTCTTCATAATCGTTATAGATTCTTTTAAATACCTCATTACTACAACTTGTAGAATAATAATGGTTTATATCTATCATATCTCCCTTTACATTGCTAATCTCCGCTATCACTGATGAAGCAAATTCATTTCTATCCTCTATCTCAAGGTTCTCCCTATCTATCAATTCCAGAATCTTTGTAAATTTGTCTTCTTCCCTGATGATATTTCCTGCAGAGTAGTTATAGGCATATCTAAGTATATTAAAAAATACTGAATGAAATGTACCAAAAGAAACGGGTAGTTTTTCACTACCCATTATTTCTTCAAATCTCTGTTGCATTTCTTTAGCTGCTGCCTTGGTAAAGGTAACCACTAATATATTTGCCGGATTTACTTTATATTTTTCTATTAAATATTGTGTTCTATAGGTTATTACCGTTGTTTTCCCAGAACCCGGTCCTGCAAGAACCAAACATGGTCCTTCGTTTACCATTATTGCTTCTGTCTGGGATGGACTAATTTGTCTTTTCAAGTTTTTCTATACCCACTTTAATTCTATTAATAGATTCCTCTTTTCCAAGAATCTCCATTATTTCAAAAGCTCCGCCAGGTGTCATTTGTTTTCCGGATACCGCTGTTCTAACCGGCCACATTCCCTGTCCGTTTTTTATTCCCTTTTCCTTTACATAAGCCATTGTAACTTCGTAAAGATGATCCTTTGAATAATCGCTTTCTGCTTCGTAAATTGGAAGTAAATCTTTAAGAACTTCCAACGAATTCTCTGAATTTGTTTTCATTTTTTTATGAGTATACATTTCAACATCATACTCTGGAAGCTCGTTGAAGAAATCCACCTTTTCTTCTATATCAGGGAATACTTCTATTCTTGTTTTAACAAGATCTAGTATTTTCTTTTTATCAAGATCTTTTGTTATATACTTATCTATATATGGTTTAGCCATCTCGTAGAATTTTTCATCATCCATGGCTTTAATGTATTCACCATTCATCCATTTTAATTTAACTATGTCAAATACCGCTGGCGACTTATTAATGTGATGATAATCAAATTCTTTTATAAGTTCTTCTAAACTCTTTATCTCCTGAGTGCCTTCAGGGCTCCATCCAAGAAGTGCAATATAGTTAACTACTGCTTCTGCCACAAATCCCTGTTCAATAAGATCTTCAAAGGATGAATGTCCACTTCTCTTACTAAGTTTCTTGTGATTTTCATCTGTTATTAATGGAAGATGAATATACTTTGGAATCTCCCAACCAAAGGCTTCATATAATCTCTGATATTTTGGTGTTGATGAAATATATTCATTTCCTCTAACTACATGTGTTATATTCATAAGATGATCATCAATTACATTTGCAAAATTATATGTTGGATATCCATCAGACTTTATAAGAATCATATCGTCTAACTCTGAATTATCAACAGTTACATCTCCATATATTTCATCATGAAATGTAGTTGTTCCTTCTTTAGGATTATTCTGTCTTATAACGTATGGCATTCCTTTGGCCAGGTTCTCTTCTACCTGTTCCTTTGAAAGGTGAAGGCAGTGCTTATCATATATTACTATCTCTTTTCCTGCTATTACCTGTCTTAATGAATTAAGTCTCTCATCTGTACAGAAACAGTAATAAGCCTCTCCTTTTTCTACAAGCTGTTTTGCATACTCAAGATACACGCCGCTTTTCATTCTTTCACTTTGAACATATGGACCAACTCCACCATCTTTGTCTGGTCCTTCATCATGTACAAGCCCTGTATCCTCTAGTGTTTTATATATTATCTCAGTTGCACCTTCAACATAACGCTCCTGATCTGTATCCTCTATTCTAAGGATAAAATCTCCTCCCTCATGCTTTGCAATAAGGAATTCATATAATGCTGTTCTAAGGTTTCCAACATGCATTCTTCCTGTTGGACTTGGTGCAAATCTGGTTCTTACTTTACTCATTTTAATTACTCCATTTCTAAAAATTCGTTCCTCACATATTCTAGTATATTTCTATCAAAAAATAAACCCTGCAAAGCAAGTAATTATCTTCTTACTTTACAGGGCACGTTTTTAAATCCACTTTATGTACTTCAATTTTACTTTCCTAAAGAATTTAAGTTCTTCGTAGGCCTTTGTTCTGGTTTTATCTGTAATTGATTTTACATATATCGTATCTCTTTCATCTTCGGATTGTAGGCTGAATTTTATTTTTTCAATTATTCTATAAATATTATAAGCCTCTTCCTCTGTTAAAACGCCTGCTTCCATTAAACGCATCGAATAATCTCTATACGCCTCTGTCTCATCCTTCTTAACCCCGAAGCTTTCTCCTATAGTGCACAAATATTTATATTGTTTTATAGGATTCATATTTTTCTTTCTTTTTACCCTTACTACAAAACCTGTTACAAGAAGTATAATCACTCCTGCTACTCCAACTATAACTATCGTTGTAACAGTTCCTAAAGTAAATTTCTTTACATTATCGTAAGTTTCTCTGGTGAAGATATTATTGTTAAGGAAGTCTGTTACTACATTATCCTCTTCTAGCTCTTCCTCTTCACTACTTGGAGTTGTCTCTACTGTTACCCATCCAAATCCATCAACATATTCCTCCACCCAGGCATGAGCCTCAGCATCTGTTAATTCAAAGGTGTATAACTTCTCATCTTCACTTTGGTTATCAACCCATTCTATATCCTCGTTCCATACACCATCACCTGCGTACTCCTGACCTGAGCCATAATCTCCTGTCCACAGTACATAACCTGTAGCATATCTAGCTGGTATTCCCAGATATCTAAGTATCAAGGTTGTAGCTGTAGCAAAATACACACAGTAACCCTTCTTTTGCGTCCCTAGAAAATAACTAACAAACTCTTTATTGGACGGTGTTACTCCCGGCATCAATGTATATTCGTAATCCTCACTGAATATCTGTGCTATCCTCTCTTCTATATTAGGAGTATCCTTTGTAAGTTCATATTTATCACAAAATGCTTTTATAGCATCCTCTGCCTCCTCTGGCACCTCTAGATACATATCCTTAACATATTCACTATAATTTGCTTCCTGTTCTGCATATTGACTATTTAACCGGGTATTAAGCTGTGATATTTTTTTCTTAAATTCATCATAGGAACCGGTGTAAATAATAGGATTGCCGTAATATGTATAATCACTGGATGTATGTTTATATTTTGTATCTATTTCATCATCATTTTTAAACAACTCAAATTCATCACTATAATCCTCAAATTTGTAATCCTCGTTGGAAAATCTGGTATTTAACGGAAAAAATGAGTCTGTAGAGCCAGCCCCTATATTACTAACTCCATATATTTTTGATCTGCCAAATACCCCCTCTGATTCAGGATCTTTATAATATTCCTTAGCTAAGTAATAATTTAGCAAACCAATATTTTCATCATCCACATCGTAGTCACTAATATCTACTTTCTCTCCATCATATTCCGAAATAGTATACCAATAAGCATCCTTATAAAAGGTTCCATTTCCGTCTTTTAGATAGACTGTTTTGTCATCCTTTGTTACTGCCATAGTAAGCTTTAAGTCAGTTTCATAATCAAGACTTACCAGTCTCGACTGACCAAGCTTTTGTTTTCCTACGCCTCCGGCTATTCCTCCATTTTCAGCAAACATGCCCCAGAAACCAACTAAGATAAACCTCTTGGTAAAATCCATGGTATTTTCTTTGTAACTGCTAAATCTTTTATCCAAAGTAAAATTATTTCTTGGAATCAGAATACCAAACACCAATGTCGTAGCTAAAAAAATCATAGCAAAGGCTAACATAAATGTTAAACCAACCTTTGAATCACTAGTATAATCGTAGTAGTATTTATTCTTTACGTGCTTAAAAAAATATCCCCGGCGTTTCTTTGTTTCCATTCTGTAATGGCCAAATCCTCTAAAGAAAAACAGTCCTAAGATTCCAATCATATACATGGTAAAGTATATTAAACTTGTGGTTCTGTTAAAGTACATTCCCATTTGAACTATCGGAAATGTCACCAGGAAAATGAATACAAAATTCTTGGACTCAGAAATCGACATATTTATCATCAATGTTACTGAGAATATAATAAATATTAAACTGAATAATACCGCCGAATTTTTTTCAAATCCATAGGTATCGTATTCCCTTTCAATCTGAAGACCTAAATAGAATTCGAAGAATCTCATCAAATCATTGATAATGTAAGAGAATCCACCTCGTATTCTAAAAGCATTATTCATAACTCCTTGTATAAATATTACAAGGACACCTAGATAGCCAAGTATTCTTACAATGTTATTTATATACATAAATGCCATTGCAAGGCTTATTATCATAGAGGACATTATAATCATAGGCATATTAGTTTTTATTTCAAAAGCTTCTAAAAAGACGCCTAAAGTGCCCATAACTATAAGAAAATCCAATAACGCGTTTAAAAGCAGAAATTCTATCTTGTCTTTTTTATTTTCCCTAGGATGATAGGACAATGCTATACCGTTTTCTTCAATTTCTTTTAGATGTATCTTCTTTTCTTTTTTATTTAGCTTTATTACATCTTTTTTTATACGCATGTCAAAATCACCCCCGGCCCATCACTAAGGATAACTTTGTCACCTTTAGAAGGTGCAGATATCGCACTTGATACCTCTATAACCACTTCCTTTTTGGAGTTGCTAAACTTTTCATATAAATCCATAGCCTCTCCAAGGTTCTTACCTGGTTTTGCGTAATACAAATCTGACATGGCAATTAATAGCTCATCAGTATTATTAACCTCTGCTCTATTCATCGTTGATGTCTCTCCATCAAACCACGTAAGATAAAACTTTCGCCCCTGTTCGATAACATCATTACCAACAGCATACACGTATTTAATTACTTCATTTAATCCTTTGGCATTTTCCTTATATAAATCCACCAAAAGAATTATATCCCTAGAATAGGGCTGACTAAATTCCTTAACCTGTAATTCCTCCTCCTTTGCGCTTAATTTCCAATGAATGTTTTGTAGCTTGTCTCCTGGTATATAATCTCTAATTTGAGATATCTGGGATACATCATCCCCTTTAATCAACTGCAATTCTTCATCTTCGTCACTTCCATCTGTTGAAATAGGAACTTCATCAATTTCCACTTTTCCAAAGGGGTGACAGATTATTTCGCTATTACTATCGGTATCTAAGTCAAATTTCCACATTCCAAAAATATCGTATACCTCAGCCTTTTCAATGGTCGCTAACACACGACCGAAATATACTATATTCATACCAAATTCCAACTTTTTATTTTTAAATGGAGCTACACTCATATTTATAACCTGGGTATCCATAGCATCATAAAATCTGTTATTCAGTTTTAAATGCACGCGAAGGTTCTCAATTGGTAATATACTTTTGTTTTCAGCTATTATATTCAATTTTACATATGCATTCTCTCCAACTGTAACCTTATCAAATTCAATTTTTATACGTACTTTATCCTTATTTCTTCGAGTCACAAAATAAGATATGATTGGAGTTACAATCATGGCAAATAACAATGCCCACAAAATGTAGTCATTGTAAAAAAAGATACCTGCCATAACTAATATAACAAATGTCAAATAATTGATTCTAGAAAACCAAACCATATATTCCTCCATTATTAGGGCATTTTTACACTTGTTTTTAACGTTTCTATAAAATCTTTCTGACTGTATCCTGTGGCTCTGGCCTTTGAATTCAGTATAATTCTATGGGTTGCTACTGCATCCACGCAATCAAGGACATCCTCCGGTACAACATAATTTCTATTATGCATATATGCCATTGCTCTAGCCATTTTTATAAGAGCAATTCCTCCTCGTGGACTAATTCCCATTTCTACATATTCATTCTCACGGCTGTTTCTTACCAAATTCACAACATACTCATATATTTCTTCCTTAACCGTAATCTTTTCTATCTCATCTCTTATAGCAATAATATCCTGGGCAGATATTACATGTTCTACTGTATCTAAGGCGTCATAGCTATGTCCTTTGTAAATATCCATTTCACTTTCTTTGTCCGGATATCCCATGGATAGTCTAACCATAAATCTGTCTAACTGTGACTCAGGTAGTTTCTGAGTTCCTACATAACCCACCGGATTCTCAGTAGCTATAACAATAAAAGGCTTTGGTAAAAAATGTGTAGTTCCATCCACAGTAACTTTCTTCTCTTCCATTACCTCTAAAAGTGCTGCCTGGGTTTTAGGGGATGTTCTGTTTATCTCATCAGCTAACAACAAGTTACACATTGCTGCTCCCTCTTTGAATTCAAATTCATTCGTCTTTTTATTAAACATTGAAAATCCCACTACATCAGAAGGCAAAACGTCTGGCGTAAACTGGATTCTTCTATAATCAAGGGAAAGGGTTCTGGAAAATGCAACTGCTAAAGTTGTCTTTCCAACACCTGGTACATCTTCTAACAATATATGTCCACCTGCAAATATAGCCGCCATTACCTTTTCGATTATTTCATCCTTACCAACTACAACTTTATTTATCTCCGTTTTTATTTTCTCAATTTGAACATTTTCCATTATACATCTCCCATTTATTCTTAATTATTTTTATAGAAAAAAAGCAGGTCTTTGAATCTACTCCCAAAGACCTGCAACTAGCATTTCAATTAATAATCTACAACGCATGCTGGATTATGTTTCTTAAAATCGTCAATCTGACTCTTTCTAAGTTCTGTATTCTTTACGCAAAGATATGTAAGACTCTTAAGTTCATAAATATCATGTAAATCTGTAACTCTGGTTCCCCAAAGATCTAGATACTTGATATTAGGGCATGTAGAAATTGGTGCAAGATTAGAAACCAATGTATTCTTAAGTGCTAAATACTCAAGATTCTCATGATCTCTTAATGGTTCCAAATCATCTACCATGTTATTGCTAAGAACTAACTTCTTAAGCTCATAACATCCACTGAGAACACTTATATTACCAACGTCCATATGTTCTACATTTAAGTCTGTAACATTATCTTCAAATCTAACTTTACCTAACTGTAACTTAACAAGCTTTTTAAATGTTGATTTGAAGAATCCACCACTTTTTTTCTTCTCAGGTTTCTTACCAGACTTATCTTCCTGTTCCTCTTTCTCTTCAGGAGTAGGAGCATTGAACTCTAATATATCAGTCCTTCTGTGTTCAACTTTAATCTCTTCACTTGTCTCACTATCAGTAACTTGCGTTTCAGCAACTTCTTCTTTCTTTTCTTCCTGAGCTTCTGATGTATCACTCTCTCCAGATGGATTACTATTAATCTTTATAACTATTGGAGAGGAATCAAACTCTTCTTCACTCTTTGGCTGTTCTGTAGCTTCTTCAACAGTGGCATTAAGTATAGGTGTCTCTGTCACTGTTTCTGCACCTTCTGTACCTTCTTTTGTAATCTTAAGACGTGGATTACCATCTGCATCATATTCAAGAACACTATAATACAAAGCATCAATAAGATCATTTACTGACTGCCAACGATCCTCAGCTCTGAGTGAAAGACCTTTCATAATAGCATATTCTGTCTCTGGCCATACATTAGGATCATACTTAGAAACTTTCTCTACGTTATCATCAATAATTCTCTCTAACGCTTCCTGAGGTGTTACACCTGTAATCATACGATACATAGTTGCACACAATGCATATACATCTGTCCAAGGTCCTTGATTGCCCTTAGCTCTGTACTGCTCTTCTGGTGCATAACCTCTTTTAAGAACAACTGTAATACTCTTACTATCTTCAGTATCAAAAACTCTCGCAGCACCGAAGTCTGTAAGTTTTTGATATTATCTGGGCTTATATCTCTATGGATAATTCCCACTTCATGAATCTTCACCATAGATTCCAGAACAGGTTTCATCATTTTGATAACCTCGTTCTGTTTCATACGTCCACCAACTTTGGTGAGATACTGTTTTAATGTTATACCATTAATATACTCCATAATGATATAAGCAGTTTCATTCTCATAAAAGAAATCCTTAACTGTTACAATACCTTGAAGGTCTGAAAACATCGAAAGATTTCGCGCCTCTCTCAAATATTTCTCAAGTCCCTCTTTAAATAAGCTTTGAGCTTCTCCAGAAAATATTGTAACTGTATTTCCTTGTGTTGTATCACGCGTTGCCAATTCTGAAGGAAAATATTCTTTAATGGCTACCGGAAGATCTGTCTCCATATTGAAGCCAATATATGTAATTCCAAAACCCCCTTCACCGATGACCTTGCCGACTAGGTATTTTCCGTTCAATCTTGTGAATGGTCTAAGACTTCTAGGAGATGGTGCATAAGTCACCTTGTCGAATCCACATAAAGGACATGGCAAATCCGGCTCATCCAAAACAGCCATACAACCCGGGCACAAATAATCAGGATTAATCTTACTCATAAATCTACGCCTCCCAATCTCGCTGTTATTCATTTGATTTATACAAAAGTATAGCATTGATTATGTGTATTTTCAATAATTTTAACAAAAAATTAATGACCTCATTTATGATTATTACACAAAAATCATAATTGAAGTCATTAGTCTTTTTCTATCCAAATTCCAATAGCTGAATAGTTATCCATATTCCTATCTTCGCCTGTTTTTTTGACAATCTTTTCCATGGATGTCATCCATTGATGTACATCATTTGCCTTTTTCAAGCACTTAACCATTTCCTCATCAGATATTAGTTCCCAAAATCCATCTGATGCCATTAAAAATGCCGTTCCTGGTTCTGTTATAATCGGTTCTGCAATTTCATATCTTGGCCTTTGCCATTCTATTCCCATTGCACTTAATAAATGGTTTCTATCAGGATGATTCCTGATATCACTATCTTGTATTTCACCTATATTTACAAGAACTTGTGGAACCGAATGATCCAAGGTATGTAATACTTTTTTCTTGTTTTTAAAATAATATAATCTAGAATCACCGATGTGACCCCAGTTAATCATTGTCTCATTTATACATAACAAAACCAAAGTTGATTTAAAATCATCAGGCATTCTATTTTTAGCCTGCAGATTCAATAATCGTTCCTGACCTATTTCAAAGGCGTCTCGCATTACAAATTCGCTAAATCCTTCTTCTTTGAAAAGATCAATACACGTATCCACTACTGTGGTTGATGCCACCTCGCCTTTCTCGTGCCCTCCAAGACCATCGGCCAAGGCAAAACAAAATTCATCTCCACGTTTGTAGCTTCCAACCCTGTCTTCATTATTCTTTCTATTTCCTTTTTCAGATAACAAATGATATGTAAGTTGCAAGTTACCTGCCTCCATAATATGACATATTTATCTAATATTATCATTTTTTTAAATTAATTTAAAGTAGATTACTAGTGTTTTTGCTTTTTTTATATATAATGTTATTATCTAACTAGCAAATACCCTGAGCGAGCATAGCATCAAATCAGTGTTCGGCATAGATACTGGGGTTTTTGAAGACGGTGTATATTATGCGTGTATTACTAACTTAGATTAAAAAAGCTTAATTGCAATGATCACCTATTACTGAATAGCCTCTTGTTCGAGTTTCACATTATTATCTACCATATATTTCAAGGTTTCTATAATTCTACTACTTTCAGGATTATTTATTTCTTCATTTCTATATTTTTCAATAAGTTTTTTAATTCTACTAATATCATTCAGTGATAGTTTTTTTGTAAATTCACTATACAAAGCCAACATTTCCTTGTCCATTTTAAGTGTCCTAAATGGTATTCCGGTCATTCTCCTTAAATGCTCATATATAAAAAATCCACCTGCATCAATATCTCCAAAATGACAAAAGTCCAAGGAGATATTATTCAGATAAAGGAGCTTAAGAAACTCTCTCTTCGCTCTATTGTGATAGCCTCCAAGATATATTGCTACCTCTCCATGAGAAAGGGTAATACTATGAAAGCTTGTGAGATTCTCGATAGTAATTACCCTTTTACCATTGACCTTTATTCCAGTAATCCCTTTCAGCGTTTCTGTTGAAAATGCTATATCTCCTTTCAGTTTACCTACGTCAAGAAATTGTTCTCCAAAACATATTTCTACAGGGCCACGCAACATAACATAAGAAGGTGTCTGAATAACTCCGCATTCCTCTAAAACCGTCTCCTTTTCAGGGAAATTACCATATTTATAAAGACATCTTGATATTCTTCCCTTAAGCTGTTCAAGTCGTTTTGAATCACTGAAAAGGCGTACAGATACATCTCTTATATATACGTCATCTCTAGTAATAATAAGATATTTCAGAGCTGACCAGAAATCTTCATAATCTGCAACCGGATCCTTTTCAGTTTCTTCATAATATTCCGGAAACTTTCCCAGAGACAATCTCCTGAACTGTTCATTTATGTATTCCAGTAGAGCCGTTGCTATATCACTATCAGAGTCTAAATTTAAAAGATATTCCTTTTGTCCTTCCAAAATCTCATTAATTATTAAAAGCTTATCCCGCTTGGGATTTCTTTCTAATACAGCATATACTTCATGCAGTTTCTCATAGACGAGTGATATCTTGGTAACACGCATATTGATTTCCGATATAGTAACATATCCCTTAGACTTTATATCTCGGATATCCTGGTTCAGCCTTACAAATAAATCATACTCTCGCTCATCAAGATACTTAGGATATATCTCTTCGGGTTTAACATAGAAATGCTGTGTTTTTTTACTTGCCCCACGAAAAGAGGCGCTTCTTTCATACTTATCTATAAGCGTATTTAATATATTTTTTTGTTCTTTTGTTAATATCATAACTCGTACTCTTCCACAATACTTCTGTTTCCATCTCTGATAGCAGTTAGTATACAACCAACCTGTTCTCCGATTATCTCAATCTTTGATGGTGGTGTCGCCATAATCACCTGCAAATTAAGACCATTCATGAATTCAAGCATCGACTTAATTCGGTCATCATCCATTTTATCAAAGGCTTCATCTAAAAGCATAAGTCGCACAGAATTTCCATATCGATAAAGCTGATAAAATGAAGCAGCTATTGCTACATAATAAGGAACTTGCGTTTCACTTCCGCTTTTTTCTCCATATATATCAGAAAACTTCTGCCTCTGCCCATTCTTTTTTCTAATTTCTATATCATAATCAAGATAGGATCTATAATCAGTATACTCTTCAATTACCGTTTCCCCCTTATCATCGCTGACCATAAGCTTTGCAAACAAATCTTCGATTTCGTCCTTATACTCCGCCTCGAAAACACTCGTCCACAGATTGTTTTCACCCTCCATATTATATTCCGAGGTAATCATTTTATAGAGACTTTCTTTCCTCTTATCAAATGTTATATTAAAATGATAGCTGTCTTCACCATAGTACACATTTTCAAGAGCTTTATTGAGATTACGGAATTCCTGCCTTGCATTCTCAATCTGTTCTTTCATCTTTGATAGAAAATCACTTCGGAATATACTTTCACAGTCACTTCTAGCGGTTCGGAGTTTTTCTTCATACTTAATAATTTCTACCCTTTCCAGCTTATCTGCTGCTTCCCGGTATTGAGAGGTTTCTTCTAATCCTGTAGTAAAATCAAGAGAAAATTCAGCATTAAAATCGCTCTGTAAACTATATAATTCTTTTATCAGATTATTCTTTTCATTTTCAAACTGAGTCTTCTGCGGACTGAAATTATCATATATTCTCTGCGGTTTTTTCGACTTTCTATTCTGCTGATACTTATCCGAAGCTATCTTATATTCCGTTCCAGTCTCTTCATAAATATCTGCTAGTTCACTTTTCTTTAATGCTAAATTCTTACTCTTCGTGGAAATGCTTTCTTTTAGATTTTCAATCTGATTACTTAGCCTCGCTCTTTCTTCTATAAGATCATCCTTTGCATTTTTTTTGCTCTGTATTTCTTTATTCTTTTCTTCAAGTTTAAACATAAGCTCCATGAGAGTAGGATCTTTCTCTGCAGTTTTTAGTTCTGCTTTTACCGACGCCAGTTCACTTTCCCGCGCTTTTACCTTCGAAGGACTGTTCATATAAAGCCTTAGCATATCAAGATTCACGCTATTGCCCAACTTCACTATCTTACTATATTTTTCGATTTCCAGTCTGAGCTCTTTTCTACTTGTTGAAAGATTCTCAAGTTCTTCTCTTACATTTTCAAGCTGGACTCTGTAAGCGTTGATACCAATAAACGGATCTTTATAATCTCTTGGATTTATATGCCTTACAACATAGCCCTGATATAACATACATTCAGGAGTAATGGCTATCTTATGATTCTCCAATTCCAGAACATTTTCACATCTGATAACCTTTCCGAGAATGTACTCTATATACGCCTTAGCATATCTGTTCTCTGCCTTAACCACATATGCCAGGCTTCTGCTATTTTCCACATAATCCATAGGGAGCTTACGTGTATTTATTATACCTGCAGAATGTATCTTGCTACGATTTCTATCATATACCTCCAGTGCTGTATTTACATACTCAGGTTCTACTACCAAATAGAATTTCTGAGTATTAAGATAACCCTCAACCGCATTTCTCCATCTCTCGTCTATTATCTCAAGAAGATCGGACAATATATATACTTTAGAATTTATTCCTTTCCTGTTATATTCCTGCTCAATAAGTTTTTTTAATTCAGTTGTTGCTGAAGGATAGCTCAGCTGTCTTTTTTCAAGAGTTACCTGCTTTTCTTTTAGTTCATTTATATCGTCATCTAATTTCTCCATATGTATAGTCAACTGCGCCTTTTTATTTATGAACTTTTGAAATTCTGCATCAAAGTGCTTTGACATTTTACTAAGGATACCGGTCTTATCTTCTTCATATCCAGCTTCCAGAATAATACCTATATTCTCTTGTCCATCCACCTTTTCATTCAAAAGATTATTAATAGTCCGAAGATAATTAGTTAGCTTTCCTGTTTCATTTTCCAGATTCTTTTTACTCGCTTTTTCTGTTTTTATTTCATCCGTAAGGGAGTCCTGTCTATTTCTGAGGCTTTCTACCAGCTTGCTTGACTCGTTATTAGAAATACTTATATTAAGTGATAGTATTTCATCCTCTAAGCTTTTTATATTACTATCATAAACATTAACTCTATCCTCTATACCAGTGACATTCTGAGTTTTTATATTTATATCTTCCTTTTGTTTTTCGATATCCAAAGCCAGAGCATCCTTTTCGGCAAGTCTTAGCAGGATTTCATTTACTTTTATATCTCTGTCCTTAGCATCAATTTCGTCAAAAACCCTAAGTATATTATTTAATCCATCAAGTTGCTTTTTTGTTTTGTTTAATGTGTTCTCCAGTTCATCAAGAAGACTGATATTTTTCTTTAAACTTTCTACATCAACTCTACCTTCACTGAGAACAAATTTATTGATAAAATCCTTGACATTATCCATTGGTTTAAATGCAAGTGATTTCGGTATAATATCAAAGAATTTATCATCCAGATTACCCATTCTATGTCGGAAGCGATCCCTGGCCGCCTTATCCGTATCCATGTATTTTATTCGTCTAGTTTTATTTCTGAATTCCTCTGCTAGCGAAGGCCTTCCTTCTGTAATGAAGCTCAAATCTTCTAATCTACATTCTTCGCAGTACCATTTCTTTATTACAGAGCTTTCCTCATCAGTTGAGAGAAGGTGCACGCCAAGAACAAAATAGTTATCTGATTTTTCTTCATAAAATTCCAATGCAACATTTCCGGGTACAGTACCTTTTCTATGATAGGTCTCGCCAACATTTCCTACTTTACATCTTACATATCCCTTAAGATCACGATTTCCCTTTTCGTTGGCTGCCATATTGAATTTACGTGAATTTGTCGTAAGTACCAACTGAACAGCATCTAGAATTGTAGATTTTCCAGCTGTATTTTCACCGCTTATAAGAGTTGAACCATTTAAACATATCTGTTCATTTTCAAAGAAATGCCAATTTACTAGCTGTATTCTGGTCAGCTTCTTCATATAATTATCCATACTGACTAATTCTCCTCATCAATTACACCATTATTATCACTACCATCATTCTTCCCATTATATCTTGCATAACTCCGCAATTTCTTTTCAGTCATCTCATAGAAATCATTTATATCATCAACTGTAAGAGCCATTAATACAGATGGATATATGATGAGTCTGCAGTCAGCCTGATTTACATCAGAATCAATATTTCTGATAATATTATATCGTCTGAATAACGACACCATACCTTTTTCAGTTCCCTTATCCATATTAGGCTTATTTTTTATCTTAAGCAGAGAATACTTCTCTCTGATTTCTTCCATAAGAACGATAACATCTTCATAAGAGCTGGATATTTCCTTACGTTTTTCAATGTATAGAAGTCTGATAATAAGAATAAAAATACTCTCCATTTTATTAAATAGCATCCGCCCGGTATCATAATCACTTGAAAGCGCTATAACCCCCTGATCCTCATTAATTCTTATTGAATAACCTATCATGTCGAAATACATTTTAAATAACTCTTTGTTCTCTCTGACATAGATATAGTCCTTCCTGGTATCCTCCTTCTTTTTCAGTAGAAAGCACTGATTAAGGAGTTTATTCGCAGCAACTCGAAACCGTTCCTTTTCTGAAACAGAATTATTTACCTTTTCAAATTCTTCAAACATCTGATATTATCTCCTGATTATCTCAAAATATGGCAAACTATAAGTACCAACTTGAACATTTCGTGATGTTCTTTTCACCTTGTAAACATTTGCAGCATTGCCAGCATAAATGCTTATATATATTAGCCTTATCAAATCTCTCTTTGAGTTAATTTCAATCTCAGTAACTGGTATTTTTTCTTTGTCCTTCAAAAGCTCCTCAACAAAAGCATTAACGTTTTTTCTAGTGAATCTACGGCTGTTCTTTTGTCTAAGTGCCTCTTTGTAGAGGGTTCTTTCTTCTTCAGTCATTACAGGAGCCGTATCTATAATACCTATTTCAGTCATTTGTTTCTTAACCGGCATAGTTTTCAAAGATTCCGGGGATATATACCTCTGCGGATATATTGAAATCTTCATACTCTCCTTTTCATCTGCTTCGAAAAGTGCACTTCGCTCATTATTAATATCTTCTGCCATAAGATTCAGAATCCGTGACAGTTTTCCTTCCAGATTATTACCGGTTGAAAGCAGAAACTGAGCTCGTCTTACAGCATTTTTCATATATTTGGTATGCTTGCTATCTATCTCATCGATAATATCATCTATTTTATAAAAAGCAGATTTTATATCTATCAGATTGCTTACCAGCATGTCATAAGCAGTGTCTGCATCCTCTACTTTTCGTACCTCCATATATCCCTTCACAGCCCTTGTCATTATATCTGAACTACTAAGTATATAATCAATTCTATCTATAATAGAGCTTCTAAAATAAGCTATATTTTCTGCAGTTTTCATTCTTAGATAAGCCTTCGAACCTATATCTTGATGATATTTAAAGAAATGTTCCAGAACTTCGTTTGCATCCATCTCATTGGTCTGTTTTTCCATATACCTTTTAATACTTACAGACAGGCGTTTAAGCTCTGAAACAAGTCGCTCTGTACTTTCTTCCACCCCCACAATAATTAACTCATATGGTTTTGATAGCAGCTCATCATTCTGTAATGTTGAATGTATCTGAGATATCAGTCCCTGATACTCTGTTTCCTCTTCTTTGATAACCCTGTTCATGCTTTCTATTATCGGAATAGCATATTCAAACATAACAACATTTAACTGATGATCATCAGTCTGTTCATATTCAAGCCATCCCGCTGCTTTTAACTGAGCTATAACTCCATTTGCTTTATCTCTCGCATCACTAACATAGGTCTCATCATCAAAGGATATCTCATCATCGTCCAATTCAAAATAATCCATAAGTGTTCTAACTATAATATCCCTGTTCACACCATATGATATCTCCGACTTGAAGGTATTAAATATTAGCAGAATTGCATCTGCATACATTCGCCTGTATTTACTTGTAAGCGGCTTGTAAAAATCAGCCGGTAGTATTTCAAATAAGTTTTTTGCCATTTTTATATTCTTCTTTGCTTTTATATCTTAGTTCTTCAAACACCCCACTGGGACAACCTTCACACCATTATCAGTTGTATATGCCATTTCAGCATTGGCACATATAATCATTAGTAAAGATGGTTCTCTATAGGTAACGCCCGGATGTTCTTTATTTGAAAGAGCCTTTTCATTATGTTGTCTAATTACATCTCTAAACTTTAACAAACCCTCTTCAGCCTTTGGTACAGCATTTACACCGGTCTTTATCTCTATCAGAGCGTATCTTCCATCAGAAAGCTGATACACTGCATCAGCCTCGAGTCCTGTATCATCACTATAATGCATGACTCTTGCATTTTGAGTTTCAGCATATGACAAAAGGTCCCTAATAACCAGATTTTCAAAGGCATGACCAAACATATCTAAATCCATATTAAAATAATCAGGTTTAATTCCCAAAGCAGCCAGTCCGATAGATGGATCAATAAAAATGTGTTTTTTTGCTGATCTGATTGCCGTTTTGGATCTTATCTGAGGAGTCCAGGCATCTATATCTTTTATCACAAATAACTTTTCCAAAGCTTCTATATAAGAAGAAATTGTAATATCTGTTATATTATACGATGCCCTTATATCAGAGTTTATCACCGTTTTTTTAGATAATGTAGCCATATTTCTAGCGTATGACCAAAGAATAGTTCTTGCCCACTCCGGATTTCTCTTTACTCCATCAACTGCACTAATATCCTTTTTATATATTTGTTCGAAATAGTCTGTTGCGATTCGAAGCTTAGCAGCGTCGTCTTTTATTGTGAGGCATCTTGGCCATCCGCCTCGACAAATAATATAAAAAAGATCTTCTAATTTCAGATTGCTTTTTTCACCATCTATATCATACTTATCATCATCGAATAATCTGGATATAGAAACTCCTCCAGTCGACTCACCAGTTTCATATAATGTCATAGGATACATGGTTATTTCAGAAATTCTTCCGGTCCCAGTATGAGGGGTATCGATTTTTTTGCTTGATGATCCTGTCAGATAATACTCTCCAAAAGCTTCAGGATTGTCGTCACAATCTTTTCTTATTGTCCCCCATATCTTTGGAGCATCCTGCCATTCATCAAACAAAATAGGTTTTTCATTTTTCAAAAATAGCCTGGGAGCTGTATTAGCCATGCTTAAATATCCTTCTCTCTTTTCTTCATCCTGGAACTCAATGATTGTTTTACATCTTTCCTTAGCAGTTCTCGTTTTTCCACAACCTTTTGGACCCACTATGTTTATGGCATTGAAAGCCTTAATCATTTCATCTATATATTTATCTATCACTCTTATATAATATCTCATTTAGTCTATACCTCCAAACTTATTATGCAATGCTTCATGTAATAATTCAAGTTCATTTTATATTTTTCGGCATTTTTATTTTGGGTTTTTCGGCATTTTTATTTTGGGTTTTTCGGCATTTTTATTTTGGTTTTTTCGATTGCATAGTATCAAAAAAACTCGCATTCATTATAGCGAATGCGAGTTTTTCACGTTGATAAACCTCCACTTTTAAGGCAGGAGCTCTCCTGTTGTTTTATCTAATTAGCAAACACCCTGAGCGAGCATAGCATCTACAACTTTTTCGAAACCTGCAATGTTAGCACCTACAACGTAGTTACCTTCAAAGCCATATTTCTTAGCTGCTTCATCAAGGTTATGGAAAATATTAACCATAATTCCCTGTAATTTGCTATCTACCTCTTCAAATGTCCAGCTTAATCTTTCGCTGTTCTGTGACATTTCAAGAGCTGATGTTGCAACACCACCTGCATTAGCTGCTTTACCAGGTACGAAGTATACTTTGTTATCCTGGAGATACTGTGTAGCCTCTAATGTTGTAGGCATGTTAGCACCTTCACAAACTGCGATGCATCCGTTAGCAACAAGTGTCTTAGCATCTTCAACATCTAATTCATTCTGTGTAGCACATGGTAATGCGATGTCACACTTAACTGTCCATACACCTTTACCTTCATGGTATTCTGCATTTGGTCTAGCTGCCTTATATTCTGTAAGTCTTGCTCTCTTAACTTCTTTTACATCCTTAAGAGTAGCTACATCGATTCCGTCTGGATCATAAATCCATCCTGTTGAATCTGAGCATGTAACAACCTTAGCACCCATTTCCTGAGCCTTCTGAATTGCATAAATAGCAACGTTACCAGCACCTGAAACTGCGATTGTCTTTCCTGCTATATCAACACCATTTGATTTAAGCATTTCTTTTGTAATGTATAAAAGACCATATCCTGTTGCCTCTGTTCTTGCTAAAGATCCACCATATGATAATCCTTTTCCTGTAAGAACACCTTCGTATACGCCTCTGATTCTCTTATACTGTCCGAACATATAACCGATTTCTCTAGCACCTGTTCCGATATCACCTGCAGGAACGTCTGTATCTGCTCCAATATATTTGCAAAGTTCTGTCATGAAGCTCTGGCAGAATGCCATGATTTCTCTATCTGATTTTCCCTTAGGATCAAAATCAGAACCACCTTTACCTCCACCGATTGGAAGTCCTGTAAGAGAGTTCTTAAAAATCTGTTCGAATCCTAAGAATTTAATAATTCCTAAGTTTACTGATGGATGCAATCTTAAACCACCCTTGTATGGTCCAATAGCACTGTTAAACTGTACACGATAACCTGTGTTTACTCTAACCTGTCCCTTATCATCTACCCAAGGAACTCTGAATTTGAACTGTCTCTCTGGATTAACAATTCTCTCAAGGATAGCTTCTTTTCTGTACTTCTCCTCATTAGCATCAACTACTGGTCTTAAAGACTCAAGTACTTCCTTTACTGCCTGATGGAATTCTGGCTCTGCTGGATTCTTAGCAATTACCTGCTCGATCACTTCATCAACATATGACATTTACGTGTCCTCCTTAAAATTATACTTATTTGGTTTTTCACTAAAAAAAGATACCTATAGGCATGGCAAATAAACGAGCCATCTAACCGCCTTTGGTATCATCTCGAAAGGTATTATAAGACAATAAAAAAATTAAGTCAACATTTTTTGCTGACTTAATTTTTTATTTTTATTCATCATCTTCCGAACTGGTTGTAGTTTCTTTTTCCGTAGTCGTTTCCTCTGCCGTAGTTTCACCGCCTGATTCCGCTGTTGTAGAGTCATTTCCACTTGTAGTTTCCTGCACAGAAGAGTTAGCAATATCATTAATAACTTTATTCAAAGCAGAATCTTTACTTCTTGCACGGTTAAATTCATCATTAACCTCTTGAATAAGATCTTGAACATATTGTTTTGAAGACATTTCCGATACATAACTGTACACATTAGAATTCACATCATATAAATCATAACTTACTTTATATCCTGAGTCAGATTCCTTAACAATATAATACGTAAATAAACCAACAGCCGGTGTCTCTATTTCCGGAATTGATAATTTGTATTTCGCATAGATTATGTATTCGTTATCCTTTACACCATACTGCGCATAACAATCAGTTATACTTAATGTACCTATCTTATATCCTTCAGCGGCATATACATTTTTATTTATTTCTTCATCCGCTACATTTTTCTGATTATAAATAAATGTTCTTATTCTGGTTATATCAGCGTCCTGTAAAGCACTTTGATAGTCTGTCAACATAGTTACAATATATGATGTATCCATTTTTTTAATAAAGCCTTCATCATTTTTCTTAGAATCTTTAACCTTAGATACCGTAATAACTATGAAAAAAATAGCAACTGCAACTATGGCGATGATTATGGCCGCAAACATTTTATCTGATTTATCGCTCGAGAAAAGATTCTTTAAAGATTTCTTAGATTTTTTCTTTTCTTTTCTTTCTCTCCTTCTTCCATCTCGTTTATGTCTCTGTTCAATATAATCATTTTCATCTAAAAGTCGCTCTAATTCGTCTAGTTCATCATCAGCTTCATACTCGTTTTCGTACTCATCTTCATCATCTTCGTACTCGCCTTCGTCTTCGTATTCATTCTCATATTCATCTTCGTATTCCTGATCATCCTCTGAATATTCCTTCTGAGATTCTTCAACGTAATCTTCTTCATCATCAAGATAATCTGTATCATTTTTAGTAAGATTCTCTAATTCTTCCTGAATATCTTCTTCTGACGTTTCTTCTATTTCTTCTTCGTCTGATTCTTCATCTTCTTCTAATGATTCTTCTACCTCTGATTCCTCTTTTGAATCCTCATTAGATATTTCAATAATATTACTGTTTTCTATATCATTATCAGAATCATAGTCATCTACTGACTCCTCATTTTCAATTTCTATATCATCTTCGTAATCAAGATTATCGTAGTCATCGCTTTCTATTGACTGTTTATCAATCTCTATTACATTTTTTAATCTCGAAGACATGGATTCGCGTTTTCTTTCAATTTCATCCAATTCTTCTATAAGTTCATTGTATATTCTTTCTTCTTCGTCGTCTTCTTCCTGTCTTTTACGTTTCAGTTTCTTTTCGTCATATTCATCATTAATCTTATTTGATTTTCTATCATTCTTTTTATTAAAAAACATCGATTACTCCAATCCTGTTTTAAAGCCCAAAACCAGGCACAATTATCCTTTTCACCGTGTTTAATAATATCAAAGGGAGAACGAAAAAGCAACTGAATATCTTGTCAAATTCATAATACTAATATAAAATAAATGATTGTGTATTATTCGCATCCGTAGCTCAGCGGATAGAGCAATGGCCTCCGGAGCCATGTGAGTGAGTTCGACTCTCATCGGATGCATTAACAGCTGGATAAAATCCAGCTGTTTTTTATCCTGCTGCCTTACTTAATAATATCGATTTTCTCATATGATCATAGTAATACACATGGTCTGATAACACATCAACGTCATCAACTTCGCATTTATTAACTTCTCTAACCATATTCGTTAATTCTTCTTCACATATTCCCTCAAATTCAGGTACTAAAAGTACCTCGTGAATAGAACTTGGAATTATGTAAATATTATTACCCATCTTTCTAGAAAAAGCATCTAGAACGTCCTCATACATCATGCAGGCTGCTCCATTCAACTTAATCTCATTAGTTAACACATACATTTCTATTGGATTTCTACGTCTTATGTCTGCCACCATTTTTTCCACTAGTTCTTCTGTATCCTTATTCACTGCATCCAATATATAACTGTCACTACTTTCACGTACCATATCCGGTGTATGTTCAATAACAATTTCTCTAATAACATCATCCATACTCTTAAGTTCACACTTTAAAAGATTCGGTGTGTTTTTCCTGGCAACATTAAACAAATCATCCACAGTAACATTCCACATCTCCATATGAACATTGTGAATCAACGCCGTGGCACCACCAATTATTTCATCATCCATTAAACAATAAAAAACCATTGCCAAATCTATCACATCTACATGTGGTACATCCTTTAACAACTCTTCATTTGTCTTGGCATTAATTAATTTATACACCACCTTTTCCTTAACAGTTTCGAAGTTTTTAAACAAATCCACATTAAAATTCATAAATCTTAAATTTTCCTGGTACATATCATATATTTCCGAAGCAATCTCCTGAATATCCATTTCTTCCCTTTTATACGCTTCATAATACGAATCCAAATAAACAGTTGGTGAGACATTGGATCTCTCAGATATTATTGATAACGAATCTTTTACCACTCCATTATTCTTCAGGACTTTTCTTATTATTACCTCGTCACCCTCAAAAAGCATCGAAACACTGTTTTTTACACTTTCCCTAAATTCACTATACTCCATCTTTACTCCTTCTCAATTAATTATCCCTTAGTTACTGGCGCCTATTCTGATTATACTCTCATCCCTCACCGCAATCAATAGTAATTTGTAACAAATATTAACCCGTTTTATATTCATCTTTTTAACATTGTTGCATTAATATATTTTCAAATGTTTTAAAATTTTATTAAACTTTACTTTCTTTTAGGTAAATTTTCATTTTTAAATCTTAAAATTCACATAAAAAAAGAGTTGTGCATAATACACAACTCTTTATCAAATCTAATATTTTCAATATTAAACTCTAGAAAGATATTCACCTGTTCTAGTATCAATTTTAATCTTATCACCCTGGTTAACGAAAAGTGGAACTGAAACCTGTGCACCTGTCTCAACTGTTGCCGGTTTTGTTGCACCTGTTGCTGTATCACCTTTTACACCTGGCTCTGTATCTGTAATCTCAAGTTCAACAAAAAGAGGTGGTTCAAGAGCAAATACATCTCCATTGTGCGAACAAATCTTAACCATTTCATTTTCTTTAACAAACTTAAGAGATTCTCCAACCTGATCATTGCTAAGACCAATCTGCTCATATGTCTCTGTATCCATAAAATAATAGAGGTCTCCATCATTATAAAGATACTGCATATCTTTTCTATCAATTCTAGCCTGTGGACATTTCTCTGTTGGTCTAAATGTTTTCTCCACAACGCCGCCACTCTTAATATTCTTAAGTTTTGTTCTAACGAAAGCTGCACCCTTTCCTGGTTTTACATGCTGGAATTCTATAATCTGATAGATATTATTATCATACTCAATAGTAATACCATTTCTAAAATCTCCTGCTGAAATCATAGTAAATAATCCTCCTTATTTTTAATGGATAACCTTTAATATTCTATACTAAATGAAAAGAATTTTCAATATTATTTTATAATCCAACTTGCTGACTTATCTCATCGGCAATTTCCTGGATTGATTTTCCATCTGTATCCACAACTACATCGGCAACTTCCTTATATCTGTCCTCTCTTTTTCTCATAAGTTCGGTAATAAATTCAATATTCATATTGCCATTTAACAAAGGTCTTGTATTGTCATCCTTTACTCTTTCAAATACAGTCTCTGGAGTTGCTGTTAAAAGTACTATAACTCCATTTTTCTTCATCAATTCAACATTCTCATCTCTAAGAACAGAACCTCCGCCACAGGATACAATATTTCCAGTTCTATCAACAACATCCTTAAGACAATCTGTTTCTATATCTCTAAAGCCTTCTTCACCCATTTCTGCAAATATGTCTGTAATATTCATTTTTTCTCTGTCTACAATATATGAATCCAAATCAATCTCATGCATTCCGTGATCAAGAGCAAGCTTCTGAGAAACTGTTGTCTTTCCTGTTCCCATAAAACCAATCAACATTACGTTCTTATCCTTCATTTTTACGCCTCCAAATTCTTACTTATAACACTTATAATTTTTTCTAATTCTTTAGAATCAATCTGCCCTGGAGCCGATGCTTTTCCAGCACTTGCAAATGTAATAGCACTTCCATAGCATTGGCCTGACATTCTGCTAACAAGTCCCAGACCTGACATAGACATCGATACCACCGGTATCTCAAGATTATTTTTCGCATCTAACGTTGCATCCATAAGTCTTAAAACATCCTTATAGTCCTTTGGCATACAAGCTATTTTAGCAATATCGCAACCCATTTCCTTCATACTTAAAAATCTTTTTGATAATTCTTCCATCTCCGGTGTATCATTAAAATCATGACTAGACATAACCACCATAAGATTGTTATCATGAGCTATCTTTACAAGTTCCTTTGCTCTAGGTGTAAACATTTCAATATCAATGCCATCAAAATCCGCCCCGGAAGTTATAACTTTTTCCAAAATATGTTCATATTCTTCTCTGGATGTATCCTTGTCTCCACCTTCAAATCCTGAACGAAATGTAACAAGCATTGGCAAATCCGAATATTTTCTTATGGTTTCTATTCCCTTTTGGATATTATCCAGAGAAATATTCACAAGATAGTCGATTCTAAATTCAATTATATCTGCTTTACTTTCTACAATCCTATGAATGTTAGACTCTATCTCATTAATATCTCCAGCTACTACAGGAATACATATCTTTGGTCTTCCTACGTACTTAAGTGCCTTTAATCTGTTCATGACCTTCTCCATTGCATTTTGTAATAAATTCCTTGCATTTGATTATAACACTTCCCATATGATTAGGCAATTTTTACCAGGTTTCATTGACTTTGTTTTTTCATAAAAGTATTATAGAAATGATGAATTTTTTAAACGCTAAAGGAGACAGATTTATGGAACACTATATTACAGGTAATACAAAACTCACAGGTCTACTAGGCTCTCCTGTTGCTCATAGTATTTCTCCAATGATGCACAACATGGGATTTAGCTTACTTGGCCTTGATTATATTTATTTATGTTTTGATGTTGGTACAGATAATTTAAAAACAGCTGTTGAAGGATTAAAAGTTATGGGTGTTAAAGGCTTTAACTGTACAATGCCCGATAAAAACCTTATGTTTGAACTTGCTGATGAGGTAAGTCCTGCAGCTAAAATCATTGGCGCTGTTAATACTGTTTTAAATGAAGATGGTAAACTTAAAGCTTATAATACTGATGGAATGGGATATATGCGTGCTGTAAAAGATGCCGGTCATAATATTATCGGCAAAAACATGACTCTTCTTGGGGCCGGAGGTGCTGCCACCGCAGTTTGCACTCAGGCTGCTTTGGACGGTGTCGCTTCCATAAATGTTTTTAGTATAAAAGATCAATTCTATACTCGCGCAGAAAATCTTGTGGAAAGAATCAATCAGAATACCAACTGCAAAGCCTCTCTTTATGACTTAGCTGACAAGGCAACACTTAAAGAAAGTATTGATAACAGTGCAATTCTTACTAATGCTACTTCTGTGGGAATGGCTCCTAATACAGATAATTGCCTTATCGACGATGAGGATGTTTTCAGAAAAGATTTAATAGTGTCTGATGTTATATATAATCCAAGGGAAACTCTACTTCTTAAAAAAGCAAAAGAAAAAGGCTGTAGCACCTTTAATGGATTATATATGCTCCTATATCAAGGTGCTGAAGCCTTTAAAATCTGGACCGGAAAAGAAATGCCAGTTAAAGAAATCAAAGAAAAATATTTCTCATAATTTTATATTTTTATTTTTATATCGTCTGTAACTCTTTAAAACAATTTTTTCCAGATATCTTTTTAAAACAATCTGGATTTCTTCTTTGGGGTGTATTGGTTTTACTAAAATCGAATACATCCCAACTCTTTTTGCTCCAAACACATCAGTAAAAATCTGATCTCCCACAAACATGGTTTCTTCCTGTTTTGTTCCCATTACATCAAATGCTTTTCTGTAATTCTTTCTGGATGGTTTATGAGCATTATATATATATTCTGTTTTCATAGCCTTAGCAAATGGTGTTACCCTAGGCTTTTGGTTATTGGAAATAAGGCAGGTTTTAAACCCTATACTTCTTAACTTCTCAAATAATTCTACTGATTCCTTTGTAGCCGGAGCTCCATGAGGAACCAAAGTATTATCAATATCAAAAAGAATGCCTCTATATCCCATATCGTAATACTTTTGAAAATCCAAGGAATATGTACTATCTCTATATTCATCCGGGTAAAATATCTTTAAAAAACTCAATGTGTCCTCCTAGTTTTGCTTATCTAGTATTTTTTTGATTTCGTCCATAAATGTGTTAACATCCTTAAACTCTCTATAAACCGAAGCAAAACGGACATATGCCACTGAATCAAAATCTTTTAGTTTATTCATAACAAGTTCTCCAATTTCTTCAGAAGAAATCTCTCGTTTGTCCATGTTAAAAATATCATTTTCTATTTCATCTACAAGAGCCGTTATTTGCTCCATACTTGCAGGTCTTTTGTGACATGACCTTATAATACCAGCTGCAATCTTTGATTTATCGTAAGGCTCGATTGCCTTATCTTTTTTTACAATTACCAAAGGTATGTTTTCAATTTTCTCATATGTTGTATATCTTTTCCCACAATTCTCACACTGTCTCCTTCTTCTGATAGTGTTATTCTCAGCAGGTCTGGAATCAATTACCTTTGTACCTTCTTTGTTACAATATGGACATTTCATATTTTTACTCCAATCTATTTTTTATAATGGTTTTCTAAAAATTAAGGCTTTTCTAATATATTTAAAAGTTTCTTTTTCCCCTTTTACAGCAAGCCTTGTCAATAATCGTTCTATTTCTTTAGCCGTCTGGGGATGCATTCTTCCTGCAGCCGTTCCCATCTTGAAATATTCCAAAGGACTGCGGTCTGTATATAATTCTTTCTTATACACCTTAGAAGCTGCAACTCTGTCGCAAAACATTTCTATTACATATCTTTTTGGCATCCTTACAGGTGTTAACTTCTTAGTAATTTTATCATAATCTGTCCAATATTCAAAATGGTGTTTATTTCTTCCTTTATGGTGCATCCACGCTTTTGAATAACCATATTCTTCTCTTTCCCCTTCATTAGGACTTCTGTTCCCTTGATAATAAATAACTCCGTTATAAAATTCCTCCGGAGAAAATTTAGACAAATCGTGTACAATTCCCTGCCATATTATTCCTGCTCTCAGACAGTTTTTAAAAACTTCTTTTTTATGAGTTATAATAGTCAGAAAATGTCCCTTAAAGTTATATAAGAACTGCTTCATAGTTAGTCCTTTTATTCTCATAAAATCTTCCCCCTTTTCCAACTGCATTTAAAAAAAAGGTTCGGCCTTACCTGACCGAACCTTTGACCTCGTCTTTATTATTATTCTGTTGCAACTGTCTCTGAAGATACGTCAGCAGGGTCTACATGAGTAACTGTTATACCATCTTTGTTAGTATCATATAAATAATCAAGAGCCTTTTGTACAGTTGTTGTTAACATAAGATCTTCTTTAGAATATGACTCTAATAATTTCTCTTCTGTTATACCCTGTTGCTCTGTTATCTTATCAACCTGTGCCTGATAATCATCATCTGTTACTTCTTTCTTAGCATCTTTAAGAATAGCTTCTGCAACTAATACCTGAATTGTACTTTCAACTGCAGAGTTCTTAATGTCATCCATAGTCATACCAGCCTGCTTAAGATATCCTTCAAGATCTGTTCCAAAATATGATGCATACATTCCATAGTTTTGGCATATGCTGTTATAGTTCAAATTGTATATATATGCTGGTGTTCCCACTACAGTAGAGTCATCAATAACCTGCTTTAAAAGATTAGTTTTAGTTGTTGTAACAGCTGATTCCTCTTCAGTTTTCTGAAGCGATTCTTTTGTAGCTTTTTTATACTCTTCTAATGTAGCATATTCTGTATTTGTACTGATAAATTCGTCATTAACCTCTGGTACTACTTTTTGAGAAATAGAATTAAGCGTTACTGTATATGTAACATTTACTTCACTTGATGTAGTCTCTCCTGTTGTTTCATCTGTTGTATCCTCATTCTCTTTAAGAGCAAATGTCTTTGTCTCGCCTATATTCATAGCCATGATATTATTTTCAACCGCTTCACTTAAGTCCCCTGAACCAAGAGTGACTGAATAATCACTTTTTGTTTCTCCCTCAGCTCCATCCGGCGTTCTAGTATACTCTATCTTAACTGTATCGCCAGTCTGTGCTGGTCTATCGGTAACTTCAGTTGTAGTTGTATGCTGACTCACTAACGAATCTAATTCTGCCTGAACGTCATCATCTGTTACGTTTGTAATCTCCTCTGTTTCTGTAAGGCCTGTGTACACGCCTAATGTTGTTACATAATCCATTACATCATACTCTACTACCTTAGTAGCTGATGAATTATCTTTTTTCTTGTTGCATCCTGTTAACATAGAAACAGACATTGTAATAGCCAATGCTGACAATGCCACTCTTCTTATCATGTTTTTTCTCATTGTTAATTGTATCCTTTCAATAAAGGTCACGCACCAAAGTGCGCGACCTTTTAATATGTCTAAATATTCTACCAGCTTTCATCCGGTAATTATTTTCTCTTAAGGAATGAAGGTACTTCTAAAGATTTCTCTTCCTGTGTAGCTTTAACAGTTGATTTTACTTTTGTCTGTACAGGTTTAACTGTTGGATTACCTGTTCTTGGAGTAAATTTTACATCTGTTCTGTTATTAATTGGCTTAACGGATGGTTTCTGATAATTGAATGAAGGTTTTGCAGCTGATGCTCTTGATGTTGTCTTAAATGTTGACTGTGAATCCTTATCATCAAGTCCTGTAGCAATAACTGTAATTGAACATTCATCCGGATATGAATCATCATATCTTGCACCGAATATAATCTCTGAGTCTTCACCCGCAAGTTCCTGTACGTAGCTTGCTGCATCATTAGCTTCTGCCAATGAAATATCACCAGAAATATTGATTATAACATGTGATGCACCTTCAATTGTAGTCTCTAATAAAGGAGATGTAACAGCTGCCTGAACTGCTTCATTAGCCTTATCATCACCCTTACCGGTACCAATACCGATATGTGCAACACCTTTATCTTTCATAACTGTCTGAATATCAGCAAAGTCAAGGTTAATAAGAGCTGGAACATTAATAAGATCTGTTATACCCTGAACTGCCTGCTGCAATACCTCATCAGCTTTCTTTAACGCTTCTGGCATTGTTGTTCTTCTATCAACAATTTCAAGAATCTTATCATTAGGAATTACGATAATTGTATCAACATTTTCCTTTAACTTTTCAATTCCTGAAAGTGCATTATTCATTCTTACTTTTGCTTCGAATCTAAAAGGCTTTGTAACTACACCTACTGTAAGAATACCCTGTTCTTTGGCAACCTTAGCTACTACAGGAGCTGCTCCTGTACCAGTTCCACCACCCATACCACATGTTACGAATACCATGTTAGCACCTTTAAGGGCCTGTGAAATCTCTTCAATACTTTCCTCTGCTGCTTTCTCACCAACGTCAGGTACTGCTCCGCATCCTAAACCTTTAGTAAGCTTCTCACCAATCTGAAGTGCTGTTGGAGCTTTGCAATACTTTAATGCCTGTGAGTCTGTGTTGACTCCGATAAATTCAACTCCACCTATATTCTCATCTATCATTCTGTTAACCGCATTATTACCTGCACCGCCAACACCAACAACTATGATCTTTGCGGCAGATTCTGCCTCGTTTGTCTTAATTTCTAACAAGGGTCTCTCCTCCTTCTACGTAAAAAAACATTCATATCTATAATATATTCAATCAAAAAAAATATCAACATATATTTTCATTTTTAAGACCTTTTTTAGGACTTTTTAAAGGTATATCCACTACCATCCTCGTTATATTCTTGAAGATTTAAGGTTCCTGTTTGCCCTTCCAGATTTGGAAGCATATCCTTTAAAGTTCTCATTTTATCGTTCATATCATCCATGTCGCCTAATTCTACCGTAACTCCTCCTATTATAAGCTTTGCTGTTTTATCATTTTTAACATAGATACTATCAACGTTTATCTCATATTTAGTCAAAAGCTGAGTTGTATCAAGAATCATATCCAATACTTTTTTATCCTCAACAGGGAGTTCTTCCATTAGAACTATTGATTCAAACTCAAGTCCCTTGACCTCTGGTACACTTTCTATATCTTCACTGGAACTTTCTACCACAGTACCATCTTTGTCAAAATACATATTGCTTCCCATGTATTTCACACGACCGATTATGCTTTTTTCATATACCGTTATCTCCACTGAATCCATAGATTTAATTTTTATCTTATATTTGTCAACAAATGGTATGGTCTTTTGTTTTGAAAACCTGGATTTAAAATATAAATAATAAGGATTTTTATCCTTTTTTGATACAAATATGTAATCCTTTATTTCTTCATCGGTATATTTTTCATTTCCCTTTACTATAATTGCATCTTCATCTATTCTTCTTGTAGCTAAAAATGCAAATGTAGCCATCAGGACTATAACAAATACTATTATGATTATCTTTGTTTTACTCATAAATCTAATCTGACGTCCGTTTCTTTCTACATGATACCGATAGGGCTATTCCCACTTCCACTAATAACAACAGAATGGATGTACCACCATAACTCATAAATGGAAGAGGAACACCTGTGTTTGGCATCGAATTTGTTACTACTGCTATATTTATCAATAACTGTGAAGCTATATGAAACATTACGCCTGCCACCAAAAGACAACCAAATCTATCCTTTGCATTTCTGGCAATTATGTAAAGTCTCCATAAAATAACGGCAAATAATGCTAGTAATGCAATTCCGCCAACTATTCCTAATTCTTCACATACCACTGTAAATATCATATCATTTTGAGACTCAGGTATAGTTCCTAGTTTTTGAACCCCGTTGCCTAGACCTTTTCCAAACAATCCACCTGAACCAAGGGCATAGAGAGATTGCATAACCTGGAATCCCTCATTATCACTGTACAACTCCGGATTCAACCACACCTTTACTCTGGTGAATCTGTATGAAGCTATCATAATTGCTCCACCTACCATAAGAGATCCACCGACAACTCCAGGAATCAGTATATAACTTGGACGAGGATATGCCACCAAAAGCATTCCACCTCCAATAATCACTATAATTACTGCAGAACTTAAATCGGAAGTTACTAAAATAATTACTAATGCCGGAATTGCAATAATAATAATATATTTTAATACGGTTAAGATATTAGGTATTACACCTTTTATTCTTTCTATTTTTCCATTAATCTTTTTATCCAAAAAATTCGCCAAAAAGATTATTACTCCTATTTTAACTACATCACATACCTGAACAGTAGCTATGCCTACTCCTACCCATCTTTTTGCACCGTTTGCTTCTATACCCAAAGAAGAAAACACTAAAAAAGAAAAGAATATTGGAGCAAAGTATGACGCCCAGGCAAATATTGTATTTTCAAGAATGTGATAATTTATCCACCCAATTACAATCATCACTATTATTCCTACAATAGAGATTGCCATTTGTCTTTTCAAATAGTGGGTACTGTCACCAAATTCTATCTGTGCTTCATAGGAACTGGCAGAATATAACAAAACCAGTCCTACGGCAATTGTGTATATTATTATTAATACCAATCTTTTATCGTAATAATAATTCTTATATTTACTAGTTATTCTACTAAGCATAATCTATCCTATCTCTCGCAGTATTACAAAGCGTTTACGTACTCTTTAAACAAATCTCCTCGCTGTTCATAACTTTTAAACATATCCCAGCTTGCACATGCAGGAGATAAAAGAACAGCATCTCCAGGAGCAGCCGCCTTTTTACATTCCTCCACAGCTTCTTTAAGATCCTTTACAAATATATAATCTTTATATCCCTTGGCATCTGCCGTTTTAGCTATTTTTTCTTTGGTTGCTCCCATCAAAACTAGCTTTTTAATCTTACCATTAAAAGCATCAAACCACTCATCATACTCAGAACCTTTATCGTATCCACCAGCTATTAAAATTGTAGTGTTTGTCATTGCTTCTATAGCTTTTATAGATGCGTCAACATTGGTTCCTTTAGAATCGTTATAGTACTTAACATCATCTAGTGTTCTTACATATTCAATTCTATGCTCAACTGCTTTAAAGTTCTTAACTGTCTCTCTTATAACATCCATTGGAACTCCAACTTTTACAGAAATTATAACTGCTGCCATAACATTTTCCACATTGTGAATTCCAACAAGATTCATATCATTATAATTACATACCAGGGTATCTGTACCATTTTCTCTGTAAATGATATCTTCTCCCCTTAAAAATGCGCCTTCATCTAATTCTCTTTTACTACTGAAGTATACGACTTTATTTTTTACCTTTGAAGCTTCATTTCGTAAAATCTCATCTTCATAATTAAGAACACACACTTCATCCGGTTTTTGATTTTTTGTTATACTCATCTTAACATTTGTGTAATTCTCCATTGTATAGTGTCTGTTAAGATGATCTGGTGTGATATTTAAAACTGCAGTAACTACCGGATGAAAATCCACAATAGACTCCAATTGAAAACTGCTTATCTCTGCAACAGTCACGGTATTATCATTTGTATCTGTTACTATGTCAGTATATGGATTACCGATATTACCAACTACATATGAAGAGTCAAAATAATTCTTCATTATTTCTCCTGTTAAAGCTGTAGTTGTAGTCTTTCCGTTAGTTCCGGTAATTCCTATTACTCTTCCTTTGGCGAATCTGTATGCTAGTTCAACTTCTCCCCAAATCGCAACGCCTGCATCCCTTGTTTTATTTACAAAATCTGCATCTATTGGAATTCCTGGACTGATAATCATAACGTCTGCCTTGGATATATCTTCATCTTTTAATTCTCCAAGTATTATTTCCACGTTATCGTTTCCAATTTTTTTTGCAATTTCATCTTTGTCTAGTTTGTCATTACCGTCGTATAAGACTACATTTTCACCAAGTTTTAATAATAGTCTTACGGCACCTATTCCACTTTTTCCTGAACCTGCTACAAGATAATTCATTATATCCTCCTTAGAACCCTTTTCTTATTCTATGGGTTCATATATTAAACTACCATCTTCGTATACTTCATCATCGCTGAAGCTGGTGGCAACTGTTGTCTCTTCCTGTGCTGTTTCTTCTGTCTGACTAACCTGTGTTTCTGTTGTTGTATCTGCTGCGGTCTGAGTCTCTGCTGATGCCTGTGTATCTGCTGCCGCACTGGCTTCTTCTGCTGCTCTTTGTGCATCTGCTGCTTCTTTGGCCGCCTGAGCTTCATCCGTTTCCGGGAAAATATTTAAATATGGTAAAGCTTCAGTCATTATAGCCGAAAACAATCTACAAGCGTATGCTGAACTGGCTGTATCTTCCACATCCGGTGAATCTACTATTGTATAACATATAACCTTTGCTTCATTATTTGTAGACGCATATCCCAAAAATGAAAGCAAATAATTATTATCATTTTTGTCATGATGCTGAGCTGTACCTGTCTTTCCTCCAACTGTATAACCCGCAACTGCCGCTGTTTTTCCTGTTCCTCCAACAACTGTATTTACCAACGACTGTTTTATAAAATCACTGGTATCTGTTGTTATTGTCTGTCTTATTAAATCTTTGTTATAATTTTCTACTATTCCGCCTTCAGCATTTACTATTTCTTTAACCACATGTGGTTTATAATAATTGCCGCCATTTATAAGGGATGCAAATCCAGCTACCATTTGCATCATATTTACATTAAAGTTCTGACCAAAGGAATTAGTTGCCAGGTCTGTAGGTGTCATGGTTTCCTTTGTATATAAAAGTCCGTCACAGCTTGCTTCACCTGGTAAATCCACTCCGGTTTTCATTCCAAAATTAAATATCGACTGGTAGTCACAGAATGTTTCTATACCCTCTCTTGCTGCTATCTGCATTAAACAGTCATTACATGAGTTCATTATCGCTTGTTCCACGTTTAATGTTCCATGTCCTGCTACCTTGTGACATCTAATTCTAAAGCCTCCGACTTCCTGATATCCATCACAAACGAAGGTGTCTGTTTTCGATATCTTTCCTGACTCTAAAGCTCCTGCAACGGTAAATGGCTTTATTGTAGAACCCGCTTCATAAGTATCACTTATACAATAATTTCTCCACATTGCAGATCTGGCCTCTAGTTTTTGTTCCTCCGTCATGGCTGCGATTTCTTCCTGTGTATAATATCTGCTTAAATTAGCATTAGTATCATTATTGGAATCTGCCGGATCATTTAAATCAAAAATGTTGCTGCTGCTACACATAGCAAGGATCTCGCCATTATTAGGATCTGCCATAACTACTGCAACCTGTTTTGGATTATAATCAGCAACCCATTTGTTAACCCATTTTTCACAAATGCTTTGTAGATTCATGTCTATAGTGGAAACCACTGTAGACCCATCTTCAGGATTCTTTATAATACTTTCCATGGTATTAGAATCCCCTACATAACCAAAGGATCTTCCATCTGTACCATTTAGATAATCATTATACTTCTCTTCAATTCCCCAGTTACCAACATTTCCGCTAACTGTAAATCCTATTGTAGAACATGCTAAAGAACCCTTTGGATACGTTCTTTTATATTCTTCTTCAAAGGTAATTCCTTTAACATTAGGATTGTTCTCCTCATCCGCTAATATCTCTTTAATTTTAGAAATCTGCTCACTGGTTAATCGTTTATCTTTTACAAAATAATTCTTTTGAGCATTATCCATAATCATCTGGGTCAATGCAGTCTTGTCATAACCAAAACACTCCACAAGTGCATCTACAGTTGGTTCAAGATAAGGTACCACCTTTGTACCATCATTTTCTTTTTTTTCTGATAATATAAGTTTAGGATCAAGAATAAGATTATATACTTTAACACTGGTGGCTAAAATATTGCCATTTCTGTCAAGTATATCCCCTCTTTTAAAAGGAATAACTGTAGAACTTCTTGACTGCTGAGACATTACCTGAGTCGAATATTCTTTACCATTTTTAGCATATATATTTACAAGTCTTCCTACTAATACAATAAGACCTAGCATTATAATTAATACTATAATCCTAAGTCTTCCCTTTGCTTTTTTTAAAGCTTCTTTTTTTCTTTTTTTTATTATTCGTCTTCTTTCTTCGTTGTAACCTCTTGTATTACCGCTTCTCATAATAAACTCCTGTATCAGTTAACGTCACAATACTGCTTCATATATTCACTTTCAGTCTGGTCATAAAATGAAATCTGATCTCTTCCTGCCTGAATCATACCAAGCTCTGTTGTTGCAACTCTGATAATTTCTTCTGCATCTTTCGTTTTGTTGATATTATAACTCAAAATATCATTTTCATCTTTCAAATTTTTAACGTTTAATTCTGATTTAGCGATATTTGTCTTTTGCTCAGTTATAGATTCCTTTAAAGAGAGATATCTTCCAACTTGAACACACACAGCAATAACACATAATGTAAATAGAATCATGTATGGGAGTTTTATTCTGAGAGCTTTCTCCTGCTCCTTATATTCACTTGGTGATATATTTACTCTTCTGCCATCTACATAGGTTCTAGGACTACGTTCTGGAAGTTCCTGTACCTTTCTTACTGCATTTCCCTCTACATAAAACTGTGAGTTATATCTATTATTCGTTCTCTGATTTCTGGTTAAATATCTTCTCTCTTCTCTACTCATTTGCTGTGCTCTCTTTCTTTTTTTTGAAAACCCTTAATTTAGCACTTTTTGCTCTGGAATTAACTTCCATTTCCTTTGGACTAGGTAATATTGGTTTCCTTGTTATTACCTTGCCTTTTGATACCCTTCCACACACACATACCGGAAATTCCGGTGGACATATACATGGATTCTCGTTGGTTTTGAATCTGCTTTTAACTATCCTGTCTTCCAAAGAATGAAAGGTGATTATGCTTAATCTTCCTTCATCATTGAGAAGTTCTATCATGGTATCAATTGTTCCCTGTAAAACATCTAATTCTCTATTAAGTTCTATTCTTATAGCCTGAAAAGTTCTCTTCGCAGGATGTCCACCCTTTACCTTGAACTTCTTAGGTATTGATTTCTCAATAATGTCTCTTAATTCAAATGTAGTTTCTATTTCTTTTTCTTCTCTGGCTTTTACAATATTTTTCGCTATATTCTTAGCGAATTTATCTTCCCCATAATCTCGGATAACTCTATATAATTCCATCTCACTGTATTCATTTACAATATCTTTTGCTGTTTTGGAATTTCTCTGATCCATTCTCATATCTAATGGGGCATCAGCCATGTAACTGAATC
The DNA here is from genome assembly GCA_900315425.1 of uncultured Eubacteriales bacterium. Taxonomy (GTDB): domain Bacteria; phylum Bacillota; class Clostridia; order Lachnospirales; family Lachnospiraceae; genus Bovifimicola. The sequence goes on from OMZA01000007.1 coordinate 57,548, forward strand.
CTCTTTCGGCATCATCTAACTGATAAGACGACACGCCTAAATCCAACACAATCCCATCAACTGACTCTATATCTAAGCTTCTTAAAACATCTGCTATTTCTTCGTAGTTGCTTCGAACTATTGTAACTAAATCCTTATATTCTTCTAACCTTTTTGTAGCTGCATTTATAGCATCCTGATCCTGGTCGATTCCTATGAGTCTTCCCTGTCCATTAAGTCTTTTACATATTTCAAGAGAATGTCCGCCACCACCTAGGGTTCCGTCTACATATATTCCACCGGGTTTAACATTTAAGCTATCTACTGTCTCCTCTAATAAAACTGATTTATGTTTAAATTCCATTTAAAAACTACCTACTCTAAAAGATAAATCCCTGATCTTCCATGCTATCTGCAAGGTTATCCATTTTAATTCCACTGACTTCAAAGCACTCTTCATATTTTTCTTTGCTCCAAAGTTCAATCTTATTGCTATGTCCAACAAAAACCGCTGTTTTAGTGATCCCTGCATAATTTCTAAGCTTTTCACGTACCATAAAACGACCCTGCTTATCAATTTCTACATAATCTGCATTACCTCTAAAAAGTCTGGTTAACTGTCTTGCTTTAGCGTTGGTCATTGGAAGAGCGTCTAGTTTCTCATCAAACTTTTTCCATTCCTCTTCCGGGTAAATATATAGACATCCATCAAAACCTATACTGAGAACAAATTTTTCTCCTAAACCTTCTCTAAATTTTGCAGGCACAATAAGTCTTCCTTTTGCGTCTAGGTTATGTTCATATTCTCCTAAAAACACTTATTGCACCTCCCTTTCATCTAAAATTTACCATTTTCCACCACATTGTTACCATTTTGTGGCATTTTGAACCACTCATGCGTAAATTTTAACTCACTTTATGGGTAATTACAAGTTTTTTTGTGTACTTCGCACAAAAAAAATAATCTACAACATACATTTTTCTGTATATTGTAGACTATTGTTTTTCAAAACCTATATCTTGTGTTTTTATCTTCAATTTTTTATTTTTTTCGTTTGTATTTTTTTGTTCTTTTTTTACTTTTCTTTAAATATTCTAATCTTTGATTCCTCCCTATCTTCAACATCCTTCTCCGTAGCATTTTTCTTCATAAATACCAAGTACATTATAAAGGCAATTAAAACTATAGTTACAGAAACCACCTGGGATATTGCTATTCTCTGTTTGAAAATCGTAAATGTAAGCTGGTCTGTTCTTAGACTTTCAATCATAAATCTTATGATTCCATATCCTATCATGTAATAACATGTTATTTCCCCATGAAATCTCTTATGTCTTTTAAGAATCATAATAATTATAAACAATACAAGACATGCAAATGACTCGTATAAAAATGTTGGATGAACCTGAATATAATTCACGCCTGACACATTTATAGTATGCTCTTCTATGGTTTTGGATATAACTCCTGATACTTCTTCCACCTTAAGCCTCATGGCAAATAAACCGTTGGTGTATTCTCCAAAGGCTTCTCTATTAAAGAAGTTGCCCCATCTTCCTATCATCTGTCCAATAAGTACTGCCGGTAGCGCCGTATCTGTTACCTTCAAAAATGAAATATTCATTATCTTACAATAAACGAATGCTGCTATAGCTCCAAGAATAATTCCTCCATATATTCCCAAGCCCCCATTTCTTAGATTAAAAATAGATAGTAAATCATTTTTATACAAATCCCATTCAAATACAACATAATAGATTCTTGCACCTATGATTCCAAATATAATAGCGGCTATAGCCAAATCATAATAATAATCCAGCTTTTGATTTGTTCTTTTAGCCTCTAATAATACATATCCAATGGCAAGTAACATTCCAAAGGCAATTATCATTCCATAAAATGCAATCTCCACTCCAAATACATTTATACTTTTTCCTACTTCATTAAACTTTATCCCTAAATGTACAAAATAAATATCTGGTGTACTCACTCACACTACTTCCTTTCATTGTATGATGCCACATAAAGATGGCAGATAAAGTATAATACAAAATATACTCCTGTGCAAATATTGAGATATACATATTTTTGTGATAAAATGTTCATTTGTTAAGGCTCTGTTTTTGAGCAATTAAATTGAATATTTCCAAAGGAAGGTTAAGTTTATGAAATTAGGTATTGTAGGGCTTCCTAACGTTGGTAAGAGTACATTATTTAACTCTCTTACAAATGCAGGAGCTGAATCCGCTAACTATCCATTCTGTACCATCGACCCTAACATCGGCGTCGTTGCTGTACCAGATGAGCGTTTAGACAAACTTGCAGCTTTATATGATTCTGACAAAGTAGTTCCGGCAGTTATCGAATTTGTTGATATTGCAGGTCTCGTAAAAGGTGCATCAAAAGGTGAAGGTCTGGGTAACCAGTTTCTTTCAAACATTAGAGAGTGTGATGCCATCGTCCATGTAGTAAGATGCTTTGAAAACGAAAACATTATTCATGTTGAAGGTAATATTGACCCTCTTAGAGATATTGAAACTATTAATATGGAGCTTATTTTCTCTGATATTGAAGTTCTTGAAAGAAGAATTGCTAAAACTCAAAAGGGTGCAAGAAATGACAAAGAGCTTGCTAAGGAATTAGATATTCTTACTAGATTAAAGAGTCACCTTGATGAAGGTAATCTTGCTAAAACATTTTCATCTGATGACGACGATGAGATAGTATTCATTAATTCCCTTGATCTTCTTACAAATAAACCTGTTATATTTGCTGCAAATGTATCTGAGGATGACCTTAAAGATGATGGTATGTCTAATGAAAACGTAGCTAAAGTTAGAGAATTTGCATCCAGCCAGGGCTTTGAAGTATTTGTTATCTCTGCAGAAATTGAGCAGGAAATATCTGAATTAGATGATGAAGACAAAGCTATGTTCCTTGAGGACTTGGGAATTGAAGAGTCTGGCCTTGATAAATTAATAAAGGCAAGTTATAAATTATTAGGACTTATGAGTTTCCTTACTGCCGGAAAGAAAGAAACAAGAGCATGGACTATTAAAATTGGTACAAAAGCTCCTCAGGCAGCAGGTAAAATCCATACAGATTTTGAAAGAGGATTTATCTGTGCAGCTGTTATCAATTACCAAGACCTTTTAGACTGCGGTTCCGATGTAGCAGCTAAAGAAAAAGGTCTTATAAGACTTGAAGGAAAAGAATATGTAATTCAAGACGGCGATGTTATTGAATTCAGATTCAATGTATAATATTAAACAAAAAAAGGGCAGCTCCACCAAAATATATTTTGATGGAACAGCCCTTTTTAATCCTTAGATTCGATAACTAAAAGATACCCTGTGTCTATTTCTATAATTACCTTATCCTTTATCTCATTACTAATACCCAGACTATAATTACAATCCATTCTTAAGATTACATTTTCCAAATTATACTCAGCTCCTGTTACATTTATTCCTGTTACTTTCTCACTTAAAGGTATCAAAGAAAAATATTTATAAACACTTTTTTCTAACTGGATACTTCTTCTATTACCTCCAATTATATTTATTCTGTTATTAACATCATGTATAACTGCATTTACATTGTTATTGATAGCCTTTTGTAACAAATATACATTAGCCAATGTGTGGTCAAATCTACTTCCCAAAGCTCCTAAAAAATGAATTTCTTCACAATTGTTATCCAAGGCTATGTCTACAGCTAATTCTGTGTCTGAAAAATCCTTTTTTCTATTAAATTCTATGAACTCTGTGGATTTATTTTTATATTTATTAATTAAATCGATACTGGCAGTATCAAAATCACCTACTGCAAAATCCGGTTGTAATCCTAATTCATCAGCAACTTTAAGTCCATTGTCTGCAACTATTAAAAGAGTATGTAAATTATTCTCTACATACTCTTTTGCAAATTCGTAATTAATTGAACCACCGGAAATAATTAATGCCGTTTTTTTCATATTATTTATTCACCCATGATTTTCTTAAATTCTTTAATATTACTTTCTATATCTCCATTAAATACTGCAGAACCGGCTACTAAAACATTAGCCCCTGCATCCAATATTTCTTTGGCATTTGAAAGGTTTACTCCACCATCAACTTCTATATCCACATTCAAGCCTTTTTCATCTATGATCTTTCTAAGGCTTCTTACTTTTTCTGTGGTGTTTTCTATATAGGTTTGTCCACCAAATCCCGGATTGACACTCATTAAAAGCACCATATCCACATACTCTAGAATATAATCTAGTGCTGACAAACTAGTTGATGGATTAAGAACAACTCCTGCCTTACAACCATTTTCATGTATAGTTTGAATTGTTCTGTTAAGATGTTTGCAAGCCTCATAATGAACAGTTATCATATCTGCCCCTGCCTTGGCAAACTCTTGTATATATCTAACTGGTTCTTCAATCATAAGATGCACATCAAACACTTTATCCGTAAGTGGTCTTATAGCCTGTATTACCGGCATTCCAAAGCTTATGGAAGGAACGAAGATTCCATCCATAACATCTATATGAACATAATCCGCTCCTGCCTTATCTATTAATTTAATATCCTCACCTAGCTTTGAAAAATCTGCCGAAAGAATTGATGGTGCTAACTTATTCATGATACTGCCTTTCTAAATCAATATTTTCTTTGATTCTTTAACTCATCATAGAGCAAGAGATAATTGACATATCTGCCTTTACTAATGATACCATTGTGAACTGCATCTCTAAGTTTACAGTCTGGTTCACTTACATGATTACATCCCTTAAATCTGCATTTTCCAGTAAAGAAATCAAATTCTCTAAAATAATTCTTTAAATCTTCTTTTTCAAAATCCGTTACATATAATGAGCTAAATCCTGGTGTATCGCAAATATACGTATCTTCAAATGCATTAATAATCTCTGAATGTCTAGTGGTGTTTTTTCCTCTCTTAATCTTTTCACTTAACTCACCAATTTCAGCATTGGCATCTGGAGCAAGCATATTGAGAAGAGAAGACTTTCCAACTCCTGAAGGTCCAGCAAATACCGTTGTTTTTCCTTCAATCAGCCGTTTTACATCTAATACACCCATTTTATTATAAGTTGATGTAAATATTACATGATAGCCGGCTTTAACGTATATATTCTTCATTTCTATTACTTTTTCTTCTTCTACTAAATCAATCTTGTTAAAGCAAATAATGGTATTAATATTATTTCTCTCCATCATAACAAGAAATCTATCTAGTAAATTAAGATTTGGCATAGGATCTGCTATGGCAAATACAACCATAGCCTGATCTATATTGGCCACTGCCGGTCTTACAAGTTCATTATCTCTTTTTAATATTTTTGTTATATTACCCTTTTTTTTGACTTCATCTAGAATGTCTAACTCAACGTTGTCTCCTACTAAAGGCTTAACGTTTTCATTTCTAAACTTTCCCTTCGCCTTGCATTCATAAACTCCATCATGAATTACATGGACATAATAAAAACCTGCAACCCCTTTTATTATCTTTCCCTGCATCTTCACCTCATTTTCTCTGACATCTCAAAGATGCAATTACTAGTTACTCTGTAATTGTCGTAGTTTCTTCCTCAGCTGTTGTTGTCTCTTCTTCTTTCTTGGTTGGTGTCGGTGTAGTAGTTGGTACTGGCGTGGTTGTTGGTGCCTGCGTAGTTGTTGGTGCCGGAGTTGTTGGCTCTGGTCCTTTACTTAATACAACTGTTACGGTTGTTCCCGATGAAACCTTTGTTCCATATACAACATCCTGATTAATAACAGTACCACTTGTCATACTACTATACTGAGCCTCGCCTAATGCAAGATTGAGACCTAATTCAGAAAGTGCTGTTCTTGCCTCTGCCTCTGTCAATCCTAATAGATTAGGAACTTCCTTCTTTTCCTCTGGTCCCTTACTTATTACAAGATTAACAGATGTTCCTGAAGCAACTTTACTCTTAGCTGACACACTCTGATTTATAACCTTACCGGCTGCTACTGTATCACTATACTCCTCTGTTGTTGTTCCAAGATTGAGACTCTTAGACTCTAAGGATGCCTTAGCTGCATCCAATGAAAGCCCTGTTAATGTTGGAACTTCAACCTGAGTAGTATCACTACCTGAACTTACATGTAATGTAATAGTTGCTCCAAATGTTGAAGAACTTCCTTCAGCAGGATCAATACTAATTACTATCTCTGCTTCTACATCTTCACTGGCTTCATATTCTACTTTTACTGTAAAGCCCTGATCTTCCAAGGTCTTTTTAGCTTCATCTCTTGTCTTTCCAACGATTCCTGTTGGTACATTAACCGGTTTAGAACCGCTGCTTACCACAAGAGTAATACTTATATTTTTCTTAACAACTTCTCCTACATCTGGTGAAGTTGAAATAACCTTACCTGCTTCTACTTTATTATCCGTCTGGTATTTGATGGTTGGATCAACACCTAAAGATGATTCATTAAGTTTTTTTGTAGCTTCTGCAATGGTCATTCCTGTTACATCTGGAACCTTTACATGATCTGCATCCAATGTGGTCTCCTGCTCACTCTTACTTCCTGAACCTGAGCATCCATTGCCAAGATATTTAACGCATATAAATGCAACAATGGCAATGATAACCACACCCATTACGATACCACCAATTATAATGGCTTTATCAAGCTTTGGATTATCAACATCCTCTAGCTCTTCTTCCATGTCATCATCTACATAATCATCGTCATCATCATAGTAATCATCATCTTCAAGATAGGCTTCTGTGTCTTTACCCTTTGATGCGTTATCATCCTGAACTTCAAAACCAGATTCTCTTCTAATGATTGAAACTTCTTCATCAGATATCATTTTTGTACTTGAATTGTCTTCTAAATCTACAATCTGAACAAAGTCTACATCAGGTGTTACAAGAGATTTTTTCAAATCTGCTATAAGAGATGAAACCTTTAGATATCTTCTAGCCGGTTTCTTCATGGTACATTTTTGGATAATTCTTTCAACACTTATAGGTATATCCGGAGCGTATATTCTTGGAGATGGCATTTCATTTTGAACATGCTGAAGGGCTATTGATACTGTGGAATCTCCATCAAAAGGAACCCTTCCTGTTATCATCTCATAAAGAGTAATACCCAATGAATAAACATCACTCTTTTCGTCTATAAAACTTCCCTTTGCCTGTTCTGGAGAAATATAATGAACGGAACCCATAGCATTGGAACTAACTGTATTTGCCGATACTGCTCTGGCAATACCAAAATCCGTCACCTTTACTTTTCCTTCACGGGAAATAATTATATTCTGTGGCTTAATATCTCTATGTATAATATGATTATTATGGGCTGCTTCAATTCCCTGAGCAACCTGTACAAGAATACTAACAGCCTCTCTAACCGGCAGCTGTCCTTTTCTTTCTATATATTTCTTTAATGTAATGCCTTCAATTAGTTCCATTACAATATAATAAACATTATCTTCCTCGCCTACGTCATACACGTTAACAATGTTAGGATGAGATAATCCTGCTGCAGATTGTGCCTCCACTCTGAATTTAGAAACGAAGTTTTTATCTGTGCTGAACTCCTCTTTTAAAACTTTTATAGCAACATATCTATTGAGTTTATGGTCTTTTGCCTTGTAAACATCGGACATTCCACCGGAACCGACCTTATCCGTTATCTCATATCTGTTACTAATAAATGAACCTTTTTTTAACATGCTTTCACCTCTTCATAATCAGGATCTATCAATATAACTGAAATGTTATCTCTTCCACCATTTGCATTTGCTGTTTCAATCAGCATATTACATGCAGCTTCAAGATCTGTTGACTCGTTTATAATCCTTTTTATATCCTCATCATCAATCATATTTGAAAGTCCGTCTGAGCACATGAGAATAATGTCGTCTTTAGAATAATCGACTTCAAAAAAATCCGCGACAACTTCGGAGTCAACACCTACTGCTCTTGTTATGATATTCTTATTCTCATGAGTCCTTGCATTCTTTCTGTCAAGTTCACCTAAGTTAATCATTTCCTCTACTAAAGAATGATCTCTTGTTATCTGTTGAATATCATTGTTAATACAGTATAATCTGCTGTCTCCAACATTAGCTATATATAGTGAATTTCTAATGAAAGTGGCTACTACCAATGTGGTACCCATTCCTTCATAATCAATACTCTCCTTGGATTTATTAATTAATGCAATATTGGATTTCCTAACCGCCTCTTCAATTATAGAAATCGGATTCTCCGATTCCGAGGCTTCTACTACATTTAGAAATTCTTCTACTGTATACCTGGATGCCAAATCACCAGCCTTATGTCCACCCATTCCATCTGCAACAATAAAAAGGTTAGGTAAACTTCCCACCGGCTTCATAGAACAAAATATATAATCTTGATTAGTTTTTCTCATGGCGCCTATATCTGTTTTTGCATAAGCTTTCAAGATAATTACCTTCCTCTCTTATATATTTATCCATTTAGATAGCTTTTTCTAAGCTGTCCACATGCACCCTGAATATCCGAACCCATCTCTCTTCGAACAGTGGCATTTATGCCCTTTTTCTCAAGATGTTTTCTAAAAGCTTCTACCGCTTTTTTATCAGAGCGTTTATAATCTCTTTCTTTTATTGGATTAACGGGAATTAAATTGACGTGGCAATTCATGCCTTTTAATAGAGAAGCAAGATTATCTGCCTCTTCTATAGTATCATTTACTGATGCAACCAAACTGTATTCAAAAGATACCCGTCTACCTGTTTTTTCAAAATAGTACCTACAAGCATCAAGTATTTCTGCAATTGAATACTTGTTTGCAATAGGCATTAGTTCCCGTCTTATTTTATCATCAGAAGCGTGAAGGGAAATGGCCAGTGTAATACCTAGCTTCATATCCGCTAATTCACGTATTTTTTCTACAAGCCCACACGTTGATATTGTAATATTTCTTTGGCTAATATGCAAGTCATTTTCCGATGACACCTGTTTCACAAAGTCCACTACATTTCTGAAATTGTCCATAGGTTCTCCACTACCCATTAACACAATATTAGAAACTCTTTCCCCGGAAATGTTTTGAATCGTATATACTTCCTTTAACATTTCTGAAGATGTTAAATCTCTTGCTCTTCCATCTATTGTAGAAGCACAGAATCTACATCCCATTCTGCATCCCACCTGGGTGGAAATGCAAACCGAATTTCCATGCTTATATCTCATAAGGACACTTTCTATAACATTCCCATCCCATAGCTTAAACAAATATTTTTCTGTACCATCTATCTTAGATACAAGCCTTTGCACTAATTCCAGATGTTCTATGTAGAAATCCTCTTTTAACATTTCTCTCATATCCTTGGAAATGTTGGTCATGTCATCAAAACTATCTACCAACTTTTCGTGCAACCATAAATACACCTGTTTTGCCCTGAAACCTGGCTGTTTTTTCAAAACGAAATAATCTTTTAAATCTTTTTCACTTAGTTTTAAAATATCTTGTTTATCCTGGGACATACAATTCTCTCTTTTCATGTTTTTTTATATTTTGAAATATAAAATCCATCGTGATATTTATTTAAAAATAACTGAAGATAGCCCTTTTTAAGCATTTCTTCATTTTCACCTTCCTGTATTAAGGTATCACTATACTTTTTTGTTAAATCCATCGGTTTCAGATTACATTCATTAATTATGTAATCTCTTATATCATCATTTTCCTTCTTTGTCATGGTACAGGTACTAAATATAAGCGTTCCATTTGGTTTAAGATATTTAACAGCATTATCCACAATTTTTTTTGAAAGCTCTGATAACGCATCAATATCTTCCTTCTGCAATCTATATTTGATATCCGGTTTCCTTCTGATAACACCTAGACCGGAACATGGTACGTCGCATACTATCACATCTGCCGTATTTTCATCCTCCGGATAAAAAACAGAAGCATCTCTTTTTTCCAACTTAACGTTTTTAAATCCTGCTCTAGATATATTTTCTTTAATTAGTTCTAACTTTTCCTGGGAAATATCTCTAGAACTTACCATTCCTTTTCCATTAAGTTTATCTAAAATGTGACAGGTCTTACCTCCCGGTGCTGCACACATATCTATTACATAATCCCCTGGCTTTATGTCCGTAGCCTGAATAGCCAGCATAGAACTTACATCCTGTATTTGAATTAGTCCCTTCTTAAAAGAACTAAGTTCAGTAATGGAATTTATTTCTTTTAACTTTAAGGCGTTGTCTGCATAGAAATTGTCATAGGCATTCACTTTTTCCTTCTTAAGACTATCTTTTACGCTGTTAATATCTGTCTTTGAAACGTTAACCCTTACTGAAACATAACTCTCATTGTCATACAAGGATTCTAATATTTCTATGGTTTTGTCCTTTCCGTAGTCTGATATTAAGGAACTTATAATCCACTGTGGAACTGAGTACTTTACGGAAATATATTTATCAAATTCTTTATTTTCATCCGGATATTCGATGCAATCCTTAGAGGCCACAATCTTTCTAAGCACAGCATTTACAAACCCTTTAAGTCCCAAAAGCCCTCTTTTTGCTGTTAATTTAACAGCTTCGTTGCAGGCTGCATAGTCTTCAATTCCATCCATGTAAATAATTTGATAAGCTGTCATTCTAAGAATTTCTCTAATAACCGGCTTCATTTTTTTTACTTTAGTTGTAGAGAATTTATTTATTACATAATCCAGGGTTATGCACCTTTCTATGGTTCCTTTAAAGATTCTCTCAATTACAGTTCTATCTCTTCTATCGGAATAGTTTTTTAGAATTTCTCCAAGCACTATATGACTTTTTTCGCCCTTATCCAAGGTCTTAATAAGTCCGGATAAAATCGCATTTCTATAATTTGCAGTGTTATTACTCATTTAAAAATTGTACCTTTTTCTACTTTGTATCCCAGCAAAAAGCTGGCTGTATCCATTCTCTTTTTACCTTCTAACTGAAGTTCATTTATAGCAATTGCTCCTTTTGCAGTCTTAACGTAGATGGCTGTTTTAGTTGTCTTTACAACTTCTCCATAGACAGCATCGCTCATACCTTCCACATTGTCTACAACATCACAATCCCATATTTTTAATATTTTATCATTATATTTACAAAATGCACTTGGCCATGGGGATAGTCCTCTTACCAGTCTTTCTATTTCTTCTGCCTCTTTACTAAAGTCTATTTCTCCCATTGATTTCTTTATCATTCCCACATAAGTGGCTTCATCTTCATTTTGAACTGTAGCCTTTGCATTTCCATTTTCCACATCCACTAGTGTCTCCACCAACAGACTCGCACCTACCTGGGCTAGTTTATCAAAAAGGCTTCCTCCGGTTTCTTTCTTTTGTAATTCAATTTCCTTTACAGAAATAATATCTCCGGTATCTAGACCTTCTCCCATTTGCATAATGGTTACTCCACTTTTTTCTTCGCCATTAATTACAGCCCACTGAATAGGAGCTGCTCCTCTGTATTTTGGTAAAAGGGAAGCATGAACATTTATACAACCATATTTACACATTTCCAAAATAGATTTTGGAAGAATCTGTCCAAAGGCTGCCACAATTATAACATCAGCATTTAAACCTCTTAGCTTGTTTACAAATTCTTCCTCCCCAACTTTTTTTGGCTGGTATACATCTATTCCTAATTCTATTGCAGCTTCTTTAACCGGGGTAAATGATACTTTTTTTCCTCTTCCCTTCATTTTGTCCGGCTGAGTAACTACAGCTAATATCTCATGTCCTGCTGAATGTAACGCTTTAAGGGACGGAACTGCAAAATCAGGCGTTCCCATAAATACTATTTTCAACTATTATTCCTCCTCAAAGTCTTCATAATCCTCATAGTCATCATATGTCACGTCTTGAAGTTCACCTTCTACCTTATCAACATATAATTCTCCATCTAAATGGTCACATTCATGAGATATGCATCTTGCTAAAAGTTCTGTTCCCTCTAGGATGAACTCATTCATTTCCTCATCATATGCCTTTACCTTAACGTAATTAGGTCTTGTAACGATTCCTGCTTTTCCTGGAACACTAAGGCATCCTTCGCTACCTGTCTGGCTTCCATCTGTTTCTAATATAACAGGATTAATAAGGACGTATGGTCCATTTTCATCTCCCACATCAATTACTACTATTCTTTTAAGGATTCCAACCTGGGGAGCCGCAAGTCCTACTCCGTTTGCCTCATACATGGTATCTAACATATCCTCTATTAAGATTTTAATTCTATCATTTACTGTTTTTACTTCCTTACATCTCTTTGTAAGAATATCATCACCAATGGTTCTTATCTGTCTTATTGCCATTTTGTCTACCTCCTAAAACTCTTGCCTGTTAAATATATTTTTCTAATACGAAGATATTGGATCGTTATCAAACTGAATAGACGAATTCTTATATTTATCTGTCATTTCTAAATATTTTTCTATTGCATTCTTTACTCGTATCATTACAGCTTCATCTTTATGTTTCAAATAAATAATATTTCTATATACATCATTTATCTTGGATATTGATGCCTTGGATGGTCCAAGAATTCTCAAACCTTCCACGTGGCTATTTTCAATTCTACCAGCAATATCCTTAGTCATGGCATCTGCCTCGTTTTCTTCCTTGGATGTAATTAAAATCGCCATTAGACTGCATACCGGCGGATATCCCATAATACTTCTATATGAAATCTCCTGCTTATAAAATTCATCATAATCCTGATTTACGGCATTTTTTATACTTACCTCTTCCGGATTATATGTTTGGATAATGACATCTCCTGCAATATCCCCTCTTCCTGCTCTTCCTGCTGCCTGGGTAAGGAGCTGAAAAGTTTTTTCGTCAGATAAATAATCTGTGTCAAAGAAGGATAAATCTGCAGCTAATATTCCAACTAGACTTACATTGTGAAAATCATGACCTTTTACAATCATCTGAGTTCCTACAAGTATGTCTGCCTTGTGTTCAGAGAATTCTTCAAGAATTTTCTTATATCCATCTTTTTGTCTGGTGGTATCATAGTCCATTCGAAGTATTCTGGCTTCAGGAAACATCTTTTGTACTGCCTCTTCAACTTTTTCTGTTCCCGTGCCAAATCTTCCTATATACTTTGATCCACATTCAGGACAAATCTTTGGTACATCTATGGAATACCCACAATAATGACATATTAGTTTATCTCTGTTTTTATCTTTATGATAAGTAAGAGTCACATCACAATGAGGACAGCGAATTGCTTTACCACATTTTCTGCACGATACAAAACTTGAATAACCTCGTCTATTTATAAATAACATTATCTGTTGTTTCTTTTCCAGACGATCCTTAATCATCTCCTGCAGTTTATAGCTAAACATTGACCTGTTTCCCTTGGCGAGTTCTTCTTTTAAATCCACCACCTGCACCTTGGCCAACGAAGCACTTCCTGCACGTATGTCTAGCTTGTGTATAATATATTCTCCTTGCATAGCCTTATAAAATGTTTCTATAGAAGGCGTTGCTGAACCTAATATAACATCTGCTCCATATTGACTGGCTCTTTTTTTAGCCACTTCTCTGGCGTGATATTTTGGTATCTTATCACTTTTATATGCTATATCATGTTCTTCATCTATGACTATCAATCCCAGATTTCTAAAAGGAGTAAACAACGCTGATCTTGGTCCAATCATAATCTTTACTTCACCATTTTTAGCTCTCTCGAATTGGTCATATTTTTCTCCATCTGTCATTTTGGAGTTTATAATAGATACGATATTTCCATATCTCTTATAAAATCTGGTAATTGTCTGATAAGTAAGGGCTATTTCCGGAATCAGAACTATTACTTCCTTATCAGACTTAAGAACACTGTCAATGACTTCCATATACACTTCTGTTTTACCACTGCCAGTTATTCCATATATCAAATGGGGTTTATGTATCCCCGATTTCATATCTTTTATTATCTCAGAAACCACTTGTTTCTGTTTTGAATTTAATTCCACCTTGTTGCCATCTTCTTTTAAGTTGGCAACAGGATTTCTGTAAACTTTCTCATGATGTATTTCAATATCTCCAGCCTTTTCCATGCCCTTTATTATACCCATGGAAATGCCAAACATATTTACAACCACTTCTACTTCAATGGTTCCAAAACTCATAAGGTGCCTTATAAGTTCTGCCCTTAGATGGGTGGTTTTTTTTGAGTCATAAGCGACAGCTTTATTAGCCGCCTCTTCATTACTCATTTTTAAACTAATATATTTCTTTTCTTTCCCTTTAATCTTCCTTTTTACCGGTATTACTGTTTTTAGAGATTGATTCATGGTAGCTCCATATTTTTCTCTAATAAACCAGGCTAGCTCTATAAGCTTGGATTCTACTAATACACTGCCTTCTTTTAAACCTGTCAAATCCTTTATCATACTCTCATCTATCTTAGGAGTATCGCTAATTCCAATAACATATCCTGTTATCTGACGATTACCCTTTCCAAAGGGAGCTATCACCTGACTACCAATCAATACCTTATCAGTTAATTCTTCAGGAATTCTATATTGAAAAGGCATATCTAATTTTTCATGGGAAATGTCTACAATTATATCTGCGTATCTCATTTATTTCCTTTAAGATCCTGGATTTCTACTGCATTTACACAGTTCTTCATAAGCATTGCAATAGTCATAGGTCCTACTCCACCTGGAACTGGTGTTATAGCACTTGCATGTGCTGCAACCTCATCATATTTAACATCTCCATAAAGTTTGTTGTTATCATCTCTATGAATTCCTACGTCAATTACAACAGCACCTTCCTTAACATAATCAGCTGTTATAAATTCCTTTTTACCTATTGCAACAATTAGAATATCTGCTCTCTTACATACTTCTTTAAGATTCTTTGTATGGGAATGCGTAACTGTTACCGTAGCATTCTGTCTTAACATAAGCATAGCCATTGGCTTTCCAACAATATTGCTTCTGCCAACGATAACACATTCCTTGCCATCCATTTCCACGCCGGTTCTCTCTAATAACTCGATAATTCCATATGGTGTGCAGGAAATGAATCCCTTCTTTCCAATTGAAAGAGCTCCAACACTCATTGGATGGAAACCATCCACATCCTTTTTAGGATCTATAGTCTCAATAACCTTATCCTCATCTATATGTTTTGGAAGTGGAAGCTGTACAAGAATTCCATTTACATCATCTCTTTCATTAAGTTCCTTTACTAAATCTAACAATTCCTTTTCTGTTGTTGTCTCAGGAAGCTCATATGACAATGACTTAACTCCAATGTATTCACAAGCTCTTTTTTTATTTCTTACATACACACTGGATGCTTTATCTTCTCCTACCTGAATAACGGCAAGACAAATCTCTATTCCCTGCTCCTTGTACTGTGCTACTTTTACTTTTAAATCATCTTTTAATTCCTGAGAAATCTTTTTTCCGTCAATAATTGTTGGCATTTTAAATCCTCCTACACATTTATATTTTCTTTCTTTAACTGCTCTAATATCTCAGCAACTACAACTCTTTCATCAAAAGGATATCTCTTACCTTGTTTTTCCTGATAATCCTCATGTCCCTTTCCTAACAAAAGAACTATATCTCCGTCCTCGGCATGTTCAATACTATATCTTATGGCATCTTTTCTATCAGGAATAACAACGTATTTTCCGCTGGTTTTATTTATTCCTACCTTTATATCTTCAATGATGTCATTGACATCTTCAAATCTGGAATTATCCTCGGTGATAATTGAAAGGTCAGCATATTTTCCTGAGATTTCTCCCATTTCATACCTTCTTAATTTTGACCTGTTACCACCACATCCAAAGAGACTGACTATTCTGTGAGGATTGTATTCTCTAATAGTCGTAAGAAGGCTTTCCATACTCATGGCATTGTGCGCATAATCTATTAAAAGAGTGAATCTGTCTGAGACTTTTACTGCCTCTACTCTTCCTCTTACGAATACATTCATAAGACCTTCTTTTATATTTTGCGCTGTTACATTAAACTGTAATGCTGTTAAAATAGCTGCCATGGCATTATATGCTGAGAATTTCCCCGGGGTATTTATCTCAAAATAATCTTCAATTGTTCCCTTTGTTTTTAAACCTATACCAATAAATCCCGGTCTGGTTATAAAATCCAATTTATCCACCGTAAGATCTGCATCTTTACTGAATCCGAAGGTTTCCTTTGTGCAGGTAGTATCCTTCATCATTGCCGGTGCTTCCTTGTCATCTATATTAAATATTCCATGCTTTGTCTGTTTAAACAACAAGCTTTTACAATAAACATATTCTTCATAATCCTTATGTTCGTTTTCACCAATGTGATCTGGAGAAAGGTTCGTAAATATAGCATAGTCAAATTCAATTCCCACTGTTCTATTTAACTTAAGTGCTTGAGATGAAACTTCCATTACACAAACATCTATTCCATCCTCTACCATCATATTCATGAATCTTTGAATATCATAGGATTCCGGTGTTGTATTAACAGTTTTTATATATTTGTCACCTATATATACACCTGTAGTACCTATTATTCCTACCTTTTGCCCATGTTGCTCAAGGATTGACTTTATCATAAATGTAGTTGTGGTCTTACCTTTTGTGCCTGTAATGGCAACGGTTTTAAGTTTGCTTGCAGGATGATTAAATATTTGCGCTGATGTATATGCCAATGCAATTCTTGTATCTTTTGTCAAAATAAAACTGGCATCTTCTAATTTATCAAATTCCTCTTCCATATGCTGTACAATAAAGTTTCTACATCCACTTTCGTAGGCATTTGAAATAAACTTATGTCCATCTGCCACTGCACCAACGATGGCAATAAATGCGTTGTCCTTATTAGCTTTTCTGGAATCCGACGTTACATCTGCAATTTCTCCATCTACATTTCCCCTGATAACTTCATATTCAAAATCTTTCAAACACTGTGATAACTTCATAAGCATCTCCTTTTATACAAGACTCTGATTCTAGATTTCCATTTCTCCATCAAATACAGAAACCGCTGTTCCGGTCATGAATACTGTACCATCCTTTTCGTAGCAATCCTTTAAAATTCCTCCTCTTATGTGAATATTTATCTCTTCACCATATTTGGCAAGGCCATTTAATACTGCTGCTACCGTTACTGCACAAGTTCCGGTTCCACATGACATTGTTTCCCCGGTTCCTCTTTCATAAACACGCATTTTAAAATTATTTTTATCAATAACCTCTACAAATTCTGTATTTACTTTCTCTGGAAATAGTTCCTGATTTTCAAAATATGGTCCAATTTCATCAAGATTTAAATCATCAATACCGGTTGTAAATATCACCATGTGAGGATTTCCCATAGATACTGCTGTTACGATATGTTCCTGTCCATTAACCATAATTGGCTGTGATACAAAAGAATCACCCTGGGCTAACATTGGAATATCTGCCGGCTTTAAAATTGCCTTTCCCATATTAACCTTTACACTATCTACCTTTTTATCCTCTCCTAAGAATACTTGTATATCCTTGATTCCTGAGTCGGTTTCTATTTTCATTATCTCTTTATCTGTAAGTTTATGATCATAGGCATATTTTGCAACACATCTGATTCCATTTCCACACATTTTTCCTCTGGAACCATCTGCATTGTACATAATCATTCTTACATCTGCCACCTTAGATGGCGCTATTACAATAAGTCCATCTGAACCTATTGCAAAATGTCTGTCACTGACTTTAATGGCCAGTTCGGACATATTTTCTAATTCATGGGTAAATCCATTAACGTAAACATAATCATTACCCGTTCCATGCATCTTTGTAAAATTTAGTTTCATAATCCACCGTCTTTCCAGGATTTCCGCACAAAATCCAATATAAATTTTATAAACTAAATTCCCTCAAATCATGCTTAAAATAATCCACTTATTTTTCCATTGTCGTCAACATCTATTCCAAATGCTGCCGGCTGTTTTGGTAAACCAGGCATGGTCATAATTGCTCCCGTAATTACAACTACAAATCCTGCTCCTGCAGATACATATACTTCTCTGACATTTATTCTAAAATCAGTTGGTCTACCAAGCTTTGTCTGATCATCTGAAAGTGAATACTGAGTTTTTGCCATACATACCGGAAGATTTGAAAATCCCATCTCTGAGATTTTACTAAGCTGTCTCTTGGCTGCAGGCGAATAATCAACACCGTCTGCTCCGTATATTTCTTTTGCCACAGTTTCAATTTTATCTTCCAGATTCATGTCATCTTCATAAAGTGGTTTATATTTACTTTCTTTATTCTCGAGGGTGTAAAGAACTTTATTTGCAAGCTCTATTCCGCCTTCTCCACCATTTTCCCATACCTTTGCCAGGGCAAATTCACAGTCTCTATCTTCGCAGAATTTCTTTACAAACTCATATTCTGCCTGTGTATCAGTAACAAAAGCATTTAAGGTAACTACTACCGGTACTCCAAATTTCTGTAAATTCTCAATATGTTTTTCAAGGTTTACAATTCCTTTACTTAATGCCTCAAGATTTTCTTCGTTAAGGTCAGCCTTTGCAACTCCTCCGTTGTATTTAAGGGCTCTTACAGTTGCCACTAAAACAATGGCATCCGGTTTAAGTCCTGCTTTTCTACACTTAATATCAAGGAATTTTTCAGCTCCCAAGTCTGCACCAAATCCAGCCTCTGTTACTACTACATCTGCCATTTTAAGGGCAAGTTTTGTAGCTATAACTGAATTACATCCATGAGCAATGTTGGCAAATGGTCCACCATGAACAATTGCCGGTGTATGCTCTAATGTCTGAATAAGGTTTGGCTTAATAGCATCCTTTAAAAGTGCCGCCATAGCTCCAACTGCCTTTAAATCACCTGCTGTTACCGGGTCGCCATCTACGTTGTATGCTACAATTATTTTCGAAAGTCTTTCCTTTAAATCATGCATATCATTTGCCAAACATAGGATTGCCATAATTTCAGATGCAACTGTAATTACAAAATGATCCTCTCTTACGAATCCATTGGCCTTTGGTCCCATTCCAACAACAATATCTCTAAGGGCTCTGTCATTCATATCAAGACATCTTTTCCATACAATCTGTCTTGTATCAATTCTTAACTCATTTCCCTGATGAATATGATTATCTAATAATGCTGCCAGAAGATTATTGGCACTGGTAATTGCATGGAAATCTCCGGTAAAATGAAGATTTAAATCCTCCATTGGTACAACCTGAGCATATCCACCACCTGCTGCTCCTCCTTTTATACCAAAGCATGGTCCTAAAGAAGGCTCTCTTAATGCTATAACCGATTTTTTATTTAACTTTCCTAAAGCTTCACCAAGTCCTACTGTAATGGTTGTCTTTCCTTCTCCTGCTGGAGTTGGGTTGATAGCCGTTACTAAAACAAGTTTTCCATCTGGATTATCTTTGATGCTTTCTCTATACTCATCGGATAATTTAGCCTTATATTTACCATATAACTCAAGGTCATCCTCTTTTACACCTATCTTAGCTGCTACCTCTTTAATTGGTAACATAGTTGCTTCCTGTGCAATTTCAATATCTGATTTGTACTTATTCGCCATTTTCTGCGCCTCCGTTTCTCCAAACTTCAAATTGTTCTTTGGACATTAAAACCTTTCTTGGTTT
The DNA here is from genome assembly GCA_900315425.1 of uncultured Eubacteriales bacterium. Classification (GTDB taxonomy): domain Bacteria; phylum Bacillota; class Clostridia; order Lachnospirales; family Lachnospiraceae; genus Bovifimicola. The sequence continues at coordinate 77,217 of OMZA01000007.1, forward strand.
TGTACCTTCGTCTCCTCCGACAATTCCATTTTTTTCCATTTGATCTATAAGTCTTGATGCTCTATTAAAGCCTATTTTAAACATACGTTGAAGCATACTTGTTGAACCCTTTTGCTTTTCAACTACAAATTCAGCTGCTTTTTCAAACAGTGGATCCTGTTCATCTTTAGAAGCTGAATCCGAGCCTGTAGCATCGCCCGCCGTTATTGTGGCATTGCTTACTTCTTCATCGTATTTAACATCAACATTATGTTCTTTTATAAAATTAACTACATCCTGAACTTCTCCATCTGATACAAAAGCTCCCTGCAATCTTACAGGTTTTATATATCCTGATGGGTAGAACAGCATATCTCCATTTCCTAATAACTTTTCACCACCGTTACAGTCAATTATGGTTCTTGAATCTGTACCTGATGATACCAATAAGGATACCCTTGATGGGATATTAGCTTTAATAAGTCCGGTAACTACATCTACCGATGGTCTTTGAGTTGCTATAATAAGATGTAACCCTGCCGCTCTGGCCAACTGAGCCAATCTACAAATGGATGTTTCTACTTCCTTGGAAGCTACCATCATAAGATCTGCCAACTCATCAATAATTATGACAATCTGTGGCATATTGGCAACATATTCACCATCCACCGTATTATTCATTTCCTTAAGTTTTTGATTATATCCCTTTATATCCCTTACATTGTATTTGGCAAATTCCTTGTATCTTCGGTTCATTTCTCCTACAGCCCAGTTAAGCGCTCCTGCTGCCTTCTTAGGATCTGTAACTACAGGTGTAAGCAAATGTGGAATTCCATTATAAACACCAAATTCTACCACCTTAGGATCCACAATAATCATTCTTACTTCTTCCGGTTTTGTTCTAAAAAGAATACTCATAATTATTGAGTTGGTAAAAACCGATTTACCTGAACCCGTGGTTCCTGCCACCAACATATGTGGCATTTTTGCAATATCTGCAACAACAACCTTACCTGCTATATCCATACCTGCTGCAAAGGCAAGCTTTGATTGATTCTGCTTTAATTCTGAAGATTCCAATAAATCCCTTAAAAATACCGGTTCTCTTTCCTGATTTGGAACTTCTATTCCCACTGCAGCCTTACCTGGTATAGGTGCCTCTATTCTTATATCTGAGGCTGCAAGATTAAGTTTTATATCATCTGCTAAAGCTGTTATTTTACTAACTTTTGTACCTGTCTCCGGCTGAAGTTCGTATCTGGTAACTGATGGTCCTCTGCTTTCATTTATAACACTGGCGTTAACTCCAAAAGCATTAAGCGTTTCCTGAAGCTTTACTGCCGTCTCACTTAATCCCCTACTTCTGGAAACAGCTCTTTTTTGAAGAGGTCCCTTCTTTAAAAGATTTAATGGAGGCATCATATAGCTTCCATCAGCTGCAGCTTTAGAACCAGCGGTTATATTTTTACCTGCTGATTTACCGTTTGCCTTATTTAATTCCAAATCCGGCTTAGTATTTGGAACGGCTTCAATGCTTGTACCGCTATATGCCTTTCTCTTCATGGCTGCTTTAGCTGCCTTACTAACTTGAATTCTTTCCTTAGGCCTAAATTCACCTACATCCTTTACCTCATCTGATATCTTATCTTGCACCATATTCTGTACTTCAGTCTGAATATCATTTTGTGCTTCAACCTGAATCTCATTATCTACATCGGATGTAATAATCTTACTGGTATCAATATCAATATTGTCACTTACATGACCTCTATAAACTTTTCTTTGTATCTCGTGAATATCTTTGTTGATTTTAGCATCCGGAGAGACATTGCTAGATGCCATATCAACTCCTGACATATCCTTAAATCTCTTTCTTCCCTGCCTGTTTCTTTCCCTGTTAGCTATTCTTTCCTGACTATTGTTTTTCATGTATGCATAGTCTTCTTTTGCATAATCATATAAGTCTTTACTGGTATCTGTAAGTTCTCTGATTATAGACTTTCCTGACACAAGAGCAATCATGGTAAGTATAAATGCAATTGTTAATACATAAGCTCCAACAACTCCCAATACACTAGCTACCAAGGCCACCGGAAATCCTCCTAAGAGACCTCCTCCTGCATGATTTTCGCTACAGTCCTTATATATTGATGCCAACTTTAATCCATATTCATTTCCAACATAAATGAGTTGTATAAAGGATAAAAATCCCCAACACATGAAAAAGATATATATTATTTTTTTAATTATTTCACTACTGGAAATATTAGCCACTATCATACATATCATTACAAATATGAATACCGGCATTACATATGCTGTTATTCCAAACATTCCAAATAAGAATGATGATAATGCTTTTCCTAAACTACCCATTAACGAAAATGTACTTAGCTCAAATATTAGCATTACCACAAATCCAGCTATCAATTTAATGTCATTATATAATTGAAGTTCTTCTTGTGTTTTATGTTTAGCTGTTCTGTTTACAGTACTTCTGTTTGAACTTTTTGTTCTGCTGGTTCTTTTATTTCCGCTGGTACTTTTTCTACTGCTGGTACTTTTAGATTTATTTGTACTTTTAGATTGGCTTGTACTTCGCCTTCTACTTTGTGTTCCTGTTTTTCTTTGAGTACTGGCCACAAGAGCCCCCTCCTGTTCTTATTATACATTTGTTCTAAGTTTATAATAAATTTAGACATTTCTTCTATTTTACTATTAAATAGAATTTTATTCAATTATATAAAGTTTACATATTAAAAGGTCAGAGGTATGTACCCTCTGACCTAATTCACAATCATTATGCTAAATTGGCATTTAATCTCTCTACTGTCTTTATAATCTCATCGTATTTCTTAATTTTTTCTTCTTTATCAGATGACTCATCTATAATTGTGCTAAGTTCATCCTGAATATCACTAAGAAGGTCTACTGAGAAATTAGATTTAAGCCCCTCTATAACATCTTCAAATCTCATAACTTCATGTTCAAGCTTTTTACAAATACCCTCTCTTACATCATAGATTGTATCTGATAATACTTTCTTAAAGTTTGATTTCATAGAATTACTCTTTATCTCTCCTGAGAATTCCGATGTTATTATCTCCTCAAACTGAGTTGTTGGAAATTCAATAACAGGAATCTTTATTCCCTGCAATGTTTTTTCTACAAGTATCTTATAGTATGACGCATCGAAGTTGTCTCCCAAGGAATCTAAGTTCTCAATGATAATAGACAAAAGTTTATGTTTTAACTGAACTATATCTATTGATTTATTAAATGCAGCTTCAATACTGGCTTTACCATCTTCTACGAAGTTTCTAATATTTTCAATAGCATCATATGCGTCAATATATTGATATTTCTCATCATAACTGTATATAACTCTGGCACTTGTTCCCCAGGTCCATGGTTTAAACCATACTGCTGAAGATTCTTTTCGGATTTCAAAATGGGTTGTCACACCCTCTTTTTCCGATACCTGCAAATACTCTCTGTTATATGCTCTAATCTCGCTTATTGCCTGAAGTTTTTGCTGCTCAACTTTTTCTATTAAATCGTTAAATACAACCTCTAAGCTGGCATTAGTTTTATTTATCTGAGTTGTAATTGCTTTTCTTTGCTCTAGTAATTTTTCTTTATCATTATTTTCAAGCTGTTCTTTTCGTTTAATTGCAAGTTTTGCAATTCTATCCAACTTATCATTTAATTCATCCATAGCTACAGGAACGAAGTTTCTAGCTTTCTCTTCTAGAATCTTTTCCTTTTCTTCTATAACAGAATTAAATACTGCAGCTACCTCTTTAAAGTTACCAATTTCCTTCATCAGCTCCTTAGTTAACTCTCCTTTAGCTGAAAGGTCATCGTAGACTTTCTTTTCTTTTTTGTTAAATTCACTTACATCTTTATTAGACATATTATTTAACATTGAAGATACAAATATTGGATGCTTAAACTGTTCTATAACATCATTGTTTACATACACATTGGAATTTCTATAATTAATAAATGCCTGCTGAGCATAATTAGTAAGTTTTTCCTTGGTGGTATTAACAGCCTGGGTAAGGTTCTCTGCATTCCACAAAGTATCTCTAAGACCATCATCGAATCTCGAACAAACTAAAACAACCTTTTTTACACCCTTCTTTGGCAACTGAGAAGCCATAAGGTCTATATCATTTTTATCCAGGAATGATGTTGATTTACTAATAAAGAATACAACGTCGCACAACTCCATAAACTGTTTTGTCTTGTCTACTCTGGAAAGAATAGGATCATAAAGACCTGGAGTATCAACAATTGATAAACCATCTATTTCTTCGTTGTTAACATATACTCTTACGCTTTTTACAAGAGGTGTATATTTACCATCTTCGCCTACATACTCCACCAAAGCCTTTTTTAAATCCTCGTATGTTTCATATCTAAGCTCTTCGTGGCCTTTTATAATATAATCTTCAGGAGCTAGATTTCTCTCCCTTAACATACTTACAATTTCCTTTGCCACTACATATTCGTTGGTGTTAATATCTTCCTTGGATTTTAAATTAATGAGTCTCCACTCATCTCTTGTAAAATATTCAATCTCTATTCTATTTTCATCATCATACTCAATCTTTGTTAAAGCTGCTGTTTTAGGGGTTACAGCTGTTGGCAGTACATCTCTTCCATCAAATAACAATGTATTCAGGAATGTAGATTTACCGCCCTTTACTCTACCAATAATACCAATATTAAGCTGTCTGTCTTCCCTAAAGAAATCATTGGTTTTGGCTATGAAGTTTTTCTTAATAGATGCTATATCAAAAAGATCTATCTCATCTTCATACTCTCTTAGATTGTTATAAACGTTATCAACCTTTTCAGTAAATCGGCTGAATTCTATCTCGTCTTCTCGACTTCTCTCGTAAAATTCCACTTATATCAATCCTCCTGTATGAGATTATCTATTCTGTATTCTTTAATTACTTTAAGATCTTTTTCCAAATCCTCAATATCTCTAGAACGGCTACTTTCTTCGATGCTTATATCGACTTTAATATCTGAAAGGGATTTCTCTAAAATAGCTCTCTGTCTAAGAACATCTCTCTCAATATTTTTATTGATATTCTCAATATATTTTCTAATTTCACCTTCAATACTTACAATTGTCTGCTTTGTAACCTCGTCAATAATCTGTCTTGCAGCTTTATCAACTTCTTTTTGTTTCTTCTTGTTGCTAGACTTGTTATGCATGATATCTGCTACAATTCCTGCCATACCGCCTATAACCGCTCCTATTGGTCCAAGCAGGAAACCAACACCTGCCATAATTACAGGAAGAGCTGTCTTAGTTACTTCCTCTGCAATGTTATCAGAAAGCTCTGCATTCACATTGTTTATAATCATATCATTTTCCGGAAGTTCTATTGTAATCATTTCCGAAATGTGTTCCACATATTTTTTAAGCTTAGGCTCAAATTCTGTATTAATTCCAACTCTTACTGATCTTCTAACCACTGAGTTTATCTTATCAGTAATATCGGAACCATTTTCCAACATGGCACTTACCGTTGGAAGTGTAGCTTCCAAATCACCCTTAATTCTATCTCTAATGGTATTAATACATACTTTGGCCTGCTTACTAAAGTTGCTCTTTTCCTTGTCTATCTCAAATGTTATCTCCGCCATCTTCTTTTCAACTTTTTCCTGTTCCTGCTCAAGTCTTGAAGTAGAAAGATTAGCTTTATCAATTCTTTCTTCAAGATAAACCTCTGTGTATCTTGAAGCATTTCTTAACATCTTTGAATATTTATTTACAAAAATAGTTGATGTCTGACTTTGTATTATTCTTAAGATATCCTTAAGTTCATCCACCTTAACATTTCCATAAGAATCGACGCAGGCTACTCCCACATCATCTCTTTCAACTATCTTACCTACTGCTTTTCTAAGTTCTTCCTTACATTCTTCTAACTCATCCTCATCAAGTCTGTTACATTTTGTAATAACCACATATACCGGCATATTATATGCTTTTAACTCTTTGATAAATTCAGCAATACTCTCTTTTAATACCGGTTCATCTGAAGATACCACTAATAGATATGCAAGACTGTTAGGTAAATACTGATCAATAGCTCTGTTATGAAGTTCAAAACTTGTGTCAAATCCGGGAAGATCCACGATATTTACAGACTTTATCTCTTTTAAGAATTCGTTATCGTACTCAACCTGTACAAGGCTTGTTGTTTGTATTGTAAGACCTTTCAAAGGAAGTTCGTCAATTCTTCTTTCAATCTTACGTCCCTGGTCATACTGATATACTTTGTTATTACCATAATATATCTCTGTTGGAACCGCTGTCTCAGGTGTTATGTCTACACTAAGAAGTGGCTTGTTGATTATTGCATTAATCATCGAACTCTTTCCTGTACTAAAGTTACCTACTACAGGTGTATTAACTCTGTAAGTATCAATACTTTCTAATATTTTTTGAGTGTCTGTAGAATCTATCTGATACTTATCTTGAATGTCTTTTAATTTTTTAAATTTTTCTTTATAAACAGATGCTAAATCCATGTAACTAACCTCCCGGTATATAATGTCGAATCAAATCCAGTAACAATATCCTAATTCTTAGGATTTCTATCGTATAATTCTGTCAACTCCTTTATCTCATTCCACAACTCATCATTCATCTGGCTTTTTAGAATTCTCCATCTCCAGTTTTCGCCTATTGTAGAAGGAATATTTATTCTGGCTTCGCTTCCCAGATTCAGATAATCCTGAATAGGTATAATAGCTGTGTCTGATACTGATGCCAATGCTACTTTTATAAACATCGTACTTGCATTCTTTTTATTTATACCCTGATTGTTCAAATAATTCTTGGCATGCTTCTTGTCATTATACGAAAGAACTTCATACCACCCCTTAATAGTATCATTGTCATGAGTTCCTGTATAAACCACTGTATTTCTATCATAAGTATATGGTAAATAATTGCTTGGTTCCCTGGAATCAAATGCAAACTGTATGAGCTTCATTCCCGGGAATCCGGTATCTTTAACCAACTGAATTACCGTGTCTGTTAAAAATCCCAAATCCTCTGCAATAATCTTAACCTCTCCTAACTCTTCTTTAATCTTGTTAAATAGAGCTATTCCCGGACCTTTTTCCCAATGCCCACCTGCTGCTGTCTCATCTCCGTATGGAATAGAGAAATACTCATCAAACCCTCTAAAATGATCTATTCTAACAATGTCATACAGAGTAAAGCTTTGCTTTACTCTTCTTATCCACCACTCAAATTCTGTTTTCTTATGATATCCCCAATCATATAATGGGTTTCCCCATAACTGACCATCCTCAGAAAATGCATCCGGCGGACATCCTGCCACCGCCACAGGTTCATTTTCTTCGTTAAATTGAAATAATTGTCTATCTCCCCAACAATCAGCACTATCAAAAGATACATAGATAGGAATGTCTCCAATAATTAAAACACCCTTATCATTTGCATATTTTTTTAATTTCATCCACTGACTGTAAAACTCAAACTGGATGAATTTATAAAATTCTATATCGTCCTTTAGTTCTTCACTATATTCTTTAATGGCTTTTTTATTTCGATTCTTTATATCTTCATCCCATTTAACCCATGGTTCTCCATTATAAGAATCCTTTATAGCCATGTATAATGCATATTCATCTAACCAATCTTTATTATCTTTTTTGAATTTCTTATACTTTGAATCATTAGTATCAAAATTCTCAAAAGCTATCCATAATATTCCAAATCTGGAATCATATATTTTTTTATAATCTATATAAACATTATCATTTCCAAAATCACACTCATCACATTCTTCCTTGGTTATTAGCCCCTGACTAATTAACTCTTCAAGATCTATAAAATATGGATTGCCTGCAAATGTGGAAAATGATTGATATGGACTATCGCCATAGCTGGTTGGCCCTAATGGCAACACCTGCCAATATGTCTGTTTCGCTTTAGCTAGTCCATCTATAAATTCATAAGCTTCTTTTGAAAAACATCCTATCCCGTATCTGGATGGAAGACTACTTATTGGCATTAATATTCCGGCTCTTCGCATATGTCCTCCTAAGTTTGTAAATTATTACTAGTATTTAAAGAATAAAATTGCCCAATTTGTACAATTAACACAAAAAAATCTTACCATATATATAGACTTTTTTCAAGGCGAAAACCGTACATCTGGGCAATTACACACTTATTATATTTAATTTTCAAGAATATTTTTCAGCCAATTTTTCAAAACTTAAATGTCCGCCAAAAATATCCAAAGCTGAACCAACTGTAAAATCCATGTTATTATTAGAAGCTTGTCTTAGCTTTTCAATATCCTCCATGGTTCTTATTCCACCGGCATAGGTAATAGGGCTTTTATCCCATTTTCCTATGATATTTACTAACTCTGTTTCTACTCCGTTATTTTTACCTTCCACATCCACTGCGTGTATAAGAAATTCATCACAATATTCACTAAGCTTTTGTAAAGTTGAAATGTCCACCTCTTCTTTAGTAAAATTTTGCCACCTGTCAGTGACTATAAAATATTTGCCATCTTTCTTCCTACAACTTAAGTCCAAAACCAGCTTTTCTTTACCGGTCACCTTACATATTTCCTTTAAATTATCATAGTTAAGTATTCCATTTGAAAAGACATATGAGGTTACTATTACATGAGATGCTCCTGCTTCTAAAAATTCTCTGGCATTATCAGGTCTGACGCCTCCACCAAGTTCCATTCCTCCATTAAATGACTTAAGAGCAAGCATTGCTTGCTCTTTTGTGTCATTATAATATTTCGATGTAACAGCATTAAGAAGAATTATATGACCGCCGGTTAATCCATGTTTTTTATATAAATCACCGTAATAGTCTGCATTTTTTTCTGATACAAAATTCTCCTTAGCGCTGTCTCCAACATCTTTAATGGAAGAACCTACAACCTGTTTAACCTTACCATTATGAATATCAATACAAGGTCTAAACTTCATATAGTTCTCCTTTTTAAATCTAATTATTTTGCTTCATCATAAGCTTTTGCTTCTTCAGGAGTTACATCCTTAATTGAGAAGTTGATTCTTCCCATCTTATCTTTTCCTAAGCACTTAGTCTTAACAGTGTCACCAAGTGTGAGATAATCCTCAACGCGATTAACTCTTTCATTAGAAATCTTAGAAATGTGAACCATTCCCTCTTTACCAGGGGCAAATTCTATGAATGCACCAAATTCTTTAATAGCAATTACTGTGCCTTCATAAATCTTTCCTTCTTCAAATTCTGATGTAATAAGCTTAATAATTCTAATTGCTTCGTTGATTGCATCTTTATCCAATCCAAATACAGATACATTTCCTTCATCAGTAATATCAATCTTAACACCTGTTCTTTCGATAATGGCATTGATTGTCTTACCTCTCTGACCAACAACATCACCAATTGTTGAAGGATCAATCTTAATCTGAACAATCTTTGGTGCATATTTACTAAGCTCTTTTCTAGGCTCAGCAATAGCTGGCTTCATACATGTATCCATAATGAAAAGTCTTGCCTGACGACATCTTTCAATAGCACCTTCAACTATTTCTCTTGTAAGACCGTGAATCTTAATGTCCATCTGAATAGCTGTGATACCTTCTGTTGTACCTGTTACCTTAAAGTCCATATCTCCAAAGAAATCTTCAAGGCCCTGGATATCTGTAAGAAGTACATAATCATCATCTGTGTCTCCTGTTACAAGACCACATGAAATACCTGCAACCATAGCTTTTAGTGGAACACCTGCTGCCATAAGTGACATACATGATGCACATGTTGAAGCCATTGATGTAGAACCATTTGATTCAAATGTCTCAGATACAGCTCTAATTGAATATGGGAACTCATCTTCAGAAGGAAGTACTGGAATAAGTGCTCTTTCTGCTAATGCTCCATGTCCTATTTCTCTTCTTCCTGGTCCTCTTGAAACCTTTGTTTCACCTACTGAGTATGCAGGGAAGTTGTACTGATGTATATATCTCTTTGAAGTTACATATGGATCAAGTCCATCTACCTTCTGAGCTTCAGAAAGTGGTGCAAGTGTAACTACATCACATATCTGTGTCTGTCCACGTGTAAACATTGCACTTCCGTGAACTCTTGGAATAAGGTCAATCTCTGCAGCAAGTGGTCTGATCTGATCAATTGCTCTTCCATCCGGACGCTTATGATCTTTGAGAATCATCTTTCTTACTGTCTTCTTCTGATACTGATATACAGCATCATCTATAAATCCAAGCCATTCTTCATTGTCAGCAAACTTTTCTTCAAGAGTAGCTTTGATATTTTTAATATTTTCTTCTCTTACCTGTTTTTCGTCTGTAAATACAGCTTTTTCCATTTCTTCTGGTGGAATTATTTCTTTAATTGCCGCAAAAAGCTCTTCAGGAACTACATAACTTTCATATTCGCTCTTAGCCTTTCCAACTTCTGCCACAATCTTATTAAAGAATTCAATAATCTTCTGGTTTTCATCATGAGCCATATATATAGCTTCAATCATTTTTGCTTCTGGAACAACATTTGCACCAGCTTCAATCATGATAACCTTTTTAGCTGTTGAAGCAACTGTAAGTTTAAGGTCACTTACTGCCCACTGTTCCTGTGATGGATTGATAATAAACTCTCCATTAATTAAACCTACCTGAGTAGATGCACATGGACCATCAAATGGAATATCTGAAATAGATGTTGCAAGAGATGCACCTAACATAGCTACTAACTCTGGACGGCAAGCTGGATCAACTGCCATAACCATATTGTTAAGTGTTACATCATTTCTGTAATCCTTTGGAAATAATGGTCTCATTGGTCTATCAATTACACGAGATGTAAGAACAGCATTCTCTGATGCCTTACCCTCTCTCTTGTTAAATCCACCTGGAATTTTTCCTACTGAATAAAATTTCTCTTCATATTCAACACTAAGTGGGAAGAAATCAATTCCGTCCCTTGGTTTGTCAGATGCAGTTGCTGTACAAAGAAGAGTTGTCTCTCCGTACTGAAGAAATACTGCACCATTAGCCTGAGCTGCTACTTTACCGATTGTTGCCTTCAATTCTCTTCCAGCAACGTCCATAGTAAACGTCTTCATAAGTTTCTCCTATCTGCGTACTCGCTTAATAATTTATTTTTGTAAATATATGCAAATTTTGATATGCAAAAAATCGAGGCGGTTTATGCCGCCCCGACAATTAAACTGAATTATTTTCTAATTCCAAGTTTTTCAATTAATGCACGGTATCCTTCAAGATCATTTTTCTTAAGATATGCAAGAAGTCCTCTTCTCTTACCAACTAATTTAAGAAGTCCTCTTCTTGAATGATGATCTTTCTTATGTGTTTTTAAATGCTCTGTTAACTCTCTGATTCTCTCTGTTAAGATAGCAATCTGTACCTCAGGTGAACCAGTGTCACCAGGCTGTCTTCCATACTGTTCAATAAGTTCTGCTTTTTTCTCTTTTGTAATCATTATAAATTACCTCCATATTTTTATACTGCCTGTACTTAGTATAAGGTCGGAGCTTCCTTAAACATAGTACAAGTTAAAACAAACATGTTTAGTTTAACATAGTTAGTTTGTTTTGTCTATATTAATTCAATATTCTTGTAGCGCATGCTGGTGTTGTATAGAATGCGTTACTAATGATGATTCCTGTTTTTTCTGTGCTGGCATGGATAATCTGTCCATTACCAATGTATATAGCTACATGTCCAATAGAACTTCCATGGTTGTAGAATAAAAGATCTCCTGGCTGAAGTTCATCAAGGGAAACTCTTGTTCCGTTATTTGACTGAGCTGCTGATGTTCTAGAAAGTGAATATCCAAAATGAGCATATACGCTCATTGTGAATCCTGAACAATCAGTACCATTTGTCAAACTTGTTCCACCCCAAACATATGGATTACCAAGGAACTGTTCAGCATATGAAACTAACTCTGCAGCTGTAGATGAATATCCATTAGCTTCAGCTTCCTCTGCCTTTAATTCCTGTACTGAAACAGCCTTTGGAAGAGTTTTATAAATGTCTACATATTCTGTTTTAACATATCCTGTAATATCATCTATATTAACCTGTGTCCAATCATCTGCTGTAGCTGCTACTTCAACTTCTTCTCCATTAGCTACATAAGATAATATCTTTGAATCTGTACTCTTTTCTTCTCTTACCATTAATACATCCGCATTTACATATGCTACCATGCTAAGGTTCTCCTTAGCAACTTTATTAGCTTCATCTCCTGTAAGAATATATTCTGCTTTTACGTATCCTGTAACGCTTCCTGATTGAATATAATACCAGTCATTCTCTTCTTTTATAACTTCACATCCGGCATTAACAGGTAATTTACCGATGATAGATGCTCCTTCATCTGCTTCTTCTCTAATATTTAAATATGTATCCACATTGGCAACACCAAGGTTTGTATAAGCTGTTATTACAGACTCATCTTCCTGCTCTTCCTTAGCTGCCTTCTCATATACTTCAACATTTTTCTTAGAATTTTCTAAATTTTCTTCTATAGGAGTTACATCAAGTTCGCTTACTTTAACCATATCCTTGCTACTTGCGTTTACCACAAGGGCTGAATTCGCATTTACTGATGCCGTTCCTTCAGTAGATACTTCTTTTGTATCTGCACTACTCATTACTGTTGTTATGCCGCCTTCTGCTACGGCATTTGTTACATTGTTGTTTCTACTATATGTTGTCTCAACTACCACCAACGTAGCTGATGTTACTAATGTCATTACTGCAATTGATGTGATATGTTTCTTATACTTAAAATATACATCCTTTAATTTGTTTTTCATTATATCCTCCGCAAAACAAATATTACAAAATTATTACAATTATTACGGACTTATTATAACTACCTTTTTTTTACATGTCAATAAATTACAAAAAAATCCTGCAGATTTTTAATTTTTCCAGGTTATTTCTGGAAATTTCAACAATCTGCAGGGAATTTGTTAATTATATTATTTTATTACGAACTTAAATTCCTGTTGTCCAATTCTTATCTTAGAACCATTTATTACCGGAAATTCATCATCCATTTGGGAAATATCTGCTCCATTCATAAATGTACCTGTAGCTGAGCCAAGATCCTTAATAAAGTATTCATCATTTTTCATTGTAATTCTAGCATGTTCTGGAAATACTTCTGTTTCATCAATTACCAAATCTGCATTTTCACTTGATCCTATGACATATCCATTCTTACTAATAGGAATCTCTTGTTCAACTTTTTCTTCAGTTCCTTCTTCGATGTCTGTTTCTATAACTTCTCTTACTAAAAAAGCCTTAACTTCTTCAACGTCAGCAATTTCTTCTGTTTTTTCTTCAGTAGCTGTCTCTGTTACAGTTTCTTCTGCTTTTGCAGTTTCTTTTTCTTCTACTACTTCTTCTACAGTCTCTTCTACAACTTCTTTTTCTGCTTCTTCAGTCTTTGCCTCTTCTTCTGCCTTTCTGGCTTCTTCTTTAGCCTTAGCCTCTTCTTCTGCCTTTCTAGCTTCCTCTTTAGCCCTTGCCTCTTCTTCTGCCTTTCTGGCTTCTTCTTTAGCCTTAGCCTTAGCTTCTGCTTCCTCGTGAACTGCTTTTTCCTTATCTTCTATCTCTTTAAGTTCTGCTTTAACAGCCTCAAGTCTTGCTTTAGCATACTCTACAATTGACTTACCTTCGGCATCCCAATCATCATTTGTATCTTCTTTTGGCTTCTCTCCAAGTAATTCTTCTATTTCCTTTTTAAATCCTTCAAGGCTATAAACTCTAGGATTAAGGCTAGTCATAAGTTTTGACACATATTCATTTTCATCATCAGGGTCAAGGGGAGCAAATAATACCTGCTTAAAGAAATTAACTGTATCAACCGGCTGCACTGCATCCTTTATTGGAAGAACAAGTATATATGCTTTTTTTGTGGTTTTATTTACATATACTTTACTGGTATCAAGAACTATGTATGAAGTATTTATTAAATACTTCTCACACTGCAACAGTGAACCTGCCATATCATTTAAGGCATTTAACATCTGTTTTCTCTTTACGTTATCCCCAAAATATTCATCTAATGTAACAGTGTCTGTTAAATCATAACTTATAGTTGTTACATCATCATTGACACCTATTGGAATTATTCCATCTATTTCATTATAAAGAGCCATACCTAAAGTTGTCTTATCAACCACCTGATTAGGCTGTCTTGTATATTCGCCAACTATATGGCCTTCTATTTCTTTTATATTTAAATCTATCATTTTACCTCCAATCCGAAACTAACACCCAGTTCATCAAACATTCTTTACAATACAATTAGCTATAAGCTCTTGTTTTGACATAGATGCTATGAATTTCTGGTCTGTTCTTTCCTTCACCAAGTTTAGAACTCCGTAGATGTCATATCCCATAAGTTTCTCTGTTACGCTTGTTCTATTGACAAATTTATTATAAAATACTTCAGCCTTACCCACGATACTTGCTCTGTTTGGTATCTCAACCTTTTCGCCTTCTTCAGTATTCAAGGCTGCTGTTCTTGCTTTAGCTACTGCTAACTTTGTGGCGTCATCATATTTACTGATAACCTCTGTAAGTCTAGTCATAGCTGCATTGGATTCTTTCTGTCCAGTTCCTAAAAGATAAGTCTTTGTTGAAAGTTCCATTACAGTAAAGTTAGCTATTGTATAATCACACTCAAGATTAAATACAACACAATCATATTCAGCTGTTTCTCCTATAGCTTTTATAAGATTTCTAACGCCTTCAGCTCCTAATGCCATAACTTCATAGGCTGCATTGTTTGTATTATATATACAATCAAGATTGGTATTAACATCTTTACTAACAGCGGCTTTAACCATATCTCCGCCTGCTTCGCCCTCTGCAGCCTTTCTTAAAAGATCTGCATATTTGGTGTCACTCACACCTGTGGCAAACCATCTATCCATTTTACTATTTTTCGAAAGGTCAATATATAATATTCTGTAATCATCGCTTGTATTAAGCATTGCTGCAAATGTGCTTATAGTAAACGCTCCATCTCCTGGAAGTGCCGACATAAAAGCATATATATCCGGATTACTTCTTCTTTGTCTAAGTCTTTCTTCAGCAGCTCTTTTCTCTGCTTCAGCCTTTGCACGTTCTGCTTCGAGTCTTGCTTTTTCTGCTGCCGCTTTTTCTTCTGCTGCTTTTCTTTCAGCCTCAAGTCTCTCTGCTTCAAGTCTTGCAGCTTCCTCTGCTGCCTTTCTCTCTGCTTCAAGTCTTTCTGCCTCTCTTTGTTCTTCTTCGAATTTTTGAATTCTTTCTGCTATGACTTCTTTCTGCTTTTCTACATTGTCTGCTTCTTTTTTAATCTCAAAAATATCTTTATATGAATTACCATATACATATAAAGCTCTAGCAATATCATTTATTGACTGATACCTACCAACCTCTGGTACGTCAAAAATATTATCTGCCGTAATCTCCTTATTAACCTTTGTCTCTACAAGAGAAACAACTGCACATTTATCCTGCAATTGTGTAACATCTAGTTCAGTTCCTTGACTAACCGCCAACAACTGTACATCATTCTGGGAAACCGTATCCGGTATGCTCTCCACACTGCTGCAGGTAAAGACCTCCAGCTTTTCAGGATAATTTTTTTGTAATGTTTCTGCTAATCTGCTTTGATATTCCTGATCCTGGTCAAAAATAGCCACCCTAATCTTCATAAAATCTGTCCATACCTTTCCGTCGTCGCCCCCAATTTAACGACCACTAATTTTATATTTCAACGACAACACTTCCCACGTATTTTGTCGTAAAAAACCATAGTTCTATTTTATAAATTAGCCTGAGATATGTCAAGGCGTATCTGGGATTTCAAAGCTTGAAGATTAGGGAATTTTTTCTCATTACGGATAAATTTTCTAAAGACAATTTTTACGTCTTTTCCATAAATATTTTTGTCAAAATTTAAGATATGGGTTTCCACTGTAATTTTCCCATCATTAGAGACAGTTGGATTAACTCCAACATTAGTGATACTTTTATGACGAACACCGTCAATTTCGGTAAAAGTCGCGTAAACTCCGGACTTTGGAAGGAATTTATTTTTCTTAGGAATTACATTTATAGTTCTTGTATCGATAGTTCTTCCAATATGTCTTCCTTCTTTCACATAATCCATAATAAAATACTCATAACCTAACATTTCGTTGGCAAGCTGAATATTTCCCTTAGAAAGAAGCTCTTTTATAGCTGAAGAACTTACCTTTGTATCTTCTAACATTACACTTTTAACTACTTCGTGGGTATAACGGTACTCTGTCATGTATTTACCCAGGGTGTCCACATCTCCACGTCTCTTATGACCAAATCTAAAATCTTCTCCAGTAACTATGTATTTTGCATTAATGTCATTAACCAATACATTTTTAATAAAATCCTCTGGCTCTATTCCCATAGTTTTTTCATTTACCGGATAAAAGATTACATTATCTACCCCAAGAGTTTTATATATTTCCACTCTCTCTTCTGGAGTATTTAAAAGCTTAACATTTCTAAAAATAGAAGTATCAAAAGAAAACACAGTAGATTCTGTGTTTTCTTCCTTTGCAATTGCTTTTACTCTATCTATCAGTTTTCTATGTCCTATGTGTAAACCATCGAATTTGCCCAAAGTTACTGCACATGGATTTAAATTAAATTCTGTTATATTTTTATAAATCATTGCTGCCTCCTTTGGGTATTTTCTTTATGGTAAAAACATTTTCTCTGGTACAAATGTTTTTGCGTCCTCTGTTTTATATAATGCTACAAATCTGTCACTGTCAATATATACTCTGTAACTGCCAGCTACAAGTATATCTTCATCTATCATTTTTGCATCAATCATATTTCCATTCATTACAAATCTCTTATATTCATCTTTTAAATGAATCTTTTGAAAATCCGATAAAACCTCGTCTGTTGTAATAAATGAATCACAATTCATTAATGCATCTTCTTTAACTAAGCATTCTATCTCAGAAAGTTTAATGGTATTATCCAGCACAAAATTACCGGATTTTGTGCGTAATAATTTCTCCATGGCTCCATAGGTTTTCAATTTATCACCTATATCATTAAATAATGTTCTGATATACGTTCCTTTGGAGCATCCTATAGTCATGGTTACATACGGCATATTCACTTCATCAATATTTATGTAGTGTATAGTAATGTTCCTTGGTTTTCGCTCCACTTCAATCCCCTGTCTTGCCAGATCGTAAAGCTTTTTACCATTTACCTTTAAAGCTGAATACATTGGTGGTATCTGGGATATATTTCCTACAAATCCCTGCACAACTTCTTCAATTTCCTTTTGACTAAAATTGATATCTCCGTCATAGGATTGGATTATTTTTCCTGTCATATCCTGGGTATCTGTTCGTACTCCCAGTTTTAACACACCTTGATATTCCTTTTGCTTATCTGTTATCAAATCACATAATTTTGTCGCATTTCCTATACAAATCGGAAGCACACCCTCCGCTTCCGGGTCGAGTGTGCCTGTATGTCCTATTTTTTTAATTTTCAAGATACCACGAAGCTTAGCTACAACATCGTGAGAAGTGTATCCCGCTTCCTTATAAACGTTTATTACTCCGTTAATATCTGCCATATCATTTTCCTATCTTAATCTAACTGTAATGCCAATCGTTCTGAAATGTTA
The DNA here is from genome assembly GCA_900315425.1 of uncultured Eubacteriales bacterium. GTDB lineage: Bacteria > Bacillota > Clostridia > Lachnospirales > Lachnospiraceae > Bovifimicola. The sequence continues at coordinate 94,966 of OMZA01000007.1, forward strand.
TTAATAACATCATAAACCGTTCCATGCATAGTACATCCGGCAGCTCTTACATGACCGCCACCACCAAAATATGAAGCTATGGCACTAACATCTACTTTATTTTTTGATCTTAAACTGATTTTATATTCTAACTCATTAGTCTGATATAAGAATATTGCAACTTCAACACCCTTTGTTATTCTAAGCTGTTCAACAATACCATCCAAATCCTTGCTGGTTATATTATAGAATTCAAATTCATCTGATTTTACTACAGAAAAAATACACTGTCCTTCGTAAAATAACACACTTTCCATAAGTGCTCTACCCATAATCTGATTCTGCACATAGGTCTTTGTGTAAAATGTATCATCAATAATGTCAGTGAATGGAATTCCTTTTTCCATAAGTTTTCCTGCAGTTGTCATTGTTCTTAAGGATGTACAGGAATATTTAAAAACTCCTGAGTCATGAATAATTCCCAAATATAAATCCGTAGCCACATCCACATTTATCTTGTCCTCATCTAAAAGGAAAAATAAAGTCTCACAGGCTGAGCTGGATTCTGGCTCTATTATATTTGTGTCTGCAAATCCTTTATTACTTACATGATGATCAATACATAATGTCTTATCTGCGTTATTAAAATACTTAACTGCTCCACCAATTCTTTCAAGATCACTGGCATCTAAGGTTATAAAAAGATCATAATGCTTATCTGCACTTGTATCATTTATGATTTCAGAAGCGTACTTTAAATTATCAAATTTATCCGGAATCTCTTCCAGATAAAGATCAATTTCTTTATCTGGAAAATTATTCTTTAAATATGTATATAATCCAAGACACGAACCTACGCAATCACCGTCTGGTCTAATGTGGCCAGCCATTCCGATTACATTTACTCCGTCTAAAAAATCTGTAATCTTACTCATTTTTGTCACTTTCTTCCTTGTTTACCTTTGCTGCATCTTCTTCATTTACTTTATCAATGAAATGAGACATATTTACACCATATTCAATGGATTGATCTATTATAAATCTAATCTCTGGTGTATTTCTAAGATTTACTCTTCTGGCAAGTTCTCTTCTTATATATCCCTCTGCACTATTAAGTCCTTCAAGGGTACTCTTTTGCATTTCCTCATCGCCTAATACACTAACATATGCTTTACAGGTTTTAAGGTCTGGGGCAACTTCGCAAGTAACTACACTTGTCATAGGTGCAATTCTTGGATCTTTTATTTCATCGTGAATAATGATACTTAATTCCTTTTGCACTTCAGAATTAATTCTTATATTCTTTACACTGTTTTTTCTCATAAGCCTTCCTTTCGAGATTTTTTTATCTAGGAACCTCAACCATGATGTATGCTTCTACCTGATCTAATTCTGCAATCTCATTAAAGCCATCAAATACAAGACCACATTCGTATCCTGCTTTAACTTCCTTAACGTCATCTTTAAATCTCTTAAGAGAAGCAAGATCTCCTTCGAAGATCTGCTTTCCTTCTCTGGTAATTCTTACCTTACATCCTCTCTGGAATGATCCATCAAGAATATATGAACCTGCAATATTTCCTACACCTGAAGCCTTGAAAATCTGTCTAATCTCAGCATGTCCAATAACCTTTTCTTCAAAGATTGGATCTAACATACCCTTCATAGCAGCTTCTACATCTGCAATCGCCTGGTAAATTACTCTGTAAAGTCTTACATCAACTTTTTCTCTATCAGCTGTTTCTTTTGCTGTATTATCAGGTCTTACATTGAAACCTATGATAATTGCATTAGATGCTGAAGCAAGGATAACGTCTGACTCGTTAATAGCACCAACACCTGAGTGAATAACCTTAACTACAACTTCTTCGTTGGACAATTTAACAAGACTGTTCTTAACCGCTTCAACAGAACCCTGTACATCTGCCTTAACGATAATATCTAATTCTTTTAACTCACCTTCTTTAATCTGATTAAAGAGATCGTCAAGAGACATTCTCTGTTTAGCTCTTGAACCCTCAATGAGTTTTTCTTTCTCGGCTCCGATAAATGTTTCAGCAAAATTTCTTGCTTCCTTTTCAGTATTTGTGGCAACAATAACCTCACCCGCATTAGGAACACCGTTAAGACCTTGAATCTCTACTGGTGTTGAAGGTGTTGCTTCCTTAACTCTTTCATGCTTATCGTTAATCATTGCTCTTACTTTTCCATAGAAGGAACCTGCTGCAACATTATCTCCTACATGTAAAGTTCCTTTTTGCACTAATACAGTAGCTACAGGACCTCTACCTTTATCAAGTCTGGCTTCAATAACAAGTCCTCTTGCATTTCTATCTGGGTTAGCTTTTAATTCCATTACATCTGCCACAAGAAGAATATTCTCAAGAAGTTCATCGATACCCTGTTTTGTATGTGCAGAAACTGGTACGAAAATAGTACTTCCGCCCCAATCCTCAGCTAAGAGTTCATACTCTGCAAGTTCCTGTTTAACCTTATCAACATTCGCACTAGGCTTATCAATCTTGTTTACGGCAACGATAATTTCTACGCCTGCTGCCTTAGCATGGTTAATAGCTTCAATAGTCTGAGGCATAACGCCGTCATCTGCTGCAACTACTAAGATTGCAATATCTGTAGACTGAGCACCTCTCATACGCATAGCTGTAAATGCTTCGTGTCCCGGAGTATCAAGGAATGTAATCTGCTGATCCTCAATATTTACTGTATAAGCACCAATGTGCTGTGTAATACCACCAGCTTCTCTGTCTGTTACATGAGACTGTCTTATAGCATCAAGAAGAGATGTTTTACCATGATCTACATGACCCATTACGCATACAACAGGAGGTCTCTTCTTAAGTTTAGCATCATCTTCTTCTTCCTCTTTAAGGAGTTCTTCTATAACATCGACTTTTTCTTCTAACTCAGCAATTACATTATATTCAAGAGCAATATTCTGAGCCATTTCAAAATCAATATCCTGATTAATAGTAACTACCTGTCCTTGAAGGAATAACTTCTTAACAAGGGCTGATGGCTGAACTTTTAATTTGTCAGCAAGTTCCGTAATTGTAAGTGTTTCCGGAAGAGTAATCTCTTTAATTTCCTCTACTTCCTGTTTCTTTTCTGGTTTTACAAGAGCAGGCTTTTTAGCATTTTTATTTTTGCCAAATTTAGCTCCCTTTAACTCATCATAATTATCCATTCTATCTCTGTCTTTTTTACGGTTTTCTTTAGCCATACGGTTTTCACGTCTGTCATTTTTACTTACAACTGATTCGTTAAGTACTGAAGATGCATTATCTCTATCTCTAGAGCCTCTATCATTTCTTCTGGAATCATTTCTATTATCTCTGTTATATCCAGAATTCTTATTGTCGTTATTTCTATTATCTCTGCCTTCTTTGTTAAAGCCACCACGATTATCATTGTTTCTGCCATCTCTGTTGAATCCACCACGATTATCATTGTTTCTGCCATCTCTGTTGAATCCACCAGATTTATCGTTATTTCTGTTATCTCTGTTAAATCCACCGCGGTTATCATTATTTCTGTTATCTCTATTAAATCCGCCACGGTTATCGTTATTTCTGTTATCTCTGTTAAATCCACCGCGGTTGCCGTTATTTCTGTTATCTCTACCGTCTCTGTTAAATCCACCGCGATTGTTATCTCTATTATCTCTGTTATCTCTGTTCTGACCGCCTCTGTTTCTGTTATCACGGTTGCGGTTATCTCTACTATCTTTTGAACCACTATTCTGTGGATTGTATACCTGTGTTATATGAGATTTCTTCTTTTCAAAAGACTGCTCTCTGTTACCACCTTTATTTTGATTAGCTGGTTTTTCAGTATTTTTATCCTTTTTAGGTTCCTCTACAGTATTCTGCTTTGGTGCCTCATTTTTTACAACTTCTTTTTTAGGTTCATTCTTGCTGGTTGCCTTTTTAATTACGTCAATTGCATCTTCGCTGACATTGCTCATGTGGCTTTTAACCTCAAAACCATGCTCATTAAGAATCTGCTTGACTACTTTATTATCCATACCTAGCTGTTTAGCTAGTTCATATACTCTGATATTTCCCATACTATTCCTCCTTCAGTTTAGTAATACTCTTAGAAAATCCTTCATCTTCAACAGAAATGGAGGCTCTATGCATCTTACCGATGGCTCTTCCCAAGGTCTCCTTGTTACCATAAAACATGATTGGTACTTTATAATAATTGCACATATCTGTGAAATTCTTTTTTGTATTGTCTGATGAATCTTCTGCCACCACTACCAAATACGATCTATTACTTTTAACACTTTTCTCAACAGAAAATTCACCACTTTTTACTTTGCCTGCTTTTGTAGCTAAGCCTAGCATTGATAAAACCCTGTCCACGGACATTTGATTCCTCCTACCTGTTTATCTTTAGAACTGTTCCTTTAAAGAATTGTATATTTCTTTATCAATTGTCATTTTAAATGACCTTTCCAGTCCATGATTACGGATACTTTTTTCAAGGCATTCAGGATTATTGCAAATGTATGCACCTCGTCCATTCTGCTTTCCAGTAGTATCTATTACAAACTCATTTTCAGGAGTTTTAACTATCCTGATAAGTTCCTTCTTTGGCTTGGATTCACCACAGCCTACGCATCTGCGCATAGGTATCTTTTTCTCTGCCAAATCTTTTCACCTGCTTTACTGCTCATCATCAAAAACATCATCAGATGCTTCTGTCTCGACTTCATCCGTGCTTTCTGAGATTTCAAGGATGTCTTCTTCATTTACATCCTGACCTTCTTTTTCAGCTTTTTCTAATTCATTTTGCTGACTCTCACTCTTGATATCAATTTTAAAACCTGTAAGTTTAGCTGCAAGTCTTGCATTTATACCTGATTTACCAATTGCAAGAGACAACTGATAATCAGGAACAACAACTCTTGCCATCTTTGCTTCATCATCAGCAATAATAGAAACAACCTTTGCCGGACTTAACGCATTCTCTACATATAAAGCTGCATTTTCATTCCAAGGAACTATATCAATTTTTTCACCTTTAAGTTCGTTAACAATAGCATTTACTCTGGCACCGTTAACACCTACACAAGCTCCAACCGGATCTACATGTGGGTCATTGGATTTTACTGTAATTTTACTTCTAACACCGGCTTCTCTGGCTACGTTAACAACTTCTACTACTCCGTCTTTTACTTCAGCAACTTCAGACTCAAACAACTTCTTAACTAACTCAGGACGTGATCTTGATACAACGATGTTTGGTCCACGATTTGTATCATCTACTTTTGTAACATAAAGTTTAATTCTAGCTGTTGGTGTAAATACCTCTGTCTTAACCTGCTCAGATTTTGGAAGAATAGCATCTACTTTTCCAAGGTTAATATTAATGTTCTTGTCACCGATTCTCTGAACGATACCTGTAACAACTTCACCCTTCTTTGCCTGGTACTCATTAAATACTACTTTTCTTTCTTCTTCTCTAATCTTTTGAACAATAACGCCCTTTGCATTCTGTGTTGCAATTCTACCAAATTTGCTTTGATCTACCTTTACATCAACTGTCTCGCCAATCTGAACATCCGGATTGATTTCTTTAGCTGCATCAAGAGCTATCTGTGTAGTTGGATCTTCAATATCCTCTTCAATCTCAACTACTTCTTTTTTGGCAACTATAGAAAAGTCACCTGTTTCTCTGTCAACTGTTGCAATCACATTATCAGCTTTTCCATAGTTGTTCTTGTAAGCCTGAACTAAAGAATTCTCAATTGCCTCAAAAATAACTTCTTTGTTAATTTCCTTGTCTTTTTCAAGAGCATCTAATGCCTTAATTAATTCGCTATTCATTTGTACATCTCCTTCTTAATTAAAAATCTATAGCTAAACGGATTATCGCAATGTTCTTTTTTTCAAATGTAATATCATTACCGTTTTCTTCAATTGTTACTGTTTCATCATCATAACTCTTAAGGATTCCCTGGAATTCCTTAACTTTATCCATAGCTTTATAAAGTTTAATTTCTATTTCTTCGCCAAGAGCTCTTTGATAATCTTTTTCTTTCTTAAGAGGTCTTCCTAAGCCTGGAGAACTAACTTCAAGTATATATGCTTCTTCAATATAATCCTCTTCATCAAGCTTATCACTTAACGCCCTGCTTATAAGCTCGCAATCGTCAATATTGATTCCACCTGGTTTATCAATATAAACTCTTAAATAGTAATTACCCCCTTCTTTCACAAACTCTGTGTCCACCAATTCAAAATTATTCTCCTGAATAAATGGTGTAACAAGGGCTTCTGTCCTGGTTACATAATCTTCTTTTTTTGACATACAACCTCCTGATTAAGCATATAGCTATTGTTTTATCAAATAAAAAGAGTGAACATTAATGTCCACTCTTTTCAGCAAATATTAAAGCAGCTCGTAGGAGAATCGAACTCCTGACTCCGCCGTGAGAGGGCGGCGTCTTAACCACTTGACCAACGAGCCATAATTAGTACTTACATAGTCTACATTAGAACATAGATTTTTGCAAGTACTTTTTTGTTTTTTTTAAAAAACAGATTCCTTGATTATCATAGGTTTGCAAAATCAAAAATAGATATCTGATTTGACTCCGGTATATCCCCTAGCATTCCATAGCTATCCATAATATCACACACTGTCTTGGATACTTTGGCTCTGTTTCTAAAATCTTCCTTAGACAAGAAAGCTCCGTCAATAGCTGCGTCCACAACTCCTTCAGCCGCCTTATCTCCCATACCACCAATAGCACTAAGTGCCGGCATAAGTCTTTTATTATCTACGATTTGGAATTTCTTTGCTGCCACCTTATAAATATCCACCGGTGCAAATTCAAATCCTCTTGCATACATTTCCTGAGTTATTTTTAAATCTTTTAGTATATCTTCTTCGGTTTTACTTATAGTTCCATTTTCCTTTTTTCTTTTAAATTCCCCTAAGTAAAAATCTAACTTTGCCTTTCCCTGACACATGTATTCATAGTCAAACCCTTTAGCTCTGATACTAAAATATGCGGCATAATAAGCTAATGGATAAAATACTTTAAAGTATGCAATTCTATAAGCCATCATAACGTAAGCTGCAGCATGGGCTTTTGGAAACATATACTTAATCTTTAAGCAGGACTCTATATACCAGTCCGGAACATCATGAGCCTTCATTTCCTCTATCCAGTTTGGTTTTAGTCCCTTACCTTTTCTTACAGATTCCATTATGGTAAATGATTCCTCTGAATCCAATCCCTTACTTATAAGGTATATCATAATATCATCACGGGTACATATAGCTGTAGAAATAGTACAGTCTCCTCTTTTAATATAGTACTGCGCATTATTAAGCCACACATCTGTACCATGGGATAGTCCTGATATTCGGATTAAATCCGAAAAGGTCTGTGGTCTTGTGTCCATAAGCATCTGAATAACAAAGTCCGTACCAAACTCTGGAATTCCCAATGATCCTAACTGACATCCCCCAATATCTTCCGGTGTTATGCCTAATGCATCTGTGCTGGCAAATAATGACATAACCTCTTTATTATCAAGAGGAATCTCTTTGGCATCTACCCCTGTTAAATCCTCTAACATTCTAATCATTGTTGGATCGTCATGTCCGAGAATATCAAGTTTTAAAAGATTGTGATCAATAGAGTGATAATCAAAGTGGGTAGTAATTGTCTTTGTGTTAACATCATTTGCAGGTCTTTGTATTGGAGTAAATTGATTAATATCATATCCTCTAGGCAATACAATAATTCCTCCCGGATGCTGTCCGGTAGTTCTTCTGATTCCCGTACAACCCTGAGCAATTCTGGTTATTTCACATCTTCTCTTTGTTATTTCCCTACTTTCGTAATATTTTCTAACAAATCCTTCTGCAATTTTATCGGCAACTGTTCCAATAGTTCCTGCTCTAAAGGTCTGTCCGGCACCAAAAATAACTTCTGTATAACTATGTGCTTTACTTTGATAATCTCCAGAGAAATTAAGATCGATATCCGGCTCTTTATTTCCCTTGAATCCTAAGAAGGTTTCAAATGGAATATCAAATCCCGCTTTAATTAAATCTTCTCCACAATTAGGACATTTTCTATCCGGCATATCACATCCGGAGCCACCACCATATTTTTTAACTTCTTCAGAGTCAAAATCATTAAAATGACATTTTGGACAATAATAATGTGGTGGTAACGGATTAACCTCTGTAATTCCTGCCATGGTTGCCACAAAGGATGATCCTACGGAACCTCTTGATCCAACTAAATATCCATCCTCATTAGATTTCCACACCAGTTTCTGGGCAATTATATACATAACCGCAAAACCATTGGAAATAATGGAATTCAATTCTCTTTCCAATCTTTCCGTGACAATTTCCGGTAGGTTTTCTCCATACATCCCATGGGCTGTGTTATAGCATATATCTCTAAGTATCTTATCTGAATTCTCAATTACCGGAGGACATTTATCCGGGCACACCGGGAACATATTCTCCACCATATCTGCTATCTTATTGGTATTGGTAACAACCACCTCATAGGCCTTGTCACTGCCAAGGTATTTGAACTCCTCCAACATTTCATTAGTGGTTCTAAAATACAGTGGCTGGTCTGTTACACCTCTGTAGCTCTTATTACTGTCTAAAATTATTTTTCTATAAATAATATCCTGTGGATCTAAAAAGTGCACATCCCCTGTAGCCACTACAAGTTTGTCAAAATTCTCTCCCAGCTTAACAATTTTTTTATTTATATCAATAATGTCCTGTTGCGATTTAATGGCATATTTATCACTTTCTATCATAAATTCATTATTAGCCACTGGCTGTATCTCAAGAAAATCATAAAATTCCACTAATCTGGCAACAACCTTTTCACTTTTAGCTCCACTAAGTGCTTCGTAAAGTTCACCATTGCAACAACCTGATCCAATTACTAATCCTTCTTTATGTGCAAGATACATACTTTTGGAAATTCTTGGAACTCTGTTAAAGTACTTAATATGAGACTCTGAGATTAATCTGTATAAATTTACCCTTCCAGTTTCATTCAAGGCAATAATGGTTGCATGATGTGTAGGCATCTTTTTTATCCTATCATCTGATGAATTGTCCATCATGGAATTCAGTTCATCAAGATTGGTAATCCCTGCATTCTTCAACCTGTCTATTAACTTAACAAATATCTCTGCTGTACAGCCTGCATCATCTACAGCTCTATGGTGACTTTCCAGAGAAACATTTAATTCCTTTGCTACCGTATCCAATTTATATCTGTTTAGATGCGGCAACATAATTCTGGCCATACTAACAGTATCTACAATAGTATATTCATTATATATTCCCAGTTTTTCACTTTTATTTATAATAAATGACATATCGAAATCAGCATTGTGAGCCACCATTATACAATCCTTGCAAAACTCTAAAAACTGTGGAAGAATTACATCTATAGTCGGATATGACTCTACCATTTTATCGTTAATATGAGTCAATTCTTCAATCTTTGCAGGAATAGGCTCCTTAGGATTAACAAAGGTAGAATACTTATCTACAATTTTTCCATTAGATACTTTAACAGCACCAATTTCTATAATATTATTGATTTCAGCACTGAATCCCGTAGTTTCTATATCAAATACCACATAGTCACTATCTAAAGATTGTCCCTTTGAATCCATAACTATATTTTTCAAATCATCTACTAAGTATGCCTCAACTCCATAAAGCATCTTAAAATCAAACATCTCTTTAAAACTATACTTACCCTCTAGTTTTTGCAAAGCATGCCATGCTTCGGTAAATCCCTGAACAACACCGTGGTCTGTTATAGCAAGACTGGTATGTCCCCAATCCTTAGCTCTCTTTATGAGATCCTTAATATCTGCCACACCGTCCATATCACTAAGCTTTGTATGACAATGTAGCTCTACCCTTTTAACAGGAGCTGTATCCATTCTTTTTACCGAAAAATCCGTGGTGGACATAATACCCCTTGGAGATACCATGGTTACATCGTGATCAAAGTTATCCAACATAACATTTCCATGAACTTTAATATACATACCCTTTTTAATATTGCCTCTAACCTCATCTATATTCTCATCCGGAACAAAAAGTTTAATGGAAATAGAATCCGTAAAATCAGTAATATTAATAATATATATACTTCTTTCCCCTCTAATAGGCTGTTCTGTAATATTAAAAATCTGTCCCCTTACAGTTATTCTAGACATTTCACCATCTACATCTTTAAGTTCAATAATGTTATCACTTTCAAAACCGTCTCCATAGAGAATTCCCTTTTCCTTATCTCCACTGAATCTGGCTTTGTTTCTGGCATATCTAACTCCAGACTTGAAGGATTTTGTGGCATCAAAAGAAGGCCTGTTTGTAGAAACAGGCACATCCTCTTTCTTCTTTTCCTTAGCAGAAATATTTTCTGACTTAGATAGCTCTTCCTCTTTTGCCATTTCCTCTTTTTTCTTGTATCTTAAAGCATTGTCATAAATATTTTTTGTTTCCTGCTCCATGACTGCATCCCTAAGTTTTCTATAATCATTTTTAGTTTCTTCGTAATCCATTACAATACTTGTAGGAATGCCACATCTTTCATTAAATATTTTATCTAATATTCTTGTTAAATCCTTGGCGTATTCACCAATTATATTAGAAGGTGCTACTTTAATATGCATAGTATTATCTTCGAAAACAATCTTAGATTTTCGAAGTATAGTATACTCAATTTTATTGTAGTTATTTATTTCTTTATAGATGCTTTCTTTATAGAGTTTAAATAAATTCTCGGAATTATACTGTTTAGATAAAGAGAACTGCTCTATTATCTTTACTTTTATTCCACTACCAATATGTCTTGATATTAAATTCTCCATATCAAAAACATCTTGTTTTTCAATAAGTCTGTTACTTTCTATATAAACCACAATGGTATTTTTTTTTGAACGGTTTACTATTCTTGTAACATACACATCATCAAAGGTTTTCTTTAAATTATCCTTTAATTCTAAACCTACAAAAACCTCACTAAAATACTTAGGTTCCACTTATATCCTCTCCTGTCATTTTAGCAAGCTCCTTTTCAAATTCGCTAAGAAGCTCTTCTTCTTTAACAGTTTTTATAACCTGACCTTTTTTAATAATAAGACCTGCACCTTTACCGCCGGCAATTCCCAAATCCGCTTCTTTAGCTTCACCTGGTCCGTTAACCACACATCCCATTACCGCTACTTTAAGGTCAGCGTCTTTATATTTTGCTACTATATTTTCTACTTTATTTGCAAGTCCTATAAGATCAATCTGAGTTCTACCACAGGTCGGACATGACACAAGTTTTATTCCACCTTTTCTAAGACCTAGTGTCTTCAATATAAGATCTGCAGTTTTTACTTCCTCTAATGGATCTCCTGTTAATGATACCCTGATGGTATCACCTATACCCTGATTCAAAATAATTCCAAGTCCTATAGAAGACTTGATATTACCAGCTCTTAAAGTTCCTGCTTCTGTTATTCCCACATGTAAAGGAAGATTTGTTTTATCAGCTATTAATTCATGTGCCTTGACACACATCATGACATCTGATGACTTAATACTTAAAACCAGGTTATCATAGCCCATATCCTGGATGATTGCTGCGTTTCTAAGGGCACTTTCCACTATACCTTCAGGAGTAACATGACCATATTTTTCCAATATATCCTTCTCTAAAGAACCTGAATTAACACCAACTCTTATAGGGATATTCTTTTCCTTAGCAACATCAACTACAGCCTTTACCTTCTCTATGGAACCTATATTTCCCGGATTAATTCTAATTTTGTCAGCTCCATTTTCCATAGCTGCAATAGCAAGCTTGTAATCAAAGTGGATATCAGCCACTATAGGAATTGCTATCTGAGCTTTAATATCCTTAAATGCCTTAGCTGCTTCCATGGTAGGTACTGCGCTTCTAATAATATCGCAACCTGCAACAGTAAGTTCTTTAATCTGATTCACTGTAGCCTCTACATCTTCAGTTTTTGTATTTGTCATTGACTGAATAGCTATAGGATTATCTCCTCCTATAACAACATTTCCTATCCTAACTTCCTTACTCTTTCTTCTTTCCATAATATCCCTCACCTAAAGAACTTTGTAATATCATTAATCATTATAAGTATCATCAAAGCAAATAATATAAAAACTCCTGCCAATGTAAAATACGCTTCAACTTTCTTAGACACCGGTTTTCTCCTTATTGCCTCAATAATTAAGAACACCAATCTTCCACCATCCAATGCCGGGAATGGGAAAAGATTTACTACACCTAAGTTAACGCTGAAAATAATAAGAAGATATACAATCTGCAGGAATACATAATAAGGACCATAAGGTTTGGTTTCTTCATATGAATCTCCTACAATTTTAACAATACCCACAACTCCTGAAACATCATCTTTATTAAGCTTACCGGTAAATAACATTCCAAAGGATTTTACTGTTACTTCAATATTATATCTTAATTGGGTAAAACTATATCTAAGTACCTGTAAAGCATTTCCCTTTTCCTGGGCACCTACGGATAGTCCTATATAATATCCGGCATTTTGAGGTGTAACGTTAAATACTTTTTCTTCTCCATCTCTAAGAACAGTTATCTCTACTTCATCCTTTGTAAATGGATTCTCTGTGGTGTACTCAGATAATTCTTCTCCACTGCCAATCTTATTACCGTTAATTGCTGCTACAACGTCCCCTGATTTTAATCCTGCCAAATCAGCTGCTGATTTTTTGGAAACCTGTATCTCTGCTTCTTTTTTATTAGCTGTATACGAGATACCTACAGCATACCAAATAGCCGGATTTATCTGTGTCTTATATTCTTTTCCGTCTCTTTCATATGTAACCGATATTGGATCACCAGTAATTGGCTCAAAAGTAGTATACATGTAAAAATCATCACCTATGGTGAGTTTGTGACCGTTGTATTCTTTGATTTCATCTCCAACTTCTAGTCCTGCTTGGGCTGCCGCACCTTTTTTAGCAATTCCGGTAATCTCTGTATTTGTAAAACCTTCCAGTCCGATAAGAACGACTGCTAAAACCCAAGCAAGGATGAAGTTAAAAATTGGTCCTGCAGCAATCACTGCTATTCTGGCCCAAACTGATTTGTTATTAAAGGAATCTTCCCTTTCGTCTTTGATTCCTTCAATACTCTCTTCTTCCTCATCATCCTTTTGGTATTCCGCTTCAAACATATCGTTACCAACCATGGCACAGGAACCACCAAACATAATGAGTTTTAGTGAATATCTGGTTCCTCCTTTTACAAAGCTAAACAATCTAGGTCCCATTCCAATAGAGAATTCTGTTACCCCTATTCCATTTTTCTTTGCAATTAAGAAATGTCCCATTTCATGAAATATAACTAATACACTGAAAACAAATATTGCTAATATAATTCCCATTACATAACCTTTCTACTGTGTTATTTCAAAAGCTCATCAATATTTAAATAAGTTTTTTGCTCAACCTCAAGTATCTCTTCCAAATTCGGATTATCTATAATTTGATGTTTTTTCATACATTCTTCGATAATATCCGGAATATCCAAATATTTTATTTTTCCCTGTAAAAATAAAGCAACAGCTCTTTCGTTTGCTGCATTGTAAACCGTCGGCATACTTCCTGCCTTTCTTCCTGCTTCATATGCAAGTCTGAATCCTTTAAAAGTCTCTAAATCCGGTTCATAAAAATCCAAATGACTTAATTTATAAAAATCTAACCTATCCCCTTCTAAAAATACCCTATCAGGATAGTACAACGCATACTGAATAGGAATCTTCATATCCGGAGTTCCAAGTTGAGCAATAACTGCCCCGTCCTTATATTCCACCATTGAATGAATTACAGACTGTGGCTGTATAACCACTTGAATATGGTCATAATCCACATCAAATAACCATTTAGCTTCCATTACTTCAAGTCCTTTATTTACCATGGTAGATGAATCTATGGTGATTTTCTTACCCATAGACCAATTTGGATGGTTAAGAGCCTGTTCCAAAGTAACATTTTTAAGCTGTTCCTTTGTATATCCTCTGAAAGGACCTCCGGAAGCAGTAAGAATGACCTTTTCTAACTGTTCATTTTTATTTCCTCGAAGTGATTGAAAAATTGCGCTATGTTCACTATCCACCGGAAGAATCTTAACATTATAATCCTTAGCAAGTTTCATAATGATGTGTCCTGCTGTAACAAGGGTTTCTTTATTAGCAAGGGCAATATCCTTACCTGCCTTAATAGCCTCAATAGTAGGACGTATTCCAATCATTCCCACAACAGCTGTAACAACTATTTCTGCATCATTACATGTTGCTGTTTCAATAAGACCTTCCATTTTAGTAACCACTTTAATGTCTAAGTCTTTTACGTTCTCCTTAAGAACTTTGGCTTTATTTTCATCATAAACACAAACAATCTCAGGCTTAAATTCTCTTATCTGCTTTTCCAATAACTCAATGTTGCCATAAGCAGCAAGAGCCGATACGTTAATATCTTTGTTATTTCTAACAATTTCAAGAGTCTGTGTACCAATAGAACCTGTTGATCCAAGTATTGAAATATTTTTCATCTTTATACCTTCAATCTTTTGTTAATTATTTACTTAAGAATATAGAAAGATAGAAAATAATAGGTGCCGTTACAATCATGCTATCAAATCTATCAAGAATGCCACCGTGTCCTGGTATCAATCTACTATAATCCTTAATCTCATGATCTCTCTTTATACCTGAGGCCATCAAATCACCTATCTGAGAAACCAAACCGCCAACTCCACATACTATAGCGTACATAGTCTGGGCATTAGGTCTTAAGCTGTCTTTAAAAATAGTTGCATAGATAAATCCCAATAAAGCAGCACCAAGAACTCCTCCAATACCACCTTCTATTGATTTCTTAGGACTTAAAACAGGTGCCATCTTATGCTTACCAAACATAACACCAACTAAATATGCGCAGGTATCACATCCCCAGGAACTAAGGAAAATAAGCCATACAAGATATGTTCCTTCTTTTATTTCTCTAACCTGATAAATATACGAAAGCATAACTACCACATAAAAGAATCCAAAGAAACAAACCATTATGTCATCTGCCTTATATTTTGGAAATGTCAAAACATACGAAGCCATAAGACATATAATAAAAATAATGGCAAAGAATATTAAATATTCTCCTATGAAGTTTTTTGATTCCATGCCCATATGACCTCTAAGGTCTTTTTTTATAATGTTTCCATCTAATAATTTAAGTAAAATATAATATCCCACTGTAGCTATATATCCAATTATTCCTGGGACAGATTTCTCCAACTTATAAACTCTAATTAATTCAAAATAACCAATAACGGAAATAATTCCTGTAGTTATAAGTAGTACATCTCCACCTAACATAATAGTTACAATAGCAATAGCTACCAGGATAATTCCACTTATTAATCTCTCTACAAATGATTTGGTTAATAATTTTTTAATAGCTGACATTTTATTAAACTCCTCCAAATCTTCTTTCTCTGCTGTTATATTTCTCAATAGCCTTTTCTAATTCTTTTTTGTTAAAATCCGGCCATAACACATCTGTAAAATAAAACTCTGTATATCCTAATTGCCATAACAAAAAGTTAGACAATCTTTCTTCGCCACTTGTTCTAATAAGAAGATCCGGATCAGGAATTCCCTTTGTATCTAACCTTTCAGATATCATTGCTTCATCAATACTGTCAGCATCTATCTTTCCTTGAGCCACATCTTTTGCAATACCTTTAACTGCCCTTGTTATCTCATTTCTACTTCCGTAGTTAATGGCAATTGTAAAATTAAGTCCTGTATTATTTTTAGTAGCTTCCTCTAATTCGTCAATTTTGTTTCTAATATCATCATTAAGTCTTGATTTCTCACCAATAACTCTGACTCTCATGTTATTCTTATTAGATCTCTTTATACAATCTTTAAGATAATTTCTAAGAAGAGTCATGAGTGCATTAACTTCGTTTTCTGGTCTATTCCAATTTTCAGTAGAAAATGCATAAACTGTTAAATATTTTATTCCAAGACTATCTGCATCTTCGCAAATCTGTTCTACTGTCTTTGCTCCCTGGACATGTCCATAATTTCTTGGCATATGTTTCTTTTTTGCCCATCTGCCATTACCATCTAAAATAATAGCTACATGTTTAGGTATATTCATAAATTGCTCCTTCACATTTCTTATTATATCTGTAAATATTTTAAAAGGGGACAACTACTAAGTTCTCCCCTTAAGACTATATTCTATGTGTTATTAAAGTGTCATAATCTCTGTTGATTTGCTATCGATAGCCTCATCAACTTCTTTAATTTTAGCATCTGTGAGCTTCTGAATATCATTTTCTAATCCTTTAAGTTCATCATCAGATATCTCACTTGCTTTGTTGGCTTTTTTAAACGCATCATTAGCATCACGTCTTACATTTCTAATAGAAACCTTTGTAGCCTCGCCTTTTTTCTTAATATCTTTAACAAGCTCTTTTCTTCTTTCCTCAGTGAGTTCCGGGAAAACAAGTCTAATCATCTTTCCATCATTTGTGGGTGTAATACCAAGATCCGAAACCATAATAGCTTTTTCAATCTCTTTAATAAGAGTAGCATCCCATGGCTGAATCTGAATCATTCTAGCTTCCGGAACTGATACGTTAGCTACCTGTTGTAATGGAGTTGGTGCACCGTAATATTCTACTGTGATTTTATCAAGAATATGTGGATTAGCTCTACCAGCTCTGATAGTTGTATATTCGCTACGTAATGCATCAATTGATTTACTCATTTTTTCATCATAAATATTAAGTCTTTCGTCCATATTAAACTCCTTTAAATTTATTCTACATCAATAACTGTTCCTGTAAAGTTATTATCACTTACAGCATTTATAATACTGTTTTCTTCGTTAAGGCCAAATATTCTCATTGGCATCTTATTTTCCTTACAAATAACTGAGGCTGCAAGATCAATAACTCCCAGTTCTTCATCAACTACTTTCTGTATAGTAAGTCTGTCATATTTAACAGCATTAGGATTCTTATTTGGATCGCTATCATATACTCCATCAATTGCTTTGGCAGCAAGTATACAATCAGCTTCTATCTCCACTGCTCTTAAAACCATAGCAACATCTGTTGAAAAATATGGATGTCCAATTCCACCAGCGAAAAAAACTACCATATTTTTTTTAAAATATTTGTTAGCTCTATCTTTAGAAAAAACCTTTGTAAAAGATCCGCATTCAAATGGTGTAAGAACCTGTGTCTCCATTCCCTCTGTTCTGAAAATTTCAGAAACATAGATACAGTTCATCACTGTAGCCAACATTCCAATGGCATCCGCTTTAGTTCTGTCAATTTTCTCGCTGGTTCTTCCTCTCCAGAAATTACCACCGCCAATTACAATACCAACCTGAATACCATAATCTACAAGCTGTTTAACCTGCTTTGCAACTCCTACAACTGTTTCTTCGTCAAAACCTGTTTTCTTGTCACCTGCTAAGGCTTCTCCACTTAATTTTAAAAGAACTCTGTTTAATTTCATTGTGTATGCTCCAATCATTTCATTTGAAACTGAGCGCTAAATAAACATTATATTTCACCTAGCACACGAAATTTATTTTATCATATTATAGCTGAATTTAAAAGCATATAAAAATGAATAAAGTGCAAAAAAAAAGAACAGAAAAATCTGTTCTTGAAATCTATTATTGTATATGAAACTACTATTAAATATCAAATCCATTTTACAAAACATTGTTCCTAAACCATGTGGTCAAGCCCTCGACCTATTAGTATTAGTCAGCTGAGTACATTACTGCACTTACACCTCTAACCTATCAACCTTGTCGTCTT
>OMZA01000036.1 GCA_900315425.1 uncultured Eubacteriales bacterium
ATGAAATAACAGATATTTTGAGAAAAATCGATCTTGATGATGAATCATTGGAGGATACATCCAGAGCGGATGTGATATTTGAACTTTCAAAAAAATATTCATGGGAATCATTGCAACAGGGCTTATTTAATATATTGTTGGATGATAATAGAACAGAGGATGATTATTACCAGATGGCACTTGTTTTTTGGTGTGCACTTCTTGAAAATGAAACCAGAAAGAAAAATGGCCAAATAAAGCTCAAGTTTAAAAAGAAAACAATAATTGCATTATTGTGTTATAGATTGAGAGAATCTGAGCAGGCTGAGAATCTGATATGGGGCATTACATGTGATTTATATCATTTGGATTATTGTAATTCTGAGTATGAACCGATGAAAGATGAGAAGATAATATCAAAGTTGGAACAATACGGGATTACCTTAAAGTAAAATATATGGGGAAATCATTTATGGATTAAAAGTTTGTGAATGGGTAGAGTTTGAAATCACACCTGACTTTACCGAAAAATATCCTGATTTGATAGGTTGTAAAGCTTTTTAATTCAGGCAGATTGTGCGCGAATGTTAATGCGAGTTAAAGTTTCACCGCATGTGGAAGTTGTGAGCCTTTTGCAGAGAATGAGCAACACCCGTCCGAAAGCCATTACTCTGGATGTTGATATGGAGGATTATTACAGAATAAAAGGGGACAGGACGAATGATTGAAAGTAAAACTATAATCGATATGGAGAAGACCGGAAACAATCTCCGAAAATATGCATATGAGAATGGATATAGCGTAAAGGATATTCAACAGTATCTTGGATTGTCATGCCCGCAACCGGTATACAGATGGTTTAAGGGAATAATACTGCCATCAGTTGATAATCTTCTTCGGCTTAGTGAATTGTTCCATCTTCATATGGAGGATCTTTTAGTGAAACAATTCACAAAGTATACGTATGATTGTTGTTTGGTTACAAAGGCTAATTCAAACCAATTTGTAAAACGAATGCAGGCTTATTATTCGCTACTTGTTGCATAGCCGGGATTTTGGACTATCCGTCCAATGACAAAAAATCACGCATATCATACGATAAAAGAAAAAAATCGGAGGTGCGTGATGACAAGAGGAAAGATTATTTACATTGACCGGGACGGAAAAATTTTCTCGTCAGTAGAATTTAATGGAGACATGTATCCGGATGGGAATGCTGATGGAATTCTGGAAATGTTCGAAGCGGGATTGTTTTCGAACTACAGTAACTATGAGAGTTTTGTGATCCGGTTTAATAAGGCTCATTACGGTTACGAGGAAGAACTGATCCATCTGATTACCTACAAGGAAGAAAGGGTAATTGACATTACGGAGAATTGGACGGATTACCTGTACATCATCAATAATTCCGATTGTGAATGGATCATAAATGGTCAAAACGGCACATCTTTCTTAGATAAGAGAACATTGGGAATCGTACGATTTCAGCAAGTCGAGAGGATGATTCACAGGATATTGCATGAAAATGCAAAAAAATCCAGTACAAATATCAGCAAAGAAGAATTTGTGGATATTATGAATCGGTTAAGAGAAGCATCGGATCTTGTAGATAAGGTCGATGAGCTTTTCAGAAAAAGCAGAGATAATGTTGAATGCGATTTCTGTAATGGCGCCGGACTTCAAATCTCGCATGAGAGTACCGTGGTACTTCTTCTTCGGAAACTGTTAAAGGATGATGTTGAGGATATCGATTATTTCATCTATGAATTGGATTATGGACGAAAATATGAGCATGGTATGATTACCGATAAAAATGGGGCAGATATTGATTTCAGTACTGCGGAAAAGCTTTATGATTACCTGACCGGGGAGGTGAGATGATATGTCCAAAACGATAAAGAAGGAAACAATACATGCGGCTGGAATAGATATTGGAATATATACTACGGATTTTAAGAATGAGTTTATCTCGCTGACAGATATTGCAAAGTATAAAAGCATTCAGCCATCTGTAACCATCCATAATTGGCTCCGGGGAAGAGATGTTGTTGAATTTTTGGGACTATGGGAAAAACTTCATAATCCTGATTTTAAACTTATCGAATTCGATAAGTTTAAAGAAAATGCAGGATCAAATGCTTATGTTTTTTCTATCAAGGACTGGGTTGAGGTATTAGGTGCCATAGGGCTGATGACTAAATCCGGAAGATATGGTGGAGGTATTTATGCCCATATTGATATAGCGTTCGAATTTGCGTCGTGGATTTCTCCGGAGTTCAAGTTATATATAATAAAAGATTATCAGCGCCTTAAATCTGATGAGAACAGCCGCCTGTCTCTCAACTGGAACCTGAACCGTGAAATAGCCAAGCTTAATTATCGAATTCATACTGATGCAATCAAAGATTACCTTATTCCACCGGAACTGACACCGGAGCAGATTTCATATAAGTATGCAAACGAAGCAGATATGCTTAATGTTGTTCTTTTTGGCAAAACGGCAAAGCAGTGGAAAGAAGAAAATCCGGGCAATCAGGGAAATATCCGTGATGAGGCGGAACTGAACCAGCTTCTTGTGCTGGCAAACATGGAAAGCTATAATGCAATCCTGATCGGACAGGGCAAAACTATGTCTGAAAGGATAGTGTTGCTAAGAGAACTCGCTGTTAAGCAGATGGAGACTCTCTCCATGGTCAGTATGGATGGTATAAAACAACTGCCGGACGGTGATTCTGAGAAAGAATGATGAAAATGTCGGAACTTTGATACGATGTATAACAAAAGTAACAAAAAAGCAACCAATGGCTGATGTATCTCAGCAATGAGAAATTGTATATTGGTCTTGGAGGTGATGAGTATGATTTTTTCAGAGAAACTACAATTGATTCGAAAGAGTAAGGGAATGACTCAGGAAGACCTTGCAGAAAAGCTTGCTGTATCAAGACAGGCGGTTGCAAAATGGGAATCAGGCCAGGCTTATCCTGACATTAGTAATCTTATCCAGATAAGCAATCTTTTCAATGTTACTGTAGATTATCTGGTCCGAGATCAGGAGTGTATGGTTAGTTACAAGAATACTGAGGATAATGATCTCAGTAAGCTGATCGAGTTCAGGCTTGAAGCCAACGTGAATACTTATGCTGCTTATATGAATGAAACAGACTCAACGAGAATGGATTCTCATGATTTTTCATACAGTAGCGGACCATACACATATCATGATACATATGTTGGTGGTGAAAAGTTTGCCGGTGAAGAAGCAATCTGGGTCAATGGCAAAATTCAGTATGCAATGAATTACCTTGGAAGAGTGCTGGATCAGCAATTCAATGGTGATTTCCTGAAAGAAGCTCTTCGTAAAGCAGATAAAAAAATGCCATACCGAGGACCGGAATATTATCAGTCAGGTGAATATACATATAAATGCAGTGTTACCGGAGATTTTTCCTGGTTTCAGGGATATGAAGAAATATATTGCAATAATGTAAAAGTATACGAATGCTATTTCCATGGTGGAATTATAAGATAAACATCTTTTTGAGCCCCTGAGACTAAATTCCCCGTAGATTATGATGCTGAAGCTGGTGGTAAGGTGTTGCTCAACGAAAACGACGTCGAGTGCGTAGTGTTGATGTCTCGAGACGAGGCGAGGCAATAGAACTATTGTTAAGGAATACGAAAAATGAGCAAGAATTATTTTTATGAAGTAAACGATGTTGAAAATGCCAGATTTGAACTGAGAAACAGGGTTGATCCTGACTCCAAAAGCTATACATTGTATAAGGATTTTACATCGTTATTCTTTGAGGGGAAAAAACTTCCCAATGGAGAAGACGTTGATATAATAGGTATAATAGAGCGAAAGAAGGACGGAGAATCGTGGTGGGAAGTGAAAATAAAAGTTGGAGAATGTAAGATTGGTTTGGGGATGGATTATATCGGGCCATCAATTTATTGGGCGCAGGAAGCAGGACTAGAAGAAAGGGAAATACTTAAGTTTATAAATGTTTCAAGAGAAATAGGCGGACACCTAATCTGGCCGAGATGGATATATGATGGCAAATATCGCATTAATCCTTTTTACAGTATCAATAAGTATAGGGGCGGTCTTAAGGGTGTTTTTGATAGAATTGATTATACATTGCTCTACCTGAAGCTTTGGTTTGAAGGGGAGGACGAACCGTTTCGCGATGTGTTTAATGCAAATAAAGTCTGGCTGAATAAGTTTGTTGATTTTACAGGATTTATTCAGTATTACAAACTGGATAGCTTTGTGGAATTTGGCAAGGAAACAAAAATAAAATCTTTGAGCACATTTAACTGCAAAAATAAACAATATGAGGAACTAAGACCTAAAAGCAAACCACATATCCCAAATTGTAAAGAAAAGTACGAACAGTATATAGAAGGTTGTAATTATATTATTTGCTCCCGAACATGCTCGCTTACCTGATATGTTTAGTATGAGCCCTGACATTAATAACATTGTCTCGGAGCATGTGGAGACGGTTTGCTTGCTGTCGAAGAAAGCCTGATTTTATGCGGGTTACAGGCGATTTTTTGAAAATATGAACCTGTGCGTTTAGCTGAGAAATATGTAAATAGAATGAAATTTAGGCTTAGGGAGGTAAGAAACTATTCGCGGACAGGCATATTGTTCGCGAAAAAAAATAGTGCACGAATAGTATAATACCAGTTTATAGAATTGTTAAGAAGGTGAAGTAATGGGGCTTACGGAAACAAGCAAGTACATGAGTTTAATATTAAGACATAAGCCGGAAGCAATAGGTATAAG
>OMZA01000023.1 GCA_900315425.1 uncultured Eubacteriales bacterium
CCATTTAATTTACATAACACCTGTCTCTTTTTAACATTCATTTTTGAATTAAAATAAGACTGCATAGCAGAATATGGCGATAAATCCTGCTGATGCTCAAGAATAGTAAACCTGGTAGTTTTACCAGCTTCTGCGATAACTTTAATATTAGAGTTATCTGATAAATTGTTGATTTGTACTGACATATCTTTTCCTTTCTCGTAAAACATAAAAACCTCTCTGTCCTTATACTTACGTAAAAAAATTGGTATATGACTTTCTCTCCAAAATCATATACCAATTATACTACATTTTTCTTAATTATTCTCGCTTTTTATATAATCTTCTGTATAACCACATTCTTTATTAGAACATGCAGCCTTTTTACCTTTAATAATCATATAAGAACCACATTTTGGACATGGTTTTGCAAGTGGCTGTAGCCAAGATATAAAAGTACACTCTGGATTATTCATACATCCATAATAACGTCTACCCTTTTGAGACATCTTAATAACGACTTCCCCATCTTTACATACAGGACATTTTATTCCTGTTTTTTCAAAATAAGTCATGGTATTTTTACACTCAGGAAATCCAGGGCAAGCAAGGAATTTTCCATGAGGTCCAAATTTAATGACCATATTTCTGCCACATTTATCGCATACAATATCCGTAACTTCATCTTGAATATCAATATGTTCCAGCTTCTTTTCGGCTTCTTTTACAGCTTCATCAAGATCCGGATAAAAGTTTCTTATAACTGTTTTCCACTGAATATTACCAGCTTCCACTCCATCAAGTAAAGATTCCAATGTAGCAGTAAAACTTAAATCGACAATTGCCGGAAATGATTTTTTCATAACATCATTTACCGCTGTTCCCAATTCAGTAACAAACACATTCTTTTTTTCTTTAACAATGTATCTTCTTGTTAATAATGTCGAAATAGTTGGAGCATAGGTACTTGGTCTTCCAATACCTTTTTCTTCCATAGCTTTAACCAATGCTGCTTCAGTAAAATGAGCAGGTGGTTGTGTAAAATGTTGAGCAGGGAGGCTTTCTACAAAATTCAATTTAGTATCATTATTAATATTTTTAATGGCGTTAGCTGCTTTTTTGTCAACTTTATCTTCATCACTGCTATAAACCGATAAGAAACCATCAAAGATTACATGTGATGCTGACGCTGTAAAATCATAGTCTTCGCACATTATATGTATTGACTTAGTCTCAAATTTTGCATTCTGCATTCTGCTTGCAACAAATCTTTTCCATATTAACTGGTAAAGTCTAAATTGATCTCTGCTTAGATATTCTTTAATCTTTACCGGTGTATTATTAAGATCTGTAGGTCTTATTGCTTCATGAGCATCTTGTATCTTATTGTCATTACCATTTTTTTTTGCAGTTGCAGCACTATCCGAAAGATACTTTTCTCCATAATGCTCGCTTATAAAATCCTTTGCCATTATTTCTGCTTCTTCAGATACACGAGTAGAATCCGTTCTTAAATATGAAATAAGACCAACTGTACCCTTTTTAAGTTCAATTCCTTCATATAACTGCTGAGCAACCTGCATTGTTTTTCTTGTAGAAAAATTCAATGTTTTAGCTGCTTCCTGCTGTAAGGTACTAGTAGTAAATGGAAGTGGAGCTTTTTTTGTTCTTTCCCCATTCTTTATATCTGTTATTTTGTAGTCTTTTCCCTTAATCTCTTCAAGAATAGCTTCTACTTCTTTTCTTGTATGAATCTCTATTTTATCGCCATTCTTACTATTAAGCTTTGCTGTAATAATTTTGTCCTGACCTTCTACGGAAAGGTTAACATCTAAAGACCAATATTCCTGTTGAATAAATGCATCGATTTCAGCCTCTCTATCACATATCATTCTGAGAGTAGCAGACTGAACTCTACCTGCACTTAATCCTCTTTTAATCTTTTTCCAAAGAAGAGGACTAATACTGTATCCCACCATTCTATCAAGTATTCTTCTTGTTTGCTGTGCATCAACAAGATCCATATCAATACTTCTTGGGGATTTTAAAGAAGTTTTTACCGCATTCTTTGTAATCTCATTAAAAGTGATACGCTTCATTTTCTTTTCTTCAACATTTAATGAAGCTGCAAGATGCCATGATATAGCTTCTCCCTCACGGTCAGGGTCAGTTGCAAGATATATCTTGTCCGACTTCTTAGCCAGTTTTCTAAGCTCTGCTAACTTTTCTCCTTTTCCTCTTATAGTTATGTATTTTGGTTCATAATCATTTTCCACATCAATTCCCATTGTTGATTTTGGTAAATCTCTAATATGTCCATTAGATGCTACAACTGTATAATTTGAACCTAAGAATTTCTCTATAGTTTTAACCTTTGTTGGAGACTCTACGATTACAAGATATTTAGCCATTACACAAAAACCTCTCTTTATAATGTATGATTTAAAATCATATTTTCTTCATATATTGATTTTTTGAAGGTTCCTCTACATATCCCATCATCTGCAGTTTTATTAAACCTGCCATAACCTTCTCAATAGATAACCCCGATTCCCTAGCTATCTCTGATGAGCTCTTTGGAATCAAATCTACAATACTATACAACGATTCAATTTCTTTTTCAAGTGTAATGTTTCCTTTTTTATCTTTCGAACCTTCTTCACAATCATCTTTTTTGTAATAATTTACAAGATATAATGCCTCTAATATATCTTTTGTACAAGTAACAATTCCTCCCCCATCCCTAATTACTTTATTACAACCCTCACTTAATTTATCGGATACTCTACCTGGAATAGCCATTACATCCCTCCCTTGTTCATTGGCATATTCCACAGTTATTAATGATCCACTCTTTTTCCTGGCCTCCACAACCAGTACAATATCAGCCAAGGCACTAATCATTCTATTTCTTAAAGGAAACTGCCATGCATTTGGCGGCGTTCCCATAGGATATTCAGACATTAATATTCCGCTTCTGGAAATCTCTTCATACAATTCAATATTTTCCCTGGGATAACACACGTCTACTCCACATCCTAATATCCCAACACCTATTCCCCCAGCATTAATACATCCATACAAACCACTGCTGTCAATTCCTCTAGCCATACCACTTATAATATTTACTCCGTGTGCTGCCAGGTCAAAGCCTATTTTTTTAGCCATACTTAACCCATAATTTGTACACTCTCTTGCCCCAACAATTGCAACAGATGGATTATTTAATAATTTCTCATACACATGTATATTCCCTTTTAAATAAAAAGAGTATGGCCTGTCTTTTATATTCTTAAATTTGTCCGGATATAAATCATCATCCTGAGATATAAAACTTATACCTCTTTCTTCTAAATTACTATATTCCCTTATGATTCTATTAATATCCTTTGAATATAAAATATTCTCTAACAGATTTTTATCAGGCCTTCGTAAATATTTAATTGCATTAGCTAACTCATCAGCTTCTGCATCAAATACATTTTTAGGACTTTGAAAATAATCTAATAAACTCTTTATTCCTGCTGTCCATAGCCCCTTTATATTACATATCCAATACCAATAAAAATTATCTTTCAATAAATCCCCCTAATCTATAGCCTAGTGCCTCCGCTAAATGACTAATTCCAATATCAGTTACCCCTTCCAAATCTGCAATAGTTCTAGCTACTTTTATGGATTTATAATAACTTCTCATACTCATATTAAATTTAATATAGGCTTCCTTCATAAAATCTTTTTCTGATTTACCAAGTTTACAATATAAATGGATTTCATCATGATTCAACAAAGAATTCTTAATATCTCCCTGCCTGTCTTTTCTAAAATTAATGGCATTTAAAACCATATCATTCATAATTTTTGAATTTAATAATTTGTTATCGTCCCTTTTGTCAAATTCCTGTAAATATTCAGGTAATACTCTCGATACTTCTGTGCACATATCCATTCTGTCCATCATTGGTCCACTTATCTTTCCTAAATATCTTTTAACTTCGTTAATAGAACATGAACACCTATTTCTATCTGGATAATAACCACATTTACAGGGATTCATAGCTGCAACTATAAGACAATCTGCCGGAAAAACATAATCTCCACTTAATCGGTGTAGCATTATCCTTTTAGATTCTAATGGCTGTCTTAATGAATCAATAACATTTTGTTTAAATTCCGGTAATTCATCTAAAAATAATATACCTTTATTGGCAATACTTATAAGTCCTGGCTTTGGATTGTATCCGCCTCCTATAATTGATGCCACTGAAGCGCTGTGGTGAGGAGCTGCGTAAGGTCTCTTCTTTATTAATGAACTATTAGTAAACAAACCACATATACTATGTATATTAGAAACTTGAACACTTTCTTCGATTGTTAACTCATCCATAATATATGGCATTCTGCTTGCAATCATTGATTTACCAACTCCAGGAGGCCCAATCATCAATAAATTATGCCATCCGGCAGCTGCTATCATAACTGCTCTTTTAGCTTCCTCTTGTCCCAATATATCTGCAAAATCTTCATATGACTCATCTTCAATACTTTTAATAATAGTATTATCATTTTCTTTATCCAAATATCCATTTCTTATATATTCAATAACTTGTAATAAATCCTCTACTACAACAACTGATAAACCATTAACCAAATAAGCCTCATTAACATTTCCCTTTGGAATAAAACAAACTCTTATACCGCAATCCTTTGCCATGTTTAATATTGGTAACATTCCATTTACTTTTAAAATACTTCCATCCAACGCAAGCTCTCCAATGAACATAAATTCATTTTCATTAAAACCAATACATCCCATTGCTTTTAATAATGAAATTGCAATGGCCAAATCGAATCCTGTTCCAGATTTATGCCTATCAGCTGGAGAAAAATTAACAGTAATTCTACCGTATGGTAAATCAAATCCTGAATTCTTTAAAGCTGTTCTAACCCTATCCCTTGCTTCTCTTACTTCTGTACTTAATTGACCTACCATATTAAACACCGGTATCCCTCTTCCTATATCTACTTCTACAGATACTTTATAAGCCTCTATACCCCAAATAGCACCCGAATAAACCTTTGAATAAATATTATTCCTCCTTTTACAATATCACTTATACAATTAGTTACATTACTATAATATAATACAACTAATTGTTTTTGTCAACAAAAAAGCTCTCCGGATTTCTCCGGAGAGCAAATATTTGATATTAACTTTTAATTATTCCAAATCAAATGTTCCTCTAATATACTGTTTAATAATCGATACATTATCAGAAGCTACCGTAATATCACCGGTCTCACTATCTTTAATAGTAACTACAACGTATACCTTAGATGAGTATAAGAAGTCTTTTGCATCTGTTATCTTATCTGCATCTGATACGCCTGCGTTATATCTTTCAATAGCAGCCTCAACTTTTGGATTACCAACATCAAACTGATTCTTATCAATATAGAACGTATATTCCTTTCTATTAAGAACAGATTCATTATCAAATATCATAGGATTATTAGCTGCAACATCATCTCTACTGTTGTAGATTCTAAAGTCTGTGCCTTCTTCCTCTGATGATAATATTATGTTGTTCTGTCCTGAGCTTGTATCAACTCTTCCTGCACTATCAACTACAACTCCATCTCCATCGCCATCGATAACAACTTTAACCTTATCAAATGCTGCTGTTCCTGAAGAACTGTTAAAATCAATACCTCTGAATTTAACATATACACCATTATCTTCTGTATACATATCTATAGCCTTTGAACCAGATGAAAGTTCATAACTATTTGTAATTTCAACATCTGGATCCATGCTACCCTGTTTAATAGCAAATACAATTGTATTAACAAACAAGTTCATCTCATCACCGGATAAACCACCCGAATTGTCATGACCAGCAGATGTAAATGTTACATTTCCATTTGTATAGATATAATAATTATTTTGTCCATCATATCTGTTTACTCGATAGTAATTAACATTATTGATTCCATAATTCTCACCATGATATCCAAGTGTATACCAAACTGTTGTATCTTCATCTTCTAGATTCAATGCCAAATACTGTACATGAGTTCTTTTAACTGTTGCAGTGTCGCCGATAACATATGGGTATTCAGTAATCTGACCCATATTAACTTTATCAATAGTAAATGTATGAATCCATGTCATTCCACTATCTGAAAGATTAGCATTACTCTTATTATACAATCTTCCCCAACCTGAACCATTTTGATAATTAACTACAAGGAATTCTGTGTAACCTCTTAGATCCTGCTGATTAGTTATATTGAGATTACTTCTTGCATCTATTGTTGCCTGACTTAAATTACTATCACTTTCGGTGACACCATAAGCATCCTGACCTACAAGATTTCTAAATCCGGCTGTAATATATTTACTAAACAACCAGTTACTTCCATCAGCATTTACCACGCCATTTGTAACTCTACCACTATCTGTTGTGAAATTGTTTACAGTTGTTGTAAAGGATGCATCATCATGTGTAAATAAAAGTGAGTGTTTACCATTTGTAACAAACCACTTAATATCTTCAATACACCATGGACTATCTAAGTCTCCACCTTTAAGTGAGTCATGGAATCCCATAACAATCATGTTAAATTCTCTAGTATCAGCAACCTTCTCAACACTTCCCTTAGTATTGTAATTGTATGAATTACTGTTTACAGAATTAACAGTAAGATAATCTCTGACTTTTGCTACCTTCATTAATGTAGTATCACTATTAAAGTAATTACCACTATACAACTGATCTGTACTTACCTTGTTTTCAAAGTAACTATCATAGTATGCAAGCACTTGAGCATACGACATAGATATAATATGTATATTATAATCTCCAATTGCCTGTGTATGATTCTTAACAGCTTCTGAGAAGTTAATTGACGTCTGAGCTTTATCATTACCGCTTGTTATTGTAGATGGTATAATCCAAAGTACCCATATATCCTGTTTAGCACTTTCTTCGTTTTCACCTTTGATATTATGGAATGCTGAGAAACCAATCTTAGCAAATTTAATTCCAGGATTGTTTTTATTATAAGCTTCTACTTTCCAAGGTACAAAACCTTCAATATTTGTAGGCCATTTTCCAGTAAGTACAACTTTTAAAGATCCATCACTATCTGTAGTATAAGAAACCTTTGGATCAAGTTCATCTGTTTTACTTTCTACGAATTTACCAATACCTGATCTATCAATATAGACCTTATATTCATAGTTGTTTTCCAGATAACTTTGTGTAATACCGGCTGTTGTAACCTTAAGCTCAAATGTATAATCCGGAAGACTTGTTCTATAACCTTCACTGTTTACTCTATCGATATAATAGTCATCGCTAAAATAATTAGCATTATATGTAGCATTTGTACTTCCGTTATGAACACGTTCTGTCACTCCGTCTGATGTCTTATTGTACTGAACAGGAACGGTTACTGCTTCAAATCCAACTCGTCCTACTCTCTTGTATGCGTAACTTAATCCACCGGTAGTCTTTTCAGAATCTTCAAGATAATCCGGATTATTTGATGTACTTGCATATGCTGTAGAAACTAAACTTGGATAGTTCTTACCATCAGCAAATACATTCTGTCCAACAAGAGATTTTGCTGAGTTAACAAAGTCTGCCATTTTTGAATTAGGGTCTACATAGTACAACCCATCTACTTTATCCAGATTATAAACATTCTCATCCAAAAGAACAGGATATCCTGATTTAAGATAATCTAGCAGTTCATTCTCTCTGTCCTTTGTAATATCATTTCCGGGAACTCTAGCATATTTTCCTGTTGTTGACATATTAATATTATAATAATCGCCTGAACCGGATAAAGAATCTAAATTCCAATCGGAATCATTGTTATTTTTCAAACCAACACTATACAGATTAATCCATGCATTATAATCATATCTGATAGTTCTATTACCATAGCCATTACCATTGGCTCTGTCAGTATAATTACTTGCTATTGTACTTGATTTCTTATAATCCGATGCACAAGTACCTAACATATACGTTGATGCATTATACTTATCACCTAATCCGTGATATACCATTCCATCTATAGTATCATCGTAAAAATCTGTTCTTCCACTACTGTTGGTATATGCATATGGTCCAACATTTTTACCTATATAAACAAGGTCATAATATTCCTGAAGCTTATCCTCCATACAGTTAAAATGTCTTATACCAACTGTGGTTACATCAACATATTCCTTGTAAGCCGTTTTATTTCCTTTTTTGTATAACTCGTCTAATTCAGATGTATCAATCTTCATTGATGTTAATAACCATCTTACACCCAAATCGGTACTATCACTTCCGGCATAGTATGAATCAAAATCAGATGCAAACTCATATGGCTGTACCTCTAAAACTCTTAAAGGCTTATTCTGAATCTCATAAAGAGTAACATTCAAAATATATCTTACAAATGCTCCTCTATCAATCGTACTTGTATCTCCACCAAAACTATCATAGAAAGACTTTAAATCACTGTCATCTATTGCTGTTGCTTTAATACTTGCTGTACCTGACTCGCTGGCAGATGTCTCCGAAGATGCAGTTGAAGTTAATTGGTAATTATACTTTAAAAGATCATACTCTGTCTTTCTCTTGTAGAGAGTAGTTGAAAATGTACCTGATTTAGTTTGACCATTCTCTTCATAATTGTATGTAACAGTTAATTTTGTCTTTGTTCCTTCATTTGCCGCATCTTCCGGTACAATAATTTCTTCACCGGATGCAATGGCAACTGCCGAATTATTTCCTAACTGATATTTTACATCGGTCATATTAGAATATGTCACCGTCATGGTTCTTCCTGTATTAGTGTCAGAACCAATCTTATCATAGTAATCTACTATTCCATTTTCATTAAAGTTGCTTATTTTAATCTGACTAATATTGCCTGTCTTTTTATACAGATATGTAACAACTTCACTACTTGGTCCTGCATCCCATTGTAAATTATTCCGGCTTACTTTACCATAATACGTCTTATAGTATAAAGTAACTTTAGTATAATATCCATTTGGAATATCTTCATATGAACCATTATTAAGTACTTTTCCAAGAGTAATATTACTTAAATTACCTTGGGTGTCATTTAACACTCCTCTTTCTGACTCTAAATACTGATTTGTACATTCAGCGTCAGAGTACGAAGTCATTTCATATTCCATATTATATTTAATATAATCATAATATCCTGAATTGTACCAATACTGTCCCAGCTTATAATCTGTAACTAACTTATTAGTCATAGATGTATTGTATTCTGCAGCAACACTTGGATTTGCACTGGAATTTGTTAAATATGCATAACTACCGGTTGTGCTTACTATTCGCCTGAGGCTATTACCTGAAAGATATGTATTAATAACCTTTGTTCCTGCATCAAACTCTCTATTATATCTATTTAATCCCAAGTTAGCCATATAATTATTAGTATGTTGTCCGTTCCAATCTGTATAACTTGCTGTGAAATAGAAATTTGCACCTAAATAATAAACATCATTCGTTATATCCGGAATAGAGAAAGTTACAACTTTATTAGAAATCGAAGTCGGATATACCTTAATTCCATCATAAATTAAATTATAATCTGCATCTCTATAGTAATACTTAATATATACACTATTATTTAAGTTAACGCTTAAATTTGATACATTGGAAGTATCAATTCTTAAATATGTAGCTGAACCATCTAATACAATTTTATCTCCATTAGAAAGTCCTGAAGATCCATTATTAGTTATAAAACTAGCTGATGAATAATCGTTTGTAATACCTGTATCGTGGTATATCTTCTCACCCTTACTTGGTAAGTTAAATGCCTCTCCACCAAAGAACTGCTGTCCTGTAAAACTATATATTCTCTTATAAATATAATTAGTGTTTCCACCGGCTGTTGTACCATCGTATGTCTGACCAACGACATCAGGTTCTCTAAACATCTTATGCTGTGTGTCTGTGTCCGGGTTACCAAAAGTATTCTTATCCCAGCTATAAATTATATCTCCTAAAGCTGAGCCTGAATCATCGAATCCCTCCGGACAATATCCACCTTCATTATCAATCTTATCAGCCAAATCACTCTTATAATAATCATAATTAACCTGTCTTAATAATAATAATATTTTGTACAGGTTGTTGGTATTATAATCGTAGTTGGTTACTTCATAATTACAATTCTTAATAATACCAAGATCATTAAATAATGCATCCGGATTCTGTTCTGCACCTTCATCTTTAAGTAACTGTGTATTGTACATTAATGCTTTCTGATCTTCTTGCGCATATTTGTACAAACTTAAAGCTGCTGACCAAGACATATCCATATTCACCAATCTGTCTACATAATAATCAGAACCATTAATTTCATCAAAGAATTCCTGAATCTTATCAAGATCATATCCCTGTTCTGAAGATGCACCAAATATATCATCTTCTGAACTAAGTTTGGCTAATTCATCCATATATCTTGTAGCATAATAATCAACATATGAGCCAGTTTTTAATTTGCCGCTGATAATACCTAGTTTAATTGCCAAACCTTCTTTAAACTCTTCAATAGCTGAACTATTACCAGGTAACTGAGCAAAAATCTTTAAATACTGATCCTGAAGAGAAGCATTTACTACATCTATAACTTCAGACTGTATTTCTGCTACAGCAGCATCATCTAACTGACCCGCAGTTGCAGGACTCTCCGTTAGATCCATATTAAGATATCCATTAGCATATGAACTAACTACATCTTCATTATAACTGCTGTAATCATACATAGCTTTTGTTAATGAATCTTTTATTAATTTAAAATCTGCACCTTCTTCATCAGAATGTAAAGATTCGTCATTAATAACAATATGCTCAATATCTTGTACTTCTTTTCCATCCACTTCTTTGGTAGGAATTGTATAACCTGTAGCTTTAATAATTTTAAGATTATTTATACCATTTACTTTTTCTTCGTCATTCATGGTATCTACTAATTCCTGAGTAAGCTTTCTATCGTAGTAATAATCACTACTTGTCATCTTGTCATAGTAAACATCTACGTTTACTTCAACAACATGATTAATACCAATCTTCATGAGGTTTGTATACATTTTTTCCAATGATGCTCCACTGTACGTCTCATCAGATGCAATAGTTCTCTCTCTATTGTTAACCGGACGAATAATAGCTTCATAAATATTATTAATAACTACCTTCTGATTATCGTTAGATAAAGTCCCTTCTGTTAAAGCACCAAGAGCTTCATTATATGCATCCAAATTATAATAGTTAAAATCCTTAACACCGGAAAGAATATAATCTGTTGCAGTTATCTTTGATGCTAATGCAGGATTTGCCTCCGCAGCTAATATTGCGGAAATAGAAGATTCCTTTGCTTCCTGGTTAACTACTACAGAATCACCATATGTTTTACCATAGTTTCCTTTTTCATAACCAAGCTCACCATTTCTCATAATCTGATCATAGTAATAGAGAAGATTCTGATTATAATCTCCTGAATTCAAGAATACAAGGTCTGCATTATTGATATCTGTTGCAGTAACTGCATTAGCTGTTTTAACATTTACAATAATACCACCATCAGAATTCATATTTCCTTCTAATACATTTAAATTAAATGTATTTTCAAGAAGATTGTCAATAACAGTTGTTTTATAAACACCTTCGGATACTTCTTCCTGAGTAATTTCATATCCGGTAGCTGCTCTAAAATCATCAACATCCAACTCGCCCTTATAATTCTCAATTGCTTCTTTGGTAATTGGCTCATATCCTGAAACAGTATACCCAATTACCTGTTGACCTTCCTGGGCCACAATCTCCAAGACAGTTAATGTATCTCTTCTAACTACGTTGCCATCTTTATCTTTTTTGAATACAGATGCATTTGTTGTCTTTGAAGAAATAATAGCAACAATAGAAACAGCACAAACCAATAACAAGGCTATTAAACATGTGATTTTTTTATTATTGCGTTTAATAAATCTTTTCACTGCCATGAAATTTACCTCCTTCTTTTGTTCCTATTATATCCTAGTTTCTAAGTGAATATGTTTCATTGGACGTTGCCGTCCTTTTATTTACAACTATTTTTGAATCTATATTAACTAATGTACCATCTGTTGCAGGAGTATACATTGTCAATGTATAAGCTCCTACTGTTTCAGTTGAAACCTCTTTTTGTGCTTCAACAGGGTTTCCATCATCATCTAAACTATTAGAAACAAAACTAACATCAAATTCCGTAACATTATCACTAATAAGATTATCTACAGAATCCTCTGTAATCTTAGCTGCACTATTAGTTGCATTAATTTCGTCTACAACTGTTGGTTCATCGTAGATATACAAACTATTTGTACTTGCATTATATACATACATTTTATATGTAACAGATGCATTGGATACACCTGTATGTATTACATAAGAACCATCATTTGCCTTATAATACCTTATTATATCTTCTTGTGATTCTTTGATATGTTCGGATATTAATTTATTAATCTGCGTCAATTCCTGTTGTAAATCAGTTCTTTCCTTTGTGGATTTATATTGATTTGAACCCACATTTATAAACGAATAAACCGCTATAATAATAATCCCTGTAATTGCCAAAGTAATCAAAACCTCAATAAGAGAAAAACCTGAATTACTATTAATACCCATATTCTTATATTTAGAATTATTCATTCAAACCCTCTCTTTCTAACCTTTCATGGAATGTTTACCTGTATTAAATCTAAGATTAACAACAGCACTTTTTCCATAATAATCAAATTTAATCTTTTGAATTTTTTCTACATTCGCAACTCCACTTGGATTATATGCAGTAATTTCTTCAAAAGCGCCATCAACACTATTATATTTAATTACTATATAAGAATTATTAACCAGTTCATACGAAGATGAACTGTTTGATGCCGTAATTGCTCCTTTTATTTTTGATGAAGCTGAATTATAAGCTGTCCAACCAGAACCTGAATTCCTTTGGAAACTATATTTAACTGTATCTCCATCAAGGGTAGCAACCAAACGGTAATCTTCGGCTTTTGACATTGAAGCACTATATAATTCGCTAATCTTTGAATTAAAATCAGATGCTTGATTCTTAGCTTTGGATCTTTGCATTGATCCATACATACCAATTCCACCGGCACCTATTACAATGGCTAAAATACCCATTAGGACAATTAATTCTATTAAACTAAAACCTTTATTATCTTTCATAAGCAAGTTATCCCTCTCTTTGTCCCATAATCCTGAAATTTAAATAATGTACTTAAATAAAGTATATCTAAAACATGAATATATTTCCAGAGCATAACTCCGGAAATATATTAGCATTTTTAATCCGTTCTTCTCCAGTTATTAACCTTAATAAGATCAGAATAAGTCAACTCATCTCCTGTAAGAGGATCAGTCTGTCCATCCAAATCAGGATCTTTAAATGAATTAATAAGCCATGCACCAAGTGATTGTGTTACTGAACCAATCTTTATTCTTGCTGCTTTTAATACGAATTTTACTACATCTGCATTTGCATTAAGTGTCATATTATTCAAAACAACGTTACCGTTAATAACTATCAAACCAGTGAATTTTTTAGCGGAATTAGTTATATCAACTGTAATCACATCGCTATCTACATCTAAAATAATCACTCCACAATTGAATTTAAAATTATTTTTAAATTCTTTAACTATATCACTTATATCTACCGTTACACTTGTTGAATTAGATGTTGATAATTTACCAACTAAAAATCCTGTTTTATCTAATTCTATATCACTATTCTTTATATTATCATTAAAATCCTCGATGTAATTATCAATTCTTTCAATTGCTGCGTCATCTGATGTGTCACTAGATGTTTTAAATAATTCTATGCAATCTGCATCACTACTTTTTAATATATCTGACATTGCTTTACATTCACCATCAAAATCATAATTAGATTTTGGTTCATTTTTTATTAATAAATCATTCAAACCATCACTGCTAACAAAATTATTGAAAACCTGACCATCCGATTCATGCTCAATAGACGAATTATTTGTCTTTGTATATCCAACAACAGTTGAATTAGCATCGTCTCTTAATCCAGGTATAATCATATTCTGCTTAGCAACCGCTCCGGACACAACACGTACCATTTTAGAAATGTCTGCAATCGATGAATCACTTGAATTGTAATTATGATAAGCTGCATTATATCCATCATATTGGTTAATTAACATATCACCGGTATAGGCAATACCAGGATAACCACTTGCTAAACTAGATACGCCATTATCATAATTCAAATATGTACCAACAGTAAATATCTTATCTTTATCAGATGGTATCTTTAAATAGCCATCACTTCCAAATCTTTCGCTTAATCCGTTATTAATTAAATCTGTATATGTGGTATCACTAGTTCCCGGAACTGATTCACCCTGATAGAATCTATTTGTATATAAAATAGTCATCTCTCTAGGATCAGTAGGATCTATATAAAAATATATAACATCACTATCTTCGGATGTTGATCCGCTTCTACGATACCTTCTTGCTTTTACGTATGGCTTCGTACTATCCGTGTTTAAAACGCTTACAAAATAATTTT
Organism: uncultured Eubacteriales bacterium; assembly: GCA_900315425.1. Classification (GTDB taxonomy): domain Bacteria; phylum Bacillota; class Clostridia; order Lachnospirales; family Lachnospiraceae; genus Bovifimicola. The sequence goes on from OMZA01000023.1 coordinate 14,641, forward strand.
CCAATGACATAGATCCTGCATCAGATACTGCCTGAGTATATGAAACAAAGTTTGCTCCAACGTAAGGTCCGAGATTAGGATTATCTATAGGAGATAAATAAACCCTTTGACTACCTTTAACTGATATAGATTCACCTGTCATATATGTTGCGTGATTATAAAAACCACCATCCTGAAGATCTATAAAAGAACGTCCACATACAAACAAATTAGAAAGACCTGATAAATCTACTTTTGCATTACTACCGTTTACAACAATCGCACTACGCTGTTCATGGTCTTGAATCTCTGCATCAGTTGCATTGTCGGTACTTTCATTATAAGTTGTTTCCAAACCTGTCTTTGAACCACTGAGACCTTCCTCATCATTACGTCTGTCTCCATTATCTGCAAATCCATATCCAATATAATTACCAGTAATATTTACTGTTGCATTATCACCATTAATCTGAAGATCATCAGATAATAATACATTGGAATTATTTATATCAATACTTACTGTATTACCGGATACCAACAAATCTTTAGCCCACAACTTATAGTTGTCAATATCAGCTTCCGTAGCTCCACTATTGGCATTGAAAGAAGAATTATTTGCAAACTCAATAGGACCATCGGCATAAAGAACATTTGATATACTATTTAGAGTTGCTCCGTTGCCAACTTCAATTGCAGTTCTTCTGCCTTTATCACTAGAGCCGGCAAATATATTTCCATTAATATCAGTAGTACCATTAATAGTTAACGTAGAATCTGCTACACCTGTTATTGTATTAGCATTTCTGGTTCCTTCTACAATAGCTGCATATTCATAAAAGCTACTTAAACTATCCGGTTCAGCAGAATTGCTAAAATCAATAGTTATATCTGGAACAATAACTTCATAATCAGATGTTATACTGGTAAAATAATTACCATTATTTGATCTACATGATACATTTATGTTCTTTATTGAAATCTTTTCAAGATTACCACTAGCATCTTTAACATATTCAACATCAGTATCTCCACTGGTATTAATATTAAATGCATATCCGGAATCTGTAGATAAATGATCTACAACTGCCGGACTGCCATTTTCAATTTTATCTCCTGAAGCTGAAACAGCATATATATCAGATCTGCCTTTAAAATCATCATAAATACTTTGAACTATTTTCTCTATATTAGTATCTGAATTTCCTTCAGGAAATTTTGTTCGGATACCTACTAATGCGTGTTTTTGTGTAGGATCCACACTGGTCTTATGTGTTATATTAGTATATACCATTTCGCCATTGGTGCTTCCCAAGGTATATAAAGATATAAACTTAGCTGTAGCATCAGTTCTTTTTGAACCGGTAGAAGAAATATAATTTGTTAAAACCCAATTATATGCATCATTGGCAGAATCTAACGCATCAGTACCAATAACACCTTTTATTTCATCAACCACTTTTTCATTTTGATAAAAGGTAGTCTGAGAACGTCTGTCCACTACTCTCATTCTGTAGTTATTAGCAGTCATTGCTAATATAATTGTTCCTAACATACCTACAACAAAAATACCTATGATAACGACAGCTAAAGTATCTCCTCTATTATCGGAATTAAATCTTTTTAACATCTTTTTCAACTCTTTTAACATTATAAACCTCCCCATCAACTCTTATCAGCTTTTGATGAGCTGTATGTTCCAAGGCTCTCACCATTTCTAGATATTTTTACTTCGATATCATAAAGATAATTATAGCTGGCAAGATCTGTTAATCCAAGTAAAGCTCCATCAGGTCCTCTTACATTTGTATGAACAGTTGTATCGTAATTGTTGTATTCTCTTATAGCAAATATATCAACATTATACACTGCAGAATCTTTATAAATGGTGAATTTTACATTACCAGTATTAATATCAGATCTTGAATTTTCCTGTTGAATAAAATAAACATCATTTTTTTCAGAAGTCTTATTTATAAATGTAACTCTATCAGAGTAAATAGCTGATGAAGAACTACTTAAAACACTATAAAAAGTATATATTTTAGGTACTTTAGTGTAATAAGCAGATAAAAAGTTATCATCTTTAAATATTTCTTTATTAGCATCATAATATCCAACACCAACATTAACAACATATTTACCATTGTTATTTTTACTAAGTGTAACATCAACTCGTCTGTTTATTTTCTCAATATAATTTCCATATTGATTCAATGCATACATATCATCATATTCATCAAATACATCTGCAAGAACAAATACATCTGACTTATATAAATTTTTAACAGCAGTAATATCTGAGTTAGCACCGGATTCAGTTGGTGTCATTGTCACTTCTGCTGTGTAATTAGTTCCTAAACCACTAAAGTTACTACTTGTAAGAGTTGTTGTATATACACCAGTTCCTTTTCCGGTTGCATCAGTTTTTTCTGTAAGGCCATATTTAGAAACAAGATATGACATTGAAGAACCTTTAAATGCTTCTATAACAGCCTCTCCTGATTGCTTAGCTTTTATTTGATATTGGGATTTTTCATTATTTTTAGTAGCTGAAACAAAAGAACTTAAGAAAGGAGCAGTAACAAGTGCAAGAATTGCTATAGCAACAACAACTTCAACCAAACTGAATCCTTTGTTATTCATTCTATTTTCGCTTTTCAACATTCTGCAATCTCCCTTCTAGCTTTTTGTAGCTTTTTTCTTAAAAAAAAATTCTTCATAATATAATTAATGCTGCAGAATTTACCTAATCAGGTAAATTCTGCAGTTTTTAAAAGTTTACATATTAGCCTTCTGAAGCATCTGCTTCTGCAAGTGCGTCTGTATAGAAAACATTTTCATCTGCACTTGTCTTTTTCTTTTCATCAGTCTCTCTCTTAGAATATACACCTGATGTAGCTGAATTAGCATAAGGATATTTATCACCTTTTGTATAGATGTACTGGCCGCCTTTACCATTCTCTATTGTGAAATCAGCTAACTTAGGAACATAGAAATCAACCTGTGTGCCGTCATTATACCATCCCCAGACTGCATAATCCGCAATCTGTAACTTAGCCACCATTAAATCCACATCTTTCGTGCCATCATAACTCATCTCAACGCTGTAGATTACTCTTCTGGCAGGATGATCTTTATCATTCTGCATATCCTGATACTCTTTAATGGCATCTCTAATATTAGCATAACTTCCATTAAGAGTTATTTCATACATTAAACACTGACCGAACAAATTGCTGTTTGATTCATTCATTAATGAATAATCATAACCATTGTAACCTTCTATGGTTTCTTCTCCACTTGCACCACTACCGGTATATGATATTAATGAATTAACCTGGTTACCATCAGGATCGGTAGCAAAAGTAGAATCACTTGTTACATTACCAAAATAATATGCTAAATATGGATTAGTAAATCCTATAGAGTCACATAACACTCCGTATTTATTCTCAACTCTTAAAGTATCTGTTAATTCTGAACGATATGAAACCCCACCATTAAATTTACCAATTATATCTTTAGCCTTCTCATTATTTTCTTTAGTATTCTCTTCTGTTTCTTTCTTGCCTGCTTCTAAAGATTTAAGCTCGTCAAGTTCTGCTTTCTTTGTATCAATTTTAGACTGTATTGATTTATTTTTTTCATTGGTTTTAGTGAATACTGCCATATAAACAGCTACTGCTGCTATAAATGTTACTAAAACCAAAATCATACCAAGATATTTTCCGTTAAGGCCTTTTTTCTTATTATCTTCCATACTTAATTAGCCTCCTCTTCTGTAGTCTCTGAAGCAGAAGGCTGATATCCA
>OMZA01000025.1 GCA_900315425.1 uncultured Eubacteriales bacterium
ATTGAGATAATTTGTTTTTCTTCATTACAGCATATTCTTGAGAAAATCATGCTATGCTGTAATGGGGCTGTCGCACTAATTACTTAGTGCGACAGCCCCTTTTGTCTTTTACATATTTTTTAATCTATCTTCTAGTTTCCGTTTGCTAATGTATTATTTTTTTCTTCAACTGTGGTCTCTTCCATCGTTGTAGTTTCAGTTGCTGTAGTTACTGGTACTGTCTGAGATTCTATAGGTGTTGTCTGCGCATTTGTTGAATGCTGCTGATTTCTTATAACTTCAACTTTTATTATCTTTGTTACACTTAATCCTCTTCCATCATTTACTGTATATACAACATCTGTATAGCCTGACACCATAGTGTTTCCTAAAATAATTTTTTCGAATCCTTCAAAATTACCCTCAAGGTTTATTGGATCTGACGCATTTATAACCTTCTCATAACATTGAGCAGTTACAAGATTCTTAACTGCATTTACTATATTATTGTAATTGCTGTTTACACTAACGCCCTCATCATATACATACTGATAGGTCTGAGTATTAGTGCCTGACCATATATTTCCCTGCCAATATACTATCGGATAATCTCTTACATATAAAAGAGCATCTTCCATAAATGTAATTCCACTAGAATCTGCATATTCATAATGAATTCTATATGATCCAGGCAATGTAAATGCTGTTTCCACCGGAATCTCCACATCTTGAGGTGTGTAAACTGTAGTTATCACTGCAGCACTTTGGTCATTACCATCTATATCGCTGGCTGTCACTCCATCTCTTATATTCACCGGAACATTTAAATTGGTTATTATCTCTTTGTTAGTAATAGTCATTTGCGGTTCATAGGCTGGCCTTCTATCAATCATAATATTCATGTCAACCTTTTCATTTATACCATCAATGGCACCATTAGATGAATATTGCCAAATGTAGTAATCAAATCCCACATCCGGAATCTTATCACCATATGTAAATACATTTAAACCTCTATTAGAATGATTATACTCATCAAAATACCATGCCAACCAAGATAAATACTTATTGGTAATATCTGTTGTATTAATTCTCGTTGTAAAATCTGACTGACACATATATACCATAGGAGTATATCCATAGCTTCCTACTGTATCACAAAATGTAGACAATACACTTGTAAGTTGCGAACCACCCATACTGTAAGTCCTATAACCTTTAGCTGTCTCCCAGTCGATAACTACTGGCAATTCCAGATTATATCCTCTTATATAATCTAAAGTAAGTGATGCTTCCTCTAGAGCTTCTCTTTCGTTAACTGCCTGAGAAAAGAAATAAACACCTACATTTATTCCATTAGCCTGAGCTTCTCTAATATTCTTGTCTGCAGTGGTGTCTTTGCAAAGCTTACCATTTTCGTAACCTCTAAATCCTACTCTGATAAATGCAAAGGTAACTCCTGAAGCTTTTACCTTAGCCCAATCAATATCTCCCTGATGCTTTGATACATCTATTCCATAAGATATTCTGGCCTTATCATACATAGTAGATGGTATTGTTGAAACGGAGGCTGAATTAATAGACTGAAATCCTTCATTAACCTCCTGATTATCCTTTTTATTCTGGGCATCATCCTTAGCATCCTTTTCAGATACCTCTAATTTACTAACATCTACCGTTTCCTTTTCTTTGGAATCCTTCTTAGAACTATTTTTAGACCCTTTAGTATCATCAAAATCATCCTCTGTGCCTTCTCCCTTGTAGGCCTCACCTTTGCTTGCCTGGCCTGGAGTAGCAGCTGAAATGTCATTTTTTCTATTATTCATACTTAAGGATGTAATTAAAATAACAACTGCTATAAAACCTAATGTTATAAATATAGCTGCTTTTTGCTTCTCCGAGGTATCAAAAAAATTTTTTACCTTTTCTTTAAATGTCTTTGGACTTTCTGATTTGGAATCATTCTCTGTGGCATCACCACTGTAAAATTCTATTTCAATATCCTCATCTGAAAGTTCTTTGTTTATTATTTCTTCTGTCTCTCTCTTATCCAATTTATTAAAACAACCTTTCTATCTTTACACAGACGCTTATTATATCTCAATTTAATGATAATTTCTATTATGAACAGAAATTAATACAATAATCTCAAATATTATACTGCATTTTTATGTTAAATTTTAGTATACTTGCAATATGTATAAAAAATTTAATAAAAGAGAAAATATAGTTAATAAAAAAGAAACAAATTCTGTACAAAACATGTCCACATTTAAACTTGGATGGCCAATATTTGTTCAGGCTTTACTTTCAATGTGTCTGGGATATATTGATACTTTGATGATTAGCAATCATTCACCTAATGCAGTAGGAGGCATTGGAAATGCTAATCAGATACTCGGATTTTTAACCCTTGCATTTTCAATTATATCCACAGCCAGTGGTGTTGTGGTAGCTCAGTACATTGGTGCAAAAGTAAAGGAAAAACTTAATGAAATATACACTGTAGCTGTTATATTTAACTTAGCTCTGAGTGTTGGCGTTAGTGCAATTTTATTTCTTTTACATAATTTCATAATAAAACTCATGCATGTTCCTGAAGAAATGGTTCCTTCTGCCAGAGATTACATGCTTATTGTTGGTGGTTTACTGTTCTTACAAGCCACACTGGATACGTTTTCACAATTTTTCAGAAGCAACGGTAAGACAAAAATCGGAATGATGATTTCTCTTTCCATGAACCTTATAAATATTGTTGGTAACTACTGCTTTCTCTATGGACCTCTGAAATTTTTAGGACTAAGTACAAAAGGCGTTGCTATTTCAACAGTATTCTCAAGAGCTGTGGCTGTGATTATGGCAATTATTTATTTTATAAAATATATTGACGGAAATATTTCTATAAAGTATTTGAAACCATTTCCAAAGGATATTCTTAAGAAGCTTATTCTTGTTGGCCTTCCAGCTGCCGGAGAAAACATTTCCTATAACATTGCCCAATTAGTTATACTTGGTTTTATTAATTCTCTATCTGCTTTGGCCGTTAATACCAGAATCTATGCAAATATTTTAAGTAGTTTTGCCTATTTGTTCTCAGTTTCCGCTGCCATGGCCACTTCTATCATAGTTGGCCACGAAGTTGGTGCTAAAGAATATGATAAGGCATACAAAAGAGTTTTATCCATATGGTGGAAGGCAGTTATTATCGCAGAAACCATTGCCATTATAGGTTTCTTTATAAGCCCTTTCACCTTTGGAATATTTACAGATAATGCCGACATAATAAAACTTGGAAGCCAGGTTATGTTTATATGTATTTTCCTAGAACTGGGAAGATCCACAAATCTAGTAGTTATACAGAGTTTAAGAGCCGCCGGAGATGTTAGATTCCCAACTTATCTGGGAATGGCCTCTATGTGGGGTGTTTCCGTATTATTCAGCTACATTTTGGGAATAGCATTTCATGGCGGAATTATTGGTATATGGATAGCTATGGCTATGGATGAATTGTTACGTGGCATAATAGTTATTATTAGGTGGATTAAGGGAACCTGGCGAGACAAACGAGTGGTTGACGATTTATAAAACAAGGTGGAGTCGATGGATAATAATCAAACTAACAACATTGAAAAACATTTAATAGATTTAGCCGACAGAGCGTATCAAAGAAATCTTTGTACTTTCAGTAATTTTATGGGATTAGCCGAGCTTGACATATTCCATAGAACAAAAAATAACTTTAGTTATGTGGAATATGAGTTATTTGGTGGATATGCCGGTGCCGAAAGATTAATGGTGAGATTTGGTGAAGCTGTTATGCCCTGGCCTATGGTAGTCATTCACGTTACCCCTTCTGCCAAGAAATTTGCTGATGAACTATCTCACAGAGATTTTCTTGGAGCCGTTATTAATCTCGGCGTTAATAGGGATGTTATCGGAGATATCATTATAAAGGATAACGAAGCCTTTATATTTTCCCTGGAATCCATGGCCGACTTCTTAGCTGACTCTTTAAACAGGGTAAAGCATACAACTGTCAAAACAAATGTTTTATCCTTAGATGAGCTGGAACCCTCTTTATTAGAATATCTTAATAAAACCACCCAAAAAAATATAAACGTAGCATCCCTTAGGTTAGATGCTGTTATTAGCGAAGTATATAACCTTTCAAGAAGCCAGGCTCAGAAACTGTTTCATGAAAGCAAGGTTTTTGTAAATGGAAAAATGAATACCAATTCCAGCTACAACCTAAAATCCGGGGATGTAGTCACCTGCAGAGGTTATGGAAGGTTCACCTTCAACGACACTATTAAAGAAACAAAAAAAGGAAGACTTGTGGTATCCCTAAGTCTTCCTGGTTAATTATCTATTAATTCAAGTTCATTTCCAATATATATACATCTGCTGTCTGAACCGTGGCCTATTTGATGAGTTCTGGCAACGGCAATATCAGCACCTGCATATTTATATACCAATTCCTCCACTGACGGAACAAATATTTCTTTATCCAATCTTGTAAATGTTCCTAATAAAATACCATTTATCTTCTTAAAAGCACCCATCTGTCTAAGCTGGGCAAGATATGTAGCACACTGCATAGATGTGGTATTTAATCCTTCTAACAATAATATTTTATCAGTAAAATCCGGCATATACTCTGTTCCTGCAAGTTTTAGAAAACATCTTATATTTCCACCAATTACAACGCCTTTCATATAACCTTCCTGGATAAAGCTATATTCTAACTTTTCATTTTGATACGAAAAATTATCCTTAAAAGCTTGAATCTGGCTTTGAGAATTTTCGTATATAAGATTTCTAATCTGATACAAACCAGACGATTTACCTGTCTTGGCATATATTGCATTTATCACTGTAGTCACATCACTGTAACCATAAAATATTTTATCTGAATTCGCAATAACCTGGTAATCTAAATATTCCAAAACTTCATTTGCCACATCCCCACCGGATATATCAAATATTTGAGAAATATCATCGTCATCATACATTTTCATAAGGTCTTTTGCCTTATCCTGTGGGCTTCCGCTAAAATAATTCTCTGTTTCGTATATATAATCCCCTAATGCTACTTCATATCCGCATTCATTAATTGTTTTTATCAGCTTTAAAACATTCGGTTTATTTTCCCTCTGTTGTCCATTAGACATTCCTACAAGTCCGATTTTTTTCATAAATGTATCCTTTAAAATTTATTTCATTCCACTATTTTTATACTTGGAAATATCCTGAATATACTGTTTTCCAACTTCGCTAATAACTGAATTTTTTCTTTTAATATAACCTATTGTCATTATTTCTTCAGAATCCAATTTTATAGCCATATAATTAGAACCATTAAGGTCTTCGGATATTATTCCGGAGCATAATGTGTAACCATTTAAACCTACCATTAAATTAAGAAGCGTAGCCCTGTCATTGGCCTTAATTTTTCTTTTAAAATCATATGTACTCAGGACTTCTTCTGAAAAATAAAAGGAATTATGTTCTCCCTGATCAAAAAATAAAAATGGATATTCCATCAAATCATCTAACGTAACCATTGTCTTTTTTGCTAACGGATGTTTTTTCCATAAATAGGCATAAATTCCACAATTCAATAGTGGATGAAATTCCAGATTATATTCTGAAAAAAGTTTTTCCAACACATTTCTATTAAAATCATTTATAAAAAGAATACCTATTTCGCTAATGCCTGTTCTCACATCATCAACAACATCATAAGTCTGTGTTTCTCTGCACGCAAACTCATATTCATTCATTCCAAATTTATTAACAGTATTTATAAATGCATTAACTGCAAAGGAATAATGCTGCATTGAAACGCTGAACTTTTTCTTGTTATTATCCTTGTTGACATATTTATTTTCTACTAAATCGTACTGTTCTATAATCTGAGATGCATAACCCAAAAACTCCTTACCATCTGGAGTTAGAGCTATTCCTCTGTTTGTTCTTTTAAATATTTGAATTCCCAGTTCTTTTTCTAATTCCTTTACGGAAGCTGATAAACTAGGCTGGGAAATAAATAATTTCTTAGCCGCTTCATTCATAGATGCACATCTTGCCAGAGTTATTACATATTTAAGTTGATTTATAGTCATTTTATTCACCTTCCTTACTGGTGATATCATAAAATATCGCCCTTGCTATCTCAGCCAATTGCTTTGGATGTACTTTAACTGTAGTTCCTATTCTTCCGCCACTAACATATATCCAATCATAATCCTGGGCAGAAATATCTATCACTGTAGGAAACTGTTTCTTCATTCCCAAAGGGGAACATCCACCTCTAACATATCCTGTAATAGATGTAATATCTTTTACATGAATCATTTCCACCGATTTTTCCCCTACAGCCTTGGCTGCCTTTTTCATATCAACTTCCATGGCAATCTGAACCACAAAGACATAATAACCACCACTTTTACCTTTCATAACAAGGGTTTTATAGGACTGTTCAACTGGTGCATTGGTAATCTTTGCAGTATGCATTCCATCTATAAATTCGTCACACTCATAATTAATAAGTTCGTATTCTGCTTTATTTCGTTCTAAAATTCTTACAACGTTGGTTTTTGCTTCTCTCTTAGCCATAATTATTCCTTTCAACAGCTATTCTTCCAACATTATAACATTTTATAAACAAAATACAAAAATTAGTTTAAATTTGCTTTCTTTAAAGCATGATAAATAGCTGGTCCAACAACCAATGCCAATGCTATTTTAATTGCATCCCCTAGTATAAAAGGTATTACGCACATATAAAGTGCTGATTTGAAATCAACATTTGCCTGAATTGTAAACCATACTGTTCCAAACATATAACATATAGTAACAGCAATCACCATTGCTAAACCATGTAACCATATTTTCTTTGGAAACTTTGAAATTACACCACCAACTATAAGAGCTATAAAAATATAACCTACCAAATATCCCCCTGTTGGTCCTACAAGTCTTGAAAATCCCCCCTGATATCCCGAAAAAACCGGCAACCCTACTGCTCCTAAAAGTAAATATATCCCTGTACTAACAATGCTTCTTGAAAAACCCAATGCATATGCCGTAATATAGATTGCAAATATTTGCAAAGAAATCGGTACCGGGGTAAATGGAAGTGTTACTGATATAGGTCCTATTATACAAATGACTGCTGTCATTAAACCTATAAGTGCAATATTTTTAACTGATTCTGATGTCTTATTAACTGAAGTATCCATAAATATAATCCTTTCAAATGTATTTTCATCGATGATTTTGTAATGTACATGGCATATTATAGATACGAAAAAAAGAATTGTCAACTTTTTATATTTCTTCAAAGTTGACAATCCCTTTTATTTTATTTTAATCCCAAATCTTTAAGTACATCCTTAATCTTAGCAACTGGAACTATCTCAAGTTTTTCTTTAACCTCTTTAGCCACATCCTCTAAGTCCTCTACATTATCCTTTGGAATAAATACTTTCTTGACTCCCGCTCTTCCTGCTGCCATAAGCTTTTCTGGAAGTCCTCCAATAGGCATTACACCACCTCTGAGAGATACCTCTCCGGTCATAGCAACTGTGGAATCCACATACTTACCGGTAAATAATGATGCCAAAGCAGTTATAAGAGTTATTCCAGCTGAAGGACCATCCTTAGGCACTGCACCCTCCGGTACATGTATATGAAGATCATTTTCCTTAAGAATATCTGTAACCTCTGGGTACATAGATTTTATCATTGTAAGAGCAATCTTTGCAGATTCTTTCATAACATCACCTAATTGACCGGTAATTATGATATCTCCGCTACCCTTCATAAGCTTTGTTTCAACAAATAGAATCTCTCCTCCTGCTGCAGTCCAGGCAAGTCCCGTAACAATTCCAGGAACTTTATCTTTCTTTACAACGTCGTGGAAGGTTTTCTTTCTTCCAATATATTTTACAAGATTCTTCTCTCCTACGGATATCTTCGTAGCCTCACCTTTTACTAAATCAACAGCAACACCTCTACAAAGAATATCTATCTCTTTTTTTAGACCTCTTACTCCAGATTCCATGGTGTAATCACTGATGATTCTTCTGATTGCTGCATCACTGATTTTTAGAGTAGAACTTTTAATACCTGTATTCTTCAATGCTTTAGGAATAAGATGTTTCTTTGCAATATAAAATTTCTCCAAAGCTGAATATCCCGGAAACTGAATGACTTCCATTCTGTTTAATAGCGGTTCTGGTATAGTATCCAATGTATTAGCCGTACATACAAACAATACATCAGAAAGATCGTATGGCACATTCATATAATGGTCTGTAAATGTTCCATTTTGCTCCGGATCGAGCACCTCTAACAAAGCACTAGCAGGATCACCACCGTAATCTTTAACTAACTTATCAACTTCATCAAGAACCATAACCGGATTGGAAACACCACTTTGCTTCATACCTTCCATGATTCTACCTGGCATAGCTCCCACATAAGTTCTTCTATGTCCACGAATCTCAGCTTCATCCCTAATTCCACCAAGACTTATTCTTACATATTTTCTTCCAAGTGCTCTTGCAATACTCTGTCCAATACTGGTTTTACCGGTACCTGGAGCTCCAACGAATAAAAGAATTGATCCCGATTGTTTCTTGGTAAGACTCATAACAGCCAATTGCTGTATTATTCTTTCCTTGACCTTCTTTAGTCCATAGTGGTCTTCATCAAGAATATTCTCTGCATTCTTAAGATCTATATCCTCCCCTTCCTTTGGCTTCCATGAAAGGGTTGTTACAAAATCCAAATAATCATAAAGCATTCCATATTCATGGCTATCTTTACCTTCTTGCTTCATTCTGTTAAGAACTTTTTCTGCTTCTTTTTTAGCAACTTTATTCATTCCGGATTCGGCAATTAATTTCTCGAACTTTCTTACATCTGATACATTTTCCGGATGCATTTCATCAAGCTCATTCTGAAGAATCTCTATCTGTTTTTTGATTGCAGATTCTCTGTATAACTGCTCGTGATCCTCCTGTTGTGCTGACTCCGCCTCAGCATTTACCTTAGACATTTCTATAAACTCATAGATAACTTTTTCTATAAGCTCACATCTCTTCTTTTTAGAATCCGTTGCTACAATGGCGTATCTGTCTTCACTGTCAAAATCAATGTAACTACCTAAAGAACATGCCATTTCATATATAGATTTCATATGTAAAATATAATTTCTTCCCCATATTCCCCACTGAAATCCCTGAATAAATTTTATTAAAGCTTTTCTAAGCTTGATAAATTTATCCTTTACTTCTGCTTCTGTAATATCCTCTATATCTTTTCTTTCTTTAACATCTGCAGTTACTTTTTCACCATCAATTTCAATATTGGTAACATCTACTCTTCCTTTTGTAGTCAGCTGAACGTTTCCTTCATTATCAACATTAATAATTCCAGCCACTACTCCAATAGGATTAAAGTCTTCCGGAGTAAGGTCAACAATAGATTTATCATCTTTTATAGTTGTAAGTAAAACCTCTTCACCTATTTTTATATTCTTATAATCAATATTATATTTTTCAAAAAATTCCATTTTCAAATAGAATGTAACATCAGGTAAAAATAACATATTATATGCCGGTATCGTAATCATTCTGTCACTTCCTTACTATTTATTTTACATTTATCAAATACTTACTTTCAAAATTGTTAGCACTCTTTCTCTTTGAGTGCTAATTGTATATTACTACTTTATTTCTTTGGTTGTCAACGAGATTTTATTTATTAATTTGATTTTACTACAAAAAGTGTTATCATAGTTGTATATTTTGCGAACATTTTGGAGGAATTATCATGAAAAACTCAAAAGGCCCAGGTGGACTTCAAATCACCATTGTTGGAGCCGGAAAAGTTGGTACCGCTCTTACTGAACAACTTTCAAGGGAAGGCCATGATATTACAGTCATTGATAAAGATTCATCTACCATTGAAGAGATTACTTCAACATATGATGTAATGGGATATGTGGGAAATGGATCTAATTTTATGAGCCTACATAACATAGGAATTGAATCCTGTGATTTATTTATCGCGGTAACTGATTCAGATGAACTTAATCTACTTTGTTGTACTTTTGCAAAGAGAGTATCTGATTGCAATACAATTGCAAGAGTTAGAACTCCTGACTATAGTTCTGAGACTAAATATCTATGTGATAAACTCGAATTAGCAATGATTATCAATCCAGAATTAGAAAGTGCCAGAGACATAGCTAGAATTCTGTACCTGCCTGCTGCTTTGGAGGTAAACTCCTTTGCTCACGGTCTTGCAGAAATTATGAGTTTCAAAATTCAGGACGACAGCGAACTACTAGGGTTAAAGCTCTCTGATTTAGGTAGCAAAGACTATATGAATGGCGTTTTGGTATGTGCAGTAGAACGTGAAAATGAAATAATGATTCCTACTGGTAATTATGAATTTCAAGCAGGAGATAAAGTTTCCTTTGTTGCCATTAGAAGTTCACTAAGATATTTCTTAAGTAAAATGCACTTTAAATCAAAAAGTGTTAAAAACTGTATGATAGTGGGTGGTGGCAACTTATCTTTCTACCTGGCAAATGAACTTATAAAATCCGGAATTTCTGTTAAAATCATTGAAAATGATTCTAAGCGATGCGAAGAATTATCCATATTACTCCCAAAGGCTATCATTATTAACGCTGATGGAACGGATGAAGATCTTTTAAAGGAAGAAGGTATTGAAACCGTTGAGTCCTTTGTACCTTTAACAGGAATTGACGAAGAAAACATTTTATTAAGCTTGCATGCTAAAAATTCTAGCGATGCCAAAGTTGTTACCAAAATAGATCATGTAAATTATAAATCCACTATAAATAAATTGGATTTAGGCAGTGTCTTTTATCCAAGATATATTACCTCTGATGCAATAATTGCATATGTCCGAGCCAGAAGCGCCTCTAAAGATATCAATAACATTGAAACTCTCTATCACATGTATGATTCAAGAGTTGAGGCCATTGAATTCAGAGTAGATAAAAAATCCAGGATTACCGAAGTTCCAATTTCCCAATTGCAACTTAAGGACAATCTTCTCATTTGCCTTATTAACCGAAAGGATAAACTTATTATTCCTTCAGGTTCAACTAAAATAAATATGAATGACAGTGTAATTATTGTTACTACCCATAGCGGTTTTAATGATATTACAGATATTCTCGAATAATATTGGAGTTTTTCAATTATGAATAGAAGTATGATTCGATACATTCTAGGGCATGTTATGCGAATTGAATGCATCCTAATGTTACTTCCTTGTGTAGTTGCTCTATATTACAAGGAACATCAAGGTTTCTACTACCTATTGATAGCAGGAATCAGCGGACTTATAGGTTGTCTGCTTACTATTTTAAAACCAAAAGACACAATAATTTATTTAAAAGAAGGCTGTATTATAACAGGTCTTTCATGGATTATAATGAGTTTTATAGGTTCTATACCCTTTTATATTACAGGAGAGATACCTAACTTTGTAGATGCATTATTTGAAACAGTCTCTGGTTTTACAACCACAGGTTCTAGCATTTTAAATAATGTGGAAGCTCTTTCCCATACAGCTCTTTTCTGGAGAAGTTTTACCCACTGGATTGGTGGTATGGGTGTTTTGGTATTCTTACTTGCCGTAATTCCTATGGGTGGCGGTTCAAATATAAATATTATGAAGGCAGAAAGTCCGGGACCTTCTGTTGGCAAATTAGTTCCAAAAATGAAGTCATCAGCTATGATTCTATATGTAATTTATTTTGTTATTACCACTATAGAAGTAATCTTTTTACTATTGGGTGGCATGACTTTGTTTGAGTCTCTTACTTTAAGCTTTGGAACCGCAGGTACAGGTGGATTTGGTATCATGAATGACAGTTTTGTAAGCTACTCTCCTTATATTCAATGGATTGCCACAATTTTTATGTTATTATTTGGTATCAACTTTAATGCCTACTACTTCTTATTATTTAGAAGCATTAAAGAATTCTTTATGGAAGAGGTTAAATATTATCTTCTAATAGTAGGTGTCTCTACTGCCATTATTTTTCTACATGTTATAAACATTTATAAATCTGTTGCCACAGCCCTTAGACACTCTGCTTTTCAGGTTGCTACAATAATAACCACCACGGGATTTGCCTCAACTGATTTTGACAAATGGCATTCTTCGTGTAAATTTATACTGGTTATTTTGATGTTTATAGGTGCTTGTGCAGGCAGCACAGGTGGTGGAATTAAAGTATCAAGAATTGTTATTCTTGTGAAAAGTATTGGAAAAGAATTTGCATCATATATTCATCCAAGAATTGTTAAAAAGGTCAAATTTGAAGGAAGACCGGTAGAGCATGAAATCGTAAGATCCATAAATGTATATTTAATAACCTACATTGTTTTATTTATAGCATCTATGTTTCTGGTATCTATTGAAGGTTATGATTTAACTACAAGCTTTACCTCTGTTGCAGCTACCTTAAATAACATTGGTCCTGGTTTAGAAAAGGTTGGTCCAACGTGTAACTTTAGTTTTTATAAACCAATTACAAAATTTGTACTTATGTTTGATATGTTAGCCGGAAGACTTGAGTTGTTTCCAATGCTTCTTATCTTCCATCCAACTATTATTAAAGATTTCTTTACGACTTCTATGAAAAAGAAAGGTTTCACCAACAATCTAAAAACCAGTAAATAGTAATTAACGGGCTTGTCTAGCTAACTGCTAGATACAGCCCGTCTTTTATTTTATTAAATACGCTTATATATCAGAATCTTCTTCAGTCTTATCAGCCTCTGTAGAAGCCTGTTTGTTTTTACCACCCATGTCCATGCCACCTTGTTGAGAGGTCTTTCCTGTACTTACCACAGTAACAGTTACTGCATTACCATCCTCATCTACCTCGACTTCAAGAATCATTCCTGTTTCTATATCATCTATAGATTCAACACCTTCTCCTGTTTCATCTACAAAAACAGTATCATCCGTTACATTTACGGTGATTTTTTCATCAGTCTCACTGAACTGGGAATTCATTCCCCCTGGGAATCCTCCGTCCATTTTATCTTGCCCTTCTGAAGTTGTACCTGATGCATCACTATTTTCTGAGCTTTCTTCCATAGATGGCATCTCGCCAGTTTCTCCTGATATTCCACCCATTTCTCCAACGATACCTGTTATTGTACCTTTCTTGACTTTAGTCACTTTAATTGTATATGTATCTGCTTCCACTTCTGATGAATCATCTTTAGTATCTTCTTCTATGGATTCTGTTACCTCTCCTGCTGTGCTAGTATTACTTTTTGAACTACTGGTTGAATTTCCACATCCTACGCAACCTACAGTTATCAATCCAATTGATAATGCCATTGCTAAATACCATCTGTACTTCATAATAACCCACTCCTTTTTTCACTTTCTTTGTTGTTATATCTCGCTATTAATATACAAATGGAATGTGATGGTTATTTGATAGCTTTAGAAATTAAATATGTTCTTTTATTGATTATTATGTTTTGCCGATATAACTAATACTATTCCTGCTATTAATATTGTTAATACAAATATCCCTTTGTGAGTATCACCTGTCAATGGAGGCTGTTCTTCATTTTCTCCGGGAGTTGTTCTATCCATCTTTTCTCCAAGTACCTTTGTTTCAAGTTCTCCCTTTGTTGCTGTTTTCGTTGTTTCTACTATTGTAGTTTCCTGAACTGTAGTTTCCCCAATTGTTGTGGTCTCCTTGGTGGTTTCCCCAATTGTTGTCTCTTCAGTAGTCTCCTCTACCATAAATGATATACTTTGTCCCATATCATTTATATCTTTATGTTCAGCTACTACCTCATCGCTTGAATACAAGACTTCATATACCACAATATCTTTTCCCTCTAAGCTACTAGAATCAAAAGTAAACTTAATATCTATTTTCCCATTATGTTCCTTCACACTAAAGTTTTCTTTACTTATAACTTTTTCTCCTTGAATCTCTAAAGCCTCTCCCGTGGACTTATCCATAATTACTCCCTCCATCCTATAATCTCCATAAGGCAAATTGTAATATGAAACTGTATCTACTATGGTGGTGTTAGTTGATATTCTTGCCTCATTAGCATTAGATTCATTATCCTTTGCATTAGTATGAATATAAGGTATTGGTGTATTATATACCTCCCCATTACTAATTTCGTAAATATATCCAGAATCCTTTGTTATATCCATGGTAAACTCTATCGGCTCTATTTGGAAATATCCATCTAAGGCCTTAGTTTCCACCAACCTGAACCTTCCTTTGTTATCCTCTGTATAATATAACTTATCACTTATGTATTTATGTTGAATTTCATCGTCCGTATTGGTACCAACATCAGCCACCTTACTCCATGTATCATTATTTAATTCTTGAACTTCAAATTCTACATTTTCTAAGAGCTCATTTGTATATTCATCTCTTTTATCAAAGGCTATTAAGAAATACTTTGGCGTATCATAGACTAATCCTGTATTTTTCTCATTAACATTCCAGTCTTTCGAAAGATCCTTTACCTCTATGGCACTATCGCTTATTGTAAAATATAACGGTTCTGATTTTTCATACCCCTTTGGAGCATTTTCCTCTACTAATCTGAACTTTCCAAGGTTGTGAGGCGTATAATATAATTTAGAATTAACATTTGTAGTTCTTGATATTTCGTCCATTACAACAGCTTTTCCATTGCTCCAACCATATTGAAGCTTTGGTACATTAATACTTAAAGAATATACATTGTGGGAAGATTTATTCTTATCATTATCCCCATTATAGTTAACCCTGCAGCATCTTCTATATGTATTATCATGGACAGAATATTCTTCAACATAATACTCTCCCTGACCGGATGTCTTACCCACAGAATCATAATTGTAATCTGAGGTCTTCACGAATTTTAAATTAGAATAAACAGATGTATCTGTTACATTTACTGTGTAAGGATCACCAGCTTTCTTTGGAATGGTAAACCAGGTTTCATTATCTTCTGGAAGCACACATCCATAAGGTGCCTTTATCTCCTTAATCATATACTTCTTTCCTTCAGTTAAAACCGTGTTCTTTGTTAAATATTCCGGTGTCTGACCAGCCTTAGATGTATCCGCAATAGTTGACATCAATTTTCTATTCTCGTCGTATAATTGAAAAACCCCACCTCTATATACAGTTGCTGTTCCAGTGGCATTACCATATTTATTAATCTTTAAATGTACTGTCTTAGGCTCATCAGGAACATCTGTGTCATGCTTTACTTCTGTAGTTACTAGTTCCTGTAAAGAATCCTGTCCACTATACCAAAAAGTTAACTTAAAACTATCTGGAACCTCCGGCATACCAAGTAACTTATCTGCATAGGCCTTTGTTAAAGTCCCTGCATTAGAATCATTATTTTTCACATAACTCAGGGCAAAAGATGTCAGTAAAAAATCATCATCTGTAAGTCCTGTGATACTTCCTTCTCCTCCATATCCGTAATATAATACCTTCTTCATTTTATTAATCATATCATCGGATAAATTCTCCTTACCTCTGGAGCTTGCTGTAACTACCGTCCCTGGCTGTAGGGTAACTTTGTTATGATCACTACAATATGCAATTACCTGAACATTATTAATAATCATATAATGTCTGTAGGCATAGCCCACATTACTACTCCCCCTAACCATTGCAATCGCGCTGATACTGTTAGTTTCCCCATACGCATATGCCGTACTATGGTCTATACTTCCCTCAATTAAAAATACAATAGCCACTATAATAACCGGCAATATATTCCCTATTAATCTAAACCCCTTCTTCATTCTTAATCAAATTTCCTCCTAAAAATTAAATTTACATTCCATAAATGCGCGCTTATCTAGTAACATTTTATTTACGAGATGTATTCATAATAATATAGCACATTTTAAATTATGTCAATACAAAAAATAAAATGGTGGGGCTGTCGCTTTAGATGATTAAATCATCTGGGCGAAGCCCCTTTTTGGGTTGTGTGAAGTTGATATTGTGATGTGTACAGCATATTGGCTGAAACC
>OMZA01000049.1 GCA_900315425.1 uncultured Eubacteriales bacterium
AACTTCCCAATTTATGACTATCTATTTTCGTCTTACATGCAGGCTCTATCAATAAATCAAAAGGCCTATTTGGATATAAACTGACTCATGTCATAAAAGGAGGCAGAGAATTTTTATTTACGAAATCACAACTGTGTTTCCAAGGCCTGATCTCTCTGCTTTCTTAAGTCTATTATAATGTATGCCTACAAAATAAAAGACTAGAAGTTAAATATAAGCAACCTCTAGTCAGTACGTTTATTTAGTGAAGAGAAGAACGATACATTAATAGTCATAGCTATCAATCGTTGTTTACGAGCTTACCTTATGGATGTCTCAAGTTATAATGACTAACTTCTCTTCAGTGATATGATATCACTTCTAGATAAAATAAAAAACTAGAATTATTACTTGAATAACTTCTAGTTCTATAATACGAAAAACGTTCTCCTCAGGAACGTAAACTCTTAAAAAAATATATAAATTATCATAACAAGTGCAACATATGAAAAGTTCATAGGAATTATCTATGCTACTATGTGAGTGACCAAAAAAACATAGAATGGAGATAAGCCTATGAACTATAACCATATTAACATAAATGAGCGTTCCTGTATCTATCAATTTCTCAGTCTGGGCATGAGTATACGTGGGATTGCAAAGGCACTTCATAGAAGTCCTTCCACCATTTCCCGAGAGATAAAAAGAAATTCATACCGTACCAGGAACAATTTCAAAGAGCATGATAGATATTTTCCTGTAAAAGCCCAGGAAAAATATGAAGAAAGAAGGACCAGATGCCATCGTCCAGCCAGATATCAGGAACAGGAGATCCATTATATCAAAGAGAAGATCGAAAACCACTGGTCTCCGGAACAGCTGGTGAACAGGGCAAAGATGGAAAAGATAAAGACCCCTTCAACAGCTACTGTTTACCGCATGATACACAGAGGCGTCATTCCTAAAATCAAGATGGAGCACCTGCGCAGAAAAGGCAGGTTTAAAAGGCCGGCAGAAACGCGTGGAAAATTTAACGATGGCGGAAGGACAATCAAAAATAGGCCAAAAGATGTATACAAACGACAAGAGCTCGGGCATTGGGAAGGTGACACCGTAGAATCAGGCAGAAACGGTCATACGCGCAAGAGCAGATATTGCTTTGTCACACTGGCGGAAAGGAAATCCAGATTTTATATAGCAATCCCTGTAGAAGACAGAACGGCCAAGAATGTAACACCGGCAATCATAGAAGCTCTCGGAAAGCTTCCATCGGAACTGGTAAAAACGATAACCTTCGACAGAGGAAAGGAATTCGCAGAGTATGAAAAGATCGAAGCAGCATTAGGATGCAAAACCTATTTCTGTGATCCTTACTGTGCGTGGCAAAAAGGAACCAATGAGAATACGAACGGATTACTGCGGGAGTTTTATCCTAAAGGAATGGATCTGTCTGAAGTGGACCCGGAGGAATTGAAAAAGAATCTGAATTTAATGAATAACAGGCCACGTAAATGCATAAAATATAAAACACCTAAAGAAGAATTACTGGGTAACTCATCGTAAGTGTTGCACTTAATTTGACAAATCATCTAATCCAAAAGATCCAAGTGATCCTATTGGTTCAACAACTGAAAAAGATAAGTGGCTTGCTTACTATAATATCTGTGTAGCCAATGCTTGGACAGTTAAACTATGCCGTGAGATTGATAAAGATGCACAAGTAGGATGTATGTTAACATGTTCATCTGTTGCAACATATCCATATGACTGTAATCCTGATAATGTCTTTGGGGCATATAATACAGTAAGATTAAATAATTTCTATTTTGGTGATGTCTTCTGTTTAGGAGAAATTCCTGGTTATGTAAAACGTGTATGGAGAGAACATGACTGTGCACCTGAAATGAGAGAAGATGAATTACAGTTAATAAAAGAAAATACAGTCGCATTCTTCTCATTTAGTTATTATCGTTCTAGTACATATGATCAGTCTGTTGGTATGGATGGTAATACAGGTGGATT
>OMZA01000026.1 GCA_900315425.1 uncultured Eubacteriales bacterium
ATCGTCGTAAAGATATATAGAACTCTAAAGGGGTGGTTATATGACAACAAATTTTGATTATTTAAAAGAAGAACCAAAATTTAAGAGATTTGCTGATGTAGCGATTTCTGCAGAGAGAATTATTCTGATGGATCCGGAGGCGAGTATTATTAACTGTCGCCGTGCCATGGAGTTTGCTTTGAAATGGATGTATTCCGTGGACAAGGAACTTGAGATGCCATATCAGGATAATTTGCAGAGTTTAATGAATGCAGAAGAATATCGTCAGATTATTGGACCGGATTTGTGGAAGAGAATGGATTTCATTCGTAGATGCGGGAATAATGTGGCTCATAGCGGTAAGAAGCTGGGGCGAGATGAGGCGATGCTTTGTTTAGAGAATCTCTTTATTTATTTGGATTATATTGCATATTGCTATATATTGCTATTCAGATTTATATGTAGAGCGCACCTTTGATCCAAATCTTATTACAGAAAGAGTAAAGAGAGCAAAGGAAAAACGTGAGCAGGCGGAAGCTACAAAAGTTGAACTCCAGAAGGAAATTGAGAGTTCTGCACAAAAGGATATTGATTTACAGAAGCTTCGTGATGAGAATGAATCTCTCAAAGAGGCTTTATCGGCACGTCGTGCGGAGAAACAGCAGACTTATGTACCAAAGCCTCTTGATTTGTCAGAGTATAAGACCAGAAAGATTTATATAGATTGTCAGAGTATAAGACCAGAAAGATTTATATAGATTCCATGTTAATTGATGCCGGTTGGACGGAAGGTAAGGATTGGATCAATGAGGTAGAACTACCTGGTATGCCAAATAAATCCGAAGTGGGCTTTGCAGATTATGTATTATATGACGACGCACATAAGCCACTTGCTGTTATTGAAGCAAAGCGTACTTGCGTGGATGTTGCTAAGGGACGTCAGCAGGCAAAATTATATGCAGATATTTTAGAAAAAGAGTACGGAAGAAGACCTGTTGTTTTTCTTACAAACGGATTTGAAACTCGTATTGTAGATAATCAGTATCCAGAAAGAAAAGTAGCCGAAATATATTCCAAACGTGATTTGGAGAAACTGTATAATCTCCAGTCTATGAGAACCAGTTTAAATCATATATCGGTGGATAAAAACATTGCAGGCCGTTATTATCAGGAAGGTGCAATAAAGGCCGTTTGTGATGCTTTTGATAAGAAGAATCGTAGAAAAGCATTGTTGGTTATGGCTACCGGTTCAGGAAAGACCAGAACGGTTATTGCACTGTGTAAAGTGTTGTTAGATGCAGGATGGGTAAAGAATATTCTGTTCTTGGCGGATCGAAATTCTTTGGTTACTCAGGCAAAGAGAAGTTTTGTAAATTTACTACCTGATTTGTCGTGCACGAATTTATGCGAGGAAAAGGATAATTATAATTCTCATTGTGTATTCTCTACTTATCAGACGATGATGGGATGTATTGATTCGGTAAAAGATGAGGATGGCAAGCTTTTTACGAGTGGACATTTTGACCTTGTCATTAGCGATGAAGCACATAGATCCATCTACAACAAGTACAAGGATATTTTTACATATTTTGATGCGCCACTAGTTGGATTAACTGCGACACCAAAGGATGAAATCGATAAGAATACGTATTCTATTTTTGAGTTGGAAAATGGTGTTCCTACTTATGGATACGATCTGGCGCAGGCAGTAAAAGACGGATATTTAGTAGATTACATGTCTGTAGAAACAAAGCTGAAATTCATAGAGCAGGGTATTAGTTACGCAGAGCTTACGGAAGAAGAGAAGGAAATCTACGAAGATACATTCAAAGATGAAAATGGAGAACTTCCGGAGAAGATTAACTCTTCTGCTTTAAATACCTGGCTGTTTAATGAGGATACCATTCGTCAGGTACTTCATATCGTAATGAGAGATGCGTTGAAGATTAATTATGGCGAGAAGATCGGAAAGACTATTATCTTTGCCAAGAACCATGCGCATGCAGAAAAGATTTTGGAAGTGTTTAATAAAGAATATCCCAATCTTGCCAGTGGAGCAAACGGTCAGGCTTTTGCTAAGGTCATTGATAATTATATGACCTATGCTCAGAGTGCAATAGACGAGTTTTCTGATGCGAAGAAGTTGCCTCAGATTGCAATATCGGTAGATATGTTGGATACAGGTATTGATGTACCGGAAGTATTGAATCTTGTATTTTTCAAGAAAGTAATGAGTAAAGCAAAGTTTTGGCAGATGATTGGCCGTGGTACAAGACTTTGCCCGGGACTTATAGATGGAGAAGATAAGAACAAGTTCTATATCTTTGATTTTTGCGGGAATTTTGAATTCTTCCGAATGGGAGAAGGTCGTCCAACAGCTAATATGATTGCTTTACAAGGAGCGGTATTTAATCTGGAATTCCAGATTGCCTATAAACTTCAGGATATAAATTATCAGGTGGATCGATTGATAGCGTATCGTAATCAGTTGGTTCAAATGATGACGGAAAAAGTGAAGGAATTAAATCGCGAAAACTTTGCGGTTCGTCAGCATATTAAGTATGTGGATTTATATTCCTCTGAGAGTAATTACCAGGCACTTACATATGAGGATACATTATTAGTTCGTGAAGAATTGGCTCCGTTGATTTTGCCGGATAGTGATGAGGCTTCAGCGGTTCGTTTTGATGCATTAATGTATGGATTAGAGTTGGCACAGCTTGCGGGGAAAAAGTATGGCCGGTTGAAATCAGATTTGTTTGATAAGGTTGGAGGAATAGCAACTGTTGCAAATATTCCGGAGATTCAGGTCCAGAAGGAGTTGATTGAGAAAATCCTTAATACCGATTATGTAGAACGTGCAGGAATCGAAGATTTTGAACATATAAGAGATAGCCTGCGTAATCTGATGAAGTATTTACCTCATCGAAAGGTTCGTTATGACACAGATTTTTCGGATGATATTTTGGATACACAGTGGAATGAATCTGAACTTGAAAATGATGAGTTGAAGAATTATAAGGCGAAAGCAGAATATTATATTCGTCAGCACCAGGATAATATTGTTATTGCGAAGCTTCGTACAAATCAGCCACTTACTCATTTTGATGTGGAATCACTTGAAGAGATTCTTTGGAAAGAAGTGGGTACGAAAGAGGACTATGAGATGGAGTATGGGCAGAAACCTTTGGGTGAATTTGTTCGTAGTATTGTAGGTCTTGATATGAATGCAGCAAAGGAAGCTTTTTCGGAGTTTCTCGACAATACAAGTCTGGATAGCAGACAAATATATTTTGTAAACCAGATAGTAGAATACATCGTGCATAACGGCATGATGACAGACCTTTCTGTACTTCAGGAATCGCCGTTTACAGATCAGGGAAGTGTAGTTGATATATTTACTGATTTAACGGTTTGGAGCGCGATTAGAAAGGTTATAGAGGGGATTAACGCTAATGCTGTAGCGTAAGGAGAATTATAGAATTCAGTGGATATGTTACTATAAGCATAGATATAATAATAGAATTTTGAAAAAAGCGTGAGGTGTTTTATGTTTAGAAAAATGAGAAGATTCAATCAGCAGATTTCGGATTCGGAGTGTTTAGATATATTGAAGAATACCAAGAGAGGAGTGCTTTCACTGATTGGCGATGATGGATATCCTTATGGACTTCCTATAGATCACTGGTACTGCGAAAAGGATGGAAAAATTTATTTTCATGGAGCCAAAGAAGGCCATAAGATTGATTCCATCATACGCTGTGATAAAGCAAGCTACTGTGTTTATGACGAAGGCTATCGCAAGGAAGGTGATTGGGCTCTAAACATAAAGAGCGTTATTATTTTCGGTAGAGTTAGCCTTGTTAAAGATGAAGAAAAGGCCAGAGAAATATGTATTTCTCTAGTTAAGAAGTTTACCGATGACGAGGAGTATTTGGAAAAAGAACTTAAGTCTGCATTTTCACGTGTTCAGTGCTTAGAGTTTGAACCTGAGCATATGACAGGAAAGTTGGTTAATGAATCATAAGAAGTCGAGCCAAGTCTGAAATAAAGAAAATGCAAAATACATGGTATCAGTTGATTGCGTTATAGGATTTAGTTATAGCTTACAATTTGTTTTTTGGATTACACAGTTTTTCCTTTTTAATGATAATATTATATAAACCTATCAATGCGATAGGAATATGATGTTTGAAAGGCTGCGATTAAAATGAAAATAGAAATAAGCACAAAATGTTTGCATTTAGAAGATGAAGAAAGTAACTGTAATCACTATGGTGCCATAAGTTATCCCATATATCAGACTGCAACTTATGCACATCCTGAGGTTGGAAGAAGTACCGGATTTGACTATTCAAGATTACAGAATCCCACAAGAAAACAACTCGAGAGGACTGTTGCTGCATTGGAAAATGGTACAGATGCCTTTGCATTCTCAAGCGGAATGGCGGCAATTACAGCATTGATGGAAATATTTAAGCCGGGTGATCATCTGATTACAGATGTTGATCTTTACGGTGGAAGTATTAGATTGTTTGACAATATTATTGCAAAAAATGGAATTGAATTTACCAGAACTGATTGTAGTACTAAGGATATAGAAAGTCTTATTAAGGAGAATACAAAAGCAATTTATATTGAAACACCTACGAATCCAATGATGCGAGTGGTTGATATAGCAAAAGTTTCAGACATTGCTAAAAGACATAAATTGTTGCTAATTGTAGATAATACATTTTTATCACCTTATTTTCAGAATCCGCTTAATCTTGGCGCAGACATTGTTATACACAGTGGAACCAAATTTTTAGGTGGACACAATGATACATTAGCTGGTTTTTTAGTGACTAACAAAAAGGAAATATCAGAAAAACTCTGCTTTATTATAAAGACAGTGGGTTCAGGGCTGGCACCATTTGATAGCTGGTTAATCCTAAGGGGAATTAAGACACTTGCAATCCGCATGGAAAAAGCACAGGAAAATGCATTTGCTATTGTGAAGTATTTGCAGACGGAGCCTAAGGTTAAAAAAATCTATTATCCAGGAATTGAAGGAACAAAAGACTATGAAGTCTGTAAACGTCAGGCAAGAGGATTTGGATCAATGATTACTTTTGAGATGGAGAGTGCAGCTCTTGCCAAACATGTTTTGAAATTTACAAAGATTATTCCTTTTGCAGAGAGTCTTGGTGGTGTTGAGACTCTTCTTACCTATCCATGTACCCAGACCCATGCAGATGTGCCGGAGGAAGATCGTATAGCAAATGGAATTACAGACTGTGTGCTTCGTATATCAGTAGGCATAGAAGCAGCAGATGATTTGATTGCAGATTTGAAATACGCAATTGATTCATATGATGGTTATACCAGACAATATATTTAAGCGAGACTTGAAATAAGGGAAGTGATTTAGGTGGCAGATATGGATTTCAGCGAATTAATACTGCCTGTCCTAGAAGTGTTTTAACAGAGGCTTTGGAGCGAATCAAGAAATGTCTGGAGGATTGTTAGTATGACAATATTACAGTTGAAATATGTTATTGCAATTGCAGGTTCGAACTCAATGAGGGAGGCGGCTAGTAAAATGTTTGTATCTCAGCCTGCACTCTCGGCAGCGATTCATGAATTAGAGGAAGAACTGGGAATTAAGATTTTTGAACGTAATAATAAGGGGGTGTCACTATCAGAAGAAGGAAGAGAATTTCTTGCATATGCGAAGCAGGCTGTTAGTCAATACGAAATAATTGAGAACAGATATATTGAAAAATATAAAGACAAAAAGCATTTTTCAGTATCAACGCAGCATTATGTCTTTGCCGTGCATGCATTTGCAAATACGGTAAAAAGATTTGACAATGAGAGATATGTATATTCCATCCAGGAGACAAAGACAGATGAGGTTCTTATGAATTTGAAGAATATTAAGAGTGAAATTGGAATTATTTCATATTCAAAAAGCAATCAGAACATTCTTAAGAAATTGTTTCGCGAGTACCAGCTTGATTTTTATCCATTGATGGTCCGGGATACATACGTATACCTGTGGGAAACCCATCCACTCGCAAAAAGGAAAGAGATTTCCTTAGAGGAGTTGAAGGAATATCCTTGCGTTAACTTTGATCAAAGCAGTGACAGCCAGTTTTATTTGGCGGAGGAGGCCTTAGGAGATTATGAATTTGACAGACTGATTAAATCAAATGACAGGGCAACTTCTTCGGAATTAATGGCTAAGCTTAATGGATACTCTATAGGAACTGGAATTATGACAGACAGTATTACCTTAAGGGATGGATTTGTCTCAATTAAACTTAAGGAGGAGGATCCACTGACCATTGGATATATAATTAGAAAAAAACACAAGCTAAGTGATATAGGAAAGTTGTATATAGAAGAACTTGAAAAGTATAGGGAAAAGGACACCTGTGATAAATAAAAACTATCACAAGTAATAAATCTTGTGAATTTCCCAAATACCTATTATTGTGGTAGTATAAATGTAACCCAGTTAAGGATAAATACTATCAAAGGGACGAAGGCTAATTTTATAAATTAAATTTAAAGGAGATAAAAATATGAGCGAAATTAAAGAAAGTGCATTAGAACTTATTGGAGGAACACCTATTTTAAAATTAAATAGGTATGCAAAGAAAAGAGAAATTACAGAGGCGACAGTACTTGCAAAGCTTGAGTACTTAAATCCAGCCGGATCAGTAAAGGATCGTATCGCCCTGGCAATGATTGAAGATGCAGAGGAAAAAGGATTATTAAAGCCTGGTGCAACAATTATTGAACCAACTAGCGGTAATACAGGTATCGGTCTGGCAGCAGTGGCCGCAGCAAAGGGATATAAGGCAATCTTAACACTTCCTGATACCATGAGTGTGGAAAGAAGAAATCTGCTTAAGGCATATGGAGCAGAGCTTGTACTTACTGAAGGTGCAAAGGGAATGAAGGGTGCCATTGCAAAAGCTGAGGAATTAAATAAAGAGATTGAGGGCTCAATTATTTTGGGACAGTTTGTAAATCCTGCAAATCCAAAGGTTCATAAGGAAACAACAGGACCTGAAATTTGGAAACAGACAGATGGAAAGGTAGATATTTTCGTTGCTGGTGTTGGTACAGGTGGAACAGTTACCGGAGTTGGTGAATACTTAAAGGAACAGAACCCAAATGTGAAGGTAGTGGCTGTAGAACCGGCAACTAGTGCAGTGCTTTCAACAGGAAAAGCCGGAGCTCATAAGATTCAGGGTATTGGAGCAGGCTTTGTACCAGAGGTACTTAATACGAAGGTATATGATGAAATAATTGCGATTGATAATGAGGATGCATTTGCTGAAGGAAAAGCGTTTGCTGTATCAGAGGGTATCTTAGTAGGTATATCATCAGGTGCAGCTCTTAAGGCTGCAGAGATACTTGCAAAGAGACCAGAGAATAAAGGTAAAACAATTGTCGCATTGCTTCCGGATTCCGGCGATCGTTATCTGTCAACAGCATTGTTTAATTCATGATCAGCGATTTAATTAAAAATGCAGTAAAAGCTGCCTGTAAACTACATTTGGTGTTTACAGGCAGTTATTGTTTATAGGAGGCGACTTTAATGAGTAAAAATATATATCTAGATAATGCAGCAACCACAGCGGTTGCACCGGAGGTATTAAAGGCAATGAAACCATATTTTTGTGAGGAGTATGGAAATCCTTCAAGCGCCTACGAATTCTCGGGAAAAATTGCTGCAAAAGTAGAAGAAGCCAGAAAGACAATAGCAGAATCAATTGGCGCTAAGTCAAAGGAAATCTTCTTTACAAGTGGTGGAAGTGAGTCTGACAATTGGGCGATAAAGGGCGTGGCAGATGCACTTAAAGAAAAGGGTAACCATATTATCACAACAAAAATTGAGCACCATGCAGTTCTTTCTACTTGCGAATTTTTGGAAAAGCATGGATATGAAGTAACATATCTGGATGTGGATGATAAGGGACTGGTAGATCTGAAAGCTTTAGAAGCTGCAATCAGAGCAGAAACAATTCTTGTATCTATTATGTTTGCAAATAACGAAATTGGAACTATAGAGCCAATTGCTGAGCTTGGACGAATTGCCCATGAACATGGGGTATATTTTCATACGGATTCGGTTCAGGCATTTGCTCATGTGCCAATCAATGTAGATGAGATGAATATCGACATACTTTCAGCTAGTGCCCATAAGATTCATGGTCCAAAGGGCATAGGATTTTTATACATTAGAAATGGAATCAAGATTTCAAATCTTATTCATGGTGGAGGCCAGGAGAGAGGCAGACGAGCCGGAACTACTAATACAGCTGGAATCATTGGATTTGCCAAGGCAGTAGAGCTTGCAAACGCCCATATGGAAGAAAATATAAAATATGAGACAGCTTTAAGAGACAGGTTGATTGAAAAGGTTCTTGAAGAAATTCCATATACAAGGGTAAACGGGGATAGGATAAACAGACTTTCCAATAATGCTAATTTCTGTTTTCGTTTTATAGAAGGTGAATCATTACTTATCATGCTTGATCAAAAAGGAATATGCTGTTCAAGTGGAAGCGCATGTACATCAGGTTCGCTTGATCCGTCTCATGTGCTTCTTGCAATTGGGCTTCCCCATGAGATTGCCCATGGGTCACTCAGGCTTACATTATCTGCAGAAACTACAGAGAAAGATATTGATTATACGATAGAGTCACTTAAGGCAATAGTTGAGAGACTTAGAAGTATGTCACCATTATATGAAGATTTTTTGAAGAATAAGGGAGAATAGATGAAAGCACTTATAGCTATGAGCGGAGGCGTGGACAGCAGCGTTTCCGCACTTTTAATGAAAGAAAAAGGATATGAATGCATAGGCTGTATGATGAAGCTATATGACAATGAGGATGCAGGACTGTGCAGGACGAGAACTTGTTGTTCACTAGATGATGTACAGGATGCAAGAAGCGTGGCAGACAGGTTAGGGATTCCGTTTTATGTGCTTAATTTTAAGGATGATTTTAGAGAAAAAATTATTTCAAAATTTATCAAAAGCTATGAAAATGGAGTGACACCAAACCCATGCATAGATTGTAATAGGTATATGAAGTTCGATAAGCTCTATGACAGAGCGATGGAGTACGGATGTGAGAAAATCGTGACTGGTCATTATGCTAGAATAGAAAGGGTGAAAGAGGGATATTTACTTAAGAAAGCCATCGACGATACAAAAGACCAAAGTTATGTTCTTTATTCCATGACACAGGAGCAGCTTAAGCATACAGAATTTCCAATAGGAGAACTAAAAAAAATTCAGGTTAGAAAAATTGCCAAAGAAAATAGTTTCATTAATGAAGATAAGCCGGATAGCCAGGATATATGTTTCGTGCCGGATGGGGATTATGTCGGTGCAATTAAAAGGTTGTCTGGTAAAGAGTATGAATCTGGATTGATTAGGGATATGGAAGGAAACATAAGAGGTCATCATGATGGAATTATTCGCTATACAATAGGTCAGCGAAAAGGTCTTAGAATATCATCGGACAGACCTTTATATGTTTGTAATATAGATGCTGAAAATAATGAGGTTATAGTCGGTAGTAATGAAAACTTATATTCTAAAGAGGTTCATGTGAAAAACGTCAATTGGATAAGCCCATGGCTGATTTCAGATGGTATGAAGGTTAAGACAAAAATACGTTATAGACAAAAGGAGCAGAGTGCTATTTTGAATTTGAGCAAAGAATCTGATGATGAAGCTACTATTGTTTTTGATGAGCCGCAGAGAGCTGTTACAAAGGGACAGGCCGCTGTTATATATTTAGAAGATATTGTTTTAGGTGGAGGAATAATCAGTTAATCCAATTGAAGTAGTAGGTTCTTTGTGATATGATACAAAAATCAAAAGGTTCAAATGTATTTCGCGTATCAAATGATAAGGTAATAGTATATATTGGTTATAGAAATCAGAATGGAGAAATGATTATGATCTCAACAAGAGGCAGATATGCAATTAGATTAATGATAGATATTGCAGAACATCAAGAAGATGGATTCGTGCCTATGAAAGAAGTTGCGGTGAGACAGGGACTGTCCTTGAAATACTTAGAGCAGTTCTTACCGGCACTTACAAAAAACAATTTCTTAATAGGTATTCAAGGTAAAAATGGCGGATATCGTCTCACGAGAAATCCTGAAGAATATAAAATTGGAGAAATCTTAAGAGTAACTGAGAAATCATTAGAGCCTGTCAGTTGTCTTGTAGAAGGGGCTCCTGAATGTGAGAGACGAAAAATCTGCAAAACTATTGATTTTTGGTCTGGATTAAACGATGTTGTAAATGAGTATCTTGATTCAAAAACATTGGCTGATCTGATGTAAATTATATAATAAGAATTTTATAAAAGGGGCTGTTAAAAAGCTCTAAAATGTATTAGACCACTGGGTATTGAATGAACCCAGTGGTCTGTTTTTTTTGAAACTGTTTTCCTGGAAAAATCCTGCGATAAAATAATTTATTGCGGGATTTTTGCATTATAGGAAAAAACTATAACTTACAAAATATAATACCAATTATACAAGTAGGTATTATGGTGATAATATATACCTATCACACAGATAAGTAATTGAAAGGAGATAATAGATTATGAGTAATTACAGATTTGAAACATTAGCACTTCACGTAGGACAGGAGAATCCTGATCCGGCAACAGATTCAAGAGCGGTTCCAATTTATCAGACCACATCTTATGTATTTAAAAATTCACAGCATGCGGCAGACAGATTTGGGCTGGCAGATGCAGGAAATATTTATGGAAGACTTACCAATTCCACACAGGATGTTTTGGAAAAGAGAGTTGCTGCCTTAGAAGGTGGTTCTGCAGCCTTAGCAGTTGCCAGTGGAGCAGCTGCAATCACTTATACAATTGAAGCTCTTGCAGGAGCAGGAGATCACATTGTAGCACAGAAGACAATTTATGGTGGAAGCTACAATTTACTTGAACATACACTTCCAACATATGGCATTGAAACTACCTTTGTAGATGCCCATAACCTTGAAGAACTTGAAAATGCAATTAAGCCAAATACAAAGGCTGTTTACATTGAAACTCTTGGAAATCCAAACAGTGATATTCCAGACATTGATGCAGCAGCAGAAAT
Organism: uncultured Eubacteriales bacterium; assembly: GCA_900315425.1. Lineage (GTDB taxonomy): Bacteria > Bacillota > Clostridia > Lachnospirales > Lachnospiraceae > Bovifimicola. The sequence continues at coordinate 11,131 of OMZA01000026.1, forward strand.
TGCTCACAAGCATGGAATTCCACTGGTAGTTGACAATACCTTTGGTGCTGCTTACTGGGTAAGACCTATCGAGCATGGTGCAGATATTGTAGTTCATTCAGCTACAAAGTTCTTTGGAGGACATGGAACTACACTTGGCGGAGTAATTGTTGAATCCGGAAAATATGATTGGAAGGCAAGTGGAAAATTCCCTAATATTGCAGATCCTAATCCAAGCTACCATGGTATCAGCTTTGCAGAGGCCACAGCACCAGCAGCATTTGTAACATATATCAGAGCAATTATTCTTAGAGACACTGGAGCAACCATTTCTCCATTCAATGCATTTTTACTTTTGCAGGGAATTGAAACACTTCCACTTAGACTGGACAGACACGCTGAAAATACAAAGAAGGTAATTGATTATCTCATTAAGAATCCAAATGTGGAGCATGTGAATCATCCTTCTTTACCAGATCATCCAGACCATGCACTGTATGAAAGATATTTTCCAAATGGTGGAGGAAGTATATTTACATTTGAAATCAAGGGTGGAAAAGAGGCAGCATTTAAGTTTATTGACAGCCTAAAGATTTTTTCAATACTTGCAAATGTAGCCGATGTAAAGAGTCTTGTGATTCATCCTGCAACTACAACACATTCACAGTTAAGTGATGAAGAACTTGCATCAGTAGGAATCACACAGGGAACCATCAGATTGTCAATTGGTACAGAGCACATTGATGATATTATTGAAGATTTGGACCAGGCATTTAATGCATTATAAAATATTTAGCAACAATATATATGCAGAAACGGGGCTGTTATGAACAAAACTAACTGGATAAAAAGATTTGAGCCTTTGAATAGAGCAAAGCTGATTGAAGCTACACTTGAAACTGAAAAATGGCTTGATAAGTACAGTCACATTAAGGATGATGAGTGTTTTTGGGATGTAATGCCTGAAAAAGAGTCTGATGAGAATGCCCTTTTATTGAAGGATACTAGTCTTTATGGCGGAGCAGCGGGAATTGCTTATTTTTATCTCAGGTTGTATGTTGCTTTAAAGGATGAAAAGTGGCTGGTAAAGGCCAAGGAAGGCATCAATTACTGTATAAGAAAATACAGAGGTGTCAGCGATTTTGAAACAGATGAACCGTATTTGGCAGGGGCATATATAGGATTTATGAATGGACCAGCCGGAGCAGCTTATGTGGCTTCAAGACTCTATGAGATTACACATGAGAATAAATACAAGGACTTTGCTATCAGAGTTACAAAGGACGCAATAAAGTCAGCTAAAGAAGAAAATGGAAAGCTTACCTGGTACGGATTTTATGGAATATTAGGTGAAGGCGGTTTGGTTTTATATCTGCTTGATGCTTATAAAACATATGGCAATAAGGAATTTCTTGAAGCAGCAAAAAAGGCAGTTGATTATATAGCTGATCAAAAAGAATTAGCGCCAGGTGGTGGGCTTAGATGGTATGTTATGCCAACGGAAACATTCCCTACTATAGGAAAAGCAGGAGGATATTTTCCTGGATTTGAATATGGAGCAGCGGGATGCGGTTACATATTTGCAAGTTTATATGAGTATATCAAAGATGAGAACTATCTGGAAATTGCGAAGCAGGCAGCAATCTATATTCAGAATGTAGCGATTTATTCGGAAGATGAAAGGGCAGCTTTGGTTCCTTATAATGATACTTATCTTAAAGACCTGTTTTACCTTGGAGTTTGTCAGGGACCGATTGGAACCTCCAGATTGTTTTATAAGCTATATGAGATTACTGAAGATGAAAAGTACAAAGAATTTATCATCAAATTAACAGAAGGACTGTTATCTTCAGGAGCTCCGGAAATTCACTCAGAAGGCTATTGGAGAACAAACTGCTATTGTTGTGGCGGAGCTGGAATGCTGGAACATTTTATAAATGTACATAAGCTGACAGGAGATGAAAAATACCTTCACGCGGCATATAGAGCAGCTGAGGCTGTGATTGGCGAATCAACACATAAAGGTGAGGAGCGCAACTGGTATACAGCATGGAACAGACATGAGCCAGGTACGTCTGATGTTTATACTGGTCTCTATCATGGAAGCACAGGCTGCGCATCGGCACTTTTATTGCTAGGACAATTCATTGAAGACAGGGAATATCTTCCACCATATTTGGAGGATCCATATAAGGATTTATTTGAATAAACAGCAAGATATTTTAATATAACGAACAAATTGAGAAACAGTTCAAAAGTTTAATAGAAAGAGAAAATAAAATGTCAAATATTTATACTAACATAGAGCAACTAGTGGGAAAAACACCATTGTTTGAATTCGTAAATTATGAGAAAAAGAACAATCTAAATGCAAAGCTTTTAGGAAAACTTGAGTATTTTAATCCGTCCGGTTCCGTTAAGGATAGAGCAGCACTGAATATGATAAAAGCAGCAGAAGATGCTGGGATTTTGCACAAGGGTGATACCATTGTTGAAAATACTTCAGGAAATACCGGAATCGGACTGGCTGCATTTGCTGCAAGCAGAGGCTATCATGTTACTGTATTTCTTGAGCCAGGACAGTCAGAAGAAAGGCAGAAAATGCTTGAAGCTTATGGGGCTAATCTAAAGAGTATGCTTGACGTGCCGGGAGTACCGGAAGCGCTGGCAAATGGTACATTTACAACCGAATTTTATCAGGAGGCAATTCAAAAATATTGCGATCAGCAGGATACACCACATTACTTTATCAATCAGTTGGCAAATGAAGCTAATCCTGGGGTTCATTATAACACTACAGGCCCGGAAATATGGGAGGATACAGATGGTAAGGTGGATATTTTGGTAGCTACAAGTGGTACTGCCGGAACAATTACAGGATTAGCAAAGTTTTTCCGTGAGAAAAATCCGGATATTAAGATTGTTGCAGTTCAGGCAGATCCGACTTCAAGACCAGGTGGCTCCGAAAATCCTCAAACCATTGACGGAATAGCACCATTTGGAGATCCAGGTTTTCCGGATGGGGCGAAAGCACCTTTTATAGTGGGATTTGATTATGATGAATGCATAGATATTAAGGGCGAGGATGCGTACGAAGTTGGAAGACAAATTGCAACCACAGACGGAGTATTCTTAGGGCAGTCTTCGGCAGCGGCTCTTACAGCAGCTACAATTGTAGCAAAGAGACCAGATAATGCCGGTAAAAATATTGTAGTAATGTTGGCAGATAACGGAATGAAATATTTGAGTACTAATATGTATCCATTAAAAAACAGAGTACAATAAAACCTATTGACAGAGTAGGAATAGGGCTGTATGATTATCCTTGCTTGGCTTTTGACCACAAGTTGGAAAATATAAGGAAAAGGTTCTAGAATAGAAAAGAGTTTATATCTCAGTGGGGGTTTAATCTCCCACTAAAATGTAAGCTTCGCGAGGATTGAATATGTCAATAATGGATGAGATAGAAGAATTAAAGAAGAAAACAGACAGCGTGATTTTAGCGCATTATTATGTGGATGGATTAGTCCAGGAAGTGGCTGATTACGTGGGCGATTCCTATTTTCTTGCAAAAAAGGCAAAAGAAATTACACAAAAAAATATTATATTCTGTGGAGTTTCTTTTATGGGGGAAAGTGCAAAGTTGCTAAATCCTACGAAACACGTATATATGGCCGATGCATCAGCGGATTGCCAGATGGCACATATGGTTGATTTGGATAAAATAGACGAAGTCAGAAAAGAATATCCGGAAGTGACGGTGGTCTGTTATGTGAACTCTACAGCAGAGATTAAGGCTAAGTCAGATGTCTGCGTTACTTCATCAAATGCCCTTAAAATTTGTGAAAGAATACCAGGAAAAGACATATTTTTTATACCTGATCAGAATCTGGCAAGATTTATAGCAGATAAGCTGCCACAAAAGCATTTTATTTTCAATGATGGTTTTTGCCATGTTCATCATGGAATTAGGAGGGAAGACATTAATAAAGCTAAGGAAATATATCCGGATGCTTTGGTGCTTACACATCCTGAATGCAGGCAGGAAATATGTGAAATCTCCGATTTTGTAGGAAGTACAAGCGAGATTATTGAATACGCAACTAAAAGTAATCAGAAAGAATTTATTGTCTGCACAGAAATAGGAGTATTTTACGAACTGAAAAAAAGAAATCCGGATAAACTTTTTCATCAGGTAAAGGTTAGCCAGATATGTCCTAATATGAAAAAAGTAACCTTGGAAAAGGTAAAAAATGTAATGCTTGAACAAAAACAGGAAGTAATCCT
>OMZA01000037.1 GCA_900315425.1 uncultured Eubacteriales bacterium
TGAAGAATTAAAATCAGAAATCGAGCGATATATAAAGTATTACAATGAACAAAGAATTAAAGAGAAACTAGGATGGATGAGTCCTGTTCAATACAGGCTTAGCCTCTTGGCTGCATAAAAATAGCGTAGCAGCCAAAAACTGCTACGCTTAGAAAGTCTAACTTTTTGGGGTCACCTCAAGATAGCATCTTTCTTTTTTTATAAGTATTTTCTATTTTATTTACTTCTAAATGCGTTGCTTGTTGAACCTATAGTACTTGCCGGTGTTCCTTTGTGTGCCAACTGAATCTGGATTGCTTCTAGTCTGTACGCATATCCTGCGGTTCCTGCTTGTGCTCCGTTTTTAGCCCATCCCATCCAGCCAAACTTCTGTGCCTGAACTCTGTAGTAAATATCGAATTTTTCTGCAAGCTCTCCTGTAAGATTTATCTGAATTGCCTCAAGTCTTAAAGCCTTTCCAACAGTTCCTGACAATGCATCATTAGATACCCATGATTGCCATCCCTGTTTCTGCACGTGAGTTCTATATGTAACTCCTCCGGAAATGCCTTTACTATCTGCAACTTTTATTTTAATAGCCTCTAGTCTCTTGGCCTTTCCTACTGTTCCTGAAGTTGCACCATTTTTAACATAATCCTGCCATCCATATGTCTGGACCTGAACTTTATAATTGATTACAGGCAATGTGTTTTTATTGTAGAAACCTGCTTTATCAGATGCTGCAACTCCTCCAACTTCTGTTGGTGCTGCTTCGTCCTTATCAACTAATACAATCTGAATTCCTTCAAGTCTATATCCATACCCTGCGGTTCCTGCTTGCTCATCATTCTTAGCCCATCCAAGCCAGCCAAACTTCTCTGCCTGAACTCTGTAATACACATCAAAGTAATTAGCGTAATCTCCTGTAAGCTTAATTTGTATAGCTTCAAGTCTAAGAGATTTTCCTACTGTTCCTGAAGTTTCTCCATCATTTACATAATCTTGCCAACCTTTTTTTTGCACGTGAGTTCTGTAACTAATGCCACCTTCAATATCTTGAGGACTTTCAACTTTAATCTGAATAGCTTCAAGTCTAAGGGCCTTGCCTACTGTTCCTGAAGTTTCTCCATCGCTTACAAACTCCTGCCAACCCTGTTTTTGAACCTGAGTTTTGTAGGAAATAGAAGCGGTAACTTCATCATCTGAATTAATATCTACAAAAGGGATCTCATTATTATTTGCGTATGTTTCTGCATATGAACCTTTAGTACCATATATTACTACATTGTCAGCTCCATCAAATGCAAAATCTCCTATACTTGTCACTGTATTAGGGATTACTGTATTTTGACATCCACGTATTAATTCATTACTTTCTGTTTCAATTATTGCATTACAATTATCTCTACTATCATATACGTCATTGTTTTCATCAACTACTATTTTTTTTAAACTACTGCAATCATAAAATACATCAGGCCCTATTACTATTACTGAACTTGATATTTCTATTTCCTCTAGTCCAATACATTCAGAAAATGCACTGTGCTCTATGGATATTACAGAATCTGGTATTTTTATTTCCTTTAGTCCACTACATCCTGCAAATGCTATTAATCCTATAGTTGTTACCGTATCTGGTATTACAGTATTTTCACACCCTGCAATTATTTTATTCTCTTCTGTAGAAATAATTGCATTACAATTATTTCTACTATCATAGACGTCATTATTCTCATCAACTACAATTTTTTTTAAGTTACTGCAATTACTAACTACACCAATTCCAATTTCTGTTACAAAACTTGATATTTCTATTTCCTCTAGTCCAATACATCCAGAAAATGCGTTCTGCCCTATGATTGTCACAGCATCTGGAATCTTTATTTCTTTTAAACCAGTACATCCATAAAATGCATCTTCTTCTATAGTTGTTACTGAATCTGGTATTTTTATTTCCGTTAGTCCACTACATCCTGAAAACGCACTATCTCGTATAAGTTTTAAAGAATTTGGAATTTCAATCTCTTTCAACCCAGTACATTCAGAAAATGCACCACTACCTATCTTTATAATACCATCCGGTATTACTGAATTTTGGCATCCTAAAATTAATTCTCTCTTTTTTGTATCAATAATTGCATTACAATTATCCCTACTGTCATAGACATTATTATCTTCGTCAACTACAATTTTTTTTAATCCACTACAACCAACAAATGCATCAGAATCTATTTTAGTTACACCACTTGGTATTTCTATTTCTTCTAATCCACTGCATCCTCTAAACGCCCACATATCTATACTCGTCACAGTATCTGGTATTTCTATTTCCTTCATACCATCACAAAACTGAAAAACTCTGCTACCTATTACAGATACTCCATCTTCTATTATAACTTTTTCAATATCCTCATTGAAGAAGTTGCAATTCACTAATTTATCTTCTCCCTGAATAGTAAGGACTTTATCCTTCAACGTCCAGGTGAGATTTCCGTTTTCACCACATGTTCCTGTTTTTTCATCTTCTGCATATACTTTTTGTACTTCATTTTTGACTCCTGTGGCACATCCAGCAATTCCACTGAATACCATGCTTGTCGTCAATAAAATCGTCATAAACTTTTTTTCATGTTTTTTCTCCTCATTTAACAATTTCAAAGCTTCTCCTTATAAATTCTATAATCTCCCCATCCGTAAGACTTTCGTCTAAAATTATCGTGTACCAATGTTTTTTATTCATGTGGTATGCCTTGTATACTTTTCCTGTTTCTACATGGGCCGCCACCTCATCCGGTGCATCTTTAAGATTCATAATCTCTATTATTTCCCCTTCTTTACAAAATCCATACTCCAATAAACTTTCTCTCTCCATCCCTTTATTTTTAAATATAGCTGCTATATCTATCATTGCTTTCTCTTTGCCACCAACTTACATATAGGATTTCCCTTTTGGGTGAATTTTTCCTCATATTCCGTCATAACATTTCCCTGATAAATTGCTGCTTTTGGATTTCCATGAAGATCAAAGGTATAATCTATAACTTCAAATTTGGTTTTCTTTATTTCTTCCAAGGAAAAGTCAAACAAATCCCTATTGTCTGTCTTGAACTCCACAACTCCGTCCTGTACTAAAAATGCATCGTATCTATCAAAAAACTGTCTTGATGTAAGACGTCTTTTAGCATGTCTATCCTTAGGCCATGGATCTGAGAAATTAAGATATATCTTATCAACCTCATCCTTGGCAAAGGCATCTAAAATATCCACTGCATCCATTCTGATAAATAACAGGTTATCTATTTCTAATTCCTTCCTTTTTTCAATGGCCCTGATAAGGACACTGGAATATTTTTCTATTCCTATATAATTGATGTTTGGATTTAAAGTGGCTAAGGTAGTAATAAACTTTCCCTTACCCATACCAATTTCTATATGAATTGGGTTGTCATTTCCAAACACCTCGTGCCATTTACCTTTATAATTTTCAAAATCATTTCTGGTGAATTCACTGTCAGCAATGGCCTCTCTTGAACCCTTAACATTTCTAAGTCTCATAAAACCTCCATCTTTAATAAAGCTTATCTTCTTAAAATTAAATTTTACAGCACAATTGGATAATTCGTCAATTTTATGATGAATCATCCAATATATTCTCTAATTATAAATCCTAAACATAGAGTAAAATATTAGTTGGCAAGAAAAATAAAAAAATAAAAGGAAGAGGCATGAAACCTCTTCCATATCACATAAAAAAATCTTATTATTAAGTTTGCTAAAGACTAATGATAAGGAGATTTATGTGACACTATTATGCTAAACGAAAATGGATTAACATTCAAGGACTTTGAAAAGAAAACTTTTGAAATGATATGTAAACTTGGGCAGGAATACACAAAGGACTTCCTAGAACGCTACGACATCTATCTTATGGAAAACAGAGATAAAAATGCATATCGTAATAAAGGCAAAAGAACAACAACTGTAAAAACGATATATGGAGAAGTTGAATACGAAAGAAGAGTCTATGAGGTTGCCAGAGAAGATGGGATAAAGGAGTTCGTGTATCTACTTGATGAGCAGCTTGAAATATCTGGAGTAGGTTTAATATCAATGAATATGGCAGAACAGATGGTATCTAGTATCACAGAGATGTCATACCGTGAAACAGCAGAAAAGATAACAGAAATGACAGGTCAAACAATCAGTGCCATGGGTGTATGGAATGTAATTCAGTCTCTAGGGGATAAGGTGTGCGAAGAAGAGAAAGAACTCGTAAAAGCGCATAAGTCCGGCAAGGTCAAGGGAGATAAAGAGGCTCCGGTTCTGTTCGAAGAAACAGACGGTGTTTATGTAAGATTACAAAAAGAAAAACAGAAAAAGGGAGAAATAAAAATAGGA
>OMZA01000038.1 GCA_900315425.1 uncultured Eubacteriales bacterium
TCCATCTGAACTTGAATACCCTATTACATCTCCAAGATTGTCTGTAATTGTACTATAGTTTTCTCCTACCCAAGCTTTACCCGCTGACATTGCAGTTTGCCTACTTGAACTTCCTAATGTTGATAATCCCTTATCCGATTGCTTTACACCTAATATAACTTGTGTATCAGACAAATTATCCACATAGCCTTCATGCCACCACTTTGACTTACTTCCAGCCTTATTTACCCCACACTGTTCCGCTGCCACTTCTCTCCCGCCAGCATTAACCTCAGTCAAAACATTACTGTTTACAGACGTAGAAAGCTCATTTACAAATCCTCTTCCGCTGCTGTATATCTGGGTTCCGGATATGAACATTCCAGCGCTATTTAATACTAACGCTGCCACTTCAGCGTAAGTATTTTTGTCTGTCTTCTGACCGTTAACTATGTATTTATCATACATAGTTTTTCCGACGTTTATTGTGTTTCTTGCATTTAGTGCAAATTGTAATCCGGAAGTTGTAAACATACTTCCGTACTGAATCGCTTTTGCCGTTTTGGTGACCTTCGCACCTGCTCCTGCAAGCTTTGCTACACTTCCGGCACCCATTGTAAGCGCACCAAGGAGTGAAAGCGTAACTCCGACCGCGTCATGATCTACGATTCCGTAAACCAGTGCATCCGCAACATTAGCTGCGATTCCGACAGGTCCGGGCACACATCCGAGAATACCGAATATTCCATGAATAAGCAGTGTCTCTTTTTAACACTACTTATTATAATATTGATTAGTATAGTCTAGTTTGGCATTCTCATAATGAATGCCTTTAATGCTTTCTCCCCTTTTTCACTTAATAGTAAATCTAATGCAGTTTTTCCATCAAATTTATGAAGCGGTATATTAAGCCAAACCTCTCCATTCTCACCTATAAGTGAATATATAACATTTATAATATCTTGCGGTACACCCATAATGCAAACATCCGCATCTTCAAAACAATTTACAAAATCCTTCCAATCATCATCATTATATTCTTCAAAGAAAAAATCAATCATATTCATAGTCATTTCACCCCTTTTGTATTAAAGAGGATAATATTGTCACCCCCATCTGCTCTAGCTGATGGTGCTATAATTCCATTATATCCGTTTGAATACGCATATCTTCCAATTGCATGAGTAACATCATAACTTTCCCCTACAATGCTATCTAAAGATACACCAAGTTTTTTTTCTTATCGACGGATTACTTGCATCTAACATATTTGTAAGCTTTACATCATATGAATACATAATCCTATTGGAAAAATCAGTTACATCATAATTTCCCAACTCAGCTTTTACTATTTTCTCACCACTACTAAAATATAATTCAGGTACACCCTTTTCTGTATATCTATGATTTGAATTAATAGTGTATTGACTCATTTTCTAGCGGATTATATTGTTTATTAACACTCCTGTATATAGTACCTTCAAATGTAGCACCACTTCCACCCTTGACAGAGAGTTTTTGAATTATAGTTATTCAAGCATCCGCCTCTTGCCTATCATAATTATTGCTTGCCGATACCCCTATTGAAAAACTAAGTACCAGAAGCAGACTGACGACCATAATCAGCAAACACTTCAATATTCGATTATTCTTAATGACAGCCAACTCCAGTCTCTTTAATACTATCAACAGCTTCATTTTTATCACAAAATAACAAATAATACTATTGTAATTCTAATTCATTCTTTAAGTGATTCAATTCCATTATACTCATTTCACAAACGCATATATTAACAATAGCTTCATTATTTGATAAACCAAGAAAAACATTTCCCATCTTTACATATCTCGAAGCTTTTTCTGACGATAAAATAATTTTCGCTCCATTCTGATATATTATAGTTTTAAATATATCACATTTAATTTTATTTTTTAATATACATATATTTGTTTCTATATATTTATCAATCAACAAACTTTCATCAGAGTACTCAAATTCATGGCTAGACAACAGAGTAACTCTTTTTAAAAAATGACTATTAATTCCAAATGTAAGCTCAATATATGACATATTATTCTTTGAAAATGTTAAATAATCAACCGCTTCATCGTCTTTATTAATTATAATCTTTAATGGGATATATTCTTCAAGTATTATATTTGTTTTATTTTCCATAATTGCCTCCATTTCTAATGCCAACCATTAAATTGAGCATGTATAATTGCAGGCAATTGCCCTGATTGTCTAGGCTTTGCAAACTTGAATTCCCAATTTCCTTGGTTTATTATTTCTCCATAATTAATTCCATTTTTTGTGGCACTCTCCAAAGAACCATGAAAATCACTTAATAGTAATTACGAATACAAATCAGGATTTGTGTGTGCCGTTCCACTTCCAACTGTAAGTCCCTTATATACATCTTCATATATATGTTCAGATGCCTTTCCATGAACCCACATCTTTTGACCATTAACATCAATCTCAAAAGATTTAGGGATAGATGTATTAATATAATTCTCCTGAGTTGGTGTTATTTTATCCCAGACTGTACCACTTCCACCCTTGGCAGTATATATTATTTATCATATTAAATACAGTTAACGTATTTTGTGTTTTAGGAAAGATATCTAAATATTTACTTTATCTACCTTCAATTACATTCATCAAGAATTTCTATAGATTCAGCAAGTATCTCAGGAATAATCTGCTCATTCCATGCATCATAAAAAACAAATGATTTTATGGTATTTAATTCTGTTCCATTTCCACCACCATTCTTTATATCTGCCTTAATTTCAGATATAAATATGGATGTTTCGTTTTCTTTTATGTCGCCGATTTCTGAATAAATACACCGTTTTTCCTTCGCCCCATAATACTTATTACATTTTAATCTCTTTATTCTTCCATCCCACATTTCTATCTTTATATAAATACAATTATCATCAAATGAAAAATCTATAATCTTATTATCATTATTGGCAATTTCTTTAATCGTCATATATCTTTCTCCTCTAATCTAATCCTAGATACTTTTCACCTGGTAGAAATCCTGTTCCATTCCCTAATTCATAGTTTTCAGGATGAACTTTTATAACATTATTTCTATTATTCCAACTTATAGAACTATCAATTCTATATTTAACATGATAATGAACTCCATGGTGCCTAGGATTATATGTTTCGCCCTCTAATAAAGGATGTTGTTCAGCTCTTATTCTAACATTATCACTTGTATAAATCGTTTGACTTTGTGTTCCGTTTGGTTTTGTTACTTTCTGTCTTGGTATCTCTGGTAGAAAATCATCTGGATTAGCAGGAAATTGATTAGTGCCACTTCCACCCTAGTATGCTAAAGAGGTAGATCAGAATCATTCACATTGATTCATCTGCTGTCCTATTGGATAATCATTCTGTAATAGATAGAGGTGTACGTCTCCATTCCCTCTCTCTTTGTAGGATGTTACGTATTAGCTGGATGTTGGCAGTTTTTCTGTACTTCGTATATTGAACTAGGTTGTAACCTCTAAGAGTAGCAGGATTCTATCTATTCAATTTTGTAACCCATCAACCTTACACGAAAGGCGGTACTATATGTATTATATCGGAATTGATATTGGCAAACAATACCACGAAGCATCTATCGTAGATTCTTCCGGATATCTTATTTTCAAGTCTCTAAAGTTTTATTCCAACCATAAAGGTGCTGACAAACTTATGGATTATATAAGTGAGCACATATCGGCTGAAAACTATGTTGTTGGTATGGAAGCTACAGGTCATTACTGGTACACCATATATTCATACCTTATTTCACGCGGAATAACTGTTTATGTCATTAACCCTTTGCAGTCTGACAGTTTTAGAAATCTTTACATACGTCAAACTAAGAACGATTCCAAAGATTCCTTTCTCATTGCTGAAGTAATACGGTTCGGTCAGTTTACCACAACAACACTTGCCAATGACAACTTACTCTCCTTACGACAACTGTGTAGGTATAGAACAAATGTGATCTCTGCGCGTACTGAAATAAAACTTCGCATCAATACAATCCTTGAACAGATTTATCCTGAATACGAAAAGATATTCAATGATAAATACGGAAGCTCATCCCTTGCAATCCTCGAAAAATACCTCATACCAGAGAATATTGCCAAGGCTCCAATTGATGAGCTCCATGATATTTTGAAAGTAAACAGTCATAACAGATTTTCAGCAGGCAAAGCCAATGAACTGAAAGAATCTGCCATAAATACTTTCGGTATTAAAATAGCACAAAGTGCTTTTGCTTTTCAACTAAAACAATTAATTGAAAGATTAAAATTACTTAACAATCAGATAAATGAATTAGAGGATGAAATAATATCCTACTACAACAAATTTGATTTTTACCTCCACACCATTCCAAGCTTAACACCTATATCCGCCGCTTGTATATTGGCTGAGATTGGCGATATTCACCGTTTCAAAAACTCATCATCTCTTGTTGCCTATGCAGGCATTGATCCGACAGTACATCAATCCGGTGCATATTGCTCCACTCATAACCGTATGTCAAAACGTGGTTCATCCTATCTTAGGCATACGCTCTTCCTTGCCGCCAGTTGCTGTGTTTTCCACGGAAGTGCTTTTAATGAATATTATCTTAAAAAACGAGCCCAGGGAAAACATCATCTTGTAGCTGTCGGTGCAGTTTCGAGAAAACTGACAACTGTTGTATATGCAATACTTAAAAGCGGTAAGCCTTATGAGGATGTTAAGTTTGTGTAATAATATTGTTAAAACCAAATGCCCATATAGTTCTTATTAAGCCTGCCTGTGGGAGGCTTAGTTATGTTGTCTAAAAATATTTTTTTACCATATCATCTATATCTTCTTTAGTAAAAAGATACTCTCCTGGTGCTAGCATTTCGTCTATGTTGGATATTTCCACTAGATAATGCCATGCTTCTACATCATCAATAATTATCCCTTCGTCATTCCTAATAAAATTAATTGCCCACGAACAGACATCTTCTCTATTCTTTTTACCATCTAAAAACAATTTTACATTTTGAGTTATTTCTTCCTTAGTTGGCTGTTTCATGCTAATCTCCTTTATTTCGGACTCCATTTACCAATATATTTTCCTTCAAAATCAAACATATAGTGAACTTTTACTCCCCCAGTTATATTAGGATCCGGTCGAACTTGTCTTATATTTCCGTTATGGTCAATCGTCTCGTACCAGTCTCTTTTTAATCCTGAGTAAGGATTCCATTCTCTTATATGTCTTGCTCCCGCCATTTCCCCGTTCGTTCTAGCTGGTTTAATCTCTTCATAGAAACGAAATCTTCCATTTTCTAATTCTTTTATTGAACCTGTTCCATATTTCTCAGCCTGCTTATAATATTCTTTTAATCTAGCAGCATCTGCAATATTATCTGCACCTGAAATACTACTTGACTTTCCATAGCTGGTCTTATCTATCCCACTTTGCCTCGCTGCCGCTTCTCTCCCGCCAGCATTAACCTCAGTCAAAACATTACTGTTTACAGCCGGATATGAACATGCCGTCGCTGTTTAATACTAACGCTGCCACTTCAGCGAGAATATTTAAGGTGTTTTCTAACCATTATCATAAGCATCTCATATATGAAGATAAATGATACTTTCTTAAGCTCCTGTTCATAAATTTGTCTGCACTCCCCGCATTACAAAAATACTTGTTCATAACAGTACTTGGCTCTGTTTCTTAATATTACTCCATTATATTCATACTATCAATCATCAAACGTATAACATTCCTTTTTATAATACACATCTGCGTCATGAGCTAAATCTACTAGGTCTCCATCAGCACATAATTCATCATAATCTGAAAGCCCACGTATCAATCCCATAAGTGCACCATGAGAATCCTCTATATCTCTTTCTCTAACATATTTAGCTATAGCATCAACACGTTTTTTATAACGAGTTAAATATTCAGCCACCTCTTCATCTTTTACATTCATCTCATCTATATGTCTACTTATTTTTTCTAATTTTTCTGCTAATATTTCATATTTATCCATTTATTTTTCCTCCTATGGTGATTTTCTTGTATCCAAAATCCAACTATCATTAAATTGTTCAAACAAAATCTGTAATTCACCACCCGGTCTTATCTCTTTTTTATACTTATCGTTTTGTTCTATTGCAGTTCCTATGGCGTGTTTAACTTTAGTTACGGCCGGTACTTTAGAAATTGATACATGACTTCTGGACCCCATTCATTTAATAATGCCATCTTATCCTTATATTCCGCAACAGTACTCAAACCATTTGCTTCTTCAATAGTCGTCCAATATTTTAAACTTCTTTTTCTTCCGACTTCTGCTCCAGAATGATATTGTACCAAATACATATCATCTTCAACAACATCTTTTATATCACATTCTTCGTTAAAATTTTTAAAGTTTTTAAATTCAATATCATTAAAATCTTCTGAATAATCCCATACTTTACCCTGTGCCGCTATCGCTTCTCTCCCATCTGAGCGATATAAAGCTGATTTGAATTAATAGAACGAATTTTAGTCATAAGAAAACACTCCCAACAAAAATAATTTTGTTAAGAGTGCATTCATATCAGCTTATTCGAACTAAACTGAAAATTCATTATTCTGTTTTTTTAAAGTATTCCCAACTGGGGCTAAATCCGCTATATCTTGCTCGTTACTACCGTAACTCGCTACCCTCACCTTCATCGACTGACATCAGCATAGCTGAGAGGCGATTCAGGTTCAGGATGGTGGTCGGATTTACTTGGGTTGGCTTTGAGGGGAGGGGATGGTGGTGCTAAAGTATTGACAATCATCAAATCTCAATATTATTGTTTTTGCAGAACTCCATCATATCCGATTCAAATAGTTTATAATCAATTTTACCTTTACTTTTTATTGCTTTAACTGATTTTAAAACATTAGTAATAATATATACTTTTTTTTCTTCTATACTCCCATTTACATATGAATTATAATCAATAAATAACTGAACATCCGCAAATCCATATGTTGTAGAGCAAAACTTTTTTTCTTTATATTTCCCCTGATTTATAAACTCTTGAGGCGCAATAATTGGCACAATTCCAACTATATTGATTAATTCACTATATTTTTTCTCTTTAAAAAAAATATGTATATTTTGACATAATTGATATATTTCATTATCTATACCATATATATCCTTATAATATCTTGGTGAATTTATATTTATCTCCATTTTTATTACCATCCTTTCGAATTCAACGGTGGATATTCATCATATTTATTAAAGTAGTATTCATTCATATCATGTTGCCAATAATGAATATCAGCTTTACTTCCTTGTTCCATAATTATCATTTTGGCATTATTCTTGTCCAAGAAGTTTTGTGAGTATCTTGAATCTGGATAAAGAGTTTCTCCAAATTTTAGTATTTCATTTGTATCTTTATCTACTAACGCATATCCATAATTTGTCCTTGGGTCTGATAATGAATTACCATGTGTTCCAGTTGATGTTTTTACTGGAGTATCTATTCCCATTTCTGCATTGGAAGCAAACTGTCCATTCGGTCTATGCCAGCGCCCATTAGCATCCTCATAATAGCCACTTCCACCCTTATCTATCCCACTTTGCCTCGTTGCCGCTTCTCTCCCGCCAGCATTAACCTCAGTCAAAACATTACTGTTTACAGACGTAGAAAGCTCATTTACAAATCCTCTTCCGCTGCTGTATATTTGGGTTCCGGATATGAACATTCCGGCGCTGCTTAATGCTAACGCTGCCACTTCAGCGTAAGTATTTTTGTCTGTCTTCTGACCGTTAACTATGTATTTATCATACATAGCTTTTCCGACGTTTATTGTGTTTTTTG
>OMZA01000027.1 GCA_900315425.1 uncultured Eubacteriales bacterium
GAACAACCCGAAGCATACACTCTTTGTCCTTGAAGATTTGTCGGGCGTTCGCAATGCTACAGAGCGTGTCAGGACTAAAGACCGCTATGTTTCTGTGTCATGGTCTTTCTATGACCTTGAACAAAAACTAATCTACAAGGCTAAACAGAATCAGTCTACTGTTATTAAGGTTGACCCTCGTTATACGAGCCAGTGCTGTCCTGTATGTGGACACATTGAAAAGTCTAACCGCAACAAGAAGATACATCTGTTTACTTGTAAGAACTGTGGCTATAAATCTAACGATGACCGCATTGGAGCTATGAATCTGTACCGCATGGGAATCAACTATCTTGAAGATAGTCAAGTACCTGATACAGTTACGGTAATACCTATTGGCGTCAAAGGTCGGAGGCATAAGCCGTTACTACGACTGGGCAGTTACAAGCCCATTACCTTTAGGTGATGGGTAGTTGACAGTAAAAAAGATAAAAATAGGGCTGTAACGATGTTTCTTTATTACAGCCCTTCTAAAAGTTCTTTTTTGTTGAATTTTCTGATTTTTCAGAATAATCTTATTTATATTTTATGCAAAAATCACAAAGCATTCAAGTACTATTTTTATATATTATTGAATTATTTTTCTTTCTTCTAATCAAGGTATCAGTGTAAATATCATTATATAGTATGCGATTACTTTTCCTATCTCATATTTATATTTTCCAAGTATTTCTTCACATGTTCTTTATAAACATCCGGTGCCACCAGCACTGACTCTGCATGCCCTGCTCCATCTATTAAGTATATCTCCTTATATCCCTTAGTTGTTTCTGCCATGTCTTTAGAGTTCTTTGGCTCAATAAAATCATCTTCTTTTCCATGTATAAAAAGTATTGGTATCTCATTTTTTTCAAGGGCTTCTATTGGATTCATTTTCTTAAGTGAATAGTGATATCTAATTCTTGCACCAATATCTGCCAATCCCAAAACCACTCCTGGCATATGTGCATTTTTTATTCCCTTTTTCAAAACATTATTAATATCCGAGAATCCACAATCTGCCACCACAAAATCTACTTCCGGTTTGTATTTCAATGAAGTGATGGTAGAGGCTGCCCCTAATGATTCTCCATGAAGCCCCAACTGTTCTATATTCTCATATCTATCTCTTGTATCTTTAACAAGCTCATATATATCTTTACCTTCTCGTATTCCATAGGTTGTAAATGTCTCTTCATTCTCTCCGTGGCCTCTCAAATCATAAATCACACAATTATATCCCAACTCCAAATACATTGGCGCATACTTTAAAGCTCCCATTCTATTATCTGTATATCCATGAGATATAATAATATACTTATCCGACTCTTCCGGGTTCTTTAATAATTCAACATGAATCTTATATCCATCATAACTTTCAATTTCATAATCATTCTTTTCAATCTCTGCATAAAAAGATGTATCATATCTCCCTGTCTGCCATGCAAAAGCTTCTTCAAGAGTCTGCCTCTTCCCTGTCATAATATATCCGGCAAAAAACATTGCCAACAGCAACAATACAATAACAACCAAACCCACTACCACCGCGATTATAACAAATTTGCGCATACTCATACTTCCTTTGGAATTTTTTACAATTATAACACAAGGACCAGAAGTTGTCGCTACAGACAGCCCCTGGCCCTTGGATAGGATTTTTTAAATATTCAATTTCGACCATTCTATTTTAGCTTGCTGGTTTTACTTTTATATTAATAGTTCTGATTGCATAATCTGTTCCGTCATATGCTGTAATTCTAAGTGTAAATGAACCGGTCTGTGGAGCGTTCCATGAAACCTTTGTATCTTCTGTGTAATCTTTTATTGTCTCATATGTCCATGATGACGCTTTTCTGTATTCATATTTGTACTTAACGTCGCCTGAAGCATTGGCTGAAGATGCTGTTAAGTAGTTGGTTCTTCCGTATTTGTAAATTGTCTTGTAGACACTTCCGTAACACTTAAATTCTGTCTCAGATGTGTTTGCTGCAAAACTTAAATACTTCTTAACTACATTGCTTGTGTTGTTGGCATCTCTGACTTTGATACATACTTCGTATACTGTGTTTGTTCCCGGTTTAGCTGTAGCATAGATGGATGTACCCCACTCTGTTCCGGCTGTTGTCCAGCTAGAATCTTCTGTCTTTCTGTAGTAGTATGCGTACTGATATTCTCCTGAACCACCTGTTGCCGAACCCTTGAATACAATCTTAGAACCAACAACTGCTTCCTGAGAAATGAATGAAGTATTTACAATTGGATCTTCCTCATCATATGTTACAATTACGCTACATACGTCTGTGTAAAGATCTTTGCCATCTTGAACTGTTACTGCTACCTTGTATGTTCCAACCGCTGTTGGTGTCCATGTTGCTGTAGATGATGTGCTACTTATTGACTGTCCATCGGATACTGCATATGAATATGACACTGTTCCATCTGCATTTGCAACTGCTGTTGTAAGGTTAACTGTCTTTCCAAGTCCTATTGTTGTAGCCGAAGGAGTAAGCGTAGCCTCTAAAAGTCCTGTTGATACCGGAAGTGTAACAAGTCCTGCATCTTCACTTTCAAATAACATCTTAGAAGTTGCTTCCATGGTAAGACCTGATTCCCTTGGATACTGGCTTCCACCGCCGTCGTTAAAGATTACACTTACTGTTCCTGAAAATGTATCAGGTATAAGATATGAGAAATATCCATTTCCCTCATCTGTCATTTTTTCTCCTGGCCATGCCGCATTGTTCACTACATTTCCTGCTGAATCTTCCTGATATACATATGCATATGCACTTGACCAGTTGTAATTCGAATTATCAAATACTACACCTGCTCCACTAAGAGTTGGATAAGATTTTACCGCATGAACCTTTGAGAATTTATAAGATTTTGTCTTAGTTGTTCCGTCTTCTGTCGTTCCGGTTAAGGTAACTCCTAAAGTGCCTCCTGTCTCTGTAAGAGCTCCTGCTGTAATTGTCTTTGTTGAAGAAAATGTTCCAGAAGCACCTTCTGTTGTTGTGTATGTTCCTGAGATTCCATCTCCTGCACTTAGAGTAATATCAATTGTATCTGTAGAGAAAGCTGTTTCTCCTGATGCTGTTGTAGCTGCAAGTCTAATCTTTACAGGCTCCTCTACATTTACATCACCGTAATCTACAGTTGGGTTATATACAACTGCTATAGAATCCTCTCCAGTTACATTTCCTGAAACAGTTCCATTAGATACTGTAAATTTCTCACCTGTTACCTGGTCATAATATGTTCCATTTGTCATTCCTGTTCCTGAAATGCTTACCTCACCCGGACCATCGCCTCTAACGATAACGATACCCGTTCTACCTCTTACGTTGTAAGCTGTGTTACCATCATTTCCAAGTTTCTCACTTTGTCCAATAAAGAAATTTCTAAATCTATTAACTTCCACTACCGACTTATCTGCCCATGTAGTTGTTCCTACATCTCCCAGCTGAGTCTGTTCTCCACCGAGATTCTCAAGAATTGTTGTCTTGGACTGTCTTGCCTTGTCTGTATCCCCTGAAAGGATATCCTTTGAATAATAAGGTCTTGCAAAATATAATCCTGTAGAATCTTTACGGGATGCAATGATTGCCCAAGTCTGCTTTATTGATTTATCTGATGCATCATAAGATGATCCACCACCCATGTATGTATCGTGAGATTCAGGCCAAAGCACAACCTTTGTTCCATCTCCACCTGAATATGAACAGTATCCGCTGTTGCTAAGTCCATAGTACTGATCATTAATTACACTGTTTCTTAAGTTATCACTGGTAGAATTATCTGTTATAGACATTTTACTTCTGTAATAAGCTTCTGCTTTTGAATCATCTATTCTGTTAAGAGTCTCTCCATAGAAATATATTCCATCATAGCCATTTACTTCTTTGTAGTGAGCTCTTGCACCATCTAATACAACATCCCAGAAATCACTGGCAAATGCCGGATCATCTGCAGGTGTCTCAATGTGTTTTGCGGCATCAAATCTGAATCCATCTGCTCCGCAATCGATACACTCGTTAAGAAGACCAAGAACCATCTGCTGTACTCTTGGATCTCCTGTATTCAAATCAGGCATACCCATATTTCCCTGAGTTACATCATATCTTCCGTCACTAGTATGTGTCCATGATGTAGAAATATGCCAGAAGCTGGAATCTGTTAACATATCTGGGTTCCAGAATTCTCCAACCTGTGGTGTAATATCGCTCATTACAGTTTCTTCATCGCCAATTTTCCATCCCTGAATATTTCCCATGTGATTGGCAACTACGTCTACAATAACTCTTACACCGTATTTTTCTGCTTCGTCACACATTGCTTTGAATTCTGCCTTTGTTCCCAGCCATGAGTAACCATTGTCTGTTATGCTAAATGTAACCGGCTGATATGATTTCCACCAGTTACCATCATTTCCACCTTGTCCGTCACAGATTCCTACATCAAGATAGCATACGCCATCCCAATAGTAATCCTTTGGCTGCTGCACTGGTGATGTCTGAACTGATGTGTATCCTGCTGCAGCAATATCCTTCATATATTTTTTAATGTTGTTATAACTCCAGTTCCAGCAATGAAGAATAACTCCTTCCTGACTTGAATCTGCTAATCCATAATCAGTTATTTCTGCTGCCTGAGCTGTAACCGCCTTTGTTTCCCCCACCTGGTTATATGTTACTACTCCGGCAAATCCTGATAAAACCATTGATGTCGAAAGTACTAACGAACCAAACCTCTCTACTACACGTTTCATTTTTCCTGACCCTCTAAAAGTCACCATGAACCACTCTCCATTCTCTTTTATTTTTTTATACCAATCATTCTCTTAAACATTACATAAGCTTGTTTAAAATCATCGCTTTTGAAATTGAGAATGACGATAATCACGTTTGGTATCACTATACATACCACTATTTTGTATATAAAATTTATATAGTTATTGTCAGTTAACTGTATCATACATAACATATAAGTAAGCGCCCCGGTTATGCATAATTTTATAAAATTCATAATCATTATCAATGCATTTTTTACAGCACTTCTTTGAAAATATATTTTAAAAACTATGTTCATGGACCAAGGTATGTTTATAAATACTATACTTATTATGGTTGATAAGACTACGCCGTACACTCCAAATTTAAATACCAGGAATATATTTAATCCAAGATTTGCAAGGCTTTCCACTACCGGTCTGGCTCTGTCTTCCCAATATATTCCCGTGGCAGCCTTATATATGGCCACCGGATCTCCTGTCTTTAATGAATAAAAATATATGCACATAAGTATTACCAGAACGAACGGAAACATTGCCTCTTCTCCAACCCACAGTTTCATAAATGGCTGATAAAGGCACAACAAACATACCGTACACCAGGTTGCCAGCCAATTATAAGCACTGGTAAATACATTAAACTGTTTGTAGTTATCCTCTACGGATTTGGTTACTATGTTGTTACCTACCGCTGCTATTACCGAGTTGGCTATTATGGAAATGAAGCCCATAATGGTATTCATTATGTAATAATAGTTCTGATATTTTCCAAGAATTACCAATCCCAAAAATGCTGATATTACAATACTGTCAAAGGAATTTCTGCACACCTGGCATACCCTGGTAAGCATAAGTCCCACAACTCGTTTATACATATCCTTTTTTGATTCCTCTGGAATCTCTCCTTCACAACCAATGTCCGGATACATTTTATTTACCTTGTTATTTCTAATAATATTTATAGCTATTGTTGATAATGGCAAAAATATAATGTACGCATAGTAATTCTCAGTTAATAATAAGGCTAATATCTGTAAGACATACATTCCTAAATTTGCAATTGAAGATATATTACTATCTACATCATTTCTTTGATGTGCTAATAACAGAGATTGTTTATATGCATACATAAAATAGCTTGTCACTGTATTTAGCAGATAAATTATATACAATATGTAAATGTTTATATCCTTAGGAACATCTCCGGATATTATAAACTGCAAAAGAGGCATAATAACTATGCCTACTCCCAATATTATGGCGCCAATTATTCTATAGATTTTTCTATAGAAACATACCAGCGCCGATAACATTTTAGTATCCTTTTCTGCAATAGGCTTATACATACTATATACAATAGCTGAGCCAAAGCCTAACTCCGCAAGACTTAGAACCTGTAAGATTGAGGTGAATAAACTTCCCAAGCCCACATAATCCATTCCTAATTTTTTTATAATTATTGTTCTGATAACAAAGGGACAAAATAGCATTATTATTTTGTTTATGCTGCCATATACTATATTTCTCTTTGTATTTTTTAATTTGTCCATCCTATTCCTCTACACTATGTGATCCACCACTTCAAAGGAATCTTCCCTATACACATTGGTTCCCAATACTGTCACATCCTTCATTGGTATATCATTTTTCATTAAAACCAAAGGAAATGATAACTGATCACGTTTTACGTGGGCCTTAAATTCCTCCCACCACATATTCATGCAGGATATGCATTCCGGATTATTGTGCTCTCTTACAATGACGTTACAATTGGCAAGGCCATAATTCTCTGGAAGATTCTGCTTTTTCAAATAGCGTATCTGCTCCTTAACATCTTCTGCAGGCACCTTGCTCATTTTTAAATTAGCCATACATTCCTGATACACGCATTCTCTTTGTGCATGCTTAAATGTAGCTATGCTACGTTTCATGTAATTAACATATTCTGTCATATCTGAACAAACTCTGATGTTTCCGTCTATATAGATAGAATACTTATAGTCCTTGAAAACTTTCTCCGGATGCATTTTAAAATACCTGTTTTTCAACACCGGTGTCATGTCTTTTAAAATATCGTCATAATCTGATACATCTATTCTCTTCCATAGAGAATTCTCCGGTATATCAAAATCAGTTATGGCGTAATAATCTACGTTGTCCGGCTTAAATAAAGGTTCCTGTAAGCCATCGTATTTTCCAACTATGCAGGTATATACTGCTATCTTATCCTCGCAAAAATAGTCCGGGTTGTTATCCTTTCTTCGTCCACTTTGTAAAAATGGAGCCATGGAATATTTTTTCCCTTTCTTGAATTTCATGTGCTTCTTTAATATTTTAACAGCTTCCTTTACTCCGCCTTTTTTTACCTGTTTTTTCTTACTTTCAATGCTGTGTCCGACTTTGTAATCCTTGCTGTGTACTATATCTCTTTTTTCACGATTAAGCTTTTTTATAGCTTCCATGGTTACTGTGTACCATTCTTCGTCGACTCCTGTGTGTCTAAACATTTTTCAAAATCCCTTCCTTTTTCCATAGCCATTGCCACTGTTATCAGTGGGACTAAGGCAAACAGTCTCATATATGTTACCTGTGCGTATTCCATTATCACAAGAAGTACTACAAATCCAAATACCAATATATATTCTTTACTTTTTATTCGTCGTCTTCTTAAAAATGCAAGTAACACGTTCAATAGGATTGTGGCATACATTATGTAATACATAACGAATCCCACCAGCCCCAATCCTGACAGCAACTCAAAATAATTGTTGTGAGCATACAGTCCATATGGATTAGTGTACTGGAAACAATAATAACCGATTCCCAACAGTGGGTTGGCCTTGAACTGCTCCGCTGCCATTTCTCTAAGCACAGCTCTTCCATGAAGACTGGTGTCGATATCTGTAACCTGCATCTCCGAACTACTCTGTCCAAAGGTTTCAAATACCTTCTCAATTTTCTGTCCAATCATTTCATACATAAATGGATTCTTGAATGTTATAAAAATTATAATTCCACCAACAACTACTACTATAAATACTCGCTTAAACAAAAGAATTGCATCTGTTCCAATACTTATAACGTAAAACAATACTGCTCCAATTACGCTGATAAGAATTGCCTTTCTACTTCCGGATATCATTAAAAATGCGAAAAATATTATATCCCAATGTATGTATTTTCTGCTGTAGAAAAATGTCAGATAAACACTTATTATAAACACTAAAGCCATCTGTGTGGTTATATCATTGTAGTTAATTCCAAGATTGGCAGCAAAGAGTCTGGTATCCTGAGTCAGAATAACCTCTACAATAGGGGTATGTATAATACCTCTTATACACACAACAAATTCCGCTACGATAATGCAGTTGAACAGTCTTATAGTCGATTTGTAGTAATTCATATAACACTCAACAGCCAGAATTACTATTATCAACGGTACCAGCACGTCTTTAAACATTGCCGAAATATATACGCTATTGTCATGAATCGCCCACATTTTTGAAAATGCACATAAAATAGCCAGGGCCAAATACCACCCAATGTATTTAAAGCCTCTGTACACTCTTATGACTCCATCTCCAAAATAAATCATCAGTATATAGCATACCGCCATAAGTACTGTTCCTATTAGTTTTTCATTTGGCCAATAATATGTTCTATATCCTAAGGCAAAGACAAATATAAGAAACATAAATATGTCCTTGTTCTCTACCTTTTCAAGTAATCTTTTTAACATTACTTTTCCTTTCTATTCCATGTATTTACAATATTCCTTCAAGGACTGAATCATATTTTTGAAAATGAATTCTCTTTTTTCCTTGTTCTTTGGAAATATTGTGTTTGTGGATGAATCTTCTTTGTGATAGATTCGTATTGAAGGATCATACAAAACCTTGTAGTGTTTTTTCTTACAGTATTTATACATAATGTTTTCTTCCATGTATAAAAAGGTTCCCGCTCTGAATCCTCTCTTTTCCACATTTACAAATTTTGGAGAAAATATATAACACGCTCCAAACAAACATACTCCTTCTGCTCTCTCAGGAGTTTCCATTATAATTTTCTCCTTTGGCTTATGAAGCGTTACTCCTTTATGTTTGTGCTCTATTCTGTCTTTATTCTTTTTAAGAATGTCATATATCCCTATTTTGCTTAAGAAATATAACATCCTATATCTGTTTATTTCTTTTTTAACATCCTTAAGGTTCTTGGATGTTATCTGCATAGGGTTCTGATGTCCTGCATCTACCAAAGATATTATATCCGGACCTGCCACATGAAATCCAGACTTCTCAAAGGATTGATACACTCTTTCAACGAAGTCCTTATCCCTTATGACAATATCGTTATTTGTACAAACTATCATTCTGTCGTGAAGATAATTTCTAGCATAACTATATCCCTTTTGGATTCCCTCGGCATATCCTAGATTTTTTTCATTCTCTATAATAAATATATTGTCTTCGTCTTCGTACTTTTCTCTAATTTTTTCAAGACTTCCATTATCAGAAAAATTATCAACAATTATTATATGACATGGCTCTTCCAGATTTTTCATGGAATCCACGCATTTTTCTGTATCGTCAAAGGTTTTGTAGTGCAACAATACAAAACACAATCGCACGTTGTTCATTTTTATTTTTCCTCTCCAATTACAGCTAACATCTTTTGAGCTATTTTATCCCATGTATAATTATCTTCTATGGTCTTTCTTGCATTGTGAAGGATTTCATTTCTAAATCCTATATCTGTAAGATATTTATTTATAGCTTCCACCCATTTATCAACATCAAAATCCTCAATGACAATACCATTTTCATCAGTATTTATCATTGTCTTTGAGCCTCCATTCAGACTGGAAATAACAGGTGTTCCCAAATACATCGCCTCTAAAAGAACCATTCCAAATATCTCCTGCTTTGATGGCAACAAGAATACTTTCGCCAATGGATATATGTATCGGAGCTGTTTGTTATCCACTGCTCCTGCGAATTTTATACTTTCTCTTTGCTGTTTGTCTAAATCTTTCGTGTATTTTTTGATATAACTTCTGTCACCTTTTCCTACAATTACAAGCTTAATATCCGGATGCATTTTATTTATCTCTTTAAAAACCTGTATAAGGAATGGAAAATTTTTCCTGTCACTTATAGCTCCTACGTATAGAAGACATTTGTTATTTTTCATGTATTTTTCTATCTTCTCTACCTTTGAATCTTTTTCTACTTTTTCTTTGAACCCGTCTGTATCCAAACCAACTCCTACAACATGGACATTGTCATAGCCCTTTTCTTCTAAGAATTCCTTTGCTAATACAGATTTTACAAATTTATATTTTATATTTTCATTTTCCGCCTTTGTATATAGGGCATCATAGGCATATGATGTAACTGGTATTTTAAAAAGATTGTAATATGGTCCGGAATACATTATTACATTGTCACTGTTCTTGCTCAACAGATATGTCATGTACTGTCCGTACTCACAGGATATTACATACTCATACTGAGAAAGGAATTCCCTGCTACATATCTTAGGACATATTCCAGTTCTAAACACTCTTATTCTGTGTTTTGAAATCATCATCAATCTGTGACCGTTATTCTCGTATACTATTTTTTCATATTCATCCTTTTTACTTAGGTATATATAATCAAAATCATATCCCAAGTCCACAAATGCCTTGCCTAATCCTACACCCTGAAGATTGTACTGGTTAAGATTAATTTCGTTTGACGCTGTCCTAACAAATAATATCTTATGCTCCACTGTTTTTGTCATCTCCTATGCTTTCAAACAAATATTTCTTTGACTCCTTAACCTTCTTATCAATTATTTCATTTACTTTGGTATACTCTATATCCTTCTCCATAACTTCTATTAAATTGTCTTCGTCTTCCCCCATGACGATGTGAGATTCCAATCCTAATGTTGTTAAGAGATAGCCAACTTTATTTACCCTGTTTGCCTCTGTTAAAAAAGACACAAATTTTCTATTGTATTTCACCGAAAACGAAGTTCCATGAAATGTTCCTGTTACCACATAGGCTGCATTTTTAAATAAATATGCCCATTCAAAGGGATCTATATTCACAGTATCCAGAGAGTCATAATATTTCCTATACTCTCCGGCCCCTAAAATATTAAGTCCCTTGTCATCTGCATATTTTCTAAGTTTTTCTATCTGGTTTGGCGTTAACTTACAGTCATATATCAATATATATGGTTTTTCTTCCACCAACGCCTTTATTTTATCACTGCATTTAACTTTGAAATTTTTTAAAAATACCGGATCCATTACTATCTGTGGTTTTATACCAGTAATAAATTCCACTACCTTTGCCGTCTCTTCATCTCTTACTGAAATATTTTTAAAGGTTCTTATTCCATTCTTCACATCCTCAGGAATATCCACTGTTCCTACACTGCCTCCTACACTGGCTGCGTAGCTTATAATTTTGCTTTCCAATCCCACGCCAAATTTCACCGAATCATATGCGATATCATTGTAATTCCATACTTCATCGCTTCCCACAATTATCAAATTATAACCCCGTTCATTTATGCTCTCTGCATCCACCATTCTTGGACTTCTTGGAAGTTTCTTTTCGTATTTTTTATGAGTTGATAATAGCTTTATCTTTCTAAACAGTCCCTTTATACTGTCTCCTCTTTTAGGCTTAAAGCCATAATAATGCACCGTGGCATTGAATAAATGCTTTGGCACTACATAGTCTATTATCTCCACTTCCGCTTCTGGATATTTAGATTTTATAACGGACATTAATGCATAGGCCTGCATAAATGCTCCAAAATTCTTTACGTAATGATGTGTTAAAATTCCAATTCTCATATTTCTATCTCTTATCTTTGGCTCTGTTTTCTGGCGTCTTCTACTCTGCTAAGACATCCTCATAGATTCTCATAAGCTGATTGTAGTTGTCTCTGGCTGTATATTTTTCTTCAAAATCTTTTCTTGCATATTTACTCATTTCCCTTATATGCTCTTCATCATTCCAAAGAAGCCTTACCTTTTCTACCATTTCTTTGTCATCTTTCATCTTGAACTTATATCCATTTTTGCCATCCACTATGGCTTCTGATGCAAATCCAACATCTGTGGCAATTAACGGTTTTCCCATGGACTCTGTCTCAAGAACTACCATTGCACATCCCTCATACCATATAGATGGAAAAACTACAAACTCTCCATGTTCAACAATTGACATACAATTGTCTCTTTTCATATATCCAAGGTAATGCACATTTTCTTTTTTGTCCGCCCATTTTTTAAAGGCTTCTTCCCATGGTCCGCTTCCCATTACCACTAGTGGTATGTCATTTATTTTATTCCAGGCTTTAACTAAAACTTTTATACCTTTTTCTTCCCCTATTCTTCCATAAAACACCACGTATCTCTCTGGAAGCTTATATTCTTTCTTTAGCGAGTCAAAGTCTACTTCTTCTCTGTTGAAGTCTTCTTCTACAAAGTTATATTTTTTTATCATTTTTTTCTTGTCATAACCTGTTTTTTCCAACAATGACATCTGTTCACTATTTAAGCATATGTATCTGTCTATCTGTTTATAGAAACTTTTTCTGATTCTGTGATACTTAAATATCATTGCTAATGCCAGACTCATTACTCTGCTGTTTTTAAAACATTTATATTTAAATATTCTTAGATATTTTCCATCCTGGCACTTGTTGCACAACTCCCCATTTCTAATTGAAGCCGCACAAGGACACACCAATCTTGTATCATGCAAGGTGCAGATTACCTTTTTGTGGCACCTTTTTACTGCATATAATATTGATGGTGATAATAATGGAAAAAACGTATGTATATGTATTATATCGGGATTCTCTTTTTTGATGATATCTTTTACTTTTTTGTAATTATCAAAAGACCAGAACATTCCAAATGTCAGTTTTAGCTTCGTGAATATATTTCCTTCGTTAAATGTATCATTAGTAACTGTATAAGTTATCACTTCATTGTTACCATATCGTTCTATTAACTGGGACTCACTTTTAAACACCTGATCATCCCCGCTTGACGATCCCTTTTTGTGCATATTGTGAATAACTAATACTTTCATACCTTCTTTAACTCCTGTTATCATGGACACCGTTTATAAATACATCTTCGTATCTATCTACAATATAGTCCCAACTATATCTTTCCATCATTCTTGCTTTTGCTTTTTTCCCCAATTCTTCTATTTCTTCTTTACTCATTTTTTCAGCCTTATCCATAGCTGCATTCATTGAGCCTTCTTGCTTGTTCCAATAAAGAGCTGCATCCCCGGCAACCTCTTTGTTGAATCCTACATTTAACAATAGATTTATCTTTGTACTGCTTAATGCCTCTAACAAGGATGGATTAGTCCCTCCAACTTCATGTCCATGTATATTAGCAAATGCCGATTCTCTGATTCTTCTTAATACCTCAGGATCATAAACAGTTCCTACAAATTTAATTCTATTATCTAGTGTATAAGTAAGCTTTCTCTCTAATTCCTTCCGGAATTTTGTATTATCCGTTGTAAGAATTGCGAACTTCTTGTCCGTATTCGACTCCATAAATTCTCTTATCATGGTTTCGTAATTATTTTCCGGTACAAATCGTCCTACTGCCAAATAATACTCGTTCTCACGAAGGTCCTTTTTCTCCATCCATTTCTTATAATTCTTTTCTCCCTCAGGTGTATTCTCAACATCTCCGTAAGTTCCATAAGAAATGTATGTTGTCTTTGGATTGTATTTTGAATATTCTTTATGAATATATTTTTCTATATTTTTACTATCACAGATAAGCAAGTCTGAATATTTCACCATAAGCTTCTCAGATAATTTCCAATACATTCTTACAAATCTGTTCCACTTACTTCTCTTCCATTCATGTCCATCCGGATTCACATAGAGAACTCCCCCTAATTTCTCTATCTGTTTTTTGTAATGATGTATAAACGGACCAACTCTGCATGCCATTATATAAAATACCGGTTTTTCAATTCTGCTTCTTTTTTTACAGTATTTTATGCACTTTCTTAAAGCTGCAATATCATAATAGATAGCTTTTGCAGCTCCAATATCAGGTACTTTTACATCAAAACACTTTGCATTGTTATACATGAATCTATTATTACTATTTGACATTCTTGCCACGTGATATCTAATCGCATCTGACTTCCTGTTCTTAGTAAGATTCTCTATAAAAGTCTCAAATCCCCCATACTTTGCAGGGATTCCTTTCGATCCAATACAAAACACCTGAGTTTTTTCAGTTGTATATTCCTTAGGGTCCTTTGCAGATAAAATATCTACATCTTCCCCTTTAATTCTTTTTTTCATGCTCTAAAATTCTCCGTATCTCAATTCAAGTCTAACAGTTTAAGCCCTAATGAGGCTAATAAATGGGCATTATTCCAAGTAATTATAGCATAGGTCACTTTGGATATCAATCATTATACTCTTTGTAAAGCCACGTCTCACAAGACATTAGAGCCATTTTTGATACTTCCAATCAAAAACCCCGCCCTAATTAATGGGCGGGGCATAGTATGTCTCTTTCAAAAATGTTTTTGACTAATTATTTCTTAACTTTAATATTAATTGTTCTTATAGCATAATCTGTTCCATCATATGCAGTAATTCTAAGTGTAAATGATCCAGTCTGTGGAGCATCCCATGAAACACTTGTGCTAGTTGTGTAATCTTTTATTGTCTCATATGTCCATGATGACGCTTTTCTGTATTCATATTTGTACTTAACTGTTCCTGAAGCATTTGCTGATGAAGCTGTAATCTTGTTTGTTATGCCATATTTATAAATTGTCTTATATACGCTTCCGTAGCACTTAAGAGATGTCTCTGTAGTGTTTGCTGCAAAGCTTAAGTATTTCTTAACAACATTGCTCGTGTTGTTCGCATCTCTAACCTTGATACATACTTCATATACGGTGTTTGATCCAGGTTTTGCTGTAGCGTAAGCTGATGTACCCCACTCTGTTCCGGCTGTTGTCCATGTTTTATCAGATGTCTTTCTATAATAGTAAGCATACTGATATTCACCTGAACCACCTGTTGCAGAACCCTTGAATACAATCTTTTCTCCAACAACTGCTTCCTGAGAAATGAATGAAGTATTTATTTTTATTTACTGTAACTGTACATGTTGCCTTGTAGCTTCCATCTTCAGTTGTAACAGTAATCGTTGCTTTACCTGCTGCTACACCAGTAACTACTCCGTTACTTACTGTAGCAACTGAAGTATTTGAAGATTTCCATGTTACGTTCTGGTTAGTTGCATTGCTTGGTGCAACTGTAGCTGTAAGTGTTGTAGATGCTCCTGCATCAATTGTTGCTGTTGTTTTGTTAAGCGTTACTCCTGTTACTGCAACTGTTGGATTGTATGTAGACCATGTTCCTGTACTGTTATTGTACATATTTGTTCCATCAGTTGGAATCGAAAGGTCTGATGTCTGTGTACCACTACCATTATTGAATATGATCATGTTGCTTGAGCTACTGTCATCTAATGTAATAGAGTAAATAGCCTCTGATGAATCAACAAGAGTCATCACTGTTCCTGGCCAAGATGCATCTGCATTGCTTGTGCCACTTACCCATGTATATGCTGCACACTGTGACCAGCCTGCTGCATTCTTGAGATAATAAGTTTTTCCTGTATCAACTGTACCTGAAACTGTTACTACACATGTTGCTGTGTATCCACCATCTTTAGTAGTTACTGTAATTGTAGTTGTACCAGCTGATTTTCCTGTTACAACACCGCCACTTACTGTAGCAACTGATGAATTAGATGATGTCCATGTTACTGTCTTTGTTGTTGCGTTGCTTGGTGTAACTGTTGCTGTAAGTGTTAAAGAATTACCTGCCTCTAATGATGCAGATGTCTTGTTAAGGGATACTCCTGTAACCGCTACTTTGTCACCCACTTCATAGTCTGACCAAGTACTTGTTGAGTAATCATATATCTGTCCATTAGATCCTAATGTAAGGTCTGCTGTCTGGCTTGAACCATTGTTATTAAAGATAATCTTGTCATAATTTACATCTGCTGATAATTCAATAGAATATACATCGTCTTCTACTAAAGTCATTGCCTCACCTGGCCAAGATGCATTAGATGCATTAGATTCTGTGCTGCTCCATGCATAAGCATATGGTGATGCCCAGCCTGATGTGTTCTTAAAGTAAATTACTGTATTATTTGTATTTTTTTCAACTGTTACTGTACAAGAAGCTGTAAGTCCATTGGTTGTTGTTGCTGTAATTGTTGCTGTTCCTGCGCTAACACCCGTTACTTTACCTGCATCTACTGATGCAACTGACGAATTTGATGATGTCCATGTTACATCAGGATATGTAGTATTAGAAGGTGTTACTGTTGCTGTAAGTGTCTCAGAACTTCTTGTATATAATGATAAACTTGTCTTATTTAAAGAAATTCCTGTTGGTTTAATGATGTTAGGATTTTCTACTACTTTAACTTTTACTGTAGCTGTAAGTCCGTTGCTTGTTGTTGCTGTAATTGTTGCCGTTCCTACGCTAACACCTGTAATTTTACCATTTGATACTGTTGCTATGGATGTATCAGAAGATGTCCATTTTACAATCTGTGAAGCATCTGAAGGTAAAACTGTTGCTGTAACTGTTGTAGATTCTGCTTCCTTAACAGATACAGATGTACTGCTAACAGAAATCGAAGTTGGCTCTACTACTGAGATAGTTCCATTATCAATAATTACTGCTGAACCACCATCTGTAAGGTAGTCACCATTTGGAATAACTCTTCCTGGAGCTGGTGTAAGAGATGTATTAAGGACATACACTCTCATGTTAGCTGTACCAGAACATGAGGCTTTAAGTGTTCCATTTGATACAGTCTGTGTATCACCTGTTACCGCATCAACATATGTTCCATTTGGAATTCCTGTAAATGTTGCTCCACCTGAAATAGTTACTAATGCAAAACTGTCTGTTGTAGAATCTGTATATCTTCTCTTGAAACACATATTTCCAGAACATCCATCTGTAGAATACTGACCTTTTCTAAGAGCAGGTATTGCCTGACGAAGTCTGTTAAGTCTCATTATGTGCTGTGAAAGAGTTGATTTTAATGTATTCTCAACTTCACCACTTAAGTTACCAAATTCTGTAAAGCCTGTTGTATCTACATTTCCTTCAAGGTGATCACCATAGTATGCACGTCCTGTCTCGCTAAGTGGAGAGTTAGGACCTACGTCAATTGGCTTACCCGCCTGGAATTCAATTTCACTACCATAGTATAAACATGGAATTCCACGGAATGTAAACATAAGTGATAAGTTCTCTGCCCATGCATCTGTACCACCTGTGTATCTAACTGTCTGGCAGTTATCTGGTGCATAGTCATGTGAGTCTACATATACAACGTTCCATGTTGAATCGTTGAAGTACTTATCTTCACCAAGAGCAGTTGCAAATGCCTCATTTGCGCTATTAAAGCTCCAATGCATCTGGAAATCGATTACACCAAGGTCTGATTTCTTAGAATAATCTGGTGTGTGATAAGTATTTCCACTTAAAAATGCGTTGTCAGATGTAGGCTGTGAGCTTGTGCTTAAATTATCTGTATAATGCTGCTCCACTAAAGCTTCATTTGTTGATAAATCCGTTTCGCTCCACTGTGATTTATATGAAGAATCTGTATCCCATGTATAGAAACATGTTGATATAGGAGGAGCATCTCTGTACCATACGTCATGGCCTTTTGTACATACCTCACCAAACATATAGAAGCTTGAGTTACCATTTGATTCAGCTTCTGTCTGCAATGCAGGAAGAATTGCCTTATTAAGTGTAAGTCTTGAGATATGTTTAACTGTATCTACACGGAAGCCATCAACTCCCATGTCGATATATTTTTTATAGCAATCTACAAGGTAGTTGTAAACTGTTGGGTTCTCTGTCTCTAAATCAAAACAATCATCTGCAATTGTCTTTCTCTGAGCCTCGTAATTATCCCAGTCACCACCACCGCAGAAACCATTATGATGGTAAATGTTAAGAGGATCATATGTTCCACTCATAACTACCTGGTTTCTTTCACTGTAAACATTGCTTTCAAGCTGTGTAGCAAGAGTTGATCCACCCATTTTTTTGAGGTTTACTTCACCCCAGTTACATGTATGATTGAAAACAACGTCCTGAATGATTTTCATTCCTTTTGCATGTGCTGCATCTATAAGAGTCTGATATGTTACACCATTTGACTCGTATCTTGTATCAACTGCACTGAAATCGTATGCATGATATCCATGATAATCATATCCTGAGTTATTTGTTACAACAGGTGTAATCCAAATAGCTGTAAATCCCAATGCCTTAATGTAATCTAATTGTTCAATGAGTCCTGCAAAATCTCCACGCCAAGATGGATCACTGGCTGGATTCTTTGCCTTTGTGTCCTCTGATGTTGTTGTATTATTGCTACTGTCTCCATCATAGAATCTTGTAGTAATTACGAAATAAATCGACTCATCTCTAAAGTCTGTTCTTGAATTTGAATAAATAACCCCTCTGTCGTCAGCAGACAAAATATCTGAACTAGCTGCCTCTGCTGTTACTGTTGCTTTTTCGCTTTCTTTCCCTGTTACCTTTTCTGTAACCTTATCAAGCGGTGAAAAACCTGACAGAGCTGTTGTTGTTGCAACTGCCGCTGTCAGGGCCCATGCGAAAACTTTTCCAAGAAATCTCTTGTTTAATAGTCTCATTTGTACCTTCTCCTTATCTATTTTTCGTTCTTTTTGTTTCTTTTCACCTATTTTCTTAAATGCGTCTAGGAATAATTTATCATTTTTAACATACTCAAGTCAACGAATCCCGATAACATATTACAAATTTGTTAAATATGCATATTAATTCATCGTTCTTTTTGTACATTATCACAAGCCCCATCTTATATTTTATAAAAGCACATAAAATAAAGGAGTTTCGCTTAAATATCTAAACGAAACTCCTTTTCACGCTTTACTTCCCCTTTTGGTAAGAAAGCATTATTTCTTAACTTTAATGTTAATTGTTCTTATAGCATAATCTGTTCCATCATACGCTGTAATTCTTAATGTAAATGAACCAGTCTGTGGTGCATTCCATGAAACACTTGTGCTAGTTGTGTAATCTTTTATTGTCTCATATGTCCATGATGATGCTTTTCTGAATTCATATTTATACTTAACTGTTCCTGAAGCATTTGCTGATGAAGCTGTAATCTTGTTTGTTGTGCCATATTTATAAATTGTCTTATATACGCTTCCGTAGCACTTAAGAATTCTTCGCATCTCTTACTTTAATGCATACTTCATATACTGTATTTGTACCCGGCTTAGCTGTTACCATTGTTGTACTTGTCCACTCTGTTCCGGCTGTTGTCCATGTTTTATCAGATGTCTTTCTATAATAGTAAGCATATTGATATTCTCCCGAACCACCGGTTGCCGAGCCTTTAAATACAATTTTCTGTATGTCTGTAACCTGTGTATAAATATATGTTACCGTTGTTGTTCCGTTTGTATATGTTCCTGTTGCATTAGAAGGAGTTGTCTTAAGTGTATAACCTGAAACTGTTGCTGCTGTTGTTGTATAAGCTGTTCCAACTTCACCTGTCTGTGAAACTGAAGAAGCAATTTCATTACCACTTTCATCAACATATTTTGTTACAACTGTTCCCTTTGTTGATGCAACCTGCTTTGTTGTCCAACCAGTTCCATAAACATAAACATTTACATATCCTGACGAAACTGTAGGAATCGAAAGATCCTCTGTCTGTGTTCCTGAACCGTTGTTGAAAATAATCATATCATATGCAGAATTTGCTGCACATTTGTAAATTCCACTTGCTGAATCAGCAACTGTCATTGCTTTTCCTGGCCAAGCTCCTCCATTTACAGTAGTTGATTTATTCCATGTGTAGAAATATGGTGTTGACCAATTAGATGTATTCTTGAAATATGTATATCCTTCTTCATATTCAAAATCATCTTTTCCACCACCTTTGTATTCTGCCCATGAACCATCTTTATATAACCAAGAACCTGTCCTTGAGAATGAAAGTCCAGCCTGATTAGCTCCCGGATACTGATTTGTTCCATCTGTAAAGATTACCTTTGGTGATGTAAGTGTTGTAGGAACTGTGTATGTATAGTAGCCTGATGATGAATCATATGTCATCTGTACTCCTGGCCATGTTCCATTATTAGTTGTGTCATCATATGCATAACAATATACCGGTGTACTCCAACCTGATGGTAATGATAACATTGCCACATAACCTGCAGATTTATCTACCTTTGAAAATACGTATGTTTTTGTATTTGTAGACGATCCATCTGTTGCAGTAAGTATTATATTAACACTATCACCTACTGCCATATCTGAACCAATTGTAATAGTCTTTGTTCCTGTATAAGTAACTGCTGATGCAGAACCAATCTTATATGTTCCGCTTGTAGCATTCTTTAAACCTAATGTTAATGTTAAAGTATCTGTTGTGAAGCTTCCACCTGCCTGTGAAATAGTAGCTTCTGGTTCTACTGTTGCATTGTATACTACAGCAACACCTGTAGATCCAATACTTCCACTAATTTTACCGTTGCTTACTGTAAATGTATTACCAGTAACCTGATCTGTATATGTTCCGCTTGCCATTCCTGTTGCAGAAATGTCAATATTAACTGAAGTAGATCCGCCACCTGATGATGCATTTACTAAAACAATACCCTTCTTATCTCTAACAGAGTATACAATATTTCCACTATATGATAAGTACTCACTTGTTCCTGAGAAATGGTTGTGGAATTTGTTAACTGCAACTATTTCTGCATCTTTCCAGCTAGTATTTGTACTCTTTGCTCCCATTGAAAGACTTGTTGAATTAGGTCTGATGAAGTAAAGAGATGGATACTCTCTTGAAGCATTGATAGCCCAAGCTCTCTTAATAATACCCTGATCTACATATGATGAAGTTCCGTGGAAATTATTTCCAGCATATGTATCATGAGATTCTGCCCAAAGTACAACTTTGTTAGGATCCTGTCCTGAATAATTAATAATAGATGTTGCAGCTAATCCTGTATTATTCTCTGCAATACCATATCTTGCTTTCTCAGCAGAGATATTATCTGTTACAGCCATGTACTTTGTATAGTTACTTATGTCTGTTCCTGCAGAATCAAGAATCTCTCCGTAAATGTATACATTCTCATTTTTGCTTGCTGCGTAATTGTTAATTCCATTTATAACATTTGGCCAGTAGTTTGATCCGTCCGGATCAGTTGGTAATTCGATATGCTTTGCAGCATCGAATCTGAATCCGTCTGCACCAAGGTCAATACACTCTTTACACAAATTAATTACTGCGTTCTGAACTTTTGTACTAGCAGTATTAAGATCTGGCCATCCACCAAATCCTCTTGTAAGAGATGTTGTGCTGTTTCCTCTATACTGAGTATTATAATCTATATATGTCGATCCATTTAAATGCCAGCAGCTGCTGTCATTATAAAATGTAGCGTCATTCTCTTTTGAAATATCATCGTAGCAGTTACCTTTTGAACCACTAATATTTGCCATATGGTTAGAAACGATATCAACGACAACCTTAACACCGTACTTATCAGCTGTGTCACACATTGACTTAAACTCAGCCTTTGTTCCGAACCATCCACCATCATAGAAGCTGAGTGTAGTTGGCTGATAAACTTTCCACCAACCTGTGTAATCACAAGCACTGTCCCCTTCTTTAGCTCTTTGTACCGGAGATGTCTGCACTGCTGTATATCCTGCAGCTGCTATATTAGCCATCTCACTTTCAATATTCTTGTAGCTCCAATTCCAACAATGAAGGATAAGTCCGTCACCTATATCCTCTGTCAATCCGTATGTTGCTGCGTTCGTATTTGTTGTGCTTGTTGAAGCTTCTGCTGTTACTTGCGCACTTTTAGTTCCTGCATATGGTGTGTAGCCAGCTGCTAACGTTACAGCCATTGCTACAGATAATACAGTACTGAACATCTTTTTTGCAATGTTCTTGCGTCTCATCTTTAAACTACCTCCTTGATTTTCCCCGACGTTTCTTTCATCGTTCTCGTACCCTTTTATTTCTCATGTGTCCGTTTTTTCGCAAAAAAAAGGATGGAAATCAACGTGTTATTGAAATTCCTTCCTGAGTCTGCGCGTTTGTCTAGTCATATTGTACAATTTTACTACTAAAATATCAACTAAATATTTATTTTTGTGAAACATGTAGAGTTGCACTTCATTGTTTTTGTGCATATTTACTACTTTCTTATTTTTTATCCATAATATTAAACAAATTTGCACAATTTTTTTCTACTTGTAGCCTTTTTCTTCCTATTTTAAGATATTATTACAAATTAAAATCCCGTACAAGGCGCTTTCTTGGATGGTGATTATAACAAATTGTCTAATCAAACAAAAAGGAGGATTTATAATGCGCAAGCTAAAAAGACTTACTTCAGGAGTAACCGCATTAGCAATTTCCTTGGCCATGGCTGGAACAGGAATTTTTAGTAACTATTCATTTGCAGGTTTATCATCTGCACCAGCACACATAGAGGCTGAGGCTACAACTTTGGCAGTTACTTCTACTAATGATGCAGATACATTTTCATGGGACAATGCATCTGTATACTTTCTATTAACTGACCGTTTCAAAAACGGCAATACATCAAATGACCACTCTTACAACAGAGGTCTTACCGAAAGTGGCAGCGTAGCCAGCATAAACGACACACGTGCTACATTCCACGGTGGTGATTTTGCAGGTATTACACAAACTATCGAGGATGGATATTTTGATGATTTAGGTATCAACGCTTTATGGATCAGCGCACCATACGAGCAGATACATGGTTACTTGGTTGGTGATAATTCCAGCCCTAGTTACCCACATTATTCATATCACGGATATTATGTTTTAGACTACACACAGACAGATGCCAATTTTGGTACAGAGGAAGAATTCCAGACTTTAGTTGATACAGCTCATGAGCATGGCATTAGAATTGTTATTGATATAGTTATGAACCATGCCGGATATAACAGTATTTATGACATGAATGAATTCGGATTTGGTACTCTTACATCTAATTGGGCAAACACTTATTACAATTATAATAATGTTAGCAACTCAACTTATCACGCAAACATCGATTACGATACATCTTCTTCTGATTGGGGTAATTGGTGGGGTGCAGACTGGATCAGATGTGGAGTTGCAGGTTACACAGCAGGCGGATCAGATGACCTTACAAGAACTCTTGAAGGACTTCCTGATTTCAAGACAGAGTCTACTTCTAAAGTAAGCATTCCTCCTATTCTTGCAAATAAATGGAAAGCTGAAGGAAGATACGATTCAGAAGTAGCTAACATGCAGGCTTATTTCACACAGTATGGTTACTCATGGACAGTTACAAACTGTATCTCTTACTGGTTATCTTCATGGGTTAGAGACTACGGTGTTGACGGTATGAGATGCGATACAGCAAAACATGTTGATAAATCTTCTTGGGCAGTTCTTAGTGACATGAGTACAGAAGCTCTTAATACTTGGAGAAGCAATAACCCAGACAATGTTGCCGGAAGCTGGACAGATGATTTCTGGATGACAGGTGAGGCATGGGATCACACAATTGGTTCTGGTTATGATTCTTATTTCACAACCGGTAAATTCGATTCTATGATTAACTTCGCTACATGCGGTGGAGGTTCACTTGGTTCTAGCAGCCTTGCAAGTACTTATCAGAGTTATGCAGATGCAATTAACAGTAACAGCTCATTTAATCAGTTATCATTTATCTCATCTCACGATGAGGTTTTAGCCGGTACAAGTCAGGACATGATTTACATGGGTTCTGCTTTCCTTTTATTACCAGGTGGTGTTCAGACATTCTATGGTGATGAATCTGGTAGAGATGCAGTTAGCGGAATTAGTTTTGACGGTAGTGGTGGAGCAGGACATTCTCTCAGAAGCGATATGAACTGGGATGATATGGATGAAACAACACTTTCACACTGGCAGAAAGTAGGAACATTTAGAAATAACCACATCGCAGTAGGTGCTGGTCAGAATACTACACCATCAACTACTTCAGGTGCTGGTTTTGTTAGAACATATTCAAACGGAAGTGTTACCGACCGTGTAGCAGGTGTCGTTGGAGCTTCAGCAAATACAAACGTTACTATTGATGTTAGTGCAGGCTGGGCAGATGGCGAATCTGTTGTTAACTACTACGATTACTCATCAGCTACAGTTAGTGGCGGTAAAGTTACATTTAACTCAGGAGCAAACGGAACTATCCTTATTGCAGATCCTGACGGAAAGCCTTTAGTTACATTTACAGGCGAATCTACATTTACAACAAATACAGAAACAATTACAGCTCATATTGAAGATGCTGATTATGCAATTGTTTCAGTAGATGGTGCAAAGAAATTTAAAGTTTATGACGGTGATACATTTGAAATTGGTGCAACAGCTTATGCTGGCGACACAATTTCAGTAGCTTACACAGCAACAAACGAAAACGGCGATATATCTGGAACTGCTACATTTAAGAAGGGCACTTCTGGCGGAACTACAGATTACACAGCTAAAGTACATGTTAAGAATTCAGATGGTTCTATCCCTTATATTTATGCATGGGAAGGTACATCAACAGCCCTTAACGGATCTTGGCCAGGTGCTGCAGTTTCAACAGATTCAGATGGCGACGGATATTATGACATTACATTTGATACAACAAACACATATAACGTTATCGTAACAAATAGTTCTGGAAGTTGGCAGACAGCTGATATCGCAGGACTTAGAGGAGAGGTTTGGATTACTGCTACTCCTTCAACCGGCGCTTACAATATCGACCAGCAGTCAATCAAAAATGACGACTCAGTAACAATTGTTATTGTACCTTATAGTGGTGCATCAGCTCCATATCTCTATGTATGGTCAGGCAGCACAACTTATAACGGTGCTTTCCCTGGTAAACAGGTTACAACTAAAAACTCTGACGGCAACTACGTATTTACAGTAGAAGGTGTTTCTAGCGTTAACTGTATTACAAGCAACGGAAACAACCAGAGCCAGTCAGGAAATATTACAGGACTTACAGGAACTTCAACTATTACATTTACAGGTTCCAGCTATGCATCTGATTATACAGTTTCAACAGAAGAAACCGTTTCAGATTTTGACGCTATGAAAAAAGTTGCAAGATCTATTAAGAACCTTACAGCTTCTGATTATACAGCAACAACTTACAACGCAATGTATTCTTACATTGCTACAGCAGATGCTTTAGTCGAACAGGGTGAGGATACAGCTGATCCTACAGCAGTAACAGCTTGCTACAACAACATGGTAACAGCTAAAGCAGCTTTAGTAGCAGCTTCACCAGTTGTTAAATCAGCAAAT
This sequence comes from uncultured Eubacteriales bacterium, assembly GCA_900315425.1. Taxonomy (GTDB): domain Bacteria; phylum Bacillota; class Clostridia; order Lachnospirales; family Lachnospiraceae; genus Bovifimicola. Next base: position 25,314 of record OMZA01000027.1, read on the forward strand.
ACATCAACAAAGGTTGTTAGTGGAACTGCTCCTTATGGCTCAACAGTAACTATTAAATCCGGAAGCTCTTCTTACACAGGAGTAGCTGATGAAATTACAGGAGAATTCTCTATTACAGTACCTGGAATTACAAACGGTACAGTACTTACTCTTTCAGATGTGTTAGGAGATTACTCTTCTGCATCAACATCATTTACAGTTGGTTCAATAGTAACTGATGACCTTGCAAATAATTCAACAATCAGTGCAACTACAGTAAATGCAGGAACAGCAGTTAAAGTAACATGCGCAGCTTCAGGCGGAACTTCTCCTTACTACTATGCATGCTACTACAAACTCAGCTCAGCATCTTCATACACAACATTCGGAACAGAGTGGACAACAGCTACTTCGGCAAGCTTCACACCAAGTACAGCAGGTACATACAATGTTGTAGTTAAGGTTAAAGATGCAGCAGGCGATATTGTAAAGAAGACATTTACAGTAACAGTAAATGCAGTAGACGACGATGCAATTGTAAATACTTCATTCATTTCTCAGGAAGCAGTTGTTGGAGAAAAGATTGTATTCAAGGGTTCTGCAACAGGTGGTTCAGGTGAATATCAGTATGATTGTATTCAAGGGTTCTGCAACAGGTGGTTCAGGTGAATATCAGTATGCTTACTACTATAGAAAGACTTCTGATACAAGCTGGACAACAGCAGGAACAGAGTGGGGTACATCAGCTTACGCTACAGCAAAACCTGGAACAAATACAGTATATGAAGTATGTATCAAGGTTAGAGATGCTAACAACACAAGCAACGTTGTTAAGAAATACTTAAGCTTTGCAGCAAACACTACAGAGACATCTCTTAAGTGCTACGGAAGCGTATATAAGACAATTTATAAATATGGCACAACAAACAAGATTACAGCTTCATCAGCAAATGCTTCAGGAA
>OMZA01000028.1 GCA_900315425.1 uncultured Eubacteriales bacterium
AGCTGTAAGTCTAGGCAAATTATTGGATAAATTAGGAATATCTGCTAAAGACGAAAATCGCTACAGAGGTGGAATGTATGAATTCTATGTAAGTGATGCGGCAGACAAATTCAAGAACTTCGCCAACACAATTCTACCATTTAGAATAGATGACAACATTGCAGAGGCAAATATAGAAGAGTACTAATAAAAGATTTGGGGAGGCGCTTTAGCTTGTTATGTGAAATAGGCAACAATTTTAATTATGCTGTATTACTATAGACTGAGATTTAGCTTGTTAAATGAAAAGTACAGCATTATAGGCAACAATTTTAATTATGCTGTATTACTATAGGCTGAGACTTAGCTTGTTATGTGAAAAGTACAGCATTATAGGCAACAATTTTAATTATGCTGTATTACTATAGGCTGAGATTTAGCTTGTTATGTGAAAAGTACAGCATATTGTCAAAAAATTTAATTATGCTGTACTGCTATAAAAGGTGAATTCATCAGAATTGTAAAATATTTGTGATATGCTGTAATACTTCGATATATTTAGGCATTTTGATTACGACTTGAACAGCATAATTTCTAAAAATTCCTGATATGCTGTACAATTCTGTATTAAGTCAATTTAAGAGACAGTATTTCTTTGAAAAACTTCAAAAATGTGAGCAATAGCAATTCATCTATTTATCATAGGGGCATAAAAGAATTGGCGTCACCGAAAGGTGACGCCAATTCTTATGTATTATTTCTTCTTTTTCTTCTTAGAAGAATTATTATTCTTTTTCTTTGATGGCTTGTTGCCAGCTGTGCTTCCAAGGAGCGGATGTATTGTTTTTAGCTAATGCTTTTTCTTGGAGCTTAGCTTCTTTTTCTTTTTGTTTTTGTTTTTCTTCTTTAGCTAATGCTTTTTTCTCTTTTTTGGTAAGTTTCTTTTCTGGAAGAGGACCACGGAGTCTCTTTGCTGAGAGAACATATATACCGCTAACCTTGGCTTTTACTTCCTGCTTTGGAAGAATTGTGTTGTACACTTCCTGATCTGCCATAAGAGTCATAACTCTTTGACCAACTTTAACCTTTAAGATAGGCACTTTAGATCTTCTAAGATATTTTGGAGTTTGTTCCAAAACAATTTTAGGAAATCCGGCTTCCGACAGTTTTACCCTTGCCTTATCTATTACATAAAAGGACATTATTTGGGATTGTCCTTCCATTAATTCTCTTTGTTCATCTGATTTTTTCTGAGCTTTAGAAGCAATGATGTAAAGAACAACCACAGCAACTAAAAGAACAGCAAGTACGATTAATAGTACCAAAACTGGTGTGCTAATTAATGCCATAAATACCTCCTAAGAAATTAATTGTTTTTATCTATTTCATCTAACATATTTTGAATAACACCTTGAACATATGCACCGGAGTGTTTCTTGTCCTCTGGGGAAAGTTCATCAATATAAATAGGTTTGCCAACAACCATGGTAACCTTGCTGCCTTTTATGAATGGAAGATGAGATTCAAAGATATCAGAAGTTCCACGCATGGCAATTGGGATAACAGGTGCCTTTGATTTTGTGGCTAGCTTCATAGCGCCCTCCTTGAAAGGAATCATGTTGCCGTCTTTTGAACGGGTTCCTTCAGGGAAGATAAATAAAGAAGTGCCATTTTTAACCATATCTATACCGGTAAGAATTGTCTTAAGACCTTCACGAATGTTATTTCGGTCCAGGAAAAGACAATTAACGTAACGCATCCACATATGGAGAATAGGAACTTTTCCTACCTCTTTTTTTGAAACAAAACCGAATACATAAGGAATTTTTACGTAGGTAATCAATACATCAAAAAAACTGTTGTGATTACACATATATACCACAGAAGAGTCTGAAGGTATGTTCTCAATTCCTGATACCGTTACTCTTGTACCTGATAGAAAAAGTATACCTCTGAAAATGGATTTGACATACCACTTTGTATACTGATCTCTGGCAGGTTTGTTGAATGCTCCCAATATCCACGCAATAGGTGCGAAAATGATATTGGAGATAACGAAAAGTAGCAGGAAAATAATAACTAAAATAAGCCTTATCATATAACTACCTCATTAAAATAAAGTTAACAACTATTTGATTATATCTATGAAAAAAAATAATGTCAACATAAGGGCATAAGGTGTATTGACTTTTGCAGGTTCTGTTTGTATAATCATTTCAAATGCCATGATGGAGACAGTAGGCTGTTATAGGTTTAATTACAGAGAGCGCCGTTAGGTGGAAAGGTGCATTAATAGTAATAGTTGAACATCACTCCGGAGCAGCAGACCGAAATTAAATAATAGTTGCTAAAAGAGTAGGCTCTGACGTATGAACCGCGTTAAGGATTCCGCATATCGCTGATAAGCCGTATGTCTGTAAAAGGTGGTTAACGATTTGATTATTCAAGGTCGTCCTGTTTACAGGGCGGCCTTTTAGTGTTTTTAAATGCCAAATGCAGGCAAATAAATGCCTGGGTAAAGGAAAAATTACAAGAAAGGGAATGTTTGAAATGTACAACAAAGTATCAAAAGAACTTAATTTCGTAGACAGAGAAAAAGAAGTTGGCAAATTTTGGAAAGAAAATGACATCTTTAACAAGAGTATGGAACAGAGAAAACAGGGAGAGACATATACATTTTATGATGGACCTCCAACTGCGAATGGTAAGCCACATATAGGTCACGTTCTCACTCGTGTAATAAAAGATATGATTCCAAGATATCAGACAATGAAAGGCAAATATGTGCCAAGAAAAGCCGGATGGGATACACATGGACTTCCAGTTGAGTTAGAGGTTGAGAAATTACTTGGATTAAACGGAAAAGAACAGATTGAAAACTATGGTATGGAGCCATTTATTAAAAAATGTAAAGAATCTGTTTGGAAATATAAAGGAATGTGGGAAGACTTCTCAGGAACAGTTGGATTCTGGGCAGACATGGACAACCCATATGTAACATATGATGATAACTTTATCGAGTCAGAGTGGTGGGCACTTAAAGAGATTTGGAATAAGAAACTTTTATACAAGGGATTCAAGGTAGTTCCATATTGCCCAAGATGCGGAACTCCACTTTCAGCTCAGGAAGTAGCTCAGGGTTACAAGACAGTTAAAGAACGTTCAGCGGTTGTAAGATTCAAAGTTGTCGGAGAAGATGCATATTTCCTTGCATGGACAACAACACCTTGGACATTACCTTCAAATGTTGCGCTTTGCGTAAACCCGGAGGATACATATATTAAAGTAAAAGCAAATGACGGATATACATATTATCTTGCACAGGCCCTTGCTGACAAAGTGCTTGGAGATTTGGCAACAAAGGATGAAAATGGCAATGTAGTAACAGCTGCCTACGAAGTTCTTGAGACATACAAGGGAACAGACCTTGAAAGAAAAGAGTATGAGCCATTATATCAGTGTGCTAAAGATGCGGCAGATAAGCAGAGAAAGACAGGATTCTACGTAGTATGCGATTCATATGTAACAATGGATGACGGTACCGGAATCGTACATATTGCACCGGCATTTGGTGAGGACGATGCCAACGTAGGACGTAAATACGACCTTCCTTTAGTTCAGATGGTAGATGATGCAGGAAGAATGAAAGAGGAATCCCCATTTGGCGGAATGCGTGCAAAACCAACAGAGAAAGAGATAAAAAATGGTGCAGTAAGTGCGGATCCAGAGGTTTTAAAAGACCTTGATGCCCGTAAGCTTCTTTTTGCAGCACCAAAATTTGAACATGATTATCCACACTGCTGGAGATGCGACACACCACTTATTTACTACGCAAGAGAATCATGGTTTGTAAAAATGACAGAGGTTAAAGACGACCTTGTTAAAAATAACAAAACAGTTAATTGGATTCCAAAGTCAATCGGCGAAGGAAGATTTGGAAACTGGCTTGAAAATGTCCAGGATTGGGGCATTTCAAGAAACAGATATTGGGGAACACCACTTAATATCTGGGAATGTGAAAAATGTGGAAAACAGATTTCCATTGGAAGCAGAGAAGATTTGTATGAACAGAGTGGAAATGAAGCAGCTAAGACGGTAGAACTTCACAGACCATACATTGATGAAATTACATGTAAATGTTCAGAATGTGGCGGAACAATGAAGCGTGTGCCAGAGGTAATTGACTGCTGGTTTGATAGTGGAGCAATGCCATTTGCACAGCACCATTATCCATTTGAAAATAAAGAAGTATTTGAACAGCAGTTCCCGGCTAAGTTTATTTCAGAAGCTGTTGATCAGACACGTGGATGGTTCTATTCATTAATGGCAGAGTCAACACTTTTATTTAACAAAGCACCATATGAAAACGTTATCGTGCTTGGACATGTGCAGGATGAGCATGGCCAGAAGATGAGTAAATCAAAGGGAAATGCAGTTGATCCATTTGAAGCATTAGGAAAGTTCGGAGCAGATGCCATAAGATGGTATTTCTACACAAACAGTGCACCATGGCTTCCTAACAAATTCCATGATAAAGCAGTTGTAGAAGGTCAGAGAAAATTCCTTGGAACTCTTTGGAATACATACGCATTCTATGTGCTTTATGCAGAAATAGATCAGTTTAATCCATTGGACTACAAGCTTGAATATGACAAACTTGCAGTTATGGATAAATGGATTCTTTCAAGACTTAATACAGCAATTAAGACAACAGACAAGAATCTTGCAGCATATAGAATACCGGAAGCAGCAAAGGCTGTAGATGCATTTGTAGACGAACTTAGTAACTGGTATGTAAGAAGATCAAGAGAGAGATTCTGGGCAAAGGGCATGGAGCAGGATAAGGTAAACGCATATCTTACACTTTACACAAGTCTTGTGGAAATCTGTAAGGCAGCAGCTCCAATGATACCATTTATGACAGAAGAGATTTATCAGAACCTTGTAAGATCAATTGATAAGGATGCGCCAGAAAGTATCCATCTTCTTGATTATCCGGTGGCAAATGAAGAAATGATTGACGAGAAGTTAGAAGCTGACATGGGAGATTTATTGGATGTGGTTGTATTAGGACGTGCAGCTAGAAATCTTTCAGGAATCAAGAACAGACAGCCAATTGGACAGATGTATGTAAAGGCAGATTTCAAGCTTGATGAATTCTACACAGATATCATTGCAGATGAGTTAAATGTTAAGAAAGTGGATTTTACAGACGATGTAAGAGATTTTTCATCATATAGTTTTAAACCACAGTTAAAGACTGTAGGTCCAAAATATGGAAAACAGTTAGGAGAGATTAGAGAGGCATTAAACAGCATTGATGGAAATGATGCCATGGATGAGGTAAATGCTACAGAACAGTTAAAAATCAATCTTTCCAGCGGAGAGGTAATTCTTGGCAGAGATGATCTTCTTATAGATATCGCTCAGAAACCAGGCTATGAATCTCAAAGTGATAAAGGAATCACAGTTGTTCTCGATACTAATCTTTCAGAGGAACTTCTTGAAGAAGGATTTGTAAGAGAGATTATTAGTAAAGTTCAGACTATGAGAAAAGAAGCAGATTTTCAGGTTATGGACAGAATCACAATCTATGTTAAGGACAATGACAAGGTTAAGGAAATACTTGAGAAGAATGCAGAAAATATTAAGGCAGAGGTTCTTGCTGATGCCATCGTAACAGATGAGGCTCTTGGATATACAAAAGAATGGAGCATCAATGGCGAGAACGTAACTTTAGGGGTTAAAAAGAATTAATTTCTCGGGAGGAAATATTTATTATGGCAAAATTTGACAAAGCAGAATTCAAAAAATCCGTAAGCGATTATGTGAAGATTTACTCAAGAAAAACAGTAGATGAGGCATCTCAGTACGACAAGTACATGGGTGTAGCATATGCTCTTAAAGACTACATTATGGATAAATGGATATCATCCCATAAAGAGTTTATTAAACAGGATGCAAAGACAGTTTATTATCTTTCTATGGAGTTCTTAATGGGACGTGCCCTTGGAAATATAATCATTAATCTTTCAGCAAGACAGGAGATAAAAGAGGCTATAGAGGAACTTGGCCTTGATTTGAACTGCATTGAAGATCAGGAGCCGGATGCAGCTCTTGGAAATGGTGGTCTTGGAAGACTTGCAGCATGTTTCTTAGATTCTCTTGCAACATTAGGATATCCTGCATACGGCTGCGGAATCAGATACAGATATGGTATGTTTGAGCAGAAAATCGAAAACGGATATCAGGTTGAGGTACCGGACAACTGGTTAAAGAATGGAAATCCATTTGAAATCAAAAGAGATGAGTATGCATGTGAAGTAAAATTCGGTGGATACATCAGAGTTGAAAAAGACGAGAATGGAAGAGATAAATACATCCAGGAAAATTACAGATGTGTAAGAGCTGTACCATACGATATGCCAATCGTAGGTTATGACAGCGAGATAGTTGATACATTAAGAATCTGGGATGCAGAGCCGGTGGTAAGCCTTAATCTTCAGTCATTTAACAAAGGAGATTTCCAGGAAGCAACAGAGCAGGAAATGCTTGCCAAGAATATTGTAGAAGTTTTATATCCAAATGATGAGCATTATGCAGGAAAAGAGCTTAGATTAAAACAGCAGTATTTCTTTGTATCAGCAAGTATCCAGACAGCAATCAAGAAATTCCTTGAATCGCATAAGAAGATTAGTGACCTTCCAAAGAAGGTTACATTCCAGATGAATGACACACATCCAACTATTGCAGTAGCAGAGCTTATGAGAATTCTTATGGATGAGTACAATTTAGACTGGGATGATGCATGGGATATCACAACTCATACATGTGCATATACAAACCACACAATTATGAGTGAAGCTCTTGAAAAATGGCCAATTGAGTTATTCTCAAGACTTCTTCCAAGATGCTATCAGATAGTTGAGGAAATTAACAGAAGATTTGTTCTTCAGATTCAGGAAAAATATCCTAACAACCAGGATAAGATAAATAAAATGGCAATCATTCACGATGGTCAGGTAAGAATGGCTAACATGGCAATCTGTGCAGGATACTCAGTAAATGGTGTTGCTAAGATTCATACAGAAATTCTTAAGAAACAGGAGCTTAAAGATTTCTATGAGATGTTCCCTGAAAAATTTAATAACAAAACTAACGGAATTACTCAGAGAAGATTCTTACTTCATGCAAATCCACTTCTTGCACAGTGGGTATCTGACAAGATTGGAGATGACTGGATTAAGGATCTCCCACATATTAAGGAACTTGAAATCTATGCTTCAGATAAAAAAGCTCAGCAGGAATTCATGAACATCAAATACCAGAACAAGAAACGTCTTGCAAAATATATCAAAGAGCACAATGGAATTACAGTTAATCCACGTTCTATGTTTGACGTACAGGTTAAGAGACTTCATGAGTATAAGAGACAGCTTTTGAATATCCTTCATGTTATGTACCTTTACAATGAGTTAAAGGATCATCCGGATATGGAATTCACTCCAAGAACATTTATCTTTGGAGCAAAGGCAGCAGCAGGATATAGAATTGCCAAGCTTACAATTAAGCTCATTAACAACGTTGCAAATGTTATAAACAATGACGATAGTATAGATGGAAAGATTAAAGTTGTTTTCATTGAAAATTACAGAGTTTCCAATGCAGAGTTAATCTTTGCAGCAGCAGATGTAAGTGAGCAGATATCCACAGCAAGTAAAGAAGCATCAGGAACATCTAATATGAAGTTCATGTTAAATGGTGCACTTACACTTGGAACAATGGATGGTGCTAATATTGAAATCGTTGATGAGGTTGGAGAAGATAACGCATTTATCTTCGGTATGAGTTCAGATGAGGTTATTAACCTTGAGAACAACGGCGGATACAATCCAATGGATATCTTCAACAACGACATGGGAATCAGAAGAGTTCTTATGCAACTTATAAATGGATTCTATTCTCCGGAAGACCCAGAACTTTTCAGACCAATTTACGATTCATTATTAAATACAAATGTTACAGACAAAGCAGATAGATATTTTATTCTTAAAGATTTCAGATCATATGATGAGGCAAGAGAGAACATAGCCAAGGCTTATAAGAATAAAGCTAAATGGGCTAAGTCTGCAATTATAAATGTAAGTAACGCAGGTAAATTCACATCAGACAGAACAATTCAACAGTATGTAGACGAAGTATGGCATCTCGATAAAGTGAAAATGTAAATTAATTGAATATTGCAATTATATATGTTAAAATCAAACTCGGTGGGTTTTGCCCACTGAGTTTGTGTTGTTTATTAATCTAGAGAAACTTAGAATATTTAAAAGGTGAAATGTAATGGAAAATCAACAGAACGAAACAACGACTAAAGAAAATATAAATGCAGATATTTCGAAATTACAGGTTGTTAATAACGATAAGGAAGAGGATACCATCGACCTTGGAGCGATTTTTAATTTATTGCTGGCAAGAATCGGTTGGATTATTTTGATGGGTGTGCTAGTAGGAATAGTTGCATTTGTTATTACGAAATTTGTAATTGTACCGAAATATACAACATCTACACAGATTCTTGTAATTAACGAGAACAAGAATGCGGCGGATAGTGCGGGCAACGCAGTTAATTTTTCAAATATTCAGTCTAGTACATATCTTGCAAAAGACTATGTATATATGATTACAAGTAAGCCTGTTATGCAGCAGGTTATTTCAGAACTGGGACTTCAAGATATATCATATTCAGACCTTGCCAGTCAGATAAGTGTAACTACACCGGATGACACCAGAATCCTTATTATTTCGGTAACTGATGAGAATCCGGTTAAGGCTAAACAGATCGCAGATTCAGTTAGAGAGAATTCTATTGAACACATTCAAAGTGTTATTGGTACAGATACAGTTAGGTCAATTGATGGAGATATTGGTGCAGTAATTCCAACATCCCAATCAAGTCCTAATGTAAAAAGAGACACTATTTTGGGTGTGCTTCTAGGAATTATTATTGCATGCGCAATTATTATTTTAAGATATATTCTTGATGATAGTATTAAGACAGAAGAAGATGTTCATAACAGAATAGGTTTAAGTGTTCTTGTAAATATGCCATTTAAGAATGACATTGAAAAGAGTCTATATGAGGATGACGAAGAAAAGAACAGCAAAAACAAACTTAAACTTCGCCAGAATGGACAGGTTATTTCTACTAATAAAAATGTACGTCTTGATACAACAATCAGTGAAGCGTATAAGAAACTTAGAAGTAACGTACAGTTTAGTGGCAGACATAACAGAGTTATAGGAATTACAAGTACAATTCCAAACGAAGGTAAGTCTATTATTGCTATGAACCTTGCTTTCTCATTATCAGAGTTAGGCAAGAGAGTAATTTTTATTGATGCGGATCTTAGACACTCAGTACTTATCGGTAGATATAAAGTGGGAAGACAGGTTAAAGGTCTTACACATTATCTTTCAGGTGTTAATTCCTTTGATGAAATCGTATGTGAGACAAATGTTAAGAATCTTCATATGGTATTCTCAGGAATAGTACCTCCAAACCCATCAGAGCTTTTGGAAAGTGTTTATTTTAGAGAATTAGTTAAGCAGTTAAGACAGGCCTATGATTATGTAATCATAGATACACCACCAATTGGAGCTGTTATTGATGCGGCCATCGTTGGTAAAGAATGTGACGGTGTTCTTCTTGTTATTGGATCGGGAGATATTAGTTACAAGGGTGTTCAGAGAACTGAAAGCCAGTTAAGAGCTTCAGGAAGTAAGATTATTGGTGTTGCCCTTAACAAGGTACCAATGGGTAAGGCTGGCAGAGGCTATGGTGGTTATGGTGGCTATGGAAACTATGGAAACTACGGCGAATATGGAAACTATGGCAGTGTTGGAAAATATGTAGAAAATCCTGAAAAAATAAATAAAAAGAAGAAAATAGATAAGTAAGAGGAAAATACTGAATGTATAGAAAAAAATCGTCAAATTGGAGATTGCATGCGGATTTCATATTTTTTGATATTGTTTTCATGATGCTATCATATATGTTGGCAATAATAACCAGAAGTGATAATAATCTTAAGGGTTATATGCAAATGGACATATATTATAGAGGAATGTTTTTGTTGGCAATAATATGCTTTATAGAACTTGTGGTCACTAACGGATATGATAATGTTCTCAGAAGGGGAAAATATGTAGAATTTGTTAGTACATTTAAACATGTAGTAGTGGTGATGATGTTTTTCATATCTATAATGTTTATCTTTAAGTGGACAAAATCATATTCAAGAACCGTATTTATTCTAACCGGAATATATAGTTTTATAAGTATATATTTAGTAAGGCTTTTTTGGAAGTTAATTGTAAATAGATTTAAATTTTTTAGAATCGATACAAAAACTGATTGTTTGATTATTGTATCAGAAAAATCTAAAATAGATGATGTCCTTGCTAATTTGATTCCATACAACAAAATCAGATATGATATTAAAGGAATTATATTAATTGATGGCGATGATATGGTAGGACAGCAGATACAAGGTTTTAACGTTGTATGTACATTTGACGAAGCCCTTAAATATATGTGTAAAAGCTGGATTGATGGTGTGTTATTAGCCCTTGATAGAAAACATATAAATGAAGAGCAGAGAATTCTAGAAAGCGGACTTATAATGGGGCTTGTGGTTCATCAAAGTCTTGGAATTATGGCCGACGAGCCTGGAAAGAAACAGGTAATAGATAGAATAGGCAAATATACGGTTCTATCAAACGCTATAAATATTTCCTCAACCGGACAGCTTTTTGTAAAGAGAACGATGGATATAATAGGTGGAATAGTGGGAACGATATTTACAGGTATTCTGTTCCTATTTGTGGCACCTGCTATATATATCAAATCACCGGGACCTATTTTCTTTAAACAAACAAGAATTGGTCAAAATGGTAAAAAATTCAAGCTTTACAAATTCAGAAGTATGTATATGGATGCAGAAGAACGTAAAGCTGAACTTATGAAACAGAATAAAATTCAAGATGGTATGATGTTTAAAATCGAAAATGATCCAAGAATCATTGGTGGTGAGAATGGTAAAGGTATTGGTAACTTTATCAGGAAACATTCCATTGACGAATTCCCACAGTTTATAAATGTTCTCAAGGGAGATATGTCTTTGGTGGGAACCAGACCACCAACTGAAGATGAGTGGGTAAAATATGATCTTCACCACAGAAAGAGAATGGCTATAAAGCCGGGAATTACAGGAATGTGGCAGACCAGTGGACGAAGTGACATTATTGATTTTGAAGAAGTAGTTAAATTAGATGCAAAGTATATAACTAATTGGAGTATTGGTCTTGATATAAAACTTATTTTAAAGACATTTTTTATAATCTTTAAAAGCGATGAAGGCTCATATTAAACCGATATATTTTGAAAGGATATAAAATGGATAAAGATATTACAATTGCCGTTGCCGGCACAGGATATGTAGGATTATCAATAGCAACTCTTTTATCACAGAATCATAAGGTATATGCAGTAGATATAGTTCCTGAAAAAGTTGAACTCATCAATAACAAGAAATCACCAATCCAGGATGATTATATTGAAAAATATCTTGCAGAGAAGGACCTTAATTTAGAGGCTACTTTAGATGGAGAATCAGCTTACAGCAAAGCTGATTTTGTAGTTATTGCAGCTCCTACAAACTATGACAGTACAAAGAATTTCTTTGATACATCAGCTGTTGAGGCTGTTATTTCCCTTGTTATGAAGGTTAATCCAAATGCAATAATGGTTATTAAATCAACTATTCCAGTTGGATATACCAAGTCTATAAGAGAAAAAACAGGTTCTAAAAATATCATATTCAGCCCGGAGTTCCTTAGAGAATCTAAAGCTTTATATGACAATTTGTACCCATCTAGAATAATTGTAGGTACTAATTTGGAAGATGAACACCTTGTAGAGGCAGCACACACATTTGCCGAGCTTCTTCAGGAAGGTGCTATTAAAGAAAATATAGATACTTTATTTATGGGATTTACAGAAGCTGAAGCAGTAAAGCTTTTTGCCAATACTTATTTAGCACTTCGAGTATCATACTTTAACGAGCTTGATACATATGCTGAGTCTAAGGGGCTTAATACACAGCAGATTATTGATGGTGTATGCCTTGATCCAAGAATTGGTGCTCACTATAACAATCCTTCCTTTGGATATGGTGGATATTGCTTACCTAAGGATACTAAGCAGCTTCTTGCTAATTATAAGGATGTTCCACAGAATCTTATCCAGGCTATTGTTGAATCAAATAGCACAAGAAAAGATTTCATTGCAGATAGAGTACTCAAAAAAGCAGGTTATATTGGAATTGATGATGATGAAGATTCATTTGTAAATGGTAAAAAAGAGCCTGCAACAGTAGGTGTATACAGACTTACAATGAAGAGTAATTCAGATAACTTCCGTCAGTCTTCTATTCAGGGTGTTATGAAGAGAATCAAAGCCAAAGGTACAAGGGTTATAATATACGAACCAACTCTTGAAAATGGCGAACATTTCTACGGAAGTGAAGTTGTAAATGATCTTGAGAAATTCAAGTCAGAAAGCGATGCAATTATCGCAAATAGATATGATTCATGCCTTGACGATGTAGAAGATAAGGTCTACACTAGAGACTTGTTTAGAAGAGATTAATTTTTAAAATGAAAGGACAAAAGAAATGAAAGAATTTAAACCAATCAAAGAAGGTAAAGTACGTGAGGTATATGATAATGGCGATAGCCTTATTATCGTAGCAACTGATAGAATATCAGCGTTTGATGTTATCTTAAAGAATGTTGTACATAAAAAAGGAGCAATCCTTACACAGATGTCTAAATTCTGGTTTGAATTTACAAAAGATCTTGTTCCTAATCATATGATTTCAGTTGACGTAAAAGACATGCCTGAATTTTTCCAGAAGCCTGAATTCGACGGAAATAGTATGATGTGTAAAAAACTTGAGATGCTTCCAATTGAATGCATCGTAAGAGGTTACATTACAGGTTCAGGTTGGGAAAGCTATAAGAAAAATGGAACAGTATGCGGAATCAAGCTTCCAGAAGGTCTTATAGAATCTGACAAACTTCCAGAGGCAATCTACACACCAACAACAAAAGCAGACTTAGGTGATCATGATGAGCACATCACACTTGAGGATACAGTAGAAATTCTTGAAAAGATTTATCCTGGCAAAGGTGAGGACTATGCTAATCAGATTAAGGACCTTACATTAGCTCTTTATAAGAAATGTGCTGACTATGCATTATCAAAAGGAATCATCATTGCAGATACCAAATTTGAATTTGGTCTTGATGAAAATGGAAATGTGGTTCTTGGTGACGAGATGCTTACACCGGACAGCTCAAGATTCTGGCCATTAGAAGGCTACAAGCCAGGTCAGGGCCAGCCTTCATTTGATAAACAGTATGTAAGAGATTGGTTAAAAGCTAATCCTGATAGCGATTACCATCTTCCGGATGAAGTAGTAGCAAAATCAGTAGAGAAATACGAAGAGGCATATTACTTAATCACAGGCGAGAAATTCGACAAATAAAATAAAACCAACCAAAAAAGCTATCCCATTAACCGGAAAAGTTAATGGAATAGCTTTTTTATATGGATGTCTTTACAACAATCCGGCAATAATTTCGTCAATCTTAGCCGGTTCTACAGTTGGCTCAAATCTATCTACTACATCTCCATTTTTGTCCACTAAGAATTTAGTAAAATTCCATTTAATATTACTACTTGTCTTCCAGTCTTTATCCTGAGATTTAACAACCGGGATTAATAGTTTGGCTTTCATTCCTGAAAAGCCTTTAAAACCTTGTTGCTCTTTTAAGTAAGTGTATAGTGGGTCTTCGTTTTCTCCATTGACATCAATTTTCTTAAATTGGTCAATCAAGAATCTCTAATCCTTTGTCATGATACTTTTCATAAAGTTCCTCCAGACCTTTATACTGGGGTGTAAAGCCACATCCGGTAGCAGTATTGACAATAAGTAGAACTTTGCCTTCAAAATCTTTAAGAGACTGTGTAGAACCATCTCTTTTTGTAACTGATAAATCGTAAATATTACTCATAAGACCTCCTATAATGATATACAAATTCTAAACAAAATATTATGTGCAAAAAAACCCCGCCCTAATGGGCGGGGCATAGCATGTCATTTTCAAAATGATTTTGACTAATTACTTTTTAACTTTAATATTAATTGTTCTTATAGCATAATCTGTTCCATCATACGCTGTAATTCTTAATGTAAATGATCCAGTCTGTGGAGCATCCCATGAAACACTTGTGCTAGTTGAGTAATCCTTTATTGTCTCATATGTCCATGAAGATGCTTTTCTGAATTCATATTTGTACTTAACTGTTCCTGAAGCATTTGCTGATGAAGCTGTAATCTTGTTTGTTGTGCCATATTTATAAATTGTCTTATATACGCTTCCGTAGCACTTAAGA
>OMZA01000031.1 GCA_900315425.1 uncultured Eubacteriales bacterium
AGAATAATGATGACGACAATGCGGCGGCAAAGGATCAAGTTGTTATTAACGAGAAAGCTGAGAAACTTTTAGACTTTATAAATAATATGTAAAAAAAAAAGGAGATTACGAAAATGAACTTAAAAGAACAGTTAAAGGCAAAGAAAGCTGAACTTGCAGCTTTAAAGACACAGATTGAATCAGGTGATGCAGATGCAATTAAGGCTGGAGAAGAGCTTGCAGAAGCAATTAAGTCACTTGAAATCGCTATAGCTGAAGCAGCTAAAGCACATGATTTACTTGCAATGATTGGTGATGAAGAGCCAGCTGCAGAAGATGTAGAAGAAGATGGTATTAAGTCACTCATGGTACAGGCTAAGTCTGTAGACAAGAATGTTAAGGGTTGGTCTATATCTGCTAATGTAAAGGCAGCTACAGATACAATGACATCAGTACAGATTGCTGATATTGACAAAACAGTTGTACCTCAGGCACAGGTAGAAAAAGTAACTGATTTATTTAGTGGTGCTACAATTAGTGGTAATGCTGTAACATATTTTACAGAGGACGCTTTTGAAGGAACTTCTCCTGCAGTTGTAGCTGAAGGCGCTAAGAAAGCACAGGGATCTACAGGATATACTTCACATACAGAAGCTCTTGTTAAGATTGCTGGTTATGTAAAAGAGACTGATGAAGTACTTGAAGATAATGCATTCCTTGCATCTGCAGTTGAAGATGTAATGCGTTATAGACTTGCTAAAGTAGAGAATGCTTATGCAATTGGTAAGATTCAGGGTACATCAGGTATCGGTACTGTAACATATACAGATAGTGGTAATACTGGTGATGCTGATTCACTTGTTGATGCTATTCTTTATGCTAAGACACAGATTGATAGTACAACACCTTATACAGCTGATTGTGTACTTATTAACCCTGCTGATTATTTTGCACTTATTACTGCAAAAGATGATAATGGTCAGTATATGGGTGGTGGCTATTTCTTAGGAGCTTATGGTAATGGTGGATATAATCCTTCATATAGACCTTGGGGACTTAGAGTAGTTGTTGACTCTAACGTTGTTTCTGGTGAGCCTATTGTAGCTGCTGGTAAAGAGGCTATTAAGTTCTATACAAAGAATGGTGCTACTGTTAAAGTATATGAGCAGAATGAAGATGACGCTCTTTATAATAGAGTAACAGTTCTTGCTGAAGAAAGAGGACTTGTAGTTGTTAAATGTCCTGCAGCAGTTGTTCAGATTGAAGCTGCTACAGCCTAAGTAAACTAAAACAGGTAGCTAGTTGAAATATACTAGCTACCTTATTATAATAAGGTGATCAATATGAAGAAAACATATATTATTGATGGATATAAATTTAAATTTGAAGAAGGTACACAACCTGAAAATGCTATTCTAGTTGAATCTAAAAAGGTTGAACCTAAAAAGACAATAGTTGAATCTGAAGATAAAGAAGAAACAAAAGTAGCTGTTAAGGTTAGAATACCTAAAAACAAAAGTAAAGGAGTAAAGACGAAATGATAAAGACTAATTGGGGTTATGACTTACTTGATGCACAGTCATTGCCAGAAATATTAACAGTTGCAGAGTTTAACACAATGACTGCTAATAAATATGCTTTAGACAGTCGAGTATCTAGTGCCCTGCAGTCTGTTACAGCGTCTATACGAAATTATTGTGGTTGGCATATAGCTAACTCACAAAAATGTGAATTAGTACTTAATGCACAGGATTTACAAATAACTAGAAAATTTTCCGATTTGTTAATACAATTACCATTTAGATATATATCTAGTGTAGAATCTGTATTAATTAATGCAACTAAAACAGATAATATTTGGTCTGGTGATACTGTTGAATTTGACAGTACTTATAATGGTAAACTTACTTTATATGATGCATATTTAGATTCTAGAAAATCTAAAATTGTAATAATAGCTTATGTAGGTGTTACAGATACAGATGCTTTAAAAGGCTTAATAGCTAATAAAGTTGGACATATACTTAGTGGTACTTATGGTGTACAATCTGAGTCTGCTGGTGGATTATCTATATCATATAGTTCTAGTTTTGTTAATGGAGCTAAACCTACATCATTAATGACTGATGATAAAGAATTACTTAATTCATATAAAGTAACTCAATTGTTATAAGGAGGTGCATATTATGATACCTTCATTTTGTAATCAATCAATTACTAGACTAAGAGCTAAAACAAAAGAAGTAAGAGGAACAACAATACCAGATTGGAGTAATCCAAATACAATAACTCTCTCGCCAGTATCGGTACAACCTTCTGCTTCTAGTGTAAGTTTAGATGGCCGTGTTTTAGGAGTAACTGATTCATATACTGTATATTGTAATCCAGATGCTGATGTTCTTGTTGGAGATAGAATAATCTTCGAAAATAATACTTTTTTAGTAGATGAAGAACCTCGTAATTGGCAAAGCCCAACAGGTAGAGTTTCGAATAAACAATTCACTATGATACGATATAAGGGGTGATTATCATGGCTAAAAAAACAAGATTAGTATTTATAGATCAAGGATTCAGAGATGTTTTAAGTAGTGAGGGCGTAAAAAATGAAGTAGAAAAGGTTGCTGGTAATATAGCAGCTAGAGCAGGTTCTAACTTCTCTGCCCATGTAAAATATTATGGTCCTGCTCATAGATACATTGGCTTCGTTAATCCAAATAGTTTTGAAGGCGTAAAAGAAGAAGCTGAAAATAAAGTGTTAAGTAGTGCAGTAAGATAAGGAGTTTTGTGATGAATATATTAGTAAGTAATGATATTGAGTATGAAGTACAGACAGCTCTTAAAGATTACTTCACTATCTATTGCAGACCTTTACCTGAAAACTATTCATTACCATGTTTGCTTGTAACTCAAGTTGGTGGTAATGACGAAAACACTATAGATTTTTACGAAATTGTGATAGATAGTAGAGCTGAAACTGAAGGTGAAGCTAATGAGTATCTTAGAAAAGCAATTGGTACTTTAAAAGCAATTGTAAAAAGTCAAACGACTGTAATGCGTACTATAAATGTTAATTCTAGTATGTCTTGGGGAAATGATCCTGTAAGACCAGATTTAGCAATGTGTTCCGCCCGTTTGGAATTATACGCACATTTAAATAAAGAAACTATTAACAAACAATAATATTTAAAAAAGGAGAATAATATTATGAGTACATACGATGTAAATTTAGGTATTGGTAATGAGCTTGGTATGGCTTATCATGCACCAGCTGACACTCCACTTCCAGCATATCCTGGAGAAGAATTAGCAGCAGCTTGGAAAGAAATTGGTGCTGTATCTGAAGATGGTATTTCTTACGGAATGAATCATTCATTCGATACACTTAGAAACTGGGCTAAGCAGATTGAGAGACTTATTGCTGCTGATGGTGATGCTACTGTAACAGCTCCATTTATTGATACAACAGAAGAAACACTTAAAACTCTTTTTGGTGAAGATAATGTAACTGTTACTGCTGCTACAGCTGATCATGGAAAGCTCATTTCAGTAGAAATTGGTCCTGATACTCAGACAGATGCTGAAGCATTCCTTTTCCTTATGAAGGATGGAGACGATATGATCATGATTGGTACAACAAGAGGTTTCGTTACAGAAGTTGCTGATATTGATTTTGCACCTAATGATGCAATTACATGGGAAGCAACAATTTCTTCTAAGAGTTGGACAGTTATGAAGGATAATGGTCAGACAGTTTAAGATTTCTGACTAATAATTAATATAAGGGAGGTTAATCATCATGATTACGATTGATAACACAAACAATATTGAAGTAATGGAAGTTGCTATAGGTAAGAAAACTTACAAGATTCCACTTGCAAAATATCTTTCCTATAAAGCAATTAAGAAAATGCGTAATACTAAAGATATAGATGCAATAATTGATATTCTTTCAACTTATATCCCAATGGAAGTCTTAGATGAACTTACTATGCAACAGATTACACAGATAATTGAAGCATGGGGATCTGCATCTACAGAAACTGATGATGACGAAAACTTGGGAAATTAATAAGTCTCGTTGATTTATGTGAAAAACACAAAAATGCTATAAATTATGATTTGTTCACAAGAACAGGCTGTACTGTCGAGGATATAGGAGACAAAATTGGTTGGAATGCTTTTTACAGTTTTGTCACTAACCTCGACGAAAGTTCAGCTTTATCACGAGACTTAAATCAAGAAGTTTATAATTGGGGTACCACGCTTAAAACAAATGTCATACTAGCTGATATATTTGACTTATTATCAGCTATACATTATACATTAGCTAGTATGGGTGGTAAACCTAAAAAACCTAAGCCATATCCAAGACCTGGTCAAAAAGATAAATCTGTTAAACATTATGGTAAAGGACCGGTTAAAGATATACGTGCTTGGATTGCATCTAAAAAGCATTAATTATTTTAAGAAAGGAGAAGAATTATGTCAAGTAGCATTGCTAAAGCGTATATAGAAATAATTCCTTCAATGCAAGGTTCTCAACAAGCAATTGCTAAAAGCTTAAATGCAGAAAGTGTTGGTAGTACAGCAGGAACAAAAATGGGTTCTTCTCTATCGAGTAGCCTTATAAAGGCTTTTACATCAGTTGTTTCCGTGGCCACTGTTGCTAATTATACAAAAAAGTTAGTAACCACTGTAGTAAATAATTTTTCAGATTGGGAACAGTTAACCAGTGGTATAAATAAAGTTTTTGACGAAATGGATACAAGTGTTATTTTTGAAGATGCAAATAACGCTTACAAAAACTTAAATCTATCTGCAAATGATTATATGGAAACTATAACTAAAGTAGGTTCAGCTTTTTCTTCTTCTATGGGTGACGAAAAAGCATATGAAGTAGCTAAAACTGGTATGCAAGCCGTTTCAGATTATGCTACTGGACTTGGTTTAGACGTAGATACTCTTAACGAAAAATATCAATTAATTACAAGATCTACATCTAGTTATCAGTCAATTGCAGATCAATTTTCAGGAATATTACCACAAACAAGTTCAGGTTTCTTAGAAGCTGCACAAGCAGCTGGATATTTAAGTGATGAATATGAGTCATTAACAGAAGTTCCAGTTGCAGAATATCAAGAAGCTGTAACGCTTATGATGGCAGATGGTGTAGAACAACTAAATTTAACTGGTAATACTGCTAATGAAGCACTAAATACAGTTAGTGGTTCAATAAGTGCTGTTAAAGCATCTTGGGAAAACTTTACGTCTGCATTAGGTAGTGGTGACGTCGATTTTCTATCTTCTTCTTTAGATGGACTTAAAGAAAGTTTATTTGGTGTTGAAGGCGCTGGTAATGGACTTATAAATAATGTTTTAAAAGTTATTGGTAACTTATTCACAAATTTAAGTTCAATAATATCTGAAAAAATGCAATCTGTAATAGATAATTTACCAGATACATTATCTAAATTAAGAACAAAAGCAGAAGAATTTATTAAGAATGACTTAGATGATGTTGTTGATAATATTGTATCATATATGAATAATAATTCAGATATGGGTGTTAAAGTTATTGAGGCTATATCTGACGCTATATCAGATGCGTTAGATGATTTAAGTAATGATCCTGAATTAGCTTCAAAATTAGTATCAGCAATTGTTAAATTAACGGTTTCTTTATACAAAAATAAACAAAAAATCTCAAATGCATTATTAGGTGCATTAATAGATATAGTGTCAACAGCATTACAAGATTTACCTAATTATTTAACTTCAGACTGGTTAGGTGGTTTCTTTAGCGGATTAGGTGAAGATTGTGCTTCATTTTTCTCTGAATCATTTACATCATCTAACGGTTTTGGTGAAGATGGTTTATTAGGTAAATTTAGTAACTTAACTGATAGTATAGTTGAGTATTGGGTTGAAATGCACACAAATATGTGGAATTTACTAAAAGATGCAGTTGATGCTTGGAAAGACATATTATCTCCATTAACTAATTGGTTTAGTAATTTATGGAATAGTATAAAGACTAAAGTTGAATCTATTTGGAATGGTATAAAGTCATTTTTAAGCACAACATTCAATGCAATATCGGCATTAGTAAACACAATATTCAATCCTATAAAGGAATTTTTCTCTGTTATGTGGAATAATGTAAAAGTTGTTACTACTACAGTTTGGGAAGTTTTAAGTACTTGGTTAGCATATATATTTAACGTAATAAAGACTAAAGTTGAAACGGTATTCAATCCTATAAAGACATTTATTATTAATATATTCAATTCTGTAAAGACTACTGTTACAACTATATGGAATAGTATTAGTTCAACAATAAGTACAGTTATAAATACTATAAAGACAACTGTTACTAATGTATTTAACAGTATAAAGTCAACTGTTTCAAGTATATGGAATGGTATAAAGACAGCTATTTCTGGACCACTTGAAAGTGTTAAATCTACTGTATCAAGTATTGTAAATAGTATTAAGTCTACTGTAACAAATGCATTTAACTCACTTAAATCAACAGTATCTAGTATTTGGAACAGTATTAAGTCTGCTATGACTGGTCCTATTGAAAGTGCAAAATCTACTATTTCAAGCGCTATAAGTTCAATAAAGAGTGTATTTAGTGGAACTACTTTAAAATTCAACCTTAAATTACCACATATAACAGTTAGTGGTGGTGTATCTCCATATGGTATAGCTGGTAAAGGTTCACTTCCAAAATTCCATGTTAGCTGGTATGATAGAGGTTATGATGAAGCTCAGATACTTAAATCTGCTACAATATTTGGTATCACAAATGGTGGTCAATTATTAGGTGGTGGAGAAAGTGGTAATGAAGTAGTAGTTGGTGAACAACACTTGTTAGATATGATTGCACAAACACAACGTGAAAATTCAGTTGGTGGAACTATAGTAATAAATGTTTATGGTGCAGAAGGACAAGATGAAGAACAAATTGCAGATAAAGTAATAGATAAATTAACACAAATGACAAATAATAGGAGGGTAGTATATGCGTAAAATTAATAGAGATTTAGGTATTTTTACATTTAACGGCAAATCATCTAAAGATTTTGACATTATTGTTGAAAAACTACCCTCTTTAGATAGACCTCAAAGACAATATGATGTTTATCATGTACCTGGTAGAAATGGTGATATAGTCGAGCAATATAATGCATATAATGATATAACTATAACATATGAAGTATGGTTTGCAGATAATGATATAAATAGTATGAATGCTCAAATGCTTGCTAGACAAATATCTGCTTGGCTATTCACTTCTACTGGATATTGTAGGTTAGAAGATGATTTTGAGCCTGATATCTATAGATTAGGTTATTTTGTTGGTGATCTAGCTATAGAAAATTTATTAACTGCTTATGGTAGAGCAAAAATATCTTTTGTATGTAGACCAGAAAGATATTTTAAACCTAATGATTGGATTAATAGTCCATCATATATATATAATTCACATAGTTTTGAAGCTAAACCACTTATTAAGGTTGAAGGTAGTGGTGATGTTAGCTTCTCTATACAAGGACAAACTGTACAAATAAATGATTTAGTAGATTATGTTTATTTAAATTGTGATACTCAAGATTGTTATAGACAATTATCTGAAAATCGTAATAACTTAATGGTTGGTGATTTTCCAGTACTAAAAATTGGTGATAATAATATATCTACTACTGATTGTACATTACAAATTCAACCGAATTTTTGGACATTATAAGGGAGGTAATAAATTATGTATCCTACACTCTATGAACAAATAGATAATGTTGGTACTGTACCTGCTAATAATGGATTAGGTATACTTACTGATTGTTTAGAATGTATGGTAACTGAAGAACGTAATGGTATTTATGAATTAACACTTAAATACCCAACTAGTGGCATACATGCTAAAGAACTTAAAGAAAGAAGAATTTTAAAAGCAAAACCAAATTATAC
>OMZA01000014.1 GCA_900315425.1 uncultured Eubacteriales bacterium
TATTAGTAAAAAACCATATTTTATTGCTTTTATTCGATTCCTCCAGATGAAATCCATATAAAGGTGTAGATTCAGTCAAAAGTATTACACAAGATGTACCACCTGGATAATACCTTAAATACTAATCTTAACAAATCCCGATTTATCTTAGTCCATTATGCTGTAATTATCTTTACTTACATTCTTGAAAACAAATTCTTTTTGTATCTATATATCCTTACAGAATTCTGTAATTTCCTGTTCTCTAAATTTCACATCCGTTTTGTATTCAATAGACGTTAGTCCAAGATGGCCCACAGTTTCTATCTCAAGATGGCCATAAAAATGTTCTATACTACCTATTATTCTCTCACATTCCGGCATGTTCGGACCGGTTCTCAAAGCAATGGCATATCCTTTCTTTCCGGGTTTAATTGATGCATGTGGCACATGTGTATTGCACCATGGAGTACATCTGTCAATAAATGCCTTAAATTGTCCGGGGATATCAGCCCAGTAAGAGGGAGAAACAGATACAATAATATCCGCCTCGTCGAATTCTCTCATTATACTCTCAATGACCGCAGCATCACGCATAACACACTTCGCAGTATTATGGCATGAACGGCAGCCTCTACAGAATGCATAGGAATAATCATCTATACATATACATCTAACACTATACTTCGCTGACAGCTGTTCAGAGACCAGTTTTACGATTTCAGCTGTTGCTCCTGTACGAACAGGACTGCAATTCATGATAAGTGCCTTCATTTTCTATTCCTCCATCTAACATTATGCTGGAATTTTATATTACCGTATATCCTTCGGCAATCAGCACTTCCAACGAACGTTCAAAGTTTTCTTCCTTCACAAGGATATAATCCGTGTTGTAGGTTGAAACAGCAAAAATCCCTATCTTATGTTCTGCAAGGATACCTGACAGTTTTGACAGAATCCCAATCATCGAGAAATCCAGTACTCCCTGAATACGAAATCCTCTCCATCCATCTTCACGCTCGGTCGTATTCTGCGGAGTATCTTCCGTTTTGCAGACAAGAGATAGTTCTTCATCTGTCTTTCCAACAAAATAGAAATCCGAGGTCAGATTTATATCTGATATATCTGTCACTTTACAAACAGACAGATTATACTCCATTGTCTTCAGTTCCATTTGGTTTTATCATCCTTCCTTTAGTCAGTTATGCTGAAATAAATTGAATGCATATTTCGCCATGGCTTATTCTTCCTCTAAAACGTGAGTCAGCATATCAAATGCCGCTTGCTTCTTCGCATCCTTTTTAGACGAAGATTCACCGTGAGTAACTACTTCTATCTCTTCTATGCTGCATTCACAATCCCAAATTGGATTGCCGTTTTCATCATGAGTCTCTTCAAACTGATACTTTGGAATTGAAAAATAGCCTCTTCTGGCAAGTGTTTCCAGCTGGTTTATAGAGTCATCATAATTGGGATCTTCGATCTCATCTCTGATAGAAAACTCTAATCCATGTTTTTCAATATAATCCAATGCAGTCTTGGCCGTCAGCATTCTGGCCTCGCCTTGTGAATCTCCAAAGTCCAGGAAAACCTCATCTATTCCCGGCAACTTAATCTTGCACTGATACTTCGGTGTCGGAACATTTAACGGTCTCGAGTTACCTCTTATGTACTTTCCCATACACATCCAGGCAGTGTTATATGGTTCTACATGATATAAAGGTAATTTCCCTTCTTTCGAAAGTGCCCAGTCTTGCAGTGCACCTATATAGTTGAAAGCCCCGTCATCGTCATTGTCGAGTTCAACCTCCGGCTCCAGCATATACTCTACAACATGTTCAACCACTTTCATGTCCCAGTTGCAATCTAATACTACGGCACCAATTATGGCTTCAAAAAGATCTTCTTTAACGGAAGCTCTATTATATACCTCTGCTTTTTCATCGCCTTTATTCATTGTAAGAAATTCTGCAAACCCTAGATAATCTATGCGATCAGCAAGAGTTTTCTTCTGAACCAGCTGTGCCTTAAATTCAGTCAGTTCACCTTCATCGTACTCATTATAATAATAGTTAGGATAATCTTCGGAATCATCGTCACAGCTCGCTTCAGCTCCAGGAATTAAAGTGTATAAGCCATTGTTATCCTCTTCATCCTCATGTCCAAAATAGCCATATTTATCGGACAGGAACTTTACAACCATAAGGTCTAATGCCTTATCTCCGATAAACTCTAATACTTCGTTGTTCCCGCCGCCATGTTCTTCGGAATACGACCTCCGAATAAATGCCTGTTGCAGCAGATCCAGATTCTTGAATCTGTAATCGATGTGATTCTGGACGTAATTAAGATCGTTTGTGTTCATAAAAAAATCCTCCTAGTGATGTATTAATCTACTAAGAGGCACAAAAATAGCCTGGCAAGATACAATACCCCCACGTATTAGGGCACATACGATACCAGACAATATAAATTAAACTAAATTCTTTGTTTTCCTCTGTTTATCATCATTCACTTTCATAAACAATGATAAACCCACACAAACAATGTTTTGAGTTTAACCTATCATGCCTCTTGCAATTAGAGATTATCACAGCCCCAATCAAAACGCAAGATATTTTTACACAGGAAGCATAACCCTGTGTAAAATATCCTGCTCCTTTTTGTCCGGGTCGGCTATAGATAAGGCAGATTGGATATAAAACCGCTTGCCGCCTTGGTTTACGACGAAATCCACCTCCAGCTGCTTTCGGATTTTCTTACCGTCAGCATCTTTCGTATTGTATTCCACCACACCCACATCAACATTCATTCCTCTCCGGATGAGATCATTGTACAATACATTTTCCATGATGTGAGTCTCTTCCAGTTGCCTAAACCCGAGCCTTGCATTGCGAAGCCCCAGATCGGTGTAATAGTATTTAGCGGGAGTTCCAATATACTTTCTGCCTTTTACATCATAACGTACAGCCTTCTCTATAAGGAATGACTCCTCAAAATATCCGATATATTTTTCGATCGTTTCAGAGCCTATGCCAATCTGCCGTTCACTTTTAAACGTATTGGCCAGCTTGCTTGGATTGGTAAGTGATCCGATCCCCGATGCAAGGACATCAAGCAATATATCCAGCACCTCTGTATCATTCCTGATTTCATGTCTTTCAAGTACGTCTTTTATATAAGTCCGGTCGAAGAGATCCTTTAAATACCTGCTTTTCTCCTCGTGTGATTCAAGTGAAGTTGCAAGCGGCATTCCGCCATAAGTGTAATAATCCTGCCAGGCTCCTCTCTTATCCCCTTCATATTCGTTATAAAACTCCGCAAATGACAACGGATATACCCGGATTTCATCACCCCGATCTCTAAACTGAGTCAATATATCCGAAGACAACATTTTGGAATTACTGCCGGTTACATACACATCGGCATTATCCATATGCATGAATCCGAGAATAACATCGATAAACGTTATCTTGGCATCCTCATTATCCACGTAAGGATTTTGAATCTCGGATACATCCAAACACCTCACATGATTTATTTGCGGTTATCCGCAATTATTTCATGTATAATATAGCATTCTCTCCTCTTATAAGCCAATGATGTTCATGAAATTTTTGCGGATATCTGCATTTTTTTATCAAAGTTCCGAGCTCATAGTCGCCGATAGCGTTGAAATGTTAGACAAGATGACTAAGCAATTTATTAACTGATATAACTACGTCAGACCACATACTCATAATAACAATTTAACACCAATGGAATTAAGGCTTAGCTAATTTATCCGTCCGATATGTTACCAAAAATGTTGCATTGTATTATTTTCCTTTGCTTAATATTCATCCAAAAAGTAATGACGTTCTCCGTCCTTTTTGTACGCAATGATCGTATTAAGATTCACATTTTCCACACTCTTAAAAATGTTTTTTTCCACATATGGATTTGTTTCCTTTAACATGGCGATCAGTTTTTTTGTTTCAAGGCGTTTTGAGGAAGTTGTTCCATCTATATGACATACGCTACAGGTCTCTGTAAAATGACATGCACATTGCAGGAAATGAAGGTTATTATAATCCCTCCACCTACATATATCTTTTTCACGAATAAGATAGAGTGGTCTTATTAATTCCATGCCTTTAAAATTTGTACTATGCAGCTTTGGCATCATAGTCTGTATCTGTCCACCGTAAAGCATACCCATAAGTATTGTTTCTATTACATCATCATAATGATGCCCCAAAGCAATCTTGTTGCAACCAAGCTCTTGGGCTTTACTATATAAATGCCCTCTGCGCATTCTGGCGCAAAGATAGCAAGGACTTTTTTCCACGGTATCAACTGCGTCAAAAATATCACTTTCAAAAATGGTTATCGGGATTCCAAGCTGCTTTGCATTACTTTCAATAAGCTCTCGGTTTTCCTTATTGTATCCAGGATCCATTACAAGAAACGTCAGTTCAAAATTGACATTACGGTGTCTTTTAATCTCCTGAAAGAGCTTTGCCATCAACATAGAATCTTTTCCGCCTGATATACATACCGCAATATGGTCTCCTTCTTCTATGAGTTCATATGTCTTACAGGCCTTTGCAAACGGAGAAAAGATTTGCTTATGAAACTTTTTGCGTATGCTGTTTTCAGCCTTTTCCTTCTTTTGATGAAAATCTTCATCGTCCGTTGCAATAACAGACATTAAATAGGCATTATATCCGCCTTTCAGACTCCAACACTCTCTACCATATTTTTCAAGCTTTTCTGCAATCTCAACAGACTTTTGTCCTCGCTGGCAATATACAACCAACTTTTTATCTTTATCAATTTTGTCAAGATATGTTTCTGTTTTCCTCTCAAGTTCTTCTATTGGAACATGAATAGCATCAGGAATTATTCCATACTGAACACTTCCTTCATCCCTTATATCGATTAATTCATATGATTCTTTCGGTAATTTTGCTAACTGTGATACATTTATTTCATTCATAATGATTGCAACTCCTAATTTAACCTGCATATGATAAAAATTCCAATCGCATTTGATACCAAATAGCATTGCCATGTATGGACTCTGACTTTCCTTCACAAACAAATCCAAATTTTTCATAAAATGAAATTAGATTTTCCTTGCAAGTTAATACTACCCCCTTGCGCCCTTCAATTCGCGCATTTTCAATAAATGCATTCAATACTGCTGTTGCCAATCCTTTTTTACGATAATTTGGATGTGTGTCAACTCCGAATATCATCTGCCATTTTCCACTATCATTGTGTAAACTCTCATCACAATACATATCGTCGATTAAGTCGGCTTGCTCAGTTACCATTCCATTTACCATACTTACTATTTTCCCTGATAATGTAAGGACAAAAAAGCATTCCGAATATTTATCTAATCGATTTCTGAGTATCTCCTTCGTTGCAGCTTCACTTTCAGGAAAACATAATTGCTCTAATTCTGCAATCTGCTCAAGATCATCCAAATTTGCTTTTCTAATACAAGATGTCTTCATAACTACTCCAGTTCTTCAGGTTCTTTTTCAAATGAATATACTAATTATTGTCATATATATCTTCCGTAAATGTCAGACTTCCTCTGTATCCTGCATATGTACGATTAAAGACTAATCTCTCATTCATTGGAAAAGCGCCTAAAATAAATTGTATGTCCTTCTCAAGCGCAATTTCCCTTTCGTTGCTACTTCCAACCAACAGTGTAATTTCCTTTTCCTCCTCTCGTATCGCCTTATTAATCTCATACTGGTCTGTCAGAAAAAGAATCTTGGGTGGTGCCGCATACTCTAAGTCTTCAATCTCATGTATGATTCTCTCCTTGTCCTCCTGCCTGAAAATCGGTTCTGAAATAATGACAAGCACAGGGGTGAAGCTATAATCATTTGCAAGATATCTGGTAAAGGCTACCGCATTATTCGCATCTGCAACAACAGCAAACCTTTTCCAGCTTACAACTCCGATTGCCTGTCCTAAATAACTGTATACATAATCCTCTTCCTGTTCAATCACAGCTTGCACTAATTTTTCATCCAATTTAAGTGCATCTGCAACTTCCCTTACAAACCTTGTTGTGTCTGTTGCTCCCACAAAAAGCCCGGGTATTCTGATACTTGGCACACCAAATTTTTCCTCAAACTTCTTTGCCGGTCCTTTAAACAGCCAAGGATTTACAATGATATTCAGTGCTGCCGCAGAACATTTTCTTATATCCTCCATATTTTGATGCTTCGTAAAAAATGTATTTACCTTAAGCCCAAGTCTGGAAAGGATTCTGTCAATCTCCTCCAAAGCACCACTCCAGAACGGATCATGATAAGGTACAATTCCAAATATATTCACAAGCTTTTCATCTTTTGGAACATCCTTCTCAATCACCTGATCAATCATTGTATTCCATACGATTTCATATCCAAGGTTGCTGTCCCCTGCAAAACCGGGTGTTTCAATCGGATATACCTTATATCCCTGTTCTGTAAATTCATTTGCAACACTTACAATGTCATCACCGATAATTCCAGCAGTACATCCGGTAAGCACAAAATATGCATCTGCATCAATGATGTCAATTGCTCCCTGTATGGTAGTTCGAAGCTTATTCGTTCCGCCAAATACCACCTCTTTTTCAAGCATATTACTGGACGGGAGTGACACGCTGCTTACAAAACAAGAGCTTTTATGTCCGGACTGTCCCTGATCCGCAGCAGTCGTCTGCATACAGCAGCCCGGCCCCGAATGATAAATCGGACAAACCTTATCGATGGCACCTAGTACCGAATTGATTCCCGCAAGGACACATCCACCCTTTGGATTTTCCATAATCTGTGACATATTAGTTTTCTCCCTTCGTTATATATTTAAATGCATCTTCCATATACCACGAATCTTTATAAGGCAGCTTAACATGTTTTGCCAGCTTTTTATTGAAGCCCGGATTTTCCAACTGATCTGCGATTTTATTTCCAAGGAATAGTAATCCATCATATCCCATAGTTGGCCTTTTTCCATCCAGAACATGTGTAGTTGGAATTCCCAGCTTGGCGGCCCATTCCGGAACTCCGATAAAAGCATCCGGCTTTAATTTATTTAACAGATTTACCTGTTCAAAAGGTTGCATATTAGCAATGTCTACAACATAATTCTTATGAATGTCATTTAAGTACTCTATATCAACCTGTGCATCTTCATCATAAGTTGGAGTTTCCAGACCTACAAGCTCCATGCCAAAATCATCAATAAGTGCTGCTGCTGCAAACGATCTTCCGGTACCTCCACAAATAAATACCCTTTTTCCCTGCAATCTTTCCTTAAGCTTAGCCACTAATGGTTCAATTCTTTCATGTTCTCTTTCTATAATTTCTTCCACTTCTGCTTCTTTTCCAAAAACCTTAGCAATACCCCTATACCACTTATCCGTATTGCGAATTCCAATCGGCATAACCGTATGTGAATATGGAATCTGATAATCTTCCCACAAGGTCTTCATGAATTCATCAGCAAACACCTTACATATAGATGTAGAAGCCTCTGCTGCCGAAATTGTCTTAATCTTTTCCAATGAGCTATAAAATGGAATATAATTTACCTTTGCACCGATCAGATTTAACATTCTCTCCATTTCCTTCTGATCTGCATAGCTTACCGTAGTCGGTGCAAACAGATTTATAAGTCCCTTTTGTTTTTTCACCTGTTGCTTTTTTAATATGTACTTATTTATGGAAATAAATGCAGCATCAAAACCTGAAGCACATATTTTAGATTTAAACCCTTCACAGTGAATCGGAACCATAATTGTATCGGGATATTCCGTCTGCAAATCCGCTGCTATTGCATCAATATCATCGCCAATGATTCCGGACGCACATGACGCATAAATAAAAGCAAGCTTTGGATTATATCGCTCCACAGCTTTTTTCACAGTCTCTCTCAGTTTCTCTTCTCCACCAAACACAACACTTTTTTGATCAATATTTGTCACAAACAATCTTGGATTTTTTACATTCTTTATTCCTCTGTGAATCTGTCCCACACGATACATGTCAACAGCCATAATTGCGCAACCTACACAGCCTTGAGGCGAATGTGAAATAAATACAGAATCCTCAAGAGACATAAGTGCTGCCATACTGTTAATTTGCTGACATTGCAAGCCTTGTGCAAAGCTTCTGTCTGCCCTCTTAAGGCAACCCTTCTTATAATTTTCTGCTACCTCTTTTCCGGTTGTACCTAAATCATTAATCCTGCCCGGTCTGCTTTCACGCACACCGGAATACTTCACATTTGACATAATCTCTTCACACCTCTTCTATTCTGCATAAATTCATCGCGTATTCCGTCTTATTTTCCATAACACTTCTTATATCTGCATTCTTACCGCATACTCTACAATGCACATTTTTATTTGGAAATTTTACAATACGGCTATTCATAGATAATCCATCTAAAACAAACATTCTTCCTGTAAGTAATTCTCCCGCACCCGAAAAATACTTAATTGCTTCCAATGCCTGGATGCTTCCAATAATTCCAGCCATTGCGCCAACAATGCCCGCCTCAGAGCAATTCGGTATACTGGATTTTTCAGGTATTTCCTCAAATATACACCTATAACAAGGTGAGTTTCCCGGAACCCAAGTCATTACCTGCCCTTGAAACTTCAGTATTCCGGCGTGACAAAACGGCTTTTTTAACAAAACACAAATATCATTTATCAAGAATTTCGTTTCAAAATTATCTGCTGCATCAATAATAAAATCATATTCTGATACAACTTTTTCGGCATTAAATGGTGTCAGGAATTCATCATATGCTTTTATCACAATCCGACTATTCATTTTTTCTAACACTTCTTTAGTAGTCTTTGCCTTATTTTTGTGAATCATAGTTTCATTAAAAACGATCTGTCTTTGCAAATTAGTCAGGCTTACAAAATCCGCATCCATCAAACCAATTTGTCCGATTCCTGCTCCGGCAAGATACATCGATGCAGGAGCCCCCAGTCCTCCGGCTCCAACTATAAGAACCTTCGCTTTTTTCAGCTTCAATTGACCATAAGTTCCTATTTTTTAGAATAATCCAAAGAGTAACTATTATTTGCAATACATATATCATCAAGCAAAACAGCATTATCTATATGCCCATGACGATATGCAACGGCACCTCTTGTATCTATATAGATTAGTTGTTCTTTATCCCAACCGCTTAGCTGTTCTAATGTAACATCCACTTTTCACCTCAAAAAAGAATATTTCGTTTTCGAAATGATTCATGCTTATCCATTTTTCCATAATAAAAAGCAATTTTTTCTAATGCCTCATTAATTTCGCACTCCACATCAAACACAGATATCGCTTTTTTTTCAAATTGCTTTTGTGCTTGAAATCCAATTTTTTTGCATACAACACATCTGCAATCAGATATAAGCACTACCTTTGAAATTACATCTGAAGAACCATTACATCCACTGCCGTTACCACCACAGTCTTCCTTACTGCAGCCCGATATGTTGCAGGAATTTTCATTGATTTTCTGTATTTCTGTGTCGTTACGAACGATTCTTTCTTCTACCAACCTGATTTCATCCGATACTTCATAAATCAAAAATTTTGTAACTTCACCAAACTTTAAATTTACATTAATCCCGTCAGAAGAACCAACTGCAATCTTATAAGCCAAACTAACACCTCCTGCAATATAGTAACTGCCTGTAAACCCAAAATATGGTTCACAGGCAGTTTCTTACTATATGATTAATTGAACCTCTGAACTGCTACTGTATATATATCCTCTATTAATCGTATTCCACCGGTATATCCTACATAAAAATCGTCAAATACAACCTTATCCTGCACTGGCCATGAGATATTAAGGAAGTTTCCTTTCAACTCTCCGGTAATCTCTTTTTCATAATATCCGCCAAGAATAAGAGGATAGCCATGATAATCATGATTCTTAATCTCTTCATGAATTTTATGTCCATCTGTTTCGAAGGACACCTCTGCCTCAAGTCCAAAATTAAGCTTCTTAAATTCCTCGGCAATCTGGTCTCTGTATGTTTTCGGTGTATCATCTACGACAAACTGCTTTGCCGGAACTAGTCCTAAATCATTCACGAGGAATTTAGTAATACCAAGTGAATATTGTGCATCTGCAATCACAGTAAACTGCTTGTTAATGACACGGTTCTCAAGGAATAAATCCGCATATCTTTCAATCAGATAGTAATAGTAATCCTCATGCTCCTTTATTACCTCTTCCACCTTTTCTTTCTCCACTCCTGCAAATTCGCCAACAGTTCTTAGGAATTTGCTTGTCTCAGTGGCACCGATTGGAAGTGTAGGATAATGAAGATATGGTATTCCAAGCTTTCGTTCCATCTTCTTCATATTCCCAAGACCTACCCATGGAGATACAAGAAGGTTGAATTCTGCCTCCGGAATCTTATTGATATTCTCAATTCCTCTTTTAAATCCAAATATCGTGTTCGGTGTAAGTCCCAATTCCTGTACCAATTTTTCAAGTTCTCTGATATTTCCAAGCCAGAATAAATCCTGATACGGTACATCAGCCCAAATATTCACAAGACCCTTTTGTTGCTTATCTGATTTTTTCAGATACTGGTCAATGATTGCATCCACAACCTGTTCATGACCTTTGTAGTTATTCCCCTTAAAGCCTGCTGTTGGTGCGTAGATAACCGGCTTGTTTGCATCCTCAAAACGCGATACCACTTCACCGGAATCATCACCTACAATCTCAGGGATACATCCTGTCAGAACTACATACAAATCTGCATCAATAACCTTTAAAGCATTTTCAATCGTTGAATTCAGTTTTTTTACTCCACCAAATACAACATCTTTCTCATTGATACTCGTACATGGAAATATATTTGGTGAAAAATAACCCGAGCTTCCTGTTGATTCTGATAGCTTCTGGGCACATCCGGGACCAGAATGAAGTATCGGTAACGCCCTGTCAATTGCCTGAACAGTCTGCATGGCACCAAGTGCACACTTATACCTTTGTTTGTCTAAAAGCTTTGCCATCTTACTTCGCCTCCTCTAAAAATGCATCTACATTTTGTTTGTACCACCAGTCTGTGTACGGCAACTTCGAACGCTTTGCCAGATTTTCTTCAAAGCTTCTATTTCTTATTGCATCGAGAATTGTCTTTGCAAATTCCAAGGTATGCTTATACCCGAATATCATATATTCATCCGCCACATAGATTGCCGGTGTTCCGTTTTTAATTGCCCAAACCGTAGAACCCGGATGTCGTGACAGATACATATCCGGCTTATATTTGTTCAATATATTCATAACCTCATAGTTTTGCTGGTCGGCTACACTCGCCTCAAAGTCAATATCATTATCAAGCAGATATTTCATGGACGGTGGCACATCGCCATTTTCATACTTCTTGTCATAATGCCATGCGAGTGCCCAGACAACCTTGATTCCAAGTTCATCAAGCACTCTTGATACCTCAAAGGTATATCCCGGTCCCATACCAAGTACTGCGGTAAGTCCTTTCAGTTCCTTTTTCACTTCTTCTATCTGAGGGATATAGATTGCACGCTGCTCTTCGATATAAGCCTCTACTTTTTCACTTCTTCCGGTCACCTTTCCGATTTCCCGAAGCCAAGTCTCAAATCCCGTGATACCGCACTGGTTAATACTTCTTACATACGGAACTCCATATTCTTCCTCCAGAACATTTCCAAGATAATTTCCTAAAGTACCACAGATACATGTAGTTGCAAGGCTCTCTGACAGATGCGACAGCTCCTCAACCGTCGAATTACAATACAAAAATACCGGTTCTAAGTCAAAGTTCTTGAACATCTCAATAATCTCGGGGCGTACACTTTCAAAAAAGTTCTTGAAGTTAATCTTGTTTGTCTTTACACCCTCTCTCGGTGGCTGTACGATGGACTGCAGGACTGCATGATCGGATATATCAAAGCCGGTTGCCCATATTCTCGATTTAAACCCTTCACAATGTACCGCAACAACCGGTACATCTACTTCATCTTTTACCTCATCTACAATACTGTCGATGTCTTCGCCGATAATTCCTGTAGCACATGAGCTTGATACAAATATTGCTTTTGGCTGATATCTTTTGTTTACTTCCAGAATGATATTTCGAAGTGATTCAGTGGAGCCGAAAATGGTATCATTCTCATTCATATCAGTTCCAACATAAACCGTATCGCTCGTTACACCTCTCTTTCTTGCCATTACCTTTGACATGTAATAAGAGTTTGCTCCCGTAACAGAACAGCCCGCCGGTCCATGGTGAATAATTGCAACGTCACGAATTCCTGCCAGCTGACTTAAGCCGCACATGGAAAGACAGGTGCTGGACTGGGAAAAACATCTGGAACAGCCTTTTAAGGTTCCACATTCACTCTTAGTTGCTAAATCTTTTAATGTTCCAACATAACCGGTAATGGAGCCAATCCTGTTCTCCCTTGTGGCTACGTTTGAATTTGATAAATTCACTGGCATATCACACACTCCTATCCCTGATATTCTTCGTTAAACAGATTTGTAGAAAGATAACGAAGTCCCGTATCCGGTAATACTGCAACAATTGTTTTTCCCTTATTTTCCGGACGTTTTGCCAATTCTATTGCCGCATATATTGCTGCACCAGAGGATGTTCCGACCAAAATACCATCCGTTTTTGCCACCTCTCTGGCTGATTTATATGCATCGATTGTTTCTACTTCAAATTTTTCATCGTATATATTCAAATTCATTGTCGATGGTACGCGTTCAGCAGGTACGCCATCAAAAGGATGTACACCTGTTATTTCTTCCGGTGTCGGATTACTCTCACTTGGCAGCGAATTTTGTCCCGGCTGAATTGCTACCACTTTTAAATCTGGATTCTTACTCTTTAAAAATTTACCTGTTCCTGATACCGTTCCTCCGGTGCCGACATTCGCAACCAGAATATCTACATCTCCCTCAGTATCTTCCCATATCTCCGGTCCTGTAGTAGCCTCATGGATTGCCGGATTCGCCGGATTTGAACACTGGTCAACAAAGAATATATTTTCTTCTTTATCTAACACCTGCTCCTTCAATGCCTTAATTGCGGCTACAAAGTCGCCACCTGTTTCTTCCAAAGCTTTCGCTACAGCAGGTTCTTCGGAGAGCTTAATTGTTTCTCCTCCAAAGGCTTTTATAACCTTAAAGCGTTCTTCACTTACCTGATCCTGTATGTACACACGGAATTTATATCCTTTGCTGGCAGCAATTGCAGCAAGGCCGATACCTGTATTTCCACTTGTTGTTTCTACAATGGTATATCCCGGTTTCAAAAGCCCCTTCTTTTCTGCATCCTCCACCATTGCCAGCGCAATTCTATCCTTAACGCTCTGATTTGGATTAAAATACTCAAGCTTGACCAAAATTCGTGCATTTATATCATACTTTTTTTCGTAATTTCTTAATTCTAATAAAGGTGTTTTTCCAACTAATTCTGCAATTGACTTACTAATTCCCATAATCTGTATCCTCCTTAAATTTTATAATCATCGGCCAGTTCCATCATTCCATATTCCATCAGGATTTCTTCCAGTCTTTCCTGTGTCATCGGAGTAGGAATCACAAAATCTGTATTTTCAATAACTGCCTGTGCAAGATTTCTATATTCCTGTGCCTGATTGGAATCAGGTCTGTATTCTATAACTGTTTTCTTATTGATTTCCGCGTGCTGAACGATATTATCTCTTGGAACAAAATACAGAAGCTTTGTTCCAAGCTCCTTTGCAAATGCACGTAACAAATCAAGCTCTCTGTCAACATTTCTTGAATTACAGATGATTCCGCCAAGTCTTACTCCACCGGTTCTTGCGTATCTTTGAATTCCTTTTGAGATATTATTTGCCGCATAAAGTGCCATCATCTCTCCACTGGCAACAATATATATCTCTTTTGCTTTTCCTTCACGAATTGGCATCGCAAATCCACCACAAACCACATCGCCAAGAACATCATAAAATACATAATCAAGATCCTCTGTATATGCCCCAAGGTTTTCAAGCATATTTATAGAAGTAATAATTCCTCTTCCTGCACATCCAACACCCGGTTCCGGTCCGCCTGATTCAACACATTTTGTTCCGCCATATCCTTCTTTCATGATACGATCCAGAGCAATATCCTCTCCCTCTTCGCGAATTGTGTCTAATACTGTTTTCTGCGCCAGACCGCCAAGAAGAAGTCTGGTGGAATCCGCTTTCGGATCACATCCAACTACCATGACCTTCTTTCCATGCTCAACTAAACCGGCTGTAAGATTCTGTGTCGTTGTGGATTTACCAATTCCACCTTTTCCATAAATTGCTATCTGTCTTATTTCACTCATTGTTTTGTCCTTCCTATTCAAATAATTTTTTTATTTTTATATACTTTATTAACTGTTCTACTGATTCCTCAATAATTCCCGGGATTTCGTAGCTTTCAATCCCGCAGGCTGCTGCCATGTCAGTTGCTCCACTTCCGATTCTGCTGACTAACAGGTATTTACAATCCATCAGCTTTTCCAGATTTGCCTTGAGCTTCTCATTATCATGATTCCCTGTTTCACATACAGGTGTTACACTTCTTTTTTCCAGAAAATGCATCTGTTCCTCATCATCTATTCTATAGATATAAAAAACCTTTGCCCTTCCAAAATGCGTGTTCACTACGATTCCATCACTGGAAGCCACCGCAATTTTATATTCTTCCTTATCCATGTGAGAACGTCTCCTTCACATTCAGTCGTCTCTGATAAATCTGATCGCCAAACTCTGATTTTCCCGGTACACCAACTGCATCTGCCCTGCAATGCTGACAGTGTCTGAATACATCAATATATTTCGATGCCCTCATCCGTGCCCGGTCAATCTCTATACATGTAGGTGCTTTATAATCTTTTAACTCATGCTGCGGTATCAAAGGTATGATATTGTAAATACTGGCACCAGCCTCTTTCACAGTTTTTGCAATTTCTTCGATATGATCTCCATTTATCTCTGGCACAAGCACTGTATTCACCTTTATTGTAATTCCGGCAGCGGCAACCTTGCGAATCCCCGCCAACTGATTTTCAATTAGAATCTTCGCACCTTCCACTCCGTCAATTTTCTTACCGTGATAGATTATGTATGCATTTAGCTTATTCTCTATTTCCGGGTCTACTGCATTTACCGTAACAGTAAGTGAATCAATTCCAACGCGAATAACATCCTCTGCTCTTTCATTTAGCAGTAGTCCATTTGTACTCATACATTTAATTAAATCAGGAAATTTTTCTTTCACGATTTCAAATGTCTTTAATGCATTATCCGA
Source organism: uncultured Eubacteriales bacterium (assembly GCA_900315425.1). GTDB lineage: Bacteria > Bacillota > Clostridia > Lachnospirales > Lachnospiraceae > Bovifimicola. The sequence continues at coordinate 15,340 of OMZA01000014.1, forward strand.
TGCAAGAGTATCACCAGGACCGGCAATACCTGCCACTTTAATATCCGGACATATTTCTAAAGCTTTTCTTAGTATATCTTCACACTCTTCCGGCTTTAAAACTTTCGATGTAACACCGGGTCTTTCCTCCACATCATTAATTGTTCGGTCACAAAATTTGCAGGCAATATTGCATCCGGGACTTACGGGCAAATGTATTCTGCCGGCATTATTTTTATGTCCACCAAAGCACGGATGAGAATTTTGCAAATCTTTATATGTATTACTCATATGACACCTGCTTTCTTATCTTTATTTACGGTATAAAACAACCGCCAGTGATACCGGATGGACTCGAACCACCAACTTCAGCTTTGCAAACCTATGCCATTCCAGCGGCCACGGCATCTCATTTAAATTTTATAAATAAAGAAAGCCAGAGATTTTACACTCACAATTATTTTCATAAAACCTCTGGTCTTTCCAGTCAGTTTTTTATTCTGATTTTTTCAGTTTTATCTATCTGTATCACCTTTCCATCCTGTACAATCAAAGTAATGCTTCCATACTTTATGTCTTCTACATAACGTTCTATTTCACTTTCTTTAATTTCACTCATATATTTATCCTCCTTAAAATAAATCAAATTGTTTCAAAAAAAAAACAGCCGACACACTTTTGTGACAGCTGCTACTCAAAGCATAAAGGTTCCTATCAAAAAGTGTACAGAAAACAAACCATACTTTTACATACAGAAAATTTACAACATATATTGCTACACTTACACATCATTCTGTTCATCATGATTCATCTTCTTTCTCTTAATGATAATTATTCTCCTTAACTGGATTGAGTAAATATTATCATATAGATATCTAATTGAAAATTTCGCAAAATTTATCGCCTGCGATAAATTTTGCTTATCACCTGTTTATCATTCAATAAATCCTTCCTCTCTATAGTGCTCTTCATCGATATATATAGCATAAGCAGTTTTCAACCTTGAAAATCCCCAGTGTTCATACAATCCGATATGTTTAGGATGTGTATAGAGGATTACATTGCACCCTTCCACTTGCTTTAGCAAATGATCTACAATAACTTTGCCTAATCCATTCCCTTGATATTCATCCCGAACAGCAAGATTATATAGTGCAGCCTGGCATATTCCATCTGAGATAGCTCTACCGACACCTATAATTTTCTTTTCATCCAAAAGAAATACAACTGCATAGCTATTTTTAAATACTTTTTCCTGGGTATCTACATCCAGATCACTTAAACCATAAAAATGCAATATTTCACACACTTGAGAAAAATCTATATTTTTACACGATTTTACTATCTTATATTTCATCAAAACCAATCATACTTCTTTCATTTTTTGTCCTTTAATCTAAATTTTTATGTATATCCGAATAATCATATGCTTCTTTTTCATGTGAGCTTATCACAACCATGCTTCCCAGATTGCAATATCTACGCAATAGTTTTAAAACATTCGTTACATTTTGACGATCTAAGTTTGCAGTAGGTTCATCCATAATAATGACTTCCGGATTTGTAACTAACGCCCTGACAATAGCTGCTCTCTTTATTTCTCCACTGGATAAATTTCTGGGATATTCATTTTCCAAAGATAGTAACCCAAGTTCGTTTAATAATTCTGAAAATGCAATTCTACTATCGGCATCATTACTTTTAGTATTTTTATTAATTTCATATGCCAATTTCAGATTTTCCAGCACGGTTAAGTAAGGGATCAATTCGCAGTTTTGCGTCACTACACCCAAGTAGTTTTTTCTGATGTTGGATATCGCTTTATCATCTAATCCGGTAATCTCCTTTTCATCATAAAATACCTTACCCTTCGTTGGCCTACTTAATCCCGAAATAATATTAAGCAGCGTACTTTTCCCCACACCACTATCTCCGCTTATTACAATAAATTTTCCTTCCGGTAGATACATATCAAGCTTCTCAAGTACAATCAGTTCTCTCTTATTCCGACTGTACTTCTTTTTTATTCCCTCTAATCTGATTTCCAAAATAAACACCTGCCTTTATTTCAAAATATCTTCAGGACAGACTTTCCTTATACTGATTGCCGCACATAACGGTCCAAGAATTGTTGTTAATAAAAAACTTACAAATATGACAATAAGTTCCTCGTTTACTGAAGGAATTGCAAAAGGAATCTTTGTTGTTTTATCTATTAATTCAAACAACAAACGGAAGGATAAGAAGCCAAAGCTTGTTCCTGATACTGCGCCTAGAAACGATGTAAAGAATACTTCTTTTGTCAAAACCCGCTTTACTTCTTTTCTGCTTACACCAATAATTCTAAGTATCTCAACTTCTGCTTTTTTATCATTGATCGTTATATAATGAATGATAAACAAAAGTAAAACACTAATTAAAAACAGAAGGATAATAACAATCGCATAAATGACATAAGTCTTTCTCAATCCCGCCGACAACCTGGATGTAACCAAATCTGTCGTTACTATATCTATTCCGCTTATCCCGGATAACTTTGCAGTTACAGACTGAATACTCTCTTCATCATCAACTTTTATCATAGCAGCCGAAATATCTCCCGGCTCAATCTTTGCTACCATACCTTGTCCTGCCAACTGTGCATCCAGTATCAAATCATTAATCACCTCTCTGCTTACAAACACAGTCCCATCCATAGACGAACCACTCTCAGCCAATACAGCAGCTACATTATAACTTTTACCAAACATCTGAAATGTATTATCTTTCCGTATCCCTATCTCACTACCTACAATAATTTCCCCATATTTCAATGACTCCATATATTTCTTTTCAATCCATGGGGTTACTGTAAAATCAGATTCATTATCAATTCCTATAATCTGCACCACCTGATCACAACAAGAAGATTCTAATGTCATAAGAAATGTTTGGGGTGATACTTCATCTACACCATCTATTTCTTTTATTTGATCAACAATTGCATCATCCATATAAAAATAGCTCTTTTGAGTAGTAAGCAGTATTCCTTCCAATTCTTCCCCATGACCCTTAGGAACCACAATCAAATCTGCTCCCATTCGTTCTACCACATTATTATTTCCATGCTTCATCCCTACTGCAATCAAACTTATCATCACCATGGCATATGATAAAATCAAGCCTATCATTACCAATCCAATGCTACGATATAATCTTGAACTGATACTTTTCGCAATTAATCTATGAAAGGTTCTCATCCTTTTCACCTCTTGTGCCTAACAGTGTAATAAGAAAATCTACAAAAACACTTATGCTGATTACAATACCCACAATCACCAATAAAGGTCTCGTATATACATAGCAATGCATACTTTTCATTTGACAAACCGGTGCAATTACAATTGGAAGTAGAATTATTACAATACCGGCAATAAACTGTGTTATTGATAAAGCTATATTAATCCCTTTGTTTTTTACAAGCAATTGAATTACAGACAGAACAATCAAAATCACACTGAAAATGATTGCCAATTTTTTAGTATTAAAACATGCAGGTGTCATTCCTTTCATACCGTCACATACATGTGCAAATGTAAATAACCCTACAATGATAATTGCTACGCTAACTAATTCTATAAAATTTATAATTCTGTGCATCTTCATAAACACTTTTCTCCTTTCAATAATAGGGACAAGAGATGTTCCTGCCCCATGCCTTATTTTTATTATTTCTCACTAAATTCCTTGCTTACCGGATCATAAACAACAGACTCTGGCACTCCATCCAAAGTAGGATATACCTTTTTCGTAAATTCATCCAAATCAAGTTTCTTATCTAAGTCTCCTGTATTTTGCAAATCTTTAAAAGAGGCAACAAAAGTTTCCCTACCTAACGAAATCGATGGTTCATAATTCAAGCTTGCCAATATCTCACCATATCTTGCAATATCCTCGTTACTCTCTGATGGCATATATCCATTTTCAACCTGCAGTTTTGCAGCTTCTTCCGGACATGCCTGTACAAATGCTGCCGCCTTTTGTATTGCTCTTGCATATGCTGCCGCACCTTCCGGATTATTCGCAATTAATTCCTGCGAAACATATGCCTGGCAACAATATTCTTGTGAAAATACCTCATCTTCTCCAATATCTAAAATCTTAATGAAGTCATAATTTTTCTCTGCATTATATGCAACTGGATCATGAATTCCTATGGCATCGACCGCACCATTATCAAGTGCTGTAGGCAAATCTGTCATTGCATATGTAACAAATTGTATATCTGCATCTTTTCCATTCACTTTAAATCCCAAACTATACAATTTTCTTTTTAACTGTATAGGTGCAGAATCTGACAATGAAGCTACTCCAATTGTTTTACCTTTCAAATCCTCCAAACTGTTAATTCCACTTCCGTTTTTGGAATAGAACTTTGTACATCCTCTGTGCAATCCTGTAACAAATGATATAGCTAATCCATTTGAAATTGGTTGCATTAGTGTACCTGTCAAGCCATATCCCGCATTAATTTCTCCACTCGTAATTTGTTCTGTGATTGTGTCAATATTCGAAGTTACAATCTCATACTCTTGATTAATAGCTGCAAATTCTTCATCGAAATAACCATTTATAATGGCAATATGGACCGGTGCCAGACATAGACTTTCCTTATTATTTAATATCTTTACTTTTTGATATGATGTTTGATTTTCTTCTTTTTTTCCACATCCTTCAAGCAAACCAATTGATAAAACCATCACCATTAATAATAAAAAAATACGATTTTTTGTTTTCATAATAATATCTCCTTATAAGTAGTATTCCGGCTCTCTATTTTCGCCGGCATAATTTAATATCTCTAATATCTTCGTTCTGTACTTTAAAAAATCATTACTTCCCCTTGATCTTGGACGTCCCAGTTCAATATCTATGACCTGCTCAATTTTGGCCGGTCTTGGAGTCATAATCACAACCTGATCAGACAAATACACTGCCTCGTCTACATCATGTGTTACCATAATCATTGTCATTTTCTGTTCCTTCCAAATACGCATTATTTCATCTTGCATATTCATCCTCGTAAATGCATCCAATGCTCCCAGTGGTTCATCCAATAAAAGTACCTTCGGATGGCCAACCAAAGCTCTCGCTAAGGAAGCCCTTTGATTCATTCCACCGGACAGCTGATGTGGATAAGAATTCTCAAAGCCTTTCAAGCCAACCATTTCTATGTACTCTTTTACGTCTTCTTTCTTTTGTTTATATATCCCTCTAGCCTTAAGTCCAAAAGCTATATTTTTTTCAATTGAAAGCCATGGATATAAATTAGCCTGTTGAAAGGCAAAACCTCTCTCATGTCCCGGCTTTTTAACAGGGACTCCATCCAGATAAACACTCCCTTTATCAGCAAGATTCAAACCTGCAATAGCTCTCAAAAGTGTCGTTTTCCCACATCCGGACGGACCAATTAAGGATATAAATGAACCGGGCTGCACAGATAAATTTACTTCATTTAATGCATTTAACACAGTACCATCTGCATTCAGAAAGCTTTTTGATACATTTTCTATTCTAATCTCTCCTACCATTTAATCACTCCCTTCTGCCATCCCAATATCCTGTCTTTGAATTTAAATAAGAGGGTCATAATTAAATTACACAAAACAGCCAGCAATATAAGTCCTGCATATACATTTGCATATAACATCATGCTCTTTTGCCAATTTAAATACCATCCGATTCCGGATTTACATCCAAACATTTCAGCCGTAACCAAAGATACAAAAGAACCCGTTGTAGCATAGAAAAAACCAAGAAAAACATTCGGTAACGCCGCCGGAATTCCCACTTTAAAAACCTTATATAATTTCCCTGCTCCTAATGTATCTGCTACCTCAAAATAAGTCTGTTGGACATTTTGAATTCCGTTACTTGTCATAACCGTAATAGGAAACCATACCGAAAGCGCAATCATAAATACTGCAGCCTGATATGATGTACTAAATAACGATAATACCAATGGCGACCATGACGTAGGCGGTATTGGTCCAATTACTTTTACAAAAGGATTTAACCAGTATGCTATTTTTTTATTAAATCCTACCAGTATTCCCGTTGTAAAACCTAATACAGCTCCAACACTAAATCCTATCAACAAAAGTTTTCCTGATGACAACACACACTGAAACAGTAATTCACGGTCATTTACATAAACACCAAAAATCCTATCCAATGATGGAAAAAACAATACAGGAAGTAATGCAAATTTACTGCAAACCAGGTTTATAATATTTAAAATCAATACACCTCCCGCCAGTAATGGTCCGATTCCTTCCAATTTGCCTGATATTTTTTTACTAAAAAAGGAAATAATATATACAACGATAAAAACCGCTCCTAATATGTATAAAAAATACAAATAATACGGTTGCTGTGTTTCCGGTTGCTTAGCGGAATTTGGAATCAATTTCTGAACAAAAACTGCAAATAGTAAAGAAATAATTATACTTATCTTTTTTATCTGTTTTACAATCATTTGGGGACCTCCCTAATAAAAATTCACCAAGTCTTCTATATCCGGTCTTACTCTTTGCAAAGAATCATGTATATTTGCCATAATATATTTCCTCCTTAATATTGATACACAAAAAACCAGAGGTATCACTTTTTTACCTCTGGTTTTCCAGTCAGCTCTCTGATTTATGTTGTTAGCATCTTATCACACAAATCATTTGCTGTATAATTCTTGAATTTTATCATTTGCAATTAATTTTTCTTATCACAAATATTAATTGCTATACTTTAACTCCTGCTTTTTTGCACTCACTCTGGTTCCTTTCTCAACAGAATTGACAACATTACCAATCTCCGTATCCTCTATCTGTTTCATTATCTAATACTCAACTTTCTTTAAATAGATTATATTTTCAAAATATCATAATATTTTTCGAATCCTTTCAAGACACTCTGTAACAATTTTTCTAGGTGTTGCAACGTTGATTCGCTGGAATCCTAATCCTGTTTCTCCAAATATCTTTCCACTGTCAAGCCATAACTTTGCATCATATATGATCCTATGGTCAAGCTCCTCTGCTTCAATACCGGTTGCCCGAAAATCCAGCCATACCAGATAAGTTCCTTCTCCATCAATCACCTTTACGCCCGGCATATTTTCTTCAACATATTTTTTTACATATTCGATATTCTCCCGAACATATGCCATCATTTTCTCATACCATTCATCGCCTTTTTCATAAGCAGCCTTAGCTGCTTCTAAGCCTAATACACCCAATTGGCTAATTCCTGCAGCATCCACTTCATGACGAAACTTACTTTTCAATTTTTTATTTGGGATAAATATATTGGATATTAGCATACTTGCAAGATTAAATGTTTTACTTGGAGATGTACAGATAATGGATATATCCTCATATTCTTTCTTAACAGAAGCAAACACTGTATGCTCTCCCTTAAATACAAAATCATTGTGGATTTCATCGCTGACTACAATAACGCCATGTTTTAAGCATATATCTCCCAATTTAGTTAACTCTTCCTTAGTAAATACTCTTCCAGACGGATTATGAGGATTGCACAGAAGAAACAGCTTAATATGATGTTCCACAATTTTCTTTTCAAAATCTTCAAAGTCAATATGATAGCGGTTATCTGTTCCCAGATATAAATTATTGCTAACAATTACTCTTTCATTATCTTCAATCACCTCTGAAAATGGATAATATACAGGCTGCTGAATTAAAACGCAGTCTCCCACTTCAGTATAGGCTTTGACAGCCATTGCAAGTGCAAATACTACTCCCGGAGTTTTAATAAGCCAACCCGGTTCGACATTCCAATTATGATGTCTGTTCATCCAACCTGCTACTGCACGAAAATAATCTTCCTTTACTTCGCTGTATCCAAAAATTCCATGTTTTGTTCTGTCAATCAATGCATCTTCCACATAAGAAGATGTCCTAAAATCCATATCTGCTATCCAAAGAGGTAATACATCCTCTGGCAGACCTCTCCTTTTGGCAAAATCATATTTTAAACAATCTGTTCCTTTACGATCTATTATCTCATCAAAATTCAAATTTCTTTCCGTCATTCAAATCACTCCTTCTTTTATCTCCTCATTATTCGTCACAATATCCTATAAGTTTTATTCGTTTCAATAAATATAATTTTAGGATAAATTTTACCACCAAAGAAAAGCTGTGCATAATCTGAATATTTTATTATTGAATATAAAAAAAAACTATAACCTAAAAACAGCATCACTAAGGAATTCACTCCTTGTGCTGCTGTTTTATAAAAATAATCTATCCTAAAACCTTTTCGCTATACTTACTGTAAATGATAAAATAAAAATGTCCGCACCCCCTCGTGTCCAGAAGTTGTAACAAATTTATACCAATAGTGTTAGCATGAAAGTAAGTCGTTGACAGTTTTCTTCACAGTAATGGCAAATAATGTAGGATGACTACTTGGCAATATCGACCTTACTCCCAATCTTTTGGCAAATCTAATTGTGTCACCGAATTATTGTCTATCACATATTCCTTAACGCAACTGCAAACATAACTGACATCTTCCTCGGTAAGCCGCATATGCATCGGAAGGGAAAGTACATGATTACCAACATAGTCTGCGTGTTTACAGGTTCCTTTAGCATACAAATACATCTCGTATTCTGTATTAGGAACATAATGTACTCCTGGAAAAATATCCCTGCTGTTTAAATGCTTTATCAATCCGTCACGCTCAGGTACCAGTATCTGAAACAGGTGCCATGAGGGCGTACAATTGTTAAAGTATCTTGGAAAACGAATATGGTCCTTATAGTCAGACAATTCAAATAAGTACCGCTCAGCCAACTTTTTTCGATATTTATTATCTTCATCCAGATGTGGTAGCTGTGCTAACGCAAGAGCAGCCATAATAGAGTTACCGTTATATTTTTCTCCTAAGTATTCTACATTATATTTCCATTTGTAGCCGCTGTCCGACTCAACAGATCTTATATATGTATCCTTATTAATTCCAAGCCACCCTCTTTTTCTTATGATGCTATCGCACTCATCGTCAGGCATACATAACATTCCCGCATCGCCGGTAGGAAGATTCTTAACAGCTTGAAACGAGTATACTACAGCATCAGCCTCTTCTCCTGGAATTCTTCCATTCATCCTCGTGCCCGACATATGCGCAGCATCCAATATAAGACATAACCCGTATCTTTTGCAGATTGAAGCTATTTCATCGTATCGACCCGAATTGCCACCAAAGCCAACATACATCACAGCCTTTGTTTTAGGTGTTATCTTTGCTTCAACATCTTTAGGATCAAGGCAAAATGAGTCATCAACATCTGAAAAAATTGGACTTAAATTTGCCAAAAGTATTGCATGATTCGTTGATACAAATGTCAACGGCGTTGTTATTATTTCACTCCCGTCATCCCACCCATGCTTCTCCTTTAAAGTTACCACTGCCAAGTTTAATGCCGACGTTGCAGAGTTCGTAAAATATGCATTTTTAAACCCTGTATACTTCTTCCACTCATTTTCAAACTCGACGGTCTTAAAACCCATACCAGTCCATCCCTTTTCAAGGCATTGCCTCACCTGATCCAGACATGAATCGATATCATAATTAGCGCAAAATAATTGTATACTCAAGATCCGCCTCCAATAATTAAAATGCTCCATCTAATACTTTATTGTAGTCAAACAATAACTTATCCACACTCAGTTTATCTATATAATGATAGTCTACTTTTCTTTTTTCTTTTACCCAATTCCAATCTATAGATTCAGGATTCTCATAAACCTGAATCAATTCAGGGTTATAGAACTCCTCATTCAAGAATTCCTTGTTGTTTGTTAATATTTTTTTGCCGTATGCTATTGCTTCCCAGGGTCTTAATGTATATTGCTTTTTTCTGCTTTGACATATTTCTAACAAACAGTTTGCTCCTTGAATACGTTTGATGTACTCAATATAAGGAATATATGTTGAACTAGCCAGTTCAGGGTAAGAAGCTTTTGCCTCTTGCGGCAACTTAGGAATATTAAAATCGCACTCCACTCCAGCTCTTCTTGCTGAGTCATAGACAGCAAGAATTTCTTCATAGCGATCTTTTGCCTTTCCGCAAAAGTTCAAATCCGATTCCACGCTTCCACCTTGGATCATTTCCTTCGGCAACACAGAAAAAGCGTCGCGATGAAAAGTCAGTCCATACGTTTGAACATCATCAATGTCATAGGAAAAAACTGCATCTGCAAACTCCTTGATATTCTTCATATCATTTGTTTCCTGTAAGCACCACTTAGCCAGGTCAAACATCGTAAATGTTATCTTGCAGTTAGGAAAATGTTTCTTAAGATATTTTCTATATTGGCTTGAACATAAAGTGAATGTACCCCAAAACAGAAAAACTATCTCGTCCTCGGAATCCGGAATACCTGTACAAATCGGATACCATATCTTCTTGAATGGCATACGAAAATGCTTCGTATTTAAATCAAACGCGAAACAAAGGCTACATAATTTCTTAAAAATCCTGCTCTCTGTATTCATTGGAACAGGTTCCTGAAATATAATCACCTGAACATTATCCCTATGAAACAAATCATAGTAAGGATAATAAAAGAAATCCAAGTCTGGCATATATACAACATATCGTTTCATCTTTACCTCCTCACAATGCGGATAATCTCATTCGAAGAGGGCTCTTGCGAAAACCTTTATTTTCAACACACATCCAAGTCCTATTACAGTAATTCTATATTGTTTTATATAGGCAATCTCCATATGGCATTCTACTAATCCAGCGTGTTTTAGTTTTCAGCTTTATTTAGCACAAAATCAATTGCATCTTTATTTCCCGGAACAAATAATAATCCATTATCCGCTGCTGCGATTGCTGTTTTAATTTTTTCTACAAGAGCCTTACCATCTTCTCTGTTTTCTAACTTCAAGAATCTTCCGCCACGAAATGCACATGCCTGATCAATATTTTTTTCCTGCTCAGAAGATCTGAAGTCTCCGCATGATGACATCAATATTGCGGGTAATTTCAAATATAATATTTCACTAATTGTATTTCGCCCTGCTCTGCTTATCACTATTTTTGCCGTGGAATACATTACATGTGGCAAAGTATATTCAGAGACTATTCTAACATTGTCAGAATTCATATATTCAGAAAGCTTTGCCTCAACCCTGGAATCATTACAATATATTACAAATTGCTCACTATGTAGGTATTTTGCAACGTCTATTACCTGTTTTCCCATAGTGATAGTAGAATCCCAGAAGTTATCAGAGGAATTACTGCTTCCACCGCCCAAAATCGATACTATTTCTTTTCCTTCTGATAATTTAGCATCGATGATATCACGTCTTAAAATCGTGTTTGTCCTCAGTATTTCACATTTATGATCCTCATCCGGCAAAACAATGCTGTCTCTATCCACTCCATGTACAATTGCAGATCCTGCTGCAAGATAATGAGAATGATAAAACTTAATGGTCGACACTGGAAGTGCCGGGTTATACAAATCAGCTGGATTAAGAAGTGATATAATCTTCCTTCTCGGATATACCATAGCAAGCGTGCTTATAAAAAGTGGTTCGCCATCTACAATAACCATGTCAGGTTTATCACGACATATTTTACTGATAATCTCACCGGCAACCTCACAAATCGGATTAATACCAATAGCCATGACTTGATTTTTGGTTGGCTGTTTTTCCAGCAAAAAATCTATACTATGTTCCTTCAGTGCCTGAACTCCCTGAAGATACGAGTATGCTTTTATTTCATGCCCCATATCTTTAAGCATAGATAAAATGCTAATTCCGGACACAACCCTTCCCAAACCGGGAAAACCTCTAAAGAATCCATATATTCTCATGTGTTAAAGCTCCAATCGTTTTATTAGCTGTTCCGGCGTCAGCCTAGTGATCTGATACGGGTCACTTATATAGTTATTCCCGCCAATATCTACGGAAAAAGCGTTCTTATAATACAGTTTAACCTTTTCTTTAATGAACGAATTATATTGTCCATATGGATAGCAGAATGATTCTATCGGGCCGTATAAACCAAGCTGATCCTTTGATCTGACAAGATTATCTTCTAATTCATGTTCAGGCAAGCGCAACATATTGATATGAGACAATCCATGAGAACCTATCTCCCAGCCCGCGTGCCATAGATCCTCTATCATTTCATGATTCATATGAATTCGAACAGTATCGTCTTTATGATTCCATGAGTTATCCTTCCCTACCAAATCCGGACAGACATACACCGTTGCTGAGAACCCATACCTTTGCATTATCGGAAATGCATTTCTATAGACATCTTCATATCCGTCATCGAAAGTACAAATTATCATTCGATCCGACTGCGGATGTTGAAAGAAATCTCTTGCCGAACAAAGCCTAAATCCTCGTTCAGAAACTTTTCTAAGAAGCTTTTCAAACCCTTCCGGGGAGTAATCAACCCCCGTATATTCCGATTTTATGTCATGAAACATTACAGCAATACATGAATCAGCTCCCACATCAATACTGGCAGATTGTGCTTTTCCAAAAACTTCTCTCCATCTTTCAACAATATTATGTCTGTCCAACACATCCGCCAACCTCAATCGAATTGATTCTGCTTCATTCCTAAACAAAATCTCACGGCTATATTGGTAAATATCTTCCGCCATTCTCTCTGGAGCAAGTGACCTTATCACATGATCTGGATATTCATCTCCTATCTGCTCAGCTATATATCCTGTATCAGATATCAAAATGTCCTTCCCACTACTCAATGCTTCCGCAACAGAGTTTCCAAAACCTTCAAATGGCGATGCCTGGATATAAACATCCACCTCATCCATTTTCTGATGAAAAGCCCTACGATCAAAATAACCACACAAGAACACATTCTGTCCAAGAGATAGGCTTGTTATCATATGTTGATACTGTTCCTTTATATCATCATCAATCTTTCCATACAGATACAATAAATCATTTCGACCTTTTTCGTGTATCAGTTTTGAAAATGCTTTAATAAGATTCGAAATACCCTTCTTTTCTCCAAGAAATGCGGCACCGGAAGCATAAGTAACCCTATCCGCATTATAATTGTGCTTCATTACTGATGAACTTCTCTTCATATCGCAGTAATTTGGTATTACATAATACCTGCACATCGGGTTTTTACTCAGTCTTCTCGCATTTTGATTCAGTTCTTCAGACAAACCTATTACAGCGGTTGCATATCCAAGAGCCTCCATGTTAAAGAAAGCAAGGTCAGCTTGTCCATATGACAGATTAACTTCACTACCACACAAAACTACATAGAGCGGAATTCCTCTTTCCTTACAAAACAACATAGAATAGTAAGCCGTTATTCCGGCACCACAAGAAACACAAATATCAGCTTTATCTTTATAATCATTAATTAGACTTTTAATTTTGTAGGCCGCACGTATCTTAGAGCCAAGTTTCGGATCATATCCCCCATCAATGACGTTGTAGGCATTAGGATTCAGAAGCAACTCAACAAAAACCTCATGCCCTAATTCCTCAAAAATATCCTTCAGCTGACTACAGTGAAGTGCTAATCCACCTGCGTCAGAACCTGTTTCAGATGAACACAACAATATTTTCATTCAAAACACCTCTTATAGACATTTATTGAAAGACTTCCACATTTCGGAAATCGTTTCTCTTACTTCATCATCAGATAAATCCTTTAAGGAAACACTCTCATTATCAAAGATGCATTTCTGTAAAGACAAATCTGGCAAAAGTCGTAATTCTCCATATTCACGGCAACGGTCAATGTTATGGTCATAACATGGTGATTCCAGAAGTTTTACCTTACCTCCATTCGGAAATGTCCATGTTATAATTCCTTCGTCACTGAATACCGTCTTTGTCTCCGCCGTTCCATCCATGGTTTTCTCTAACTTTTCCATAATTTCCTTGGAGAAGTTATTAAAACCATCCTCTATATACGGAAGCAGCTTTACTCTCTTGCCCTTTTTAATAACCTCATCCACGACTTCTGTCATGTTGTTGATCGTGTCAGGGTATAAAACGAAATTGAATGAATGTTTAATCCCATATCTGTCCATGCGTTCTACTGCATTCTTAAACATAGAATTATTCATTCCTGTAACTCTCTTATATTCAGTATCCTTAACCGAAGGATAGTGAATCGTAACTAATGTTCTTGTTTCACTAATACGTTTGGCAACATCCTCCGTAATCATGCTTCCATTGGTAGCAAGACCTATTTCATAATCTGAATTTGTATCCAACCACTCTATCATTTTGATTGTCTCCGGATTCACAAGTGGTTCTCCTCCCGAAAATCTGACCTCTTGAAAACCCATTCCCTCCACAACATGAGCTATCCTAATAAAATTATCAAATGAAAGTCGCGTATTAAACGCATCCTTCTCCTGCCCTTCATTATGGCAGTATAGACATCGATAATTACATTGATTTGTTGTAAGTATTCTTAATATTTTCCAAAAGCTTTTTTTCATTATTCAGCCCTTTCATGTATGGTATTATGTTCAAAGTATTCAAGAAGATCAGTAAATGAACTAACTGACATATCCGGCTTCTGCCTGATCAAATATTGGTTTTCAAAATCATCTATGTAAAGACACGTCATAGCATTACCATCCGAAATCTTTATAATTTTTTCTAGGTCATCTCCTATTATTAAACAATTCCCGTTTAAAGAATCAAAATCATCCTCGCAAAGGTAGACGCTGATATTGCTTCTTTTAAGTACAGTTAGCAAGTCTTTGAGCTCATCCTTTTCCCGTAAATCTAAACCTAAAAAATTCTGCCAAGCAAATACTACACAATTTATGCCCTTCAGTCTGGCCTGCACCTTTTTCAATGGTGGATTGTATACATACCCCTCAATGTCAAGATTTCTCTTTAGATCAATCGCCAAATAGTTCCTAAATCCCGTAGCAAATCTCTTTTTGTAGTCCTCCTCCCCCCGCAGAAAATCAAACTCCTTGATTCCCGAAGCACAGCAGTATCTTACAACCCTATCACAAAGCAATATTCCTACAGATTCAGACATGCAATTCATGTCAAACGCTGTATTCCAATCATAATAAATTCCTTTATCTACAAACCCGATCCTGTAGGCTTTAATTGAATCATTGGTCTTCAATACAAATAATCTTAATTTCTTTTCTCGAGACATCCTTTCGCATATCTTGTGATAGAACTCACATCGCCTCCTATCAAAAAACACAGACAACTGAGCACTTTTCATCCATCTATCCTTATGTAGCCTAATGGTCTCATTAATGATTTCTTTCGAATACTCATCAATTGCAACAAACTCATACTTGTCAGAGTATTTACTTATTTGATTTATTTTGTGCCTAAAATTCCTGCTTTGAGATTCGTAATATTCCACATAGGTTCTGTCAGTATCGACATAGTATGTTTTACCCTGATTGATAATCTCGATGTCATTGAAAGCATTGATTCCTGCTTTTAATAGCTTCTCTGTTGTGAGGGCATCAATCCTCAACTTACTTAAAACAAATCTGTCATATGTTTCTTCTTCCTTGATTTCATTGAACAGTTCGACAATTCCTGCATTATTATTGGGATCACAGACAATCCCGAAATAATCCGAGCCCGAATCGCCTAATTGTGTTAGTGTCTGGATCCCATCCCGCTTCAAAAGCATCAGGGGAAGAATTGCTATGACATCACCATCTTCATTCTCAGCAATATACAAACGAAGTTTAATATCTTCAGCTTCGTAGCTCTGCCACCACAAATACAGCCAGTCAAAAAGCATAAAAAGGCAGCACCATTTATCCATCTGTTTCCAGATTGCTTTACATTCATAGAACTCCTCAGTTTTTGTAATCACTCTAATATTCATCTATATGCCTTTATAAATTTCCTCATACTTACTATTAGTAAAAAATTCAGCTTCCTTTGAAACTTCCAGATTCCATGCCTGCTTATTCTGCTTCTTGGCATTTATTATCTGATGATCCCTGATGTTCATTATTTCAAAATTATTCAATATCGAAATTCTGGACAACTGTTCAATCTTTTCAGAGTAATCTGAAATATCTTCATACTCTATCGTAAATTTCTTTCTAAGTGCAGAAAGAAAATAATACTGCTCTGAATTGTATCTCGGGCTAAAATTTCTTCCCATAATGTCATCTGGTGGAATGTACAGAGAATTTTTGTATTTCCATCTTGTCATTTGTTCATCAGATTCTATTTCCGTCCCGTCAAAATAGGTCACAACATCTTCTGTCAGCCCAAAACAAAACCAATCAGATATGTGAAATACATAAGGCCTGAAAGAATCCTTAAAATATAGCTTCATTATGTTGCATTGTTCACCGACCACCAGCTTATTCTTGAAAAGATTGAGTTTCCCTGTCTTTTTAGGGTATTTTCCATAATTCCTTACAACTCCATTCCCGCATAGGATACAATCTGATCTCATCTTTAATGTATACTTCGTTGAGACTCTCTTTATTCCTCCCTGTGTTGATACCAATAATCTGTTTCTATTATCATAATGTCTGATATCATCGGTCTTTTGAAAATACGGTGCCCCGGGATCACTGTTAAAGACCACTTCATCATAATCGAGACCATCGACAGATGCCCCCTTCCAAGTCGAAAGAATAATCGTAGCTCCAGGCAGAAATCTACGGATGCTTTCTATCGACATTGGTGTAAATTCCTTGTCTATTGCGCCTTGTATAACCACACTAATATCACTGTATTCTATATCATTGAACCTTTCTTTATTCCCTGGCATTTTAAGAGAATATGGAGAAATAAAATCATCCAGCGTAAGTTCCTCATCCTGTAGTTCATCATCTTCACAGGACTTTGGATCCTTTATGGATATACAGACTGCATTTTCTAATACAAAAAAGTTTCTCTTCTCATAAGGTTCATATGAAATTATGGTTCCGGCGCCATATTCGTCACCGTTTATACAAATAAGGCCATTTAACAAAAGATAGTTCTCTTCTGTTTTTCTTCGAAATGAATACAGCTCATTTTTCCTATTACAATTAAAGCGTTTGATTTCAAGCCAATTTGTATCCAAAGACAAATCAGAAAAGACGTTTTTACCTTCTTTATTATACTTTTCAATATGCTGTATCTTCATATCATCTTTTATCCTTTACGCTTAAAATCTGTCAACAATCATTACTCCTGCTCCCGCTGCTCTTGCAGCGGTGATACCGATTTCAGAATCTTCATAGATAATTGTCTTATCTGCATCTACTCCGAAATGCTTCATCACCATCAGAAAGCCTTCAGGATCCGGCTTTTTTCTTTCGGTATTCTCCTGCGTTGCTATATAATCAAAATATGCTTCATGTCCAAAATGATGAATAATGTCCATAGTGTTCCTTCTGGATGCTGTTGTCACAACAGCAATATAATATTCATCCTTTATCAACTGAATTATCCGAAATAAATGCCTGTTTACTCTTGCCTTGTCTAAATTCCTTAGGTAAGCCTCGATCTTTAACTCATGAACCTTCTCTATATCATCAGCGCCATTCATGATCTCCGGTAGGAACTCTTTGTAATGTCTGCCAAAGCAATTCTTCAAAAAATATTCTTCTTCAATCTCAATTCCAAATGTTTTTAATGCTTCTTTATATGCATAATAATTAACATTTCTCGTATCATAGAGAGTTCCGTCAAGATCAAAAATTGCCAAGTATTTCTTCATTTGGTTCTTATTCCTTCCCATCATCAAACATCTGCTTGATCTCATCCATTACCACAAGCATTTTTGCAAAAAAAGCTAGTGCTCTGTACGAATCATTGGTCAGCTTATATGGCATCAGCCTAAGCCAGTGAACTATCTCATGATAATAAATGCTTCTTACCGTGTCCCTGTCAAAGATTTCATATAAATACCCATTAAAACGTTGACACAATTTCTTAAACACCGTTGATTGGGTATACTGAAACCTAACTTCATCATTATCAACGATGACGTTAGATGCTTTTTTAATAAATTCGTATTCTCCATGAAGAGATTGCAGTAGTTTGGCAAAATCAAGATTAGGAGAGTTATGTATGTTGCCGGTATTAGGATCAATGAGATAAACATCCTCCATGCCCCGTTCATCTCTCGTGCATATGATATTTTCCACCGTTAAGTCACCATGAATGATTGAATAAACGTCTTGTCCAAAGATTCTTTGCAAGTTATCCTCTGATAAAAACCGTTCATAATAAGGTAGATTATTGTATACTTTCCCATTTATAATCAATTTGTCATATGTCATCAATGTTTTAAACAAAGGCGATAATCTAATAATTTTAATGTTTTTGCTTACCTTTTCAACATAATATCTATGAACTGTTTCGGTATCAGCTTTTGCCAATCCTGTTCCATATAATGACGAATTCAGATCATTTATAACTTTTTTTAAAATTTCCCACGTCTGATCAACGGAGGCCGAATGCGCATACTCCACCAATCCTACGGAATGGTTGACATACTCCATATCATAGAAGCAGTACCCATCTGTTCTCTCTTTTTCAATTATTCTTGGCAACGCGACACTACCTTCATTTTCCTCTATCCACAGGATCTGTTGCCATAACTTTTCTGCATCTCTACCTTTGGCATACTTTCTGTAAAAAGTCCTTAAACCATCCGTGCAAAGAATCGTCGTCGCATTGGAACCACCAGGATAATTTCTTATGACAGAAATCCCTTTATTGTAATCAATTGTAGCTTCCATCGTATTCTCCTAAGTAAATTCTTAATCTGCCTCTATTAATGCAATTCTAAGGTCATTTTTACCTTTTCGTATTCCTCCGGCGTACCAAAAGATATATGTTCATCTAACGGAAAAGTCACAACCTTTCTGCCCTCTAACAACATCTCATTATACAATCCACTCATAAAGAACTCTTGATATGAACAGTTTACAAGGTAGGATGATGCCGCCTTTTGGAAAATATCCTTGCTTCTAAAATAATATGCACCGCATATTGCCTCATCACTTGCAACTACCTTTTCCACTGTTCCTGATACTTCTCCTTTGCCATCATACACAACATAGCTATAAATGGGTTCATCTGACTGAAATGTTAAAAGCGCCCCATCAACATTTTCTTCAGTACTATTTCTGACATGCCGATAAAAGGAGTTCGCAATAAAGGCGTGATCACAATCATTAAAAAGAATAGGGCAATCATCATCTATTTCTTTTATAGCCTCCAAGCAAGTCATAACAGCCCCGTTCAACACCGTATCAATAATCCTTATCTTTGCCTGTGGATATATTCCAAGTATCGTCTTATCAATACCAAAGTTTTGAACGTGTTCCCTCAATACAACGAAAACCACATCCACCACATTGACAAAATGATATATTGATTCTGTCGCCCAGTAAAAAAACGGCTTTCCATGAATTTTTATTAAGGGCTTGGGGCAATCAAATCCACACTCCAAAAACCTTGTGCCACCACCAGCCATGGGCATTACTAAATGTATTCCTTTCATCAACCTATCAACTCCTTATTTTACTTAAGAGTTCGCATTCATTTTCTACCACCATTCTCAAACCAGTCTTCATATCTGTTTCCGGCCTCCATCCATATTTCTCATAAGCATGTGAATTATCACATAACGAGTATTTATTAATTTCGTTTGCCAGAATTTCGTCTCGGATGGGATATGCTCCCGAATAAAGTTCCGGATAAGACTGCCAATAATGAGCATCTGACGCATATTCCGGTTTTATATCCTTTCCCATGATTTCTGAAACAATAAAATACATCTCATTCACGGAATAGTTCCTATTCGATGATACATTTACGCAATCAAATCCCTCTCCTTGCTGGACAAGAATAGCAAGCCTTATTAAATCATCCACATAGATATAATCTCTTCTCTGTTCTCCATCCGAATGAAATACCGGTGTACGGTCATAATACAGTTCACGGATCATATAAGCAACAAATGGTGGTTGCTTTCTAAGACAATCTATATGCGGACCATAAACATTTGAAAACCGCAAGCATGCAACATTCATCCCATATGTCCTGCAATATGATTCACAGAATCTCTCTGCAACATATTTAGTGTTCGGGTAGATTAGTGTTGGTTGTTTAAAATTTCCTTCCACTGTAGGAAATTCCGTTTCATTCTCATACATTGCATTTGTACTTGCCAAAATGAATTTCTTTACTCCGTACTTCCTGCAGTTCTCCAGGAGATTAACGGTTCCGGTAACGTTGACATCAACCGCCTCCTGAGGATTTGACTGACAATCCGGCAACGGTGCTATCCCTGCTATGTTATACACATAATCGATATCACCATTTTTCATAAGCTTTCCGATTCCATCTTTGTCACGTATATCCATCTTAATAATATCGGACGCAAAGCTGTGATCCGCAAATTCAAGGTTATCCTTTTTTCCATAAGAAAAATTATCAATAAGTACAAGTTCTGTTTCCTGCTTCCATAATGCGTGAGCAAGCTGTGATCCAATAAAACCAGCTGCACCTGTAATCATTATTTTCATCTCAAATATTCTCCGTTATATGTTCACAATTCTAATATGGGCATCTTTATAATAATCCTCTAGCTCAATCCTGCACCTTGAATCCCAGCATCCACTTGGTATAAATCTTACGCCCACTGACATTTCGCTAAATAGAACTTTTACCAAAGCTTGTTCCGTAAATAGGTATTCTTCTTTACAATCATTTTCTCCTGTATTCTCCTGAAGGTACCTCGTTGAATCGAAGAAGAACCCCAGTTGAAAAACACGAACCGGTTTATTATCTATTTCGATTTCAGTACACTCGAAAAGCTGTCTTCCCATATCTATATCTTTAATACTGTCATTAAACTTTAGAATATACAGCCTGTCGCATTGTGATATCGATTTCCGAATCAAATCTGTCTGCTCAACTGGGTTAAATGAATCCGGTATAATAACAACGCCAGTCAAAAGCGAAGTATTGTACTCCAAAAAGTTACTCCCATATCTGCGCAAAAACCTAATGCATGAAGAATGTGTTATCCTCATGTAAGCAAAATAATCAAACGTATCTCCTATATATGACTTCCTCTGGCTAATATGGTCTAACTCACCGGTGTTTTCTATAATCCGCTTAATATCCTGATAGATATGTCTTGCCACTACTTCATTTGCCCGAAAACCGCAATGTCCCGGAAAATCCAAAAACCATATATCTTCTGTCTTTTTTTCATCATTAAACCATCCATAGGTCTGTTGTGCCCCCGGATACTCAGAAAAATCAAGGTCATCCATAGTATCATAGAAAACCATGACATCACCTTTTCTCACCGGCGTGGCCAGAGCTTCCATAATCGCATTCAGTTCATTGTATCCATGAATTCCGGCACGATTCTGCACGCTTAAGGGCACCCCATCCTTTAATGCATATTTCTCCACTAATGAAGGTATCGTTTCCTCATCAGGCACCAAAAATCCATATGTTATACAAGGCCCATAAAAATAAACTTCAATATCATTTTCCTTCGATATATTCGCCCCCGATGATTTCCGTATTCCCTTATGAACATGCAAGGCAGACTCATTACATTCATCTTGGATAAAACAATACCCATTATCAAGCCTTAGCGATGCATGGTATTCCCGGCTTTTAAGGTATACGAGTTCTTTTTCGTTTACTGTGAACTTATCCACATAAGCATCATTAATCAACATCTTTCCTGTTTTAACCCTTGTTACACAATTGTTGTACTCAGAAGGATTCAAGCAAGTAAGATCATTTATGTTCTGAACTCTATAAAACTTTATTTCTATCTCCTTCTCCTGACAGAAGCCCTGTAGTCTTTTTATAGCGAATCTTGTCATTATTTGCGACATACTGACAAGGTTTTTAGGGGAAAACCCAATAGTACGTCTTAGGTTTTTGCTATAAACAAAATCCATTACGACATTGTATTTCGCAATAAAGTCAGGATCGGCATCTTTAATGTCAGTAATGTAGTCAAAGTCAACAGTTGGAAACCGCCCCTTGAGGAATGACAATATCTCATCATTCGCAATTAACAATATATCTCCGCATGACTCAAAATAGTCTCTTAACTCACTCTTAAACATATCAGCATACCGAAGAGCCACAATATTCTTAGCAGTTCCGTTCTGTAACGGAAGCTCAATCAAACTATCTACTTCACATACCAGTTCTTCACCATCTATCACGGTTATTCTGTCAATGTAGGGATAGTCTATAAAAAATCTCTCGATATCTTCATCCGTATGCAATTCCTTCAAATTGCGAATGAAATCTCTATTTAATCCATCAACTTTATCCCCATTTAAAAAATCGTCCAGCGTAATAACTGAACAAAGTTTTCCCTTCTCTGTAATATACAGATTCTCGTACCCATTCCTGGCAAAATGATTCATAATGCTCAAATCAGAGCCTTCGGAACAGTCTATAACATTTAAATCTTTTCTGTATTTTACCTGAAACGGCATCTTGCGATACCGAATCTTCTCACTTTCCAAATCCATCATAGCCTCCAGAATCTCATCCCCGATGATTCAAGCTCTTTTAAATTAAAAATTCCCTTTACATCGATGATCACTCTTTTGTTATCAGAGGCATCCTTGAAAAACGATTTCATGTCCTCAACGCTATGGTTTCTAAAGCAATCATGTGCCACCGCTACTATGATGCAATCCATATCTTTTACATCTATTTCGCTCTCTATCTTTATTCCGTATGTTCTTAATGCTTCATCTTTATCTACAAGAGGATCGCAAACAACAGGCTCAATCCCGTTCTCTCGCAGCTTCCATATAACATCCATTACTTTACTGTTTCTGACATCTTTGCAGTTCTCCTTAAATGCCATTCCAAAAATTGCCACATTCGCCTTTACAGGAGTCAAGCCTGCAAGAATCATTTGATTTAACGCAGCGTTAGCAATATACGCCCCCATATTCTCGTTTACAATTCGACCATTAAGGACTATCTGGCTATGATATCCGAGTTTTTCGGCTTCATATGTAAAATAATAAGGATCTACACCAATACAATGACCTCCTACCAGCCCCGGTCGGAATCCTAACGCATTCCATTTTGTATTCATCCCATCCACAACTTCGTTCGTGTCAATTCCCATCCGGTCAAAGGCCATCGCCAACTCATTCATAAAAGCAATATTTATGTCCCTCTGGCTGTTTTCAACTACTTTGATTGCCTCTGCAGTCTTTATATTCGATACAGAATATGTTCCAGCCTCAATAACCATCTCGTAAACTTTTTTTATTTCAGAGAGCGTAATATCATCACAGGCAGCTATAATCTTACATATGTTCTCGAAACGATGCACTTTATCTCCTGGATTTATCCGTTCAGGAGAGTATCCCACATAAAAATCAACTCCACACTTCATCCTGGATTCCTTTTCCAGTATCGGAATGCAAACATCATCCGTACATCCTGGATAAACCGTTGATTCATAAACAATAATCGTTCCCCGTGAAATGTTTCTTCCAACTGACTTTGAAGCCTGTATAACAGGAGACAAATCTGGTGTATGGTCATAATTAATGGGGGTAGGAACCGTTATCACAATAAAGGATGCCTCACTTAAACGATTTTCATCCGTTGTAAAATCTATGGAAGTATTCTGTAGCACTTCGCCGCTGACTTCCTGCGTGACATCCTCTCCATTTTTATATGATTCTATTTTTTTATCATTAATATCATAACCAATCACTGCTGCCTTTTTTGCAAATGACACTGCAATAGGTAAACCTACATATCCGAGCCCTATCACGGCAATTTTGGCTTTTTTTTGAAGAATCTTTTCGTGTATCGTCATCGCAAATTAGTTAACGCCGCTTGTAGCGCTATTATCCTTTCAAATTCATTTTTCTTGAACATCAGCTTTTAGGCTTAATCTTCCTGGCGGTCAATACAGTCAAAGCCGTAGTTCCTACAACTCCAACCACTGCAAGAAGTTTTTTACCAGCAGTTTTTACACCATTTGCCTGCTTCGCCCGACATGATTCACAATACTTATATTTGTATCCCTCAGGCAAAGGTTTTTGACATTTCTTGTTTTTACACAGTTTCTGATCCATCCTCATTTCCTCCACTTATCAACTTATTTTCAAAACCCGGCAGTGCCATAATACGCTTTTCAATATTGGGCAATGTCTTTGACCAATAGTTTTCCGGCGAAGGATCTATAAGATCCAGCCTTTCCACCAACCCATCTGTGTCAAGATATGTTTTCTTAATAAATGACGCATAGTATCCAAGGCTCTGTACTGCTGCATCATTCTCCCCCATTTCCTGGTACGCCATTGCCTCTGCCAGTGAAACCATATTAACAGCGGCTAAGCTTTCCCTTATCTCATTCATCCTGCTTTCTATTTTTTCAGGCTTAGCTCCGGAAAATATTTTTCCCCATAATGATTCCGGTTGGCTTTTTATGAACAGTACATTTACATTTTGGCTCTGCATAAGAAGATTCCTGCTATCTTCGGAATCGGATGCAATATGTAGCAGAGCCATTGCTTTCAACTTAGAATCCCTGATTTTCATTGCTTGAAGAAGTTTCTGCTGACAGCTGTATGCAGTTGCAAGCCTATCGTATTCTTGCCCCTGACGCACCTCTTCTATTGCGGCCTGAACCTCTTGTATTTCCTCCGCAATCTGTGCCATCTGCATTTGCGCTGCATAACATGTCATCGCTTGTGTCAGAGCCGGAGTAAGGTTAACGCTTTACAAAGGGATAGTTGAAATAATCTTGTTCGTCTCCGGATTCACAAGGTTTGCCATGAGAGAACCGTCTTTCTTTGTCATTAACTTCAGTGCGCCGCTTGCAATTTTGGTCTTTTGATCATCAGTAAGGACTGCTTGTAAAGTCTGCTCTGGAATGCTTGCCTTCACAATGTTTATGAATCTCGGAGCAGAATAAAGCATTTTTTCAATCTTCTTAAGTAATGATTTGGCGCAATCCATTAAAGGCTTAGCCACATCAGGTAATGCTTCGAAGTATTCCGCTATCTCGTAGCTGTATTCTGAAGGATCCACCCTTGCCACACCTTCAGGTGAAACATAGATTATCTCATCTTTCTTTTTCTTTGTGGCCATATACAACTCATCCTTCCCTATGCTTGTAAATTTCCCGTATACCCCATTTTCTCAATTCGCATTCCCACCATTTTGATGGTAATTTCACTCTATTGCACCAATTATAAAGTGTCAAGTACTTTTGGTACAAAAAATCTTATATAAAAATGTACAATCATTCTGATGCCTGGATATAATCTTTAACTCTATAAGAACGTCCATTTATTGTAATTACTTTTGAATGATGAAGTACTCTATCAAGTATCGCATTTGCCACCACAGCATCATTGAATATACTGTCCTAGTCATTAAAATTTATATTCGTTGTAAGTATTGTACTTTTCTTCTCATATCTATAAGTTGAAAAAACAACTTAGAATCTTCTTTATCTATCGGTAAATATCCAAGTTCATCTTATGAGAAGAACTTTGTTATTAGAAGTTAATTGGTTTTTGCACTTTATTTTGTAGATTCTTAACGATATTACTTACCATAACATTAATCCTTAAATATGATATTTATACAAATCTATTTAAGGAGGGTTCATAATGAATAAAACATTCAGCACATGCTTAGAATTATTTAAGCTCAATCGAATTGTTCCAATAGATAAAAGTATTATTACACTAATAAACAGATACATTACTATGTACGATGTAAAATCTGATGAATATCTTTTTTTCAATAGCAGGCGTCAGAAATTAACTCGTAAAGGAATAGATTACATTGTAGAAAAGAATTTCTATATTGCAAAAGAACAAAATCCTAATTTATTTCCGGGTACTATTTCACCACATTGTGTGAGACATAGTCGTGCAATGCACCTGCTTGAAAACGGAGTTAATTTAATATATATAAGAGATTTATTAGGTCATACATCAGTGACAACTACTGAAATTTATTCAAAGGCTAACCCCGAAAT
>OMZA01000035.1 GCA_900315425.1 uncultured Eubacteriales bacterium
ATTATGAATAATTCAAATACCAATCCATTAGAACTTGTACGACTTCTAGAGGGGCATAAAATATACATACAAACCCATAACTTTCCGGATCCGGATGCCATTTCTACTGCTTATGGTCTGCAGGCTTTTCTTAAAGCTTACAATATAGATTCCACTATTTGCTATGACGGAAAAATTGATCAGCTAAGCACCTCACGAATGCTTGAAAATTTTGAACTTAATGCTTTTCAAAAAGAAAACATAAACGATATGACTTACGAAGATTACGTGGTTGTTGTAGATGGTCAAAAATACAACAGCAATATGACAGATCTTCCGGGAAACGAAGTCGCATGTATAGACCATCATCCAACAATGATTGACTGTGATTATAAATATAAAGACGTGAGAATTGTTGGTGCATGTGCCTCTATAATAATATCGTATTTTAAAGAAACCAATACAGAGTTGCCCCCTCTTGTTGCATCTGCTCTGTGCTATGGGATAAAAATGGATACTGCAGATTTCAAAAGAGGGACCACAAAATTTGATGTCTCCATGTTTGACTATGCATTTCAGGTTGCCATTCCCGAAAAAATCTCAGCTATGTATTCCAACATTATGGAATTCCAGGATTTAAAAGCATATGCAGCTGCAATAGAAGATATTAAAGTATACGACAGGGTAGGTTTTGCATGTATACCATTTGCATGCGTAGATGCTATGATTGCCATTATTGCCGACTTCATTTTATCATTAGACGTTGTTGATGTGGCAGTTATCTATTCCATAAGACCAAATGGATACAAATTCTCTGTTAGAAGTGAAATTCCAAATGTAGATGCAGGACAAATGATTAATCATGCCTTGTCCGGTATAGGTTCCGGTGGTGGACATAAATCAATGGCCGGTGGATTTATTCCAATTGAAAACGTAAAAAAACTAGGACATGAACCTAAAGCTGAAATTGAAAGAATATTTTTACAGTCAATTTAAAAAATAAAGTGGACTCATATCACAATCCATAGTAGAGGATTATTATATGAGTCCACTGTTAATTTATATTTTTTCTACAAATCTAACAGCTGTTCCGTACACTATAACTTCAGCTGCTCCCTGCATTATTGCAGATGTGGCATATCGTATATTCACAATGGCATCTGCACACATTGTTTCAGCATCTGCAATCATTCGCTTAGTTGCCAGTGCCCTAGCCTCATTCATCATCTGATTATAGGCACCTAATTCTCCTCCAACAAGAGTTTTAAAACTTTGAGTAATATCTTTACCAATATTCTTTGTTTGAATCGTACTACCTTTTACTAAACCTAACATTTCAAACTCTTTTCCTGTAATGTAATCAGTATTTACTAAGATCATCCTCTTCTCCTCCCTTAATTTCATTAATTCTTTGAATGCATACACCAATCATAGTTGCCCCCAAAATAACCGGGATAACTGCTAACAATACTTTTATAGTAACATTATCTACAACCTGTATCAATACACCAAAATATATAACCCAGTATACAATCATAATAATTGTAATTATTATAGGGGCTATTATTTTTTTGCCATGTTCACTCATGCTATCACCTCATTTTGCTTATCTTTCTGTTACCCCAAAAGAGCAAATCCCGTAGCAAGAATAACCGTCATAATTCCTGCCACACCAATAGATAATCCACTCATGGCACCTTCAACTTCCCCCATTTCAATAGCCTTTGCCGTTCCAATGGCATGCGAGCTTGTTCCTAGTGCCAATCCCTTAGATATAGGTTCTTTTATTTTAAATAATTTACAAATCAATTCTCCCATCATGTTTCCCAATACTCCGGTGCATATTATAACTGCCACAGTGATATTAACATTGCCACCTAACTCTTGGGATACCCCCATTCCTATGGCCGTGGTTATAGATTTTGGTAAAAATGTAACGTACTCCTCGTGATTCAAGCCACACATTTTTGCCAACACAAAAATAGTAATCAGACTTGTGAGAACGCCTGCAGTTATGCCACAAAACACCGCCTTCCAATTCTTTTTCAACAACTCTAACTGCTCATATAGCGGAATGGCCAAACAAACTGTTGCCGGAGTAAGCAGATAGCTTAAATATTTTGCTCCGGAACTGTAGGTTTTATAATCCACATTTGTAAATTTTAAAAATGCAATTGTAATGATTATCGAAAGAACAAGAGGATTAAAAACTCCGAACTTAAATTTCCTTTTTAAAAAATCTCCGAAGACATATGTAATCAAGCTTATAGCGACCCCTGCATATACTGAATCCTGAAAAAAATCATTCATGTTTATCTCCCTTCTGGAATCTTATAATAATTTGGGATACCCAACCTGTTGCTACAATTACAGTAATTATGGTTATAACTGTAATTAAAATAGCTGGTAAGAGTATGTCAGATAACACACCCCAACTTTTCATAAGACCAACTCCTGCAGGAATAAACATAACCGGCATGATTTCAATAAGAAACTTGCCTGCCTCCCTTACCGACTCAAGCTTTATAATGCCTGTTACCAATCCAAGAAAAAGAATAATCATTCCATAAATACTTCCTGGAATAGGCAAGGGAACAACATATCTAATAACTTCTCCTAAAAATGAAATCAGCAAAATTATTAAAAACTGCTTTAAATATTTCATGTCTCTCTACCTCTTTTGATACTGATAAAAAAATAATATAATAATAAAATTATTTTATCAATTAATAATTTTCCTAGAAATAACGTCCCCTTCTAAAATGTCATTGTCAAAAGTTGTTTTTATTTATACTATATCATAAACAACAAAAAAACGTCGCCCTTCCGGACGACGTTTTCTACTATTTTTCACAACCAATTATTATTCCACTTTGTTCTGCATAGAAACTACATAAACCTCCAGCTGGAATGCTGTTTATATCAATAGCTCCAAACTCTTTTTTAAGTCCATCTTCTATTGCATCTGAAAGTGCCTTGTTATTTACATGACATATTCTGACTTTTCCGCCCTTATAGCCGGCTTTTTTCATCTCGTCAATTGTTGTCTGTATTAACTTCTTTTCACCTCGACATTTTGCAACCTGTTCAATGGTTCCTTCTTTACTGGCAGTTCCAAGGATTCTTATATTCATAATTCCTACAGCAGATGCTACCAGCTTGTTAACTCGTCCATTTTGGGCAAGATTATGAAGAGATGCCAAACCAAAGAACAATCTTAAGCTTTCTCTATATTTAAGAATCTCTTCACTTACTTCTTCAAAGGTTTTACCTTCGTTCTTAAGCTCCACCATTTTTTCCAATAAAAGCACTTCACCTGGACCGGTAGCCAATGAATCCACAACGCATATCTTTGCTTCCGGATGCTTTGATATATACATATCTTTTGCTACTATTGCACTGTTATAAGTACCTGATAAACCACTTGTAATGGTTACAACATATATTTCATCAGCGCCTTCGAAGGCATCTAACCACGCTTGGGTAGATGGACAAGCAGTCCCTGAACGTCCGTTGTGCTTACTAAAATAACTTTGCATCTCATAGACATCTAAGTCCTTATCATCAACAAATGAACGCTCATCTGTTGACAATGTCAAGGGAACTGACTCAAAAATAACTCCCGGGTACTCTTTAATATCCGCTGCCGAATCCGCAATAAACTTAATCATAATTCCTCTCATTCTTTCATATTTTTTATGTAGTTTTCATAACCGCATGTATTGTACCATAAAACCACTCATTAAGGAACCCTTTAACAGTTTATCTCTTTTTTATTATCAAAATATATATTTCCCAATACTTCATTGGCGGCGGTTCTGTCAATTATCACCCTAAGTAATTATTCAATCCTTTTATCTGTGTTTTGGAAGTCCACAAGCTGGAGCCATCTGCTCCTTCGCTTTTTCATATTCCTTTTCAGGCTCTAACAAAGCAGCTTCATAATCCCTGTTTTTGTCAAACCACTGCACTGCATAAGAACAGGTAAGTTCTGCTTTTCTTCCCTCATCAATGAGCTTTTGTGCCATTACTTTTGTTAGTTTTCCGGCAAGACCTTTTCCCTGTAACGAAGGGTCTACAATTGTATGTGTAACCTCTACCTTACCCTCTTCGAACTCTGGAAAATCTACGAAAGCAACTACATTTCCACTTTCGTCTTCCAACCAGATTTTATCCTTTGATATTTTAAATTCTTCCATACATTCACCAATCCATTTTACTTATTATCTTTTTTCGCTGTGAGATACCAATCATATGATATAATGTCATCTCCTGCGTCTTTAACTCTGTTTTCTGCCTCCTCCAACGTAAGAGGTGATCCAAAAAGCACATCATCTCCCTGCTCCCAGTCCGCCGGTGTTGATATATCTTCTGCATCATGTTTTTGAAGAGAAAGTATCACGCGCTTAATCTCATCAATGTTTCTTCCAGTAGACATTGGATAATATAAAATAGCTCTTACAATTGAATCCGGATCTATAATAAATACAGCTCTGATGGTTTGTGTCTTGGCTACTGTCTGAAGCATTCCATACATATTTGCCACCTTCATGCTAATATCCGCAACTATTGGAAATGGCACCGACACCTTGCCCTGTCCCTTCCAGTCAATTCCCTCTATACTCTTTGCCCAGGCTAAGTGCGAGTGTAATGAATCAATGGAAAGTCCCAAAAGTTCAGTATTTATCTCCTTGAACTCCTCATATCTCTTTGAAAATGCTATGAACTCTGTGGTACACACCGGTGTAAAATCAGCCGGATGTGAAAAGAATACAACCCATTTTCCCTTATAATCCTCTGGGAAATTAACCTTTCCCTTTGTTGTCATGCTTCTAAATGCCGGGGCCTCATCCCCTATCATTGGCATTCTTCCTAATCCTTCATTTTCCATTCTCCACGTCCTGCCACTCAAAATGTGTTTAAATATACTCAAACACATCGAGAAATTGAAGTCCTCGTGGATACTTCTTACTGCTTCAAAGTGTATGCTTTGGTGGTTACAAATAACGCACTACTCACAAGTTCTTGTACACTCCACAGTCGTAAATTCCCGAAAAT
>OMZA01000040.1 GCA_900315425.1 uncultured Eubacteriales bacterium
CAAGGAATTAACCTCAGAGCCTGGTTTTGTTCGTAGCCTCAAGGATTTCTTAAGACTGTTCGTTTACCTGTTCAGCATTGCCGTATAATAAAAACAAGTTCTTATTTTGCGTCATGATATTTTTCGGAAATTAAATTGAATATCTTTAAAAAAACTGTTGTCATATCGTGCCTCTTGGGGGCTGTTCTCTTAACAGCCGGTATTTACCACGAATGGCCTCATTTGTGGTTTTACGGACATCGCTACCCAAGTTATGGTAAGTTTGAAGGTTTCGCAAACTACCTCGATGACTTCGAAAAGGTAAGACACTGGGCTTTGACTCAAAAAAGAGGAAAGTACTTTATTCGTGGCGCTTTTCCAATGACCCCTCAGGGTACCATAGTTTCGCTGAAATTCCTGGAATCCAATGAAATTATCCGAATTCCGGATAATCTGCAGCAGTCCTTCACAAGAGTTGTTCATTCACGCGGGTTTGAGGGACTGTTCGTTCTTGATCAGGATGTATTCTTTGAAGTCCCTGATAAAATGTGCGGGGTAGTTGCTACCTCTGATATCAGACAAGCCTTGGAAAAGATAAACAACAAATATCATCAAGCAGATTATAATGAACTTGAAGGTGAATGGTATGTGTACTTAGAATGAAAAAGCTCCGGGGAATTACCCTCAGAGCTTTTGTACCTCAACACCTCAAGTGAACCTCAAGGCTGTTTACTAAATCGACATTGTAATGATATCTTAAGAATTGAGTCTCATTCAATGTCTTTTAGTGTCCTCACGAAAATATTTTTATTTCCGCCAGTGCTCTGCCATGAAGCTTATGAACGTAACGGAGGTCATAGCCTAAATCCGTGGCAATTTTCTCCCACGGTTCACCAAACACATAACGCTTGACCAGAAGATCCTGATAGTCGTAGTTTTTGACCTCACGGAAGACTCTGGCGATGGCACAGTTCACATCAGCAAGATCATTCATGGCATCCGCAAGTTCATGCTGCAGATCCATAATCTTCTGGGTGCATTCCTCAAGTTTGTAGTTTAAATCCGTACTCTTTGGCATATCCGAATATGTCGCAGTACATTTATTCAGCAGACATTTACAATGCTCAA
The DNA here is from genome assembly GCA_900315425.1 of uncultured Eubacteriales bacterium. GTDB lineage: Bacteria > Bacillota > Clostridia > Lachnospirales > Lachnospiraceae > Bovifimicola. The sequence goes on from OMZA01000040.1 coordinate 1,108, forward strand.
TCTGCTCCCTATTGGTGATGGTACCGGGCATTTGGTCAGATGTTCTGACTACTCCAAAAAATGCTCAGAATGTTCTTACTGCAAGTATCGCCAATTAAGAGTCATCAATTACAGCGAACCGGAAGAACTGGCTGGTGGCATCTCTGAAATTGACGACGCTGAAAAGGAAATGGATCTTGAAGCCATCTCCAAGGAGATTAACAGTAAAGACCCTAAAGCTGGCAGAGTCTTCGATCTGTGTGTCCGCCAGGGACATCTGTTAGATGAAGTTGCTGAAAAGGAAGGACTGACTGAGTGACAGATGCGCTACATCAAGAATAAGATTAAACAATTCGGGGGGAGTATGACGACCATATAGTCTGAACAATTACCTTCTTCAAGGCGGTGTCGGGGGATTGCTCCTCGGCACTGCTTATCCTAAGATACTGGATTTAATGGTGGCAAAGTACCAAAACCTAATTAAAACAACCGAAGGGGGTATCAATATTCCTGCCCCAAAAAAAGTTTTTACTCTGACTCTAAGCTATTAAAAAATGCCGATAAATCACTGCTAACAAAGAGCATTGCATCTTCCGGATTATCTTCAATGCTATCGCTCATAAAAAGAAAAATAGCACCATAGTTATCGGGTTTAACGCCAACACAAAATGACTCCCCACCCTCATCATAAGCAAATGGAATATAGCCATTTGGAAACCATTCTTCAGAAAGCCAATCTAACGCAGTTCTAACATCATTTACTGTTGAATAAAGTCCGTGTAAAAATGTTTCGTCCTCCCATTCACCATACTTTAAATGAACCTTTCTTCTAGAACGATCCATTTCGCCATCGCATAGTAACTTTTTTATTTCCTCCGGAATAGTTACCTCGTATTCAGCCTCTAACGCCTTCATTTTCTCTATCGTAATTCTTTCCGCCATATTTGTTCCTCCACTCGCTTATGCGTTATAAAGCGTCCTAAGAATGAAGAGCATACCGCCACTCTTTTTTATGTATTTTCACCTTAAGAGCAGTTTCAGAGTTTTTTTTGGTTGGAACTGCTATCGCCAAAAGCAGATCAGCACACTCGCCCCCAGAATATTTGCCTGTATTTTTATACTGTAAATATGTCCAGATAAACGCATCTTTCAAAGAAATACGGCTCAATCATTAATTTTACGTGCTCGCAGATTCCTAATGTACTTTTTCTAACTTACGTCAATAACTTTGAGGGAAAAGCTCTTATCCCCTCTCAACAAAACTGTAGCCACGACCTTCCGCAAAAGTAAAATTGTTGCCACGCAATCTGTATCTAACCCCTAAAGTGTAGTTTTTCATTCAGTCCAAAATACCCTAAAATCGTCATGAGTCAAAAACTACAAATCTTGCTAAACCCTTGATTTTATGGCGTTTTAGCCACTTTTATTTCTCCCTTGACAGTAAAACTACCGTCTCGACGTGGCACGAGTCGTGCTTTTGCATAATCATACCTCGGACACGCGCATCCACCTTGCGAAAAAGAACATGGATACTATTTTTCTCGCGCAGGGGAACATGTCGGCCTTATTTTACGGTCACGGGAACATGTCGAGAAACTGGAATTTGTTAATCAAAAACTTCCCTTATCGAATCATCATAGTTTTCTGTGATTAGGGTAATCTGTTCTCCATTAGATCTGTAACCATCTATGACCTGA
>OMZA01000042.1 GCA_900315425.1 uncultured Eubacteriales bacterium
GTGTTGGAGTCAGGCGAGATTAGCCATTTTTAGACCGGTAGAATTAACCAATTTTAGGACATATAAAAATAGCCAATGTACCTTTTCCTTTCGTTTTACTTATTATTTAATGGTGATAATTCACCAGCTGTTATTGCTACAGTTTCACATTTGCTTCCACGATAGCTGTTTCCTTTAATCATAAAAACCATCGCATCGTCAAATATTCTATCAAGTGCGCAAAGTAAAGAAGAATCTTCTCCGAAGTATTCACCCCATTTATCAGGGCTCTTATTACTTGTAAATATCATATTGTTTGGACCATCTTTACTATAACGTCTATCAATTACGTCAAAAAACATTCTGGTATTTTCTTTATCAAAGACACATCTACCAACTTCATCAATTATTAAGCATGCAGGATTTACTAATGCATTTATTATTGCACTTTCACGTCCCTGACGTCTGGCATCAGTAAACTTTTGATTTAATTCTGTGGCTTTAAGAAAATATGATTTATATTCATTTTCAAAACATAATCTTCCATATGCCATTGCCAGATGAGTCTTTCCTACACCCTGTGGACCTATAAAGGCTAAATTCTTATGAGCATACAAAGTTGATAGAGAAGATAAATTTTTCAAAGTATCCACATTCTTTCCATGTATTCTCGAAAAATCAAAGTTTTCAAATGTCTTTGGCTCTCTTGATGGGATTCGACTCATTGTTTTAAGCATTTCAACCAGATGAGTATGCCTTAAGTCTTTCATGTGATTAAGAAAGTCAGCTATTGCTTGAATCTGCTCATCATTAAACGCTTCATCTGAACAAAATTGTGCAACTTCCTGCGAAGTAATACTCAACTTCAGATAGGAAGTAATACTTTGTATTTCGTTGTATATATTTACATCCATTATTCGCAGTCCTCCTCAAAGTTGTATTTACTAAATCCTGGATTATATTCGGGAGGATCAATCTGTTTTATTCGTGTTGTGATTGGAGCGGTTGGAGTTTCTTCTTCCTGATGAATTAGATACTGATCCCTACAATAACTATCCCGTCTGCTCCAAGTAACATCATGTGATGTAAGTATCTTTGTCATGTTGTAATCGTAAATATATAAAACATATCCATCTCGCTTTACACGACAAGTCTTTTCTGTATACCAATAAGGTACTCCAAATCGTCTTCCCTCATATGTTACAAAACCATCAAAAGAAATACATCTGGGAGGGCATAGATAAAATGAGAGTTCAGGCGATGCTTCAAGTAGTGGAGCTACCTTAATGCAGCTTGAAGAATGTTTATCATTAGGAATACAGTCAACAGCTCTATGATAAGCTGCATTCTGAGCATTACACCATCTGAGGGCATCATAATTGAGGTCTGTGAGTTCTGTAAATATACGCCCTGCAAGGAAGTTTTCTTTTACAAATCTTACTAATCTTTCAACAGCACCCTTGGTAAATGGATGTCGAGGTTTGCAAAGTTTTGTGTCAAATCCGATATTCCCCATAAATAATTCATAATCCTTTTGCCAGATAGGTTTATTATTATAATCCCTTTTTATAACGACACTTTTCATGTTGTCTGTAAGAACATATCTTGGAACGCCCATATACATAAAGGCATGTATCATACCTATGAAAAGATTCTCTTGTTTTGCATTAGGAAAGAATTCTATATATCTCTGCCCACAATGGTGGCATATCATAGCAAAGCAGGCTATTTTATAACTTTTTCCATTCGCAGTATCAACAGTAACAAATCCCCAATCCATTTGATAGGATTCTCCGGGACCTGTTTCATAACGTCGTCCGCGGTTTCCCTGTGGAGATACTATTTGTCTCTTGGCTGGTATCAGATACTTATGGCCTTTAACATAGTTTTTGACAGCACTTTTACTTCCTGCATATCCAACTTCACAGATTCTGCCATAACATACAGATGCATTGGATACACCTTTAGATAACAAGTCATTGAGAATACCAGAAAATGCCTCTATTACATTATTATTGGATGTTCTACCACTCAATCCATGAGGTTTAACCACAAACTTGTTAGCTTTTAATCCTCTAAGTTTTCCTCTGGATATACCGGTTCTTCTCTCAAGTTCAGCGAGATTAACCTTATCAATATTAAATTTTTCACCTAATTCATCCTTTATTTCATTAAGTGCTTGTGTTAAAATTTCTTGTAAGTCATTACGATTTTTCTCATTCATTCTAATATACTGGTACATTGGCTAATATCAGTATAAAGGATATAAAATAAATCGTAATGGCTTTTTTTAGTTGAACTTTTATGGCTAATTTCTCCCGTCACTATTTTGGTTATTTTAACCTATCTGTATTTGGTTATTTTTGCCTGACTCTAACAGCTCTTTCCGCATATGCCAAAGGCTCTAGGTTGAACCACAGCCACTCCGCCCTGATTGGAATCTGGGGAATTTCCTCCCGTGTCTATGGTGCGTGACGTTTCCGTCTCATACACATTCTGCCTTGCATTTCTTGTTCCCTCTGAAGTAAACCGCACATCATAGGTCTTTGGCATCTGAACCACAAACGGCTGATTATTCCCTCCTGTTCCAAAGGTGGAAAGAACAGTCTGCGTCAACTACGCACGA
>OMZA01000004.1 GCA_900315425.1 uncultured Eubacteriales bacterium
TATATGCAGGAAGATAACTAAAAAATATCATATAAGCATGTAGGTTTTCCTACACGCTTATATGATATAAAACCTACATTTTTATATTGACATTTGCAAAAATGCATTCTCTATTCTTAACTTAAGTAATTCGTCTTCTAATTCTTTTACATGTTCAGCACTTGTAGCGATTATTCTTTCTTCGGTTTCTTTAGATTTATTATCTATCTTGTGGTTATCCAATGTCTTCTTCCGACCTTTCTTGTGTGGTCTCAATGCATCAGGACCGGCAATGCGGAAACGACTAACCCATGCAGCAATCAAGCTTGGATTAGTTATGCCTTCTTGAATAGCCAGGTCCTGATATGAAATCTCTTTTGTTAGATATAACTCTACCACAAAAAGTTTCTTTTCAAAAGAATACTTTTTCTGTTGACGAGACCTCATTAAACCTTCATCGCCAAAGGACTGGTAGTTTTTGACCCATGTTTCTATGACGCTTTTTTGTGGTCCATAGACAGATGAAAGATATTCGTAGCTTCCTTCACCTCTTAAATAGGCATCAACTATTTTTTTCTTAAATTCGTAGCGGTACTTAGCCATAAAAATACCGACCTCCAATCGTTAGATTTTAGGTCTAACTTTTGGGGGTCGGTACAAATGTCGGTCTATTTTATTGGTTATAAGCTGTTGGTGTGATATAATATACTATAATAGTGTGAGAGATTTATTTTAGAGAGAATTTACATTTTTATTGAGAGAGGGGGAATTATAAATGAAAAAACGAAATATCATACTAGCCGTTATAATGATGCTGGCAGTATTGCTGACTGTTACTGCAGTTGTGGTTGCAGGTGTGTCTATTTTTAATAATACCACAAGAGACTATAGAGAAAAGATTATTGAGAATTCCTCGAAATTAGCGGCAGAGCAAGTAGATGGTGATAAGATTGATGAGTGGCTTGAAAATGGAGTGGATCAGGATTATAAAGATACAGAGAGTGTTCTATCTAGTATTTTGAACAATACTCCTTATCTTCAATATCTGTATGTATATCAGATTAAGGAAGATGGATGCCATGTTATCTTTGATTTTGATGCATCAGAAGAAATGGAAAAATATAACTATTCAGAAAATGTTGAAACTGGTACATTAGGGGAATTGGTACCATTTGATGAAAGTTTTAAGAAATATATCCCAACATTATTAGCTGGCGGAGAGATGGATATAATAGAGAGTAATGATACTTATGGTTGGCTTCTTACTAAATACGAACCTGTATTTGATTCGAATGGCAAGTGTACAGCGTATGTAGGCTGTGATGTCTCAATGGTTGGTGTTAATGACTATGTTAAGACATATTCATTTAGATTAGCAATAATTGCACTTGTTTTTTTTGCATTATGCATAGCAATAGGTATTCGATTATCATTTGTTATGAAAAAAGCTGATGAATCAGAGAGACTTATTGAACAGGGAAAAAGGGACAAGCAGTTTATTAGAGAACTGATAGAATCCTTTGCAAAAGTTATCGATTTAAAAGACTCATATACACAAGGTCATTCTGCAAGAGTAGCAGTCTATACCAAGATGCTTGCTGAAGAATTGGGGTATGATGAGGAGACAGTTGATAGGTACTATAACATTGCATTGCTTCATGATATAGGTAAAGTAGGCATTCCTGACAATGTTTTAAACAAACCAGGAAAACTTACAGATGAAGAGTTTAGTCTAATTAAATCTCATACATCCAGAGGATACAATGTTCTTAAAAATATTAGTTTTATGCCGGAGATAGCCGTAGGTGCACAGGCTCATCATGAAAGACCTGATGGAAGAGGATATCCTAACGGATTAAAGGGAGAAGAGATTCCAAGGGTTGCTCAGATTATTGCAGTAGCAGATTGCTTTGATGCTATGTACTCAGACCGTCCATATCGTTCGAGAATGAATTTTGACAAAGCTGTTTCTATTATAAAAGAAGTGTCAGGAACCCAGCTTACGCCAGATGTTGTTGAAGCATTTTTGAGATTGGTTGAAAAAGGAAAGTTTAGAGCGGCAGATGATAATGGTGGTGGAAGTATGGAGTCCATCGAGAATATACATAAAGAACAAAACAAAAAGGATAATACATAAAAGTCATAATTAATAGTATACACATATAATGCCCTGCAGTAACGTTTAACGTTAATACAGGGCTTTTAATATATGATTTTATTTTGTTTTATTATATATAAGAGTCAGCAATTCTTTAGCAACATCTTCCTTTGACATTATTGGAAATTCGACTACATCATCTTTGGTTATTACTGTAACTATGTTTGTATCCGTTCCAAAGCCGGCACCTTTAACCTTTAAGTTGTTAGCAACTATCATATCCAGATTTTTTCTTTCGAGCTTTCTCTTGGAATTTTCAAACATATTTTCCGTTTCCATGGAAAATCCGCATAGAAATTGGTGTTTTTTGTTTTCCCCAAGATATTTGAGAATATCTGTCGTAGGTTTTAAAGGGATGGACCTGGACATGGTATTTTTTTTTGTTTTTTCATTGTTGTAGTTTTCCGGAGTAAAGTCGGCTACTGCAGCAGATTTAATAACAATATCCACGTTGTCATATTCTGATTTAACGGCCTCAAACATATCTTTTGCATCGGAGATATTTATAACTTTATTGGTAAATAGCGGTTTAGCTATATTTGTTGGACCGGTTACTAAAGTAACATCTGCTCCCATGGCAGTAGCTACATTTGCAATGGCATAGCCCATTTTACCGGTGGAATGATTGGTTATAAATCTAACGGGGTCTATAGCTTCTCTGGTGGGACCTGCAGTTATAAGAATTTTCTTGCCTTTTAAAATCTTTTCAAAGGCAATGGTGTTGTATATATATTTGTAGAGTTCAACAGGTTCTGGCATTTTGCCGGCACCTGTATCTTTGCAGGCCAACATACCACAGGCAGGATCTATAATATTAATATTATAATCTTTTAGCTTTTGAATGTTGTTTTGAACGATAGGATTCTCGTACATTCTGGTGTTCATGGCAGGAGATACAAATATCGGGCATTTGCAGGCAAGAAATGTGGTTGTAAGCATATCATCTGCAATGCCATTAGCCATTTTACCTATGATGTTAGCAGAAGCAGGGGCAATCATAAGGATGTCAGCTGTCTTAGCTAAGGAAACATGTTCAACGCTGAATTCAAAGTTTCTATCAAAAGTATCTATTAAACATTTATTACCTGTTAGGGTTTCAAAAGTTATAGGATTAATGAAATTCGTAGCATTCTTTGTCATAATTACATGAACATTGGCATGTTGTTTGGAAAGCATACTGGCAAGATTAGCAATTTTATAAGCAGCAATACTTCCTGTAACGCCAAGAATAACGGTTTTTCCTTTTAGCATAGGGATCCCTTTCTCCAAAATTATTGGTCAATTAGCTTTCCGTGTTTTTCGTATTTTGAAATGCGGTTGATTTTATTGCTTTCGTCAACAAATACTACATTTGGCTTATGATCTTTTGCTTCGTCTGCATCCACAGAACAATAACACATGATAATAACGTGATCTCCTGTTTGAACGCATCTTGCAGCAGCTCCATTTAAACAGATAACACCTGAACCTGCTTTTCCGCCAATGGTGTAGGTTTCAAAACGATTGCCGTTTTCTACATCTACCACTTGAACCTTTTCATATTCCAGGATACCTGCAGCATCCATAAGGTCAGTGTCAATGGTGATGGAACCGACATAGTCCAAGGCAGCCTGAGTTACAACTGCGCGGTGGATTTTTCCTTTTAACATTTCTAAATTCATAACATACTCCTTAATAAAAACAAAGATTAATTATTTCTTAATTATAAAGTTGTCAATGAGACGAACTTTTCCAATGTAAACAGCTATTGCACAAAGGATGTCAGAATCAATGGTATCAACTTCTTCAAGGGTTGGCCAAGATACGATTTCTACATAGTCGATTTTTGCAAGAGGTTCAGCACTTATCTCATCATATATGCTTTTAATAACTTTTTTTGCATTTGTCTCTCCGGATTCAATAAGGGCCTTACCATTTTTTAGTGATTTTGAAAGAACTAAAGCTGCTTGCCTCTCCTCAACTGAAAGATAGGTATTTCTTGAACTCTTAGCAAGACCATCTTTTTCACGGATTATTGGACAGCCTATTATTTCAAGGTTAAAGTTCAGGTCGTTAACCATATGAGTGACAACTGCCAACTGTTGGGCATCTTTTTGACCAAAATAGGCTTTATCAGGCTGAACTATATTAAAAAGCTTGGCAAGTACTGTACAGACTCCTCGAAAATGAATAGGTCTTGTCTTTCCACAGAGACCTGAAGTAAGAGTGTTCATATCGACAAATGATGAGAAGTCATCATGATACATTTCGTCAGGTTCCGGGTGAAAAATGATATGGGCGCCGGCAGCCTCACAAAGAGCTGAATCCATTTCCAAATCTCTTGGATAAGTAGCTAAGTCCTCCTTTGGACCAAACTGCATAGGATTTACAAAATCGCTAACAACTACTCTATCGTTTTCGGCTACAGCTCTGTCAATAAGGCTTTTGTGACCTTCGTGTAAATATCCCATTGTTGGAACCAGACCAACCGTTAGACCATCAGCTTTCCATTCTTTAACAATATTTCTAATTTCTTTAACATTATCTACAATCTTCATTTTAAAAATGTCCTTTCTTAATTAATTATTAATTAAATTCTTTTTTAAGTTTTTCTAATATGTCTGGGTCAATAGCATAAGTATGCTCAGCTGAAGGATAAGAAGCATTTTTAACATCGTTGATATATCCCGCAAAACCGGATTTCATAACCTCTCCAACATTTGCAAAATTCTTCACGAACTTAGGTCTGTAGTCAGAGAACATTGCAAGCATGTCTGCATATACAAGAACCTGACCATCGCAGCCATTACCGGCACCAATACCAATAGTTGTGAGTTTTAAATTTTTGGTGATAAGTGTTGCTAACTGGGCAGGTACGCACTCAAGAGTTAAGGCAAATGCTCCTGCTTCCTGGACAGCGTAGGCATCTTCAATGAGTTTCTTAGCAGAGTCTAAAGATTTACCCTGAGCCTTATATCCTCCAAAGGCATTTACAGACTGAGGAGTCAGTCCTAAATGTCCAACAACCGGAATACCTGATTCTGTAATATGTTTAATAGCATCCTGAATGTTTTTGCCACCTTCGAGTTTAACGGCGTTAGCACGACCTTCTTTCATAAGACGACCTGCATTCACCACGGCATCATAAGTAGAAGACTGATAAGACATAAAAGGCATGTCGCATACTATCAATGTGTTTTTTGCACCTCTGGCAACTGCTGCACAATGATGAATCATATCTTCAACTGTTACAGATACAGTGTCTTCATATCCAAGAATAACATTTCCCAGAGAATCACCAACCAGGATACTGTCAATTCCGGCTTCCTCTTCGAGCTTAGCTGTAGAGTAGTCATAAGCTGTAAGCATAGTTACCTTTTCACCTTTTAATTTGGCCTCTTTAAATGTGTTAACTGTCTTTTTCATAATAATCCTCCATTTTCATTTATCAGATTTTAAAAGTTCAATTGTTTTTGTGTAATCCCTATCCGGATGGTTAGACATTGCCAGTTGAGTCAGTCGAAGGTTGTTAGTCTTATAAATATCTTTATTAAGCCCGTTTAAAACCTGTAAATGTCCCATAACAGTATCAATATCATTTCTTTCAATCGGTCCCGTTAAAGCCATATTTGGTCCCTTATCAAAAACCGATTTAAGGTTATTTATACTTAAATCTCTTAAGATTTCCAGAGATTCTTCAGAAGAGAAACCACATTCTCCCAAGATATCAACGGCACTGGCTATAAGACCTGTGCATAGATTACTGGAAAATACCATTGCTGCATGATATTTTCTTTTATCACCTTTCATGGAGAGAATTTTGTGACCGCATTTTGTAAAAATATCTTTTAAAACAGATACTGCATGTTCATTTCCCTGGGCGACAAAAAAAATGTTATAAAATTGTTTGTAACTTGAAAATTTATCTGAGAAAGCATATACCGGATGAAAAGAACAACCTGTTGCACCGGTATCTTCGATATTTGAAAAGATGTCAGATGATAACGCACCACTAAAATGGCAGACTATTTTTTGTCTTAAATCATATTGTTTAATGCAATTCCATACGTTTTTTATCTCTCCGTCAGGAGTAGAAATAAACAGGATATCACTTGAACATATTAGATCCTCTACGTTGTCATAACTATTTGAATTTGTAAACTCAGCAGATTCCTTAGAACTCTTTAAGGATTTGCTGTAGAAGCCGGACAATATAAAACCATGTGTAGTAAGATTTTTGCCGATTACAGTGGCAACCTTGCCGGCACCTATAAAACCTATTTTCATGCAATCACCTCGCTTAAAAGTGATTACATTATCATCTGATGCAGTTTCAAATATGAATACCACTCAACTAAAAAGTATCATAAGATTGTTAATATTTCAACGATTTAGATTAAAGTACCTTTAAAAATACAAGGTATATTTTATAAAAAAGTTCCTAATACTATGATATACTTATTATAGACGTTTTATAGGCAAATGATATTTAAAATTAAGTATAGATAAATGGTGACAGAAATGAAAAAATACATAAGGATTAAAAAGGGAAAAGTTAAGCATGAGGAACAAAGAAACAGTTTGATGACATTAGCGTTTGCAGCAATCTCAGTGTTGTTACAGATTCTTTGGTTTGTATATGTATATTATGAGTTATATAAAGTATCGACTTTTGTAAGTATCGGACTTAGTTTTTTTGCACTGTTGTGTGCTCTGGCTATTAATGGTAAGCATACCAATGCGGCAGTAAAGATGCCGTGGATTGTACTGATACTGGCATTTCCAATGTTGGGAATGCCGTTATATCTTACCTTGGGACGGTCAGGAGCTACAAGGGGAATGCGTAAAAGGTTCGAAGAAATAGATAATAAAATTCTACATGAAATTCCTCAGGATGGAGAGGTGGTTAAAGAACTTAGAGAGGATAGTATAAGCATTGCCAATCAGTGCAGATATATTTATAAATACGCCCACTATCCGGTATATAACGATTCTCATATAGAGTATTACAATGAAGCAACACTGGCTTTACAGGCACAATTGGATGCCTTAAAGCAGGCAAAAAAATTCATTTTTATGGAGTACCATGCCATAGAGGATGCTCAGTCTTTTAAAGATATAAAGAAGATTCTGGAAGAGAAGGCGGCTCAAGGGGTAGAGGTCAGGTTGTTTTATGATGATATTGGATCTGCATTTTTTATTAATAAAAATTTTAGAAAAAGAATGGAAAAAGCTGGAATTAAGTGCCGTGTATTTAACCCTATGGTGCCGGTTTTAAATGTGTTTATGGATAACAGAGACCATAGAAAAATAACAGTGATTGATGGAATTGTAGGTTTTACGGGAGGATATAATCTGGCAGATGAATATTTTGATATTGTAAAACCATATGGTCACTGGAAGGATACGGGAGTAAAGATTACAGGAAATGCAGTAAAGAATCTAACTATCACATTTCTTGAAATCTGGAATGCTATTAATAGCAAGGATGTAGATGATATGAAATATTCGAAATTCTTACCGGATGCCTGTAAACTAATAAAACAAGATGAGACTTTAAGAAGAAAATGGTTAAACTCAGACAAAGGCTATATACAACCATATGCGGATTCTCCTTTAGATATGGAGCATGTAGGGGAAAATGTTTATTTGAATGTAATAGCATCGGCGAACAAATATATTTATTTTATGACACCATATTTAATAATAACAGACGATATGAATAGAGCTTTGGGGCTGGCGGCAAAAAGAGGAGTGGATGTAAGAATTATTATTCCGGGAATCCCGGATAAAAAAATGGTGTACATGCTTACCAGATCATATTTTCCAAGCCTTATTAGAAGAGGTGTTAAGATATATGAATATAAGCCGGGATTTTGCCACGCTAAGATGTGTGTATCAGATGACCGTATAGCTACAGTTGGTACAATTAATCTGGATTACAGAAGTTTGTATCACCACTTCGAAAACGGAGTGATGATGTATAAGAACAAAGCCGTAATTGATATAAAAACGGATTTTGATAAAATGTTTAAAAATGATTGTAAATGTGTAAACGAAGAGTTTAAGGATGTGAGAAAAACTTTTTTAAACAGAGTTGGTTACTCAATTCTTAGATTGTTTGCACCGTTGTTATAACAAATAAAGAAAGAGAGGCTGTATATGGAAGAAAAAAATAAAAAAGGCAAAAGTGTAGCGAGCTTTTTGGTGGTAATAGTGCTTTTGATAGCTGTTTGTGTAGTAGGAGTGTACGCTGTTATGAAAGTGTATAGAAATAAAGTCGCAGAAAGACAAAACACCCCTAAGGATAAAGTTGAACAGGCTGTTGTCAATTCCTTTAAAACATATGAATCTCCATATGAAAATTTTTTTGATGTGAAGAATTTAGAAAAAAACTATAACGAAAAAGAAGGAAGCACAGAAGTAACAGTTGTTTGTAATGAATTGTTAGAAAGTGATGCTTTTAAAAATGTGGAGATTTATCTAAGCGAAAGCAAATCAAAAAAAGATAAGAAGGCTAGTGCTATAGGAAAGATTACAAATAATAATGATACTATATTAAGTACAGAAGTTTATACGGACAGTAAAGAAGTAAATGTAGCACTAAAAGAGATTTATGATGGAATCATAACATTCAATAATAATGATATAATTGGACAGTTAATGGATTCTCCTATTTACAAAGCCTTCAAGGATGATTTGGGAAAAGATGTAGATGAGTATCTTTCTAACATGGAACAGATAGATATAGATGTATTTCCTGAGGCAGTTTCTGTTGATGAGATTCAGATAACAGATATAGTAAATACGTCACTTTGGGAAAAAGTTGAAGTCGAAGACAAGGGACAGCAAGAGATTGAATTTGACGGAGAAGAAGTTAAGTTAAAAGAGTATGATATTGTATTAGAAGAATCAATTGTTGAAGATTTCATTTTAAATAATTTAAATGAAAAAATGGAGGAATATCTCAAAAGTATTTCAGATGAATTGTCATCTAAGGAAGTACAGGAAGAAATGGAAGAATTTGAGAAATATGTAAAAGAAGCCATTGATAAAGACATAGTTATAAAGACTTACATAAAAGATGATAAAATAGCAAGAGTCAGCTATGAGGACACTAGAAAAATTGAAGGAAAAGATGTGGAGTTTGGTTTTGTAGTGGATTTATTAGGTGAAGATAATTTGTTTACAGATGTTGAAGCAGGTATATATGCAAAAACAGAGGGTAATGAGCTGAAATTTGAATTTAGTAATAAAGAAGACGTAAAAGATGATGGCTTTGAATCTGAAAAGAATGCAAAAATAAGTGTTATGGGCTTTACGGTTATAGAATATGAATGCAAGGAAAAATATGATGCTGATGATAATACTTTTGAAGCTACTGAAGAAATACAGCCTAGTAGTTTTTTCTATATGGCATCAGGGGATTCAGCTAATTTAGATGCCTATAAATTTACAAGTGAGTTTAAGGGGAATGTAGAGGGGGAAAAAGGTCACTCTATGTCTGTATCGGGTGATTTGAATGTGAAAGGTTTTAACATAAATCTTTTAGATATTACCTGTGAGATTAATATATCAGATGAAAGTAACGTAAAAAAAATAGACACTAATGGAGGAGAACTTAAGATATTTGAAGCTGATGAGGATGAGTATCAGGAATTTATAAAAGAGTATTCAAAGGATTATGAAAAAGTTCAGAATAAATTATCTGATTTATTTGAAGATTTTTATAAAGATATTGAAAAAAGTGATTGGTATAACGAATTGAATAATACTTACGATGGTGAAGAATTTTAAATTCTTATAATTTTTTATATTAATTCATATTTTTTTCATATTGTCTGGTTAGAATAAATGAAAATTAGTATAAATTCCAATAAGGTTACGACAGGAGGAGGGTGAAATGGAAAGTATTTATGGTGAATACAAAGACTATCTTCCATTGATAATGGAGAATATATGCAAGATATTTAGGGAATTTAATGATAGAAGATATAAGGAAACAGGTTGTAAGGCCTATGAACATTTAAGCTGCCGAATAAAAGCTGAGGAAAGTATGCGGGAAAAATGTCGGAGGAAGGGATTGGAAGAATCTCCATATTCGGCATTACATGAGCTTAAAGATGCCATTGGAATAAGAGCAGTGTGTGGTTTTGTAGATGATATATATGCATTGGTGGATTTTATAAAGTATTCTGACAAATGTGAGGTTGTCAAGGAAAAGGATTATATAAAGCATGCAAAGTCAAATGGATACAGAAGTTATCATATGATTATTAATTTTAAAACAAAGTTTCCGGATGTAGATGGAAATGAAAATGGTAACTATTTTGCAGAGATTCAGCTAAGAACCATAGCAATGGATTCCTGGGCAAGCCTTGAACATCAAATGAAATATAAGAAAAACATTTCCAATCAGGAACTCATTGAAAGTGAACTAAAAAGATGTGCTGATGAGTTGGCAGCTTGCGATATTTCCATGCAAACTATCAGAAGTCTTATTAGAAATGGAGATTAAAATGAAACTATTATTAGCAGAAGACGAGACAGATTTAGCCAGGGCTTTGGTGGCTGTTCTTTCTCGTTCAGGATATGATGTGGATACGGTGGAAAATGGAGTCGAGGCAGTAGAAAATGCAGAGAACAACGCCTATGACTGTATGGTATTCGATATTATGATGCCTGTTATGGATGGAATTGAAGCTTTGAAACGTATTAGAGGAACAGGTGATAAGACGCCGGTTATTATGTTAACGGCTAAGGCAGAAATTGACGATAGAATAGTTGGTCTTGACGCCGGAGCAGATGACTACCTTACAAAGCCATTTGCCATGGGTGAATTAATGGCCAGAATAAGATCTCTTACAAGAAGAAATACTTCATATACTCCAACAAAACTAACTGTCGGAAAGGTTGTGCTGGATACTGAAGATCAGGAACTAAAAAATGAGAATTCCATCCGATTAGGTGGCAGAGAGTCAAAGCTTATGGAATTCTTTATGTTGAATCCTTATAAGGAGATTGGGACAAAAGAAATATATGAGAAAGTCTGGGGAAATGATGATGACAGGCCAGAGGGAAAGCCGGAAGATGCAGTATGGATGTACGTTTCTTTCTTAAGAGATAAGTTAAAGGCAATTGATGCAGATATTTACATTGATGGAGAACAAGGTGGTAACTTTAAATTAAGCACAAAATAAATTTTAAAGAGGTTATATATGGTTAAGAAGATAAGAATAAAATTCATATGTATAGCATCTATGGCTGTTATAGTAATAATGACACTGATTTTTATGCTTATAACGGCGGCCATATTCTACAGAAGTGATGAACAGATACTTACTACTTTAAAGTTTATATCAGAGCATGATGGCGAAATGCCTTTTATAGAAGATGATAAAAAATATAAGGGAAACATTAATGAAGAGACCCAATATGCCGTAAGATATTTCACGCTTTTTTTTGATGAGGATGGACAAATAACAGAAATACATGGAGAACATATTGCCTCAGTAGATGAGGATGAAATGGAAAAAATGGGACGTAATGTACTGGACAACAGGTTAGACAGGGGCTATGTACATGAAAATGGATATAGATATGCATATTTAAGAACTAAAAAAGATGGAGCAATTCAGATTGTTTTTATGGATTGTACAGAAAAATTTGATACAGCTTTAATTACAGTTCAAACATCATTTTGGATTGCGGTGGCATCTTTATTAATATTTATTTTAATAATCTCAGTCCTAAGTAAAAAAGCTATTGAGCCTACTATTAGAAATATTGAGAATCAAAAGGCATTCATCACCAATGCCGGCCATGAGTTAAAGACACCTCTTGCTGTTATATCAGCTAATACAGAAGTTCTAGAAATGATGAATGGTAAAAATGAGTGGACTGAAAGTATTATGAACCAGGTTAAGCGAATGTCAGGTTTGGTAAATGATTTCATTTCACTGGCAAGAATGAATGAGAGAAGTGATATTGTATTAACGGATCAGGATTTTTCGGAGATTGCATTGGACGTTACCAGTTCTTTTAAACCGGTTATCTTAAATCAAGGGAAAAAAGCGGTTTATAATATAACAGAAGGTGTAATAATAAAAGGTGATGAGAAACTTTTACACGAGTTAGTTAATATTCTTGTAGACAATGCTGCAAAATACTGTGATGATGAAGGTACAGTAAGTGTAAGTTTGGATTTTAAAGGAAAGAATTCAGGAGCAAAATTAATAGTTTCCAATACATATGCTGAAGGCAAGAATGTTGATTACAACAGATTCTTTGACAGATTTTACAGGGAAGATAAATCTCATAGCAGCAAAAAACAAGGTTATGGAATAGGATTATCCATGGCAGAGAGCATTGTTATAAACCATAAAGGAAAGATAGGAGTTTCGTATTCAGATGGGGAGATACATTTTAAAGTTATAATTTAGAAGTGAAGTTCAGAAAAAATAAATGGTAATATTGAATAGTTGTATAATTTGGGGATTGACTATTTATATTAATAGTGTATAATTGGATTGCGAACAATTTAATTATACACTTTTTGTTTATAAAAATTTTATAAGAGGCGGTAATAATGGATAAATACGAATGCTTAAAACTAAGTAATCAGTTATGTTTTCCTCTTTACGCAGTAGCAAAGGAGATAGTAAAAAAATATAAACCCTATCTTGATGAAATGGATCTTACATATACCCAATATATTGCTATGTTGGTGTTGTGGGAAAATAAAAGTATGGGCGTTAAAGAATTGGGTAGACATTTATATTTAGATTCAGGAACCCTTACTCCATTGCTAAAGAAGCTGGAAAATAAAGGTTATATAACCAGAGAGCGTTCCAAAGAGGACGAGAGGAATCTGATTATAAGTATAACCAAGGAAGGCGAAGCGCTGAAAGATAAAGCAGTTACAGTGCCAGCAAAAGTTGGAAAGTGTGTATGTATGGATGCCGAAGATGCTATTAAGTTAAAAAATCAGTTATATGGTATCCTGGAAGAAATAACAGATATTTAATAGGATGTACAAAGAAAGGTGGTATTATTATGGAACCAATCGTATTAACAGAAAAGAATTTTGAATCAGAGGTACTTAACTCAGATGTGCCTGTATTAGTAGATTTTTGGGCATCATGGTGTGGACCATGTAGAATGTTATCTCCAATTGTTGATGAAGTAGCTAAGGAGGCTGATGGATTTAAAGTTGGTAAGGTAAACGTAGATGAGCAGGCAAATCTTGCTGGAAAGTTTAATATCATGAGCATCCCTTGTCTTATCGTATTCAAAGATGGTAAAGAATATAAGAGATCTGTAGGAGCAATCCCTAAGGAACAGGTAATCTCATTGGTTAAAGAATAATTGTTAAACCGTAAATTAGAAATTTGGAAAGTAGGTTGTTATGACTGATATTATCATAGTTGGCGCAGGATCGGCAGGGCTATCAGCAGCAATATATGCTTTAAGGGCAGGTAAGAGTGTTAAGGTATTTGAAGCCAACACCTATGGAGGACAGATAGTGAATACTCCTGATATTGAGAACTACCCGGGAATAAAGCATATATCTGGATTTGAATTCGCCACCGGTCTTTATGAACAGGCAAAGGATTTAGGTGCTGAGCTTGTATATGAAAAAGTTCTAAGCATAAAAAATGAAGATGATAAAAAAATTGTTTATACATCATCAGGTGAATACGAAGCAAAGGCTGTTATTCTTGCCACAGGTGCTAAAAACAGAAAGCTAGGTGTTGAGAAAGAAGACGAATTTGTAGGTAAGGGAATTTCTTATTGTGCCACATGTGATGGAGCATTTTTTAGAAATAAAGATGTAGCTGTTCAAGGTGGTGGTAATACCGCTCTTGAAGACGCAGCATTTTTGTCAAATTACTGCAATAAAGTGTATGTGATACACAGAAGAGATGAATTTAGAGGAGACCACAAAGATGTGGAGACCTTAAAAGCCAAGGAAAATGTTGAGTTTGTCCTTAATTCTACAGTTATAGAATTAATTGGAGAAACAAATTTAACAGGGATAAAAGTTATTAATAAGCTTACAAATGAAGTGAAAACCCTTGAAGTATCCGGTTTATTCGTTGCTATTGGTCAGGAACCGGATAATAAGAGCTTTGAGGATGTTGTTATATTAGATGAAAAAGGCTACATAAAAGCTACTGAAAACTGTCTTACCAATACCAAAGGCATTTATACAGCAGGTGATTGTAGAACTAAAGAGGTACGACAGTTAACCACAGCAGCTGCTGATGGAGCAGTAGCAGCATTAGCTGCAGCCTCATATATAAAATAATAATTGGAGGTGACTACATTGCTTAAGACTTTGGGAAAACAGGTTAAGGAATTTAAAAAATATTCCATTTTGACACCAATAGCAATGTTGTTAGAAGTATTTTTTGAAACGCTATTGCCTTTTATGATGGCATCTATTGTAGATGACGGAATTAAAAAAGGCGATTTAAAACATGTATATACTGTAGGAGCTATCATGCTGGTAGCTGCCTTAGGAGGATTATTATCAGGATGCCTTGGCGCCAGATTCGGTGCCAGGGCTGCTATGGGTTTTGGACGTAACCTAAGAAAAGCCATGTTTGAGAATATCCAAAGATATTCATTTGCAAACATTGATAAATACAATACATCAGGTTTAGTAACGAGACTTACAACTGATGTTACCAATGTTCAAAATGCATATATGATGATTCTTCGTTTGTGTACCAGGGCACCAGCCAGTCTTATATGTGCCATGGTCATGTCCTTTGTTATAAGTCCTAAATTAGCATCTATTTATTTAATAGCTGTTATAATTTTAGGTGGAATCCTTGCCTTGATAATAACTAAAGCAATGAAATATTTTCAAAGAGCTTTTGTAAAATACGATGACTTAAATGAAAGTGTTGAAGAAAATGTTTCAGCAATCCGAGTTGTAAAGGCATATGTTCGAGAAGATTACGAGAAAAAGAAGTTCAAAAACGCCAGCAAAAACATTTATGACATGTTGGTAAAAGCTGAAAATATTGTTATTTGGAATTCTCCTTCAATGATGTTAACAGTTTATACCTGTATCATTCTTATAAGTTGGTTTGGAGCACATTTGGTAGTTGGTTCATCTTTGGAAGTAGGAGAGTTAAGTTCTTTAATTGCATATTGTATGAATATTCTTATGAGCTTAATGATGCTTTCATTTGTATTTGTTATGATTTCCATGAGTGTTGCCAGTGCAAGACGAATTGCTGAGGTTATAGAAGAGGAAAGTACCATAAAGAATCCAGAGAATCCAATAAAAGAAGTTGAAAATGGAAGTATCGAATTCAAGAATGTTACATTTAGATACAATGAGGAATCTGAGAAACCTGTTCTTGACAGAGTTAGTGTTAAGATAAATAGTGGTGAAACCATTGGTGTTATTGGAGCCACTGGTAGCTCAAAGTCTAGTTTTGTAAATCTTATTAGTCGATTATATGATGTGTCGTCAGGAGAGGTATTAGTTGGCGGCAAAAATGTTAAGGAATATGATTTAAAAGTCTTAAGAGATAAGGTATCAGTTGTACTTCAGAAAAATGTTTTATTCTCAGGTACCATTTTAGATAACCTAAGATGGGGAAACAAGGATGCCACCAGGGAAGAATGTAAGGAAGCTTGTATTCTAGCATGTGCCGACGATTTTATAGAAGATTTTCCTGATAAATATGACACTTACATTGAACAAAGTGGTAATAACGTATCCGGAGGTCAGAAACAGAGACTTTGTATAGCAAGAGCCTTGCTTAAAAAGCCGGTAATCCTTATATTAGATGATTCCACGAGTGCAGTTGACACAGCTACTGATGCAAAAATTAGGGAAGCATTTAGAAATAAAATACCTGGAACTACAAAAATTATTATATCCCAGCGTATATCTTCTGTTATGGATGCTGACAGAATTCTGGTGTTGGAAAATGGTCAGGTAAATGGATTTGACAGTCATGAGAATCTTTTACAAACAAATAAAATTTATAAAGAAATATTTGACGCGCAAAGTAGCGGCAACGGTGATTTTGATGAAGGAGGTGTTGTAAATGCCTAGACAGATGCCAAGACCAAAACCTAAGATTCAAAATCCAGGTAAGTTATTTAAAAGACTTATGTCTACCATTTTTAAATATTACAAAGTTCAGATTATTATTGTAATGTTTCTTATTTTGTTAAGTGTAGCAGCTAATATTCAGGGAACACTTTTTATTCAGAGATTGATTGATGATTATATAGTGCCTTTAGTTAACGCTAAGGAAAAGGATTATACTTCGCTTTTAGGGGCAATTTCCAGAGTTGCAGTATTTTATGTCATAGGAATTGTCTCTACCTATACATTTAACAAAATTATGATTTATGTTGCCCAGGGTACTATTAAAAGAGTGAGGGATGAGTTGTTTGAACATATGCAGGATTTGCCAATCAAATACTTTGATACTCACTCCCATGGTGACATAATGTCTGTGTACACCAACGATGTAGACACTTTAAGACAGATGATTTCCCAAAGTATGCCTCAAATGTTTAACAGTTCTATTACTGTTATCGGCGTAACAGCAGGAATGATTTATATGAGTATTCCACTTACAATAGTTACTTTTGTAATGGTGGGAGTTACTTTATTTGTTACTAAGACATTTTCAAAATTCAGCGCAAAATATTTTATATCCCAGCAAAAGGATTTAGGTGCTGTAAATGGTTTCATTGAGGAAATGGTTAATGGACAGAAGGTTGTTAAAGTCTTTAATCATGAACAGGAAAATATTGAAAAATTTAATGAGTTAAACGATAAGCTTTTTGATAGTGCTTACAATGCCAATAGATACGCTAACTATCTTGGACCGGTTAATGCACAAATTGGAAATGCCAGTTATGTATTGTGTGCAGTTGTTGGTGCAATTATAGCAATTAATGGTTGGTTAGGGCTTACAATTGGAAAGCTTGTATCCTTCCTTACTTTTAACAAGAGCTTTAATATGCCTATCTCTCAGATAAGTACGCAACTTAACAGTATCATTATGGCTCTTGCAGGTTGTGAAAGAATCTTTAAGCTTTTAGATGAAAAGAAGGAAGTTGATGAAGGTTACGTTAACCTTGTTAATGTTTATGAAGATGGAAATGAACTTAAGGAAACAGATAAACATACTGGTATCTGGGCTTGGAAACATACTCATCAAATAGATGGTTCCGTTGATTACAAGAGACTTACCGGTGATGTAGTATTAGATGATGTGGATTTTGGATATAACGAAGATAAAATGGTTCTTCATAACATTGATATCCATGCCCTGCCTGGACAAAAGATTGCCTTTGTAGGTTCCACAGGTGCAGGAAAAACTACTATTACCAACTTAATTAACAGATTCTATGATATCCAGGACGGTAAGATAAGATACGATGGTATCAATGTTAATAAAATTAAAAAAGCAGACTTAAGAAGAAGTCTTGGAATGGTGCTTCAGGATACCCATTTATTTACAGGATCCGTAATGGACAACATTAGATATGGAAAGCTTGATGCTACGGATGAAGAAGTATATGCAGCAGCAAAACTTGCTAATGCAGATACATTTATAAGACAGCTCCCAGAAGGTTATAACACAATTCTTAAGGGAGATGGTGCAAACCTAAGTCAAGGTCAGCGCCAGCTCTTATCAATAGCCAGAGCTGCCATAGCAAATCCACCTGTTCTAATCCTAGATGAAGCAACCAGCTCCATTGATACAAGAACAGAACGACTTGTTCAGGATGGAATGGACAAGTTAATGAGTGGCAGAACAACATTTGTAATAGCCCACAGACTATCAACTATTATGAACAGTGATTGTATAATTGTTCTGGAACACGGACGAATAATAGAACGAGGTAACCATAGAGAACTTATGGAGGCAAAAGGTAAATACTATCAGCTCACAACCGGGGCAAACAGTTGATAGTGGTTATAATAAAACAGAAGACCTGCGCCAGCTTTTGCTGGTGTAGGTCTTCTGTTTAGAAACTTTTATCCTATTTTTTGCTTTCTTTTTGATACTATATTAGTCAATATAATAAATATTATTGAAAAAAGAATAATTATAAACATGTTCATTATAATAGGTTTTAAGGTTTCTAAATTAAATATTTCTAATTTTTTTAAAGTTTCATTACTGCTAATGTAGTAATAAGAAGGTAAAATATGTGCGATTTTAAGTACTCCATCCGGTAGCCATTCCATTGGAACAAAAGCACCACATAAGAAACTTGAACCTAATGCGATTACATTAACTATACCGTTTATTGCATCTTTATTTGAAACCAGATTCCCTATAAAGAAAGCAATAGTAGTTGCACAAATTGTAAATAAAAATGAATTTAATAAATATATTACGCCTTGATTAGAGAACATTATATTTCCAATTAAAACAAAACTTAAAAAAACATATATACACCATAATACCACAGAAAACAAACTATTTGATAATAGTAATTGCCGATTTAGTTTTCTATAATCTGTGCTGCTTATTATTGTCCTTTTTTGAATCTTTGAATCTTTAAAACTTGATATAATTAAACAGATTACATACACTAAACAGGCCAAGATACTATAACTGGCGAAATTATAGTATGAAGTTGCTTTTGCGAGGCTGTCAGTATCAAGTTTGGAAGTTATTTTTACGTTACTTTGTTTAGATAAGGTTTCGTTTATTTTTTTAATCAACTCATTTTCGTTAGATGTACTTTTTCGATAAATATTTGCAACTTTAACATATCTGGATAATAACATTTCGGCAAATGATGCCTGATAATCTCCGGTGCTTTTTATATCAATTACCGGATTTTTCCCCATCATAAAATCATTATTATAATTTTTAGGAATATAAATTATATAATTTACATCTCTATAAAATAATGCATCGTTTATTGCTTCTTCGGAATTTTTTATATTTACTGTATGGCAGTTGTTTGTTAGATATTTTATTAAATCTTTTGTTATTCCTTTTTCTACATCATGATTTATTATCATAATATCCGGCTTACTTGAAACAAAGGTTGTATTATTATCATTTGTTTTCATATTAAAGCCACCAAATCCTATCAGAAAAACAGTATATAAAATGACAATAAATTTATTTTTATTTAATATTTTTAAAAAGGCTTTAAATACTGTCATATGTTTGCCTCCTTAAACTGATATAAGAGATTGTTATCATTAAAAAAGAAAAAATGAGTAAACTTCCTATATCAAATATATATCTATTTAATGTGTCATAATAATATAGTGAATAAAAACCGTCAGTAATCATACTTGCCGGATTTAATTTGTTTATTATGGGAATATTTTTATCAATTACATATTTCATTGTTATTCCCATCATACCGGACAAAAAACATCCTAACATTGTAATTGCTATAATAATTCCTGTTTTTGTGTTTTCAGTCGATTTTATTGTAGTTGCAATCATTACTCCTAATGATAATCCTGCTAAACTTCCGGACATTGCAAGGGCAATATCTAATCCGAGTTTATTACCATAGTCAACTTTTAAAAATAATATTGTATAAAGAAATAAGAGAGCAACACCTATTAATTGAGTAATATAACTGGCAAGAACACTACTTAAAATAATTTTCCCCTTAGAGGTAGGAGAAACAGATATTCTCTTTCCACGGTTAGTCATATTGGGTAAATTTTGATTAATCGCAACTGCACCTAATATTCCTCCATATAAACAAGACATTGCTATAAGAGTATAAAATTCAATCATTGTATAACTTAAATTATTATTTGAAATATCATTTAAGCGTACATTATCATCCTTAGATGAATTCATTAGAATACTGCTTGTTTGTGTTATTTCCTCCGATACATATTTAAATATTGTTTCGTTAATCCCGCTTGTTTTAAAAGTTAATTCAGGTTCATCATTTACCAATTTTAAATAGCCTACTATTTTTTTTTCTTCTAATAATTTTTTTGCTTCTTCCTCAGTTGTATATCTGGTTTCAAATAATCTATCATTATTATTCTTATCACTTAGGTTTTTGAATGCAACTTTAAATATTTCATTGTTATTAAAATCTTCATTGTTGATAATTGCTATATTGATAATATTTAATTTTTCACTACTTTCTATATCTGAAAATGCCATATTAAAAAATGTTCCTAATATTATTGGAAAGGCAAAAGTCCAAAATATTAGTGCTTTATTTCTGAAAAGAGTTTTTAAAGAGTATTTAAAGTTATGTATAAACATTTAATCACGTAGTTCCTTTCCGGTTAATTCAAGAAATACATCATTAAGAGTAGGTCTTTCTGAAAAAATTTTGTTGTATTTAATGTTATTATTTTTTAAATACTCCATAATCTCCACAAGATTATTTTTACCCTTTTTGTAAGTGATAAGTAATATATTTCCGTTATAATTCACTGTATCAATATTTTTAAACTCTTTTATTTTATCTAAATACTTAACATCTATATCAGCAACTTCTATTGATATTTTTTCTTCTATTTTTGCTAATTCTTTTAATTCGTCAGTGGTTCCTGTTGCTAATATTTTACCTTTATCAAGAATAATAACTCTGTCGCAGAGTAATTCAACTTCTTCCATATAATGAGTAGTATATACTATAGTTGCACCGGCATCTCTCAGTTTTTTTATACCGTCCAAAATATTATTTCTGCTTTGTGGGTCAACAGCAACAGTTGGTTCATCTAAAAATATAAGATTAGGTTTATGTGATATACCACAAGCAATGTTTAATCTTCTTAGTAAACCACCGGACAGTTTTTTGGGATAAAATTTTTTAAAATCTTCTAATCCAACCAGTCTGATTGCGTCTTCCACATATTGCTTTCTTTTTTGATTATCATAAATATATAGTCCGCAAAAATAATCAATATTCTCATAAACGGTAAGTTCATCAAAAACCGCTACATCTTGAAATACTACTCCGATTTTAGACTTCAAATCATAAGAAGTTGGTGTCATATCTTCACCGAAGATTTTTATACTTCCGTTGCTATAATTTAATAATGACAATAAACAATTTATTGTAGTTGATTTACCACTACCATTAGGACCTAATAATCCTAATATCTCGCCTTTGTAAACTTCAAAAGATAAATTATCTACTGCTTTTAGTTCTTTATACTCTTTTGTTAAGTTTTTTACTTCGATAACATTCATATGAATATAGTTCCTTTTCTGTTTATTTTACATTTATTCCATTGATTTCAACCTGATCGTTTATTTCTATTACTATGCATTTACGACCTTCGATTACCTTAGTGGTTACCATATCTGCACAGTCAGGGCGAACTTTTATGGTTACCTCAGGAGTTTTTATATCGA
This sequence comes from uncultured Eubacteriales bacterium, assembly GCA_900315425.1. Classification (GTDB taxonomy): domain Bacteria; phylum Bacillota; class Clostridia; order Lachnospirales; family Lachnospiraceae; genus Bovifimicola. The sequence continues at coordinate 21,481 of OMZA01000004.1, forward strand.
ATTTGCCGGTGTTGGTAATGTTGGCGGCAGTGAGAACTACAGGTTTTTCGTTTTCTTGGGCGATTCTAAGGTTTTCGTCAAGGACTTGGAGCTTTTCGTTACTGACATCGCTTTCTTCAAAAATTTGTTTTATGTCATTTGGAGTAAGAACTACAGGGTCTGGGTTCTCTTTGTTTTCCTCAATTATCTCAGAGATGGACTCATGAATATTTTTAACAGTTTCAAAATTACACTCTTCTCCAAGAGTTTCAACAATGAGATTATTAAAGACTTCCTTTTCATCATCGGCAGAGTAAGGAACTTCACTACCAAAAATATTATCGATTAATCCGGGTTGGATATCGGTAACGCTTTTTGTGTAATATAGAAGTGAGTGAATATCAGTATTTCTGTCATTAAAACATGGGAAAAGAAAACCATTAGAAGGATTGGCTACAATCCAGCTTCTTATAAGTTCACCAATGGCATTTTTCTCAGCATCATAGGAGAGCCCTGATTTTTCAAGGTTTACAGGACAGATGCTAGAAAGAATGTATTCATATACATCACTTGAAGCATCAAACATCTCACTGCCATCTGAAGATTTTCCGGGAATATCGTACACACCGTGAATTAATACGATATAATAGTTGGACTCATAGACATAATTGTCGATTATGCTTTGATAATATTCATTTAAAAGTTCTTCATCTTGTAATTTGCTATCCCTAAGACGAAGGAGAAAATTTTGTTTGCCTCCTTCTTTTTCAGCTTCTAATGGAAATTCTACATTTAAAAGATTCTTTCCAAGGGTACCTGAAAGGGTGTGTTTGAAAATATCAAAATATTTAAAAGCTTCCTCTTCAGAAAGGGCATGGAAAGCTTCTTTAGATGTAAATCTTATATTTTTTTCATTATCCACATAGCATCCGCAGATTCTTGTAATAACAGATTTTTGTGGATTTAAAGTCTTTTTTATTTCACTAATTTCTTTCTTATTCATGGTAAAAACACTCCAATTTCATAAATTTTACGTTGAACTTTATCATAGATTATTTGACGAAAGATAGCAAGTGTCTTATAATCAAATCTATGTGTAAAAAGATGTTTAAGTAGTCGTAAGGAGTACGTCATGTTGTTTAATTTAATTGAAAATATTGATATGGAAACAGTTTATTTTATAGGAATATTGTTTTCTATAGCTGCTACCTTTTTAATGCTTGGAAAATTCAATGGCTTCCTTCCTAAGGATCAGGGTAAGGAATTTGCAGTAGGAGGAATGGCTTCAAAGGGCAAGATAAGAGGAGCAGGAATAAGTTTTATAATAGTTTACTGCGTAGCTGTAGCTTTATTTTCAAAATTAAATGTAGAGATTTGTATATATACAGCCTTGGTATTTGCAGCAATGCTAACAGGATACTTAGATGATGCAGCAGAAGTGCCATGGGGTAGATTGAAAAAAGGACTGTTGGATTTATTTATCTCTATAGCAACAGCGGTTACATATATTTACTATAATGGAACTAAGATTTTAATTGCTACTGCCAATATAAAAGTAACGATTCCACCGGTAATTATGGGGATTCTTATAATTATTCTTGTATGGGCTGCAATAAATGTAACTAATTGCTCTGACGGTATAGATGGTCTTTGCGGAACCCTTTGTATAATTACATTATCTACGATATATGCAATGGATAAAGTATTTAAGATAGATGACGGGTTTAACTATACTATCTTGTTGATGATAATAGTTATTCTTGTATATCTTTGGTACAACGCACCAGACAGCACAATTCTTATGGGAGATGCAGGCTCAAGATCTTTAGGACTTTTCATTGCCATTGCAATGTTAAAATCCGGAGCACCAATTATGTATCTTTTGGTTTCCATAGTGCTTATTATAGATGGAGGATTGGGACTTTTTAAAGTTTCATTTATAAAAGTATTTAAAAAGAATCCAATGCCAAATATTATTACACCGGTTCACGATCAGTATAAGAAGAAAAGTGGTTGGGTAAATACCCAGGTAGTATATAGATTTTCAATAATACAGATAATATTTTCAATAATAGCAATATATCTGTGTATAAAATAGAAATGAGGATTTATGAAAAAAGGAATTATATTTGACATGGATGGAACCCTTTGGGATTCAGCCAAAGAAGTAGCAGACAGTTGGAGTATTATAACTAAGAAAAGATTTGGAGAGGACAAGGTTATAACAGAGGAAAAGATCCGTTCAGTAATGGGTCTTACCATGGATGTTTTGGCTACTAAGGTATTTGACTTCTTAGATGATATAGATGTTATAATGGATACTCTTGATGAATGTGGCAAGTTTGAAAATGATTATTTAAGAGAAAATGGAGCTTATGTATATCCGGGTGTAGAAGAAACATTTTCTAGGTTAAAGGATATGGGTTACAACCTTTATATAGTTAGCAATTGTCAAAGCGGTTATATAGAAGCATTTTTAGATTACTATGGATATGGAAAATACATTGACGACATAGAATGCTATGGCAATAATAATCTAAAAAAAGGTGATAACATAAAGCTTGTTGTGGGAAGAAATAAATTGGATAAGGCAGTTTATGTTGGTGACATTCAAGGAGATTATGATTCTAGCGTAGAAGCTGGAATTAAATTTATACATGCAGCCTATGGATTTGGAACAATTAATGCCCCAGTGCCGAAGATAGAGGCATTTAGTGAATTACCTCAGATTATTTCTCAGGTAATATAAAAATACGAATCAAACTAGAAGATATGTATAAAATAAATGGAGGCTAGATATGGCAAAGGATAAGAAATTAGTTGAACAGATTACATCCATGGATGTGGATTTTGCACAGTGGTACACAGATGTTGTTAAAAAAGCAGAGCTTATGGGATATTCAAGTATCAAGGGATTCATGATATTTAAACCGGCAGGATATGCCCTTTGGGAAAACATTAAAGCTGAACTTGATAAGAGATTCAAGGAAACAGGCGTAGAAAATGTTTACATGCCAATGGTTATTCCAGAGAGTCTTCTTCAGAAAGAAAAAGACCACGTAGAGGGATTTGCACCTGAAGTTGCATGGGTAACTCATGGTGGACTTAATGAATTACAGGAAAGACTTTGTATCAGGCCAACATCTGAGACATTGTTCTGTGATTTTTATAAAGATGAGGTGCAGTCATACAGAGACCTTCCAAAGGTTTACAATCAGTGGTGCTCAGTAGTCAGATGGGAAAAGGAAACAAGACCATTTTTAAGATCCAGGGAGTTTTTATGGCAGGAAGGTCATACAGCTCATGCTACATTTGAAGAGGCAGAGGAGAGAACACAGCAGATGCTTAATCTCTATGCTGATTTTTGCGAGGATTTCTTAGCAATTCCAGTTGTAAGAGGAAAGAAAACAGATAAAGAGAAATTCGCTGGAGCTGAGGCTACATATACTATTGAAGCATTAATGCACGACGGAAAAGCTCTTCAGTCAGGTACAAGTCATAACTTTGGTGATGGATTTGCCAAAGCTTATGAGATTCAGTATACAGATAAAGATAACAAGTTAAAACATGTATTCCAGACATCTTGGGGAATGACTACCAGACTTATTGGAGCCCTTATAATGGTTCATGGTGACAATAGTGGACTTGTGCTTCCACCAAAGGTAGCACCAACTCAGGTATGCATAGTTCCAATTATGCAGAAGAAGGAAGGGGTACTTGAAAAGGCCAATGAAGTTAAGGAAATGTTATCTAACTTCAGAGTAAAAGTGGATGACAGTGACAAGAGCCCGGGCTGGAAGTTCTCAGAGCAGGAGATGCGCGGTATTCCACTTAGAATAGAAATGGGACCAAGAGATATAGAAGCAAATCAGGCAATCATTGTTAGAAGAGATACCAGCGAAAAGATAACAGTATCTATTGACGAGTTACAGACAAAAGTTGGTGAACTTCTTGATACAATGCAAAAGGAAATGCTTGAAAGAGCAAGAAAACACAGAGATGCTCATACATATGTTGCAAAGAACTATGATGAATTCAAGGAAATAGTTGCAACTAAGCCTGGATTTGTAAAGGCAATGTGGTGTGGAGATCAGGCATGCGAAGATAAGATAAAAGAAGAGACTACAGCAACAGCAAGATGCATGCCATTTACTCAGGAACATATATCAGATACCTGTGTGTGCTGTGGAAAGAAAGCCACAAAGATGGTATATTGGGGCAAGGCATACTAATGTTTTGAACTGTTAAGAAATTAATACACAGAGAAATAAAAGTATCCGCCATAGTATATAGTTGTTATAAGACCATATACTAAGGCGGATTTTTATATTGACTAATATACCCCCTGGGGGTATATTTATTTTAACAAAAGGCAACAGGGAATGCAGGAGGATGTTATGAAACAGTATATTGTTACTGGTATGAGCTGTGCTGCATGTCAGGCAAGAGTTGAAAAAGCAGTATCCAAGGTATCGGGAGTTGACAGTTGTTCGGTATCTTTACTTACTAATTCTATGGGAGTTGAAGGAAAAGCAAGTCCTAAAGATATTATAAAAGCAGTGGAAGAAGCAGGTTATGGCGCTTCTGTAAAAGGGGAAAAAGATGTAGATAATTTAGAGTCTACATTTAAGGCAGAAGAGGAGGCTCTTAAAGACAGAGAAACGCCGATACTTGTAAAACGACTTGTATATTCGGCAGTATTTCTATTAGCCATTATGTATATCTCTATGGGACATGGAATGCTTGGCTGGCCGATATTTAAATGGATGGATAATTACGTATCCATAGCTGTAACACAGATGTTATTAGCTATAATAGTAATGTTCATAAATAGGAAATTCTTTACATCGGGATTTAAATCAATGATTATGGGAGCACCAAATATGGACACTTTGGTGGCTTTAGGTTCGGCAACAGCCTTTGGATATTCATTGGTGGAATTATATGTAATGATAAATGCTATGGCAGCTGGAGATTCCCACACGGTTATGAAATATGGAATGAATCTGTATTTTGAAACAGCAGCCATGATTCCTACCCTTATAACAGTAGGTAAGACATTGGAGTCCCTTTCAAAGGGAAGAACCACAGATGCCTTAAAAAGTCTTATGCAGCTTGAGGCAAAGACAGCAGTAGTTATTAAAGATGGTGTGGAGACAGAGGTTTCCATAGAACAGGTACAAGTAGGGGATATATTTATAGTAAAGCCAGGAGCTAACGTTCCTGTAGATGGTATTGTTATAGAAGGAGAGAGTGCAGTAAATGAATCAGCCTTAACCGGTGAATCCATTCCTGTGGATAAGATGGTAGGTGATACCATTTCAGCGGCAACTCTTAATCAGTCGGGATACATAAAGGCCAAGGCAACCAGAGTAGGTAAAGATACAACACTATCTCAGATAATTCAAATGGTATCAGATGCAGCAGCTACCAAAGCACCTATAGCAAGAATAGCAGACAAGGTAAGTGGAGTATTCGTACCTGCAGTTATTATAATCGCTTCGGTTACATTTCTTATATGGATAATAAGTGGACAGACGTTTACATTTGCCATAGCAAGGGCAATATCTGTGTTGGTTATCTCATGTCCATGTGCATTAGGACTGGCTACACCAGTTGCTATTATGGTAGGAAATGGAATGGGAGCCAAAAATGGAATTCTATACAAGAGTGCAGCTGCTCAGGAAGAGACTAGCAGAATAAATATAGTAGCACTGGATAAGACAGGAACTATAACAAAGGGTGAGCCGGAAGTTATAGATATAGTTCCTGCAGAAGGAGTCAGTGAACATGAATTAATAGAGATAGCTACATCCATTGAGAGCAAATCAGAACACCCTTTGGCGAAGGCAATTATGAACTACGCTAGCAACAACAATATTTCTACAAGAGAAGTAACAGATTTTATTACCCTGCCGGGAAATGGACTAAAGGGTAAGTTACAGGGTGTTGATATAGTTGCAGGTTCATACAAATTTATAAAAGAAAACCATAGTCTAAATGAAAATGTGAAAAAAACAGTTGATGAATTATCAGAACAGGGAAAGACGCCGATGCTGTTTGTAAAAGATGGAAAATATATTGGAATAATTGCTGTGGCAGATACCATAAAAGAGGATTCATATAAAGGCGTAAATGAACTTAAAAATATGGGAATAAAGGTGGTTATGATTACAGGTGATAACCCAAAGACAGCAAAAGCCATTGCCTCAAAAGCAGGGGTGGACCATGTGGTAGCAGGAGTATTGCCAGATGGAAAAGAGAAGGTAATTATAGAACTGCAAAAATATGGCAAGGTAGCAATGGTAGGAGATGGAATAAACGATGCATTAGCCTTGACTAGAGCAGATATAGGAATAGCCATAGGAGTTGGAACAGATGTGGCCATAGATGCCGCTGACATAGTTCTTATGAAATCAAGGCTCTCAGATGTATCAGCAGCCATCAGACTAAGCAGACAAACAATAAAGAACATACATGAGAACCTGTTTTGGGCATTCTTTTATAACGTAATTTGTATTCCATTGGCAGCAGGATTCTATTCTGCAATATTTGGATGGCAATTCGAGATGAATCCAATGGTAGGTGCAGCAGCTATGAGTTTATCTAGTTTTACAGTGTGTATGAACGCCCTTAGATTGAATCTCTTTAAGGACGTTGAAAATAAATATAATGACAAGGAGGATGTTATGACAAAAACAGTTAAAATTGAAGGAATGATGTGTGAACATTGCGAGGCAAGAGTAAAAAAGACATTAGAGGCGCTAGAAGGAATTGAAAGTGCAACAGCTAATCACAAAGAGGACGTGGCAGTAATTGAACTTTCAAAGGACGTAGACGAAGAAGTTATTAAAAAAGCTATTGAAGATCAGGATTATAAATATATAGGAATAGAGTGATATTATGTCGTGTTGTTGTACAGATGAAGAAAGAAAAAAACACAAACCTAGAACGGATAAAGAGTTAAAATCTTTGGTAAACAGGCTTAACAGAATAGAGGGACAGATCTGCGGAATTAAGAAAATGCTTGAGGCAAACAGATACTGTCCGGATATTCTTATGCAGGTAAGTTCAGTGCAATCTGCACTTAATTCTTTTAATAAGGAACTTCTATCAAGTCACATAAAATCCTGTGTGGTAGATGACATAAAAGAAGGAAATGAAGAAGCAGTAGATGAACTTTGTGAGCTGTTGAAAAAGACAATGAAATAGTTTAAAATTTTAAGTATGAGTGAAGAGAATACAAACAATCAGGAACAACCTGAAAAAAACAAAGATAAAAAGATTCCGGTAATAAACATACTTAAATGGTTATTTGTGCTTATAATTGTCATTATCATAACCATGGTAATTAGAAAGTCTGGAGTAAACATCTTAAATGAAATAAGGGATTTGTCCGGACTTTCCATAGTGCTGTTAGTGGCATCTAGTGTAATCTATAACATTTACGATGGAATTGGATATTATCTCATTGGTCAGAGATATAATCCTAAGTTTACAGTATGGGATGGTATAAAAACCTCATATTACTCTGGTTTTTTTAGATTGGCAACTCTAGGAAGTGCCACTGCAATTTCAGGAGTATACTATCTAAGTACAAAGAAGGTGCCGCCGGCAAGAAGTACCAGCTTCATTTCCCTTAATTATATGCTTCAAAAGATTGCTGTACTGATGATATTTTTAGTGCTTTTTGTAGTGAATTATCAGCAGATTAATCAGGATTTTAACAAGTATATAAAATATATATTTTTAGGGATTGTGGTAACAATTCTTATAGCTACAGGCTTTTTAATGATATGTACATGGAAGACCATGCATAGATTTTTATTCTTTATAGCGGATAAATTACTAGGAAAGACAAGATATAAATCTAAAGCAGATAAGATAAAAGAGCAGTTAACCATTTTAAGGGAAGAGAGTTTAAGTATATTAAAAGATAAAAAAATGATAACATTTATGGTTCTTTGTAATATATTTAAATTTTTCTTTGGTTGGTACCTGATACCATATGTAATGACTAAAACTACCGGATTACATGATTTTATATATAAAATGGGTGTTACCTCAATGGCTTCGGCATTGGCAGGAGTGATACCATCACCGGGTTCTGCCGGTTCTTTAGAGGCGTTGTTTTATGCCATGTATCAGGTGATAACAGATGATAAAGCTTTATCAATGGCAGTATCTCTGGTTTACAGAGGATTTACTTACTTTTTGCCTTTTATAATAGGAGCATTTGTGGTTGCAGGTCATAGAATAAAAATAAAACGAGAAAAAAAAAATAATCGTTGTTAATCTCTGTGTTGAGATTAACAACGATTTTTTTAATAAATAACCACGCCACCGGGCATAAGTAAATTTTCTTTTTTACCATACTTAAATATGGGTTTATCTTTGGTAAGCTTGTAAGGAATATCACTGCAGTTTATAATGACAGTCCTTGTTTTGCAATTTTTAGAGTATCTTTCGTAAATAATAACCCTGTCGTTTTTACTTCGAATGAATTTATATTGATTGCTTCTAAAGGCAGGATATTTATTTCTAAGGGAAATAAGTTTTTTCATGATTTTAATTCGATCATCATATTTACCCTGTTCAATCTCTTTCCAAGGCATACATCTTCTGCAATCCGGGTCCCTACCGCCTTCTAGCACAAGTTCAGTTCCATAGTAAATGCATACAGTACCAGGCATGGTAAACAAAATGGCCATCTGCTGGTAAAAGGAATGGATGTCACCTAGCTTGTTAATGAGACGAATGGTGTCATGGGAATCTAAAAGGTTAAATAAAACCTTGCTAGTCTGTTCCATGTACATGGAGTAACATCTGTTAATGGCAAATTCAAAATCTAAAGCAGTGCTGTTTTTATCTGCCCAAAACTGTTCAATACTATCGCCAAAAGGATAATTCATAACAGAATCAAATTCATCCCCTCTAAGCCAAGGAGTGGAGTCATGCCATATTTCACCAAGTATATAAATATCAGGTTTTAATTTCTTTAATGCGATTCTCATCTCTTTGCATAAAGTATGAGAAATTTCATTGGCAACATCTAGTCGAATACCATCAATATCGTACTCTTTAACCCATTTAGTAAGTACTTTAAGAATAAATTTTCTAACTTCAGGATTGTTGGTATTAAGTTTAGGCATCATATCAACAAAGGCAAAGGTATAGTATTTACCGGCTTTTGAATTAGTAGCAAAACCTTTATTGGAAAAAGGCCATGAATTGATCATGAACCAGTCATAATATTTTGAATCAGGTCCATTCTTAACTACATCCTCCCATGGTTTAAAAGTTCTTCCGGAATGATTAAATACCCCGTCCATCATAACCTTTATACCATGTTCATGGGCAGTTTTAACCATTTCTTTCATGTCTTCATCAGTTCCAAAATGAGGGTCTATAGTTGTATAACTGCCGGTGTCATATTTATGATTACTTTCACCTTTACACACAGGGGTAAGATATAGCCCACTGATACCAAGAGACTGAAGGTAGTCCATTTTGCTGGTAATGCCGGGAATGTCCCCACCATAAAAGTCAAAGGATTTAACCTGTTTGTCAGGGCCTTTCCAGGGTTTTACGTTTTTAGGATTAATATCAGGATTGCCATTACAGAATCTATCAATAAATATCTGATACCACACAGTTGAATTGACCCAATCCGGAGTAACATTGATATCTGAGGGATTCATCCAAGGAAAATAGAAGAACTGCTTTCTTCTGTTAAAGGATTTAAATTCCGATTCCGTGTAAAAGTCATCTTCCAGCATGTAGTATTTTTCTTTGCCGGCTTCTAGAATAAAATAGTAACTTAGACGTTTGAATTTTGGCTTAACAATTCCAGACCATATAATTTGATGACGTAATAACTTAGTATCTTCGAGAACTAAAAGACTCTCGGTAAAATCCTGATTGCCACCCATTATTCCTCCAGTGAATGGGTCCCCATATACTAGAGTGACTTTTGCTACATCATAGCCGGTGTAAATATTAATTTTAATATCGTTTTCATTTAAAGGATAGCAGTAGTTGTCTACTGCTTTGTGATGTATAGCTTCCAGATTCATAAATCATTCTCCTGATTTTGACATATTTACAAGTAAAGAAATATCTTCTGAATTCATTTTACTCATTTTGCTGTTGTGAAATCTTCCGTCTAAAGTAACGTCCTTTCCAAACCAGTCAGGAGCCACAAAAGATTTAGCCTCAGCTTCATTTTCAAATTCTACTTCAGCAAGTATAATCCCCTTAAATAATCCTTCAAACACATCAAGTTCTATGATGTATTTTTCAAAGGGAATTATATATCTTTTTTTTGTGATAACATTGTCATCAGCCTTATCTATTAAGTGTAAATACCCATCTTTAGTAAGGGGAAGATTGTATTCTTCCCTGGTCATTAGTCCACTACCCTTATAAGTTAAATAGTACTCATCATCTTGTTTTCTGACTCTTACAACGGGATTGGTATTTAGATAACCCTGTTCAATACTATGAAAAGAATAATCTGATAGATTAGGTAAAATCTTAACTAAAAATTTACGTTCAATTTCCATAAAAAACCTCCAAAAAAATTTTATCACACATAAGACATTTATATCAATTATAAAAGAGAATCTTTATTTGATTAAAGGCTTGAATTATGGGAAATACTTACATTATAATTTAATGGTGAATTAAACGATTAAAACATATGGAAAGAAATGAGGTTTTTATGAGTAAAGTATATGCGTTTTTAGCAGATGGATTTGAAGAGACAGAAGCAATTGCAGTAATAGATGTATTATTAAGAGGAGATATTCAGGTTAAAACAGTATCTATTAATGATACGACTAAAGTGACAGGAGTTCATGGAATTGTTATGATGGCCGATCAGACAATAGAAGAAACAGATATGGATGATGCCGATATGCTATTTTTACCGGGAGGAGTTCCAGGAACACCTAATTTGGCAGCTAATGAGAAATTAACTAACGCACTTATAAAATATAACCAGTCAGGAAAGAGAATTGCAGCTATTTGTGCAGCACCATATATATTAGGGGAGCTTGGATTTTTAAAGGGAAGAGAAGCAACAGTGTTCCCTGGTTTTGAAGATAAGCTTGAAGGGGCAAAGGAGTATACCAGAGCAGGGGTTGTAACCGATGGACATATCACAACTGCCAGAGGCATGGGTGTTGCCATAGATTTAGGATTGGAATTAATAAGCCTTTTAAAGGATAAAGAATTAGCTGATGAAGTGGCTAAACGAATTCAATTGGTTTAGTGTAACCACTAGACTTATGATATTTCTTATGTTATAATGCTTTGATGTTATAGCGTCTAAGTGGCGCAGTAGATAGAATGGAGGATTTACAAATGAGTGTACAGGTTGAAAACCTTGAGAACAATATGGCAAAGCTTACAATTGAAGTGGCAGCTGATGAAGTTACAAAGGCCATTGAAAAAGTTTATAATAAAGAAAAGGGCAGAATTACAATTCCAGGATTTAGAAAGGGTAAAGCTCCTAGAAAAATTATCGAGAAGATGTATGGTAAAGAAGTATTTTACGAAGGAGCAATCAATGATTTAATCCCATCTGCATACGCTAAAGCTGCAGACGAGACAGATATTGAAATCGTTTCACAGCCTAAGATTGATGTTACTCAGTTTGAGGAAGGAAAAGATTTTATATTCACAGCAGAAGTTGCAGTAAAACCTGAAGTTGAGTTAGGTCAGTATAAAGGTATCGAGGTTACTAAAGTAGACGTAACAGTAACAGAAGATGAGATAAATGCAGAAATCGATAAAGAGAGAGCTCAGAATGCTAGAACAATCGATGTTACTGACAGACCTGTAGAAATGGGAGACAAGACAATTATTGATTTCGAAGGTTTCGTTGACGGAGAACCATTTGAAGGCGGAAAAGGTCTTGACTATCCATTAGAGATTGGCTCACATTCATTTATAGATAATTTTGAGGATCAGCTTGTTGGTAAGAACATTGGTGAAGAGGTAGAAGTAAATGTTACATTCCCAGAGGAATATCATGCAGATAACCTTGCTGGAAAGCCTGCTATGTTCAAAGTAACAGTTAAGAAGATTAGCACACAAGAGCTTCCAGAGCTTAACGATGAGTTCGTAGATGATGTTTCAGAATTCGATACAGTTGATAAGTACAAGGAAAGTATCAAAGAAAAGTTAGAAGAGAAGAAGAAACAGAACGCTGATGAAGTTAAAGAAGAGGAAGTTATTAAGAAGATTATCGAGAACTCAAAGATGGATCTTCCAGAAGCTATGATTGATACACAGGTTACAAGAATGGCTGACGATTTTGCCAGAAGACTTGAGAGTCAGGGACTTTCTATTGAGCAGTACTTCCAATATACAGGTCAGACAGAGGAAAAATTTGCTGAGGAATTAAAACCACAGGCTATTCAGCGTATCCAGAGCAGACTTGTACTTGAAGCAATTGCAGCAGCAGAGAATATTGAAGTAACAGAAGAAGATTTCAACAAAGAAGTTGAAGATATGGCTAAGGCATATTCAATGGAAGTTGAAAAAGTAAAAGAGTACCTTTCTGACAATGATAAAGAAAGCATTATGGAAGACCTTAAGGTTAAGAAGGCAGTTGCCCTTGTTAAAGATTCAGCAGTTGCAACATTAGAGCCAAAGTCAGATGAGGAATAATTTTACATTAAGACATTTATTATGAAAGACAATAATAGCAGTCTGTGTGGAACGTCACAGGCTGCTGTTTTAAAATTTAATTATTTTAAAATACGTTTCAGAAAGAGGAATTATGAGTTTAGTACCTTATGTCATTGAACAAACAGGACGAGGCGAGAGATCTTATGACATTTATTCTCGTCTTTTGAAAGATAGGATTATTTTTTTAGGTGAAGAAGTAAATGATGTGTCAGCAAGTCTTATTGTGGCTCAGCTTTTATTCTTAGAATCAGAGGATCCAAACAAAGATATTCACCTTTATATTAACAGTCCGGGTGGATCTGTTACAGCAGGTATGGCTATATATGATACAATGAATTATATCAAGTGTGATGTATCTACAATTTGTATCGGTATGGCAGCGTCTATGGGAGCGTTCCTGTTATCAGGTGGAGCAAAGGGTAAGAGAATGGCACTTCCTAATGCAAAGATTATGATTCACCAGCCTTCAGGTGGAGCAAAAGGTCAGGCAACAGAGATTAGTATTGTTGCAGAGGAGATTCTTAAGACCAGACAGAAATTAAATGAGATACTTTCAGCTAATACAGGTAAATCCTATGAGGAGATTGCTAAAGACACTGAAAGAGATAATTATATGACATCAGAAGAAGCTAAAGAATACGGGCTTATTGATAAGGTTATTGTAAGTAGATAATAAGGAGCAGGTATGGCAAAAAACGAAGAGAAGAGATGCGATTTTTGCGGTAAGCCAGAAAGTCGTGTTGGAAGACTTATATGCAATCCTAATGGTATCTGCATCTGTGACAGTTGTGTAGAAATATGCAAAGAAATCATAGATGAAGAAAAAATGTTAGACGATTCATACGGCGATGGAGATTTAGATATTAATTTATATACACCAGAAGAGATTAAAGCATTTCTTGATGAGTATGTTATTGGGCAGGACGATGCTAAAAAGGTGTTATCTGTAGCGGTTTACAATCACTACAAAAGAATCATGTCTAAGAAAGATATAGATGTAGACATTCAAAAAAGTAACGTGTTGTTATTAGGACCTACAGGATCAGGAAAGACTTATCTTGCTCAGACTCTTGCTAAGATTTTAAATGTTCCATTTGCTATAGCAGATGCAACAACTCTTACAGAGGCAGGATATGTCGGAGAAGATGTTGAGAACATTCTTTTGAAAATAATTCAGGCAGCTGACTATGATATTAGAAAAGCTGAATATGGAATTATTTATATCGATGAGATAGATAAGATTAGTAAAAAAGCTGAAAATGTATCTATAACAAGAGATGTTTCAGGAGAAGGTGTGCAGCAGGCTTTATTAAAGCTTTTAGAGGGTACAGATGCATCAGTTCCACCTCAGGGAGGAAGAAAGCATCCTAGCCAGGAAATGCTACACATAAATACAGAAAACATTTTATTTATCTGTGGTGGAGCCTTTGATGGCCTTGAAAAGATTATTGAAGAAAGAATGGATAAAAAATCCATAGGATTTGATACAGAAATAGAGGAAAAGAAGGAACATGTAGTGGATGAATTGTTCTCGGAGACAATGCCTCAAGATCTTGTTAAATTCGGTCTTATACCAGAGTTTATTGGAAGAGTTCCAGTAACAGTAGCTCTGAAATATTTAGATAAAGAAGCTATGGTGAGAGTTCTCAAAGAGCCAAAGAATTCTCTTGTGAAACAGTACAAGAAGTTATTTGAAATTGATGGCGTAGATTTGGAATTTACAGACGGTGCATTAGAAGCAGTAGCTGAAAAATCCTTTGAGAGAAAAACAGGAGCCAGAGGACTTAGAGCTATTATGGAAGATGTACTTATGGATATTATGTATAAGGTTCCATCTGATGATTCCATTGGTAGAGTTACAGTTGATGAAAACGTGGTTAAAAAGGGAGAAGCTCCTAAGATTGACTACAGAACAGATAAGGTACAACCAACAAAGAAAAGTAACATCTTTGCTGGAAAAACAAATGAAAAAAAAGTTGTAAATGACTAAAGAAATGTGGAAAAGCTTATGAAAATCGTAAATTCAGAACTGGAAACAGTATGTGGAATTACCAGTAAACTTCCAGAGAATAAATTCGTAGAGTTTGCATTTGCCGGTAAATCAAATGTTGGAAAATCGTCATTAATAAATTGTATAGCCGGTAGAAAGAAGCTTGCTAGAACATCAGGACAACCGGGAAAGACTCAGACTATCAATTACTACCTAATGAATAACGAATTGTATTTTGTAGATCTTCCAGGATATGGATTTGCAAAGGTATCTAAGGAAGTTAAGGAAAAATGGGGAAAGATGATAGAGAATTATCTTACAACCTCTAAACAATTGCAGCTTATTTTTCTTTTAATAGACATTAGACATGAGCCGTCAAAAAATGACAAAGATATGTATAATTGGATAGTCTATAATGGATTTACTCCGGTTATAATAGCAACCAAGTTAGATAAAATAAAAAGAAGTCAAAAGGATAAGCAGATAAAGCTTATAAAGACATCGATGAATCTTCCAAAGGAAACTATAGTAATACCATTTTCTTCAGAAACAAAACAAGGAAAAGAAGAGGTATTAGATATTATAGAACAGGTACTAGAACAGGTATCTCCACAACAAGAAGATTAAATAAAAAGAAGTCATCCCAAGGAATGGCTTCTTTTTTATATTATTTCATTAAAGATTTCATAATAAAGGAGTATATACTTTGAGAGTTCTCTTTCCATTGGTTACACATGGAAGAAGCTTCTTCCTTGGTAGGAACGGAAATGTTTATCTCAATAAGAATACCTTCACCTTCTTTTACCTGACAGTGAACTATATAATCGCTGTTGGTGGATTTGTAATAATCGGCTATGGTACCAACTTCGTTACGAAGCTCGTATTTATTTTCCATAAGATATTTATCAATATCGTCTACAATATCAGAAGGTATCTTGTTTACAAAGTAGCCTAAGGTCTGACTACCATCAGAAGTAATGTGATAATAGGTGGTATTCATTACGGTTTCCTGACTTATCAAATCGTTGGAATTCAATTCTTTAATATTTTCCTGAAGCTTGAAATAAGTAGTGTAATTCTTAGTTAGGAAAAAGTCTGAAAGCTGTGAATTGGTAAGGGGAAAATTGACCTTATTTAACATGTATAAAATTATTAATTTATGTAATGTTGATGATTCTATATTCACTTTATTATATCCTTATCATTTTATATTCTTACCGTCTTCTGGGATGTTATCGATAATAGCTTTACTTACTGTTTCTGCAACAACAGGATCAAAGGCTTCAGGAAGGATGAACTCTTCGTTAAGTTTTTCATCAGGAACCAAATATGCAATAGCATTTGCAGCTGCAAGTTTCATTTCTTCTGTTATCTGAGCGGCTCTTCCTTGGAGAGCACCTTTAAATATACCAGGGAAGGCAATAACGTTGTTTACCTGATTAGGGAAATCAGATCTACCTGTTCCAACAATTCTAGCGCCGGCAGCTTTAGCTACATCAGGCATAATCTCTGGTACAGGATTAGCCATAGCGAAGATAATAGAATCAGAATTCATTGTCTTAACCATTTCAGGTGTAACAATATTAGGAGCAGATACACCTACGAAAATGTCACTACCAACAAGAGCGTCAGCAAGAGTTCCTGTTTTCTTATCTGGATTGGTAACTTCCAACATAGACTGTTGCATCCAATTAAGATCTTTAGAATCAGGCCCGATGATTCCGTTGATATCACACATAGTTACATTTTTAAAACCATATGTAATAAGAAGTTTTGTAATGGCAATACCAGCTGAACCAGCACCGTTAATAACAACTTTACAATCTTCTTTTTTCTTTTTAGTAATTCTAAGACCATTGATAATACCAGCCAAAACAACAATGGCAGTACCATGCTGGTCATCATGGAATACCGGAATGTCCAGTAATTCTTTAAGACGTGCTTCTATTTCAAAACATCTTGGAGCAGATATATCTTCCAGATTAATGCCTCCAAAAGCAGGGGCGATGTTTACAACGGTTTTAATGATTTCTTCTGTATCCTGGGTATCAAGACAGATAGGAAATGCATTAACTCCTCCAAAGGTTTTAAATAATACTGCCTTTCCTTCCATAACAGGCATTGCAGCCTTTGCACCAATGTTTCCCAAGCCTAAAACAGCGCTACCATCTGATACAACAGCAACTGTATTGGATTTGATAGTGTATTTATAAGCAGCTTCCGGGTCTTTTGCGATAACCTTACAAGGTTCTGCAACACCTGGAGTATAAGCTAAAGAAAGATCCTTTCTTGATGAAACTTTACAAACGGACTCAGTAGTTATTTTACCATTCCATTGTTCATGTAATTCTAAAGATTCCTCGTTAATAGTCATAATAACCTCCAATATTTGTCAAAGCAAATTTCCTAAAAATGCGACAATTCTTATAATAGCATACAAAAAAAAATTTTACACTACCATTTTTGGAAAATGTGTTGTATACTTTATCAAGAATGCGAGAGAAATATATCAAATCTTAAAGATCATTTCGATATTAATTCCAAAAAATATTGTAACTATATATTTTAATATAACCACAGGAGGACAATTTATGCGCGAGAAATTGCAGTCACTTCCATTAGTAGAGCTCAGAGAAATTGCCAAATCTCAAGGGATTAAGTACATCATGAAGTTCAAGAAAGCTGAACTCATAGAGGAGATTCTTAAAACTGCAGCAAATGACAGTGAAAAAGAAAAGGAAAAGGCAATTAAGGAAACAAAAAAATCCTATGTAAAGAAGGAAACTAATGAAGCAGGCACCTTAGAAAAAGAGGAAGAGGTATTATATGCTCAGGGAATCTTAGAGATAATGGCAGATGGCTATGGTTTTATAAGATCAGACAATTTCCTTCCTGGTGAAGATGATGTATATGTATCTCCATCTCAGATAAGAAAATTTCATCTAAAGACAGGAGATGTCATAAGAGGTGGCTTAAGACCAAAGTCAGGTTCTGATAAATTTGGCGCTTTAATTCATTTGGATTATGTAAATGATGCTCCGGCTGAAACTATAATTAACAGACCTAATTTTGAAAATTTAACACCAATATTTCCAAATAAGAGGATAAGACTAGAGACAAGTGGTGAGAATAGGGCCATGAGAATAACAGATATAATCTCGCCTATTGGAAAAGGTCAAAGAGGTATGATTGTATCCCAGCCTAAGGCAGGTAAAACCACATTAATTAAAGAAATTGCCAAATCAATTTTAGTAAACAATCCGGATATGCATCTTATGATTTTGCTTATAGATGAAAGACCTGAAGAAGTAACAGATATGAAGGAGGCAATTCAGGGTAATAATGTGGAAATAATATATTCTACCTTTGATGAACTTCCAGAGCATCATAAGAGAGTATCTAATATGGTTATAGAGAGAGCCAAGAGACTTGTGGAAATGAAGAAGGATGTTATTATTCTTTTAGATAGTATTACAAGACTGGCAAGAGCTTATAATATGATTATTCCTCCATCAGGACGTACTCTTTCAGGTGGTCTGGACCCGGCGGCATTGCACATGCCAAAGAGATTCTTTGGTGCTGCCAGAAACATGAGAGAAGGCGGAAGTCTTACAATACTTGCCACAGCCCTGGTAGATACAGGTAGTAAAATGGATGATGTGGTATTTGAGGAATTCAAGGGAACAGGTAATATGGAATTGGTTCTTAACAGAGCACTTTCAGAAAAAAGAGTATTTCCGGCAATTGATATTATAAAATCAGGAACAAGACGAGATGATTTGCTTTTATCTAAGGAAGAGCTGGAAGCGGCAAATATAATCAGAAAAATGACAAGTGGAGTACGAAGTGAAGATGCCACAGAACAGATATTGGATTTATTTGCTAAAACCAAAAACAATCAGGAGTTTATACAGAAAATTAAAAAGTACTTGCATTAAAAATATAATCATGCTACAATGATTAAGCTGTTTTTAGAGAATATGATTGGCGTAAGCCATTTCAAAATCTATAAAAAGAAACGATATTTAAAGTAAAGACGAGGTGAATTTATAATGAAGAATGCAATACATCCAGAATATTATCAGGCAAAGGTTGTTTGTAACTGTGGAAATGAGTTCGTAACAGGATCTACAAAGCAGGATATCCATGTTGAAATCTGTTCAAAGTGTCATCCATTTTACACTGGTCAGCAGAAAGCTACTTCAACACGTGGACGTATCGATAAGTTCAACAAGAAGTACGGTCTTTCAGATAATAAATAGAGATTTTAATATGAGGCTGTCACGAGACAGGTCCTGTAAATATAGGACCTTTTTTGTGACAGCCTTTTTGTATTAGTTAGGATTGGTAAGGAGCGTAAATGACAGAAAAAAAGAATCATCAGAAAATGTCTGGAATAGGCGGTCAGGCTGTAATTGAAGGAATAATGATGAGAAATAATGACAAATACTCAGTTGCAGTTAGAAAACCTGATAAGGACATTGAAATATGTGTTAAGGATTACAAAAGTGTTGTAGGAAATAGTAAATTATTAAAGATACCTTTTGTAAGAGGAATATTTAACTTCATTGATTCCCTGGTTATTGGAATGTCTACACTTATGTATTCTGCTGACTTTTATGTAGAAGATGAGGAAGAAGAGAAGGAAGAAAAAAAGAGTGAAAAAGTTTCTGATTCCGTATTTAAAGAAAAGGCAGAAAGTGTTATGATGATATTGACTGTAATATTCTCGGTAGTTGTGTCTGTGGCCTTATTTGTGTTCCTTCCAAGTTTATTATCAGACTTGTTAAAGAAGGCATTAAATATTAAGATTTATGCCATAGTAGCGTTAATAGAGGGTATATTACGTGTAATGATTTTCTTGGCATATATTATAGCTATATCAGCTATGAGTGATATTAAGAGAACATATATGTACCACGGAGCCGAACATAAATGTATCAATTGCATTGAACATGGATTAGAGTTAAATGTGGACAATGTTATGAAAAGTTCAAGATTTCACAAGAGATGTGGAACAAGCTTTTTGTTCATAGTAATGATAATAAGTATTTTTCTTTTTATTATAATTCCGGTTCAGCAGCCGTTTTTAAAATTAGCTGTAAGATTGGTTATGATACCTGTGGTTGCAGGTATTTCTTATGAAATATTAAGATATGCAGGAACACATGAAAGCAAATTGGTGGATGTGTTGAGTGCACCGGGGATATGTTTACAAAGGGTAACAACAAAAGAGCCGGAAAGAGATATGGTAGAGGTTGCTATTAAAGCTGTGGAAGCAGTGTTTGACTGGAAGGCTTTTCTTGTGGAATATAATAAAGAAGTACGATGATATAAGAAGGATAAATATGAAGTATATGGAATTGGTCAGACGTGGCCAGGCGGAACTTTTTAAAGCTGGTATTCCAAATGCGGATTTTGACGCGTGGGTACTGGTTGAAAAGGTATGCAAAGTTTCAAAAACTGAATATTTTGTCAGAATGCACGAGGAAGTTGAGGAAGATAAAGTTAAGGAGTTTTTTGCAGCTATAGAAAAGAGAAAGACTCACTATCCTTTACAGTACATAATTGGCGAATGGGAATTTATGGGACTTCCATTTAAGGTCAACCATGATGTGTTAATTCCTAGGTCTGATACAGAGATATTAGCTGAGAAGGCGGTTAATGTTATAACTACTGTATATGAGAAATCTAAAGAAACCATCAAGGTGTTAGATCTTTGTTGTGGAACAGGTTGCATTGGTATTAGTGTGGCCAAAATGTGTGCCAATACAGAAGTAGTATGCGCAGACATTTCAGATAAAGCAGTATCTGTATGTAAGCAGAATATTTTGATTAATAAAGCTACCAATGTCAGAGCTATAATTAGTGATTTGTTTGAAAATGTACAGGGAAGATTTCATATTATAACCTGTAATCCACCATATATAAAAACAGATGATATAAAGACGCTTATGCCAGAGGTAAGAGACCATGAGCCAAAGTTAGCACTAGATGGTGATAAGGATGGTCTAAAGTTCTATAGAAAAATAATAGATGTATGCAAACAGTATCTTGTGTATGACGGATATATTATGTTTGAGATTGGATATGACCAGGCAGAGGCAGTTAAGCAGATGCTTCTTGAGCATGGCTATTCAGATATAGAAGTTTTAAAGGATCTGCCGGGTAATGACAGAACCGTAGTAGGAATAAGGAGAAAGAGTTATGTTTGATAAATTAGAAGACCTGATTAGGAAATATGAAGAGCTTATGTTAGAGCTTAATTCACCGAATGTTGCATCAGACCCTAACAATCTTAGGAAACTTATGAAGGAACAGGCAGATCTTCAACCAATAGTAGAGACATATACTGAGTATAAAAAATGTAAACAATCTATTGATGATAGTTTAGAGATTCTTAATGAAGAAACAGATGAAGAAATGAAAGAATTAGCTAAGGAAGAGCTAAATGAAGCAAAGGCAAATCTTGTGGATTTAGAGGCAAAGCTTAAAATTCTTCTTCTTCCAAAGGATCCAAATGATGATAAAAATGTAATCGTAGAGATTAGAGCAGGTGCGGGTGGTGACGAAGCCGCACTTTTTGCTGCAGAAATATTTAGAATGTATCAACATTATGTTGAAACTAGACACTGGAAAACAGAATTAATTGAGTGTGAAGAAACAGGAATAGGCGGTATGAAGAATGTTTCATTCATGGTAACAGGAAAAGGTGCTTATTCCGTACTCAAGTATGAATCAGGAGTACATAGAGTGCAGAGAGTTCCTGAGACAGAGTCAGCAGGAAGAATTCATACTTCTACTTGTACAGTCGCTGTTATGCCGGAGGCTGAGGAAGTAGATATTGAAATTGATGAGAAGGACATCAGAATTGATGTTATGAGAGCATCAGGAAATGGTGGACAGTGTGTAAATACAACAGATTCCGCAGTAAGACTTACACATTTCCCAACAGGAATAGTTATATATTCTCAGACAGAGAAGTCTCAGATTCAAAATAGAGCAAAGGCCTTTGCCTTACTTAGATCTAAACTTTATGATATTGAACAGCAAAAAGCCCATGATGCAGAAGCTGAGCAAAGAAGAAGCCAGATTGGAACTGGTGACAGATCTGAAAAGATTAGAACATATAATTATCCACAGGGAAGAGTTACAGACCATAGAATAGGTCTTACTTTATACAAATTAGATAAGATTTTAAATGGCGATATTGGGGAGATAATTGATGCATGCATAGCAGCTGATCAGGCAGCTAAGCTTGCTAATATGGACGATGAAAGTAAAATTGCGTAAATAATACTGGAGGACAGGACAAATGATTTCTGAAAGAATGGTGGACTACGTAAAGGGAAGTTCAGTTATAAGAGCAATGTTTGAGGAAGGAAAAAAACTTGCAAATCAGTATGGTGCAGAAAATGTATACGATTTCAGCCTCGGTAATCCTAATGTTGCTGCACCGGCAGCAGTTAATGAGGCAATAAAAGAAGTTCTCGATACAGAAGAGTCTACATTTGTTCATGGATATATGAATAATTCCGGATATGAAGATGTGAGACAGATTATTGCTGACAGTATTAACAGAAGATTTGAAACACATTTCAATCAAAGTAATATTGTAATGACAGTAGGAGCAGCAGGAGGCCTTAATGTCATTCTTAAGACACTTCTCGATCCGGGAGATGAGGTTATCGCCTTTGCACCATATTTTGGAGAATATAGATCTTACACAGCTAACTATGATGGAAAATTAGTTGTTGTATCTGCTGACACTGAGAATTTTCAGCTTAATCTTCAGGAGCTGGAAGAAAAAATTAGTGAAAAGACAAAGGCAGTTATTATTAACAATCCTAACAACCCAACAGGTGTTGTATATTCAGAGGATACTATTAAAAATTTAGCAGCAGTACTTAATAAAAAACAGGAAGAATTAGGCACAGATATTTATCTTATTTCTGACGAACCATATAGAGAATTGGTATATGATGGAGCAGAGGTTGTGTATCTTACAAAGTACTATGACAATACGATTGTAGGGTATTCTTATAGTAAATCCCTTTCACTTCCAGGAGAAAGAATAGGATATCTGGTACTTCCGGATGAGCTATCAGATGCAGAAAATATTAAATCTGCAGCAAATGTAGCCACAAGAATTTTAGGATATGTAAATGCACCATCATTAATGCAGAGAGTCATTGCAAAATGCGTAGATGTAGAAGTAAATGTAGAGCCATATAACAAGAATAGAGAGTTGTTGTATAAAAGCCTTATGGAATATGGATATGAGTGCATTAAGCCGGAAGGTGCTTTTTATATGTTTGTAAAAACTCCGGGAGATGAAAAAGAATTCGTAAATGCAGCTAAAAGTAAAAATATTTTAGTTGTACCAGGAAGTTCTTTTGCTTGTCCGGGATATGTAAGGATTGCATATTGTGTATCTTACGATACAGTTAAGGGTTCTTTAAATGGATTTAAGGAACTTGCTAAAGAATTTGGAATTTTAAAATAAATTTCATAAATAATACATTAGGAGGACACCATGGGAAACTGGAGAGATAATGTACGTCATGTTGTGCCATATGTACCAGGAGAACAGCCACAAAAAAAGGTTATAAAGTTAAATACAAATGAGAATCCATATCCACCGGCAAAAGGGGTGGATGAGATAATGAAAACCGTTGATTCAGACATTTTCAGACTTTATCCGGATCCTGAGTGTATGGTGCTTAGAAAGGCTATAGCAGACAGATATAATACAGAAACTGATAATGTATTTGTTGGCGTTGGTTCTGATGACGTTATATCAGTAGCATTCCTTACGTTTTTTAACTCAGATAAAAAGGTTCTGTTTCCAAATATAACCTATTCGTTTTATACTGTATGGGCTGATTTGTATGGGATTGACTATGAATTAATTCCAGTGGATAAGAACTTTAGAATTCATAAAGAAGACTATTACAAAGAAAATGGTGGAGTTGTATTTGCCAATCCAAATGCACCTACTTCAATTGGAGAACCTTTAGATTTTGTAATAGATATATTAGAAAACAACAAAGATGTTGTGGTAATTGTAGACGAGGCTTATGTGGACTTCGGTGGAGAATCAGCGGTGGAGCTTACCAAAAAATATGATAATTTACTGGTGGTACAGACTTTTTCCAAATCCAGGTCTATGGCAGGTATGAGAATTGGATATGCCATTGGCAATTCAGAACTGATAAAAGCCATGAGTGATGTTAAATATTCAATTAATTCATATACTCTTAATCAGGTATCGTTAAAATCCGGAGTAGCAGCTATAGAAGATGAAGCTTATTTTAAGGAAACAGTTAATAAGATTGTGGCTACAAGGGAAAGAGTTAAAAAGGAAATAAAGGAATTAGGATTTGAATTCCCGGATTCCAAGACAAATTTCATATTTGCAAAGCACGAAAGTGTTCCTTCAAAGCATATATTTGAAGAACTAAAGAAAGTTGGCATATATGTTAGATATTTTAGTGCTCCTATAGTTAATGAATATCTTAGAATTACCATAGGAACAGATGAGGAAATGGATAAATTTATAGAAGAACTTAAAAAGATTATCAAATAAAAAAAGACCTGATAGCAAATAATATGCTGTCAGGTTTAATTTTATTATACAAACTGATTAGACACGTTGTTGTAAGTATAATTAATCTTTCTTAAAGCTCCTGTGATATCGTTAATATCAACGTTGTGAGCTGCACAGAATTCAGGAAGATCATCGTATTGGTCCCTTAACTCTGTATTTACAAAGCTTAAAAGCATTGCAGGATCTTTTGGTAAATTATTTAATAACATAATAAATCCTCACTTCTAAATATAAGATAAAAAAATTATACTTCAAAAATAAATATTAATCAATAAAGTAAAGTGAAAGGTAAATGAAAAATGAAACATTTTTGATATAAATTTCAATTGTGTTATAATGTTTTAAGAAAAAAACATGTGCGAAAAGAGGTAAAATATCATGGAGAAAATAGCTAGTTTTACTATAAATCATCTTTTATTAGAGCCGGGTATATATGTTTCCAGAAAAGATCACGTGGGAAGTGAAATAATTACAACCTTTGACTTGAGAATGACAAGACCTAATTATGAGCCGGTTATGAATACAGCAGAGGTACATACGATAGAACATTTAGGTGCAACCTTTCTTAGAAATGATAAAGATTGGAAGAGAAAGGTAGTATATTTTGGACCTATGGGATGCAGAACAGGGTTTTATTTAATTCTGGCAGGAGACCTTGAATCAAAGGATATTGTGGAACTAGTGACTAAAATGTATGAATTTATAAGTGAGTTTGACGATGAGATTCCAGGGGCAACCGCCAGAGATTGTGGCAACTATTTAGATCAGAATCTTCCAATGGCAAATTATCTTGCAAAGAGATATTTAGAAAATACTTTGTTAGATATTGATGAAAAACATTTGATATATCCGGAATAAAGATACTAGAAAGGAAATTAACATGAAGAATAATATAATTGGTATAATTGGTGCAATGGATGAAGAAGTTAACAAACTAAAAGCAGAGCTTACAGATGTTAACGTGTATAAGAAAGCATCAATGGATTTTTATGAAGGTAAGTTATATGATAAAGATGTAGTTGTAGTGCGTTCAGGAATTGGAAAAGTAAATGCGGCTATATGTACTCAGATTTTAGTTGATAAATATAATGTGGGATGCGTTATTAATACAGGTATAGCAGGCTCCCTTGATGCAAAGATTAACATTGGAGATATTGTGCTATCAGTTGATGCTTTGCAGCACGATGTAGATGCAGTAGCCTTCGGATATGATTTAGGTGTAATTCCAAGAATGGAAGAATCTGTATTTAAAGCAGATGAAGAGCTTTTAAAGGTGGCTGATGAAGCCTGTAGGGAAGTATTATCTGAAATAAATATTTTTAAAGGCAGAGTTGTCAGTGGAGATCAGTTTATATCAGATAAGGTAACTAAGGAAAAGCTTGTTAATACATTTTCTGGAATGTGTACAGAAATGGAAGGAGCAGCCATAGCCCACGCAGCATATTTAAATGATGTTCCATTTCTTATAATAAGAGCTATATCTGATAAAGCTGACGACAGTGCACATATGGATTATCCTGCATTTGAGGCAATGGCTATTAATAATTCGGTTAAGCTTATGAAAGCGATTATTAAAAATATTTCTTGACGAAATTTTTATAAGATTGTATATTTACATAAGAACAACGGCGTTCTTCTAGATTCTAGAAGTGCGCCTTTTATTTTTTTTGAATAGTTAATGGATTTAATATAAGTATAATTTTGGAGGAATATGTATGGGATACACAAAAGAAGAAATCTTGGAGATTATTGAAGAAGAGGATGTAGAATTCATAAGATTGCAGTTCACAGACATGTTTGGTGTTATGAAAAATGTGGCAATAACTGTCAGTCAGTTAGAGAAAGCCTTGAATAATCAGTGCAAATTTGACGGTTCTCTAATTGAAGGATTTGCCAGAGTAGAAGAATCAGACATGTATCTGTATCCGGATTTGGATTCATTTACCATATTTCCATGGAGACCTCAGAGAGGTAAAGTTGCAAGATTCATTTGCGACGTAAGGAGAATAGATGGAACTCCATTTGCAGGAGATCCAAGATATGTTCTTAAGAAAGCTATTCAAGACGCTAAGGATATGGGGTTTGATGCAATAGCAGAGCCTGAATGCGAATTCTTCCTTTTCGAGTCAGATGATGAGGGTAACCCAACTAATGTTACACATGAGAAGGCGGGATATTTTGATGTAGGCCCTGCAGACACCGGAGAAAATGCCAGAAGAGATATCGTTCTTAACTTAGAGGAAATGGGATTTGAGGTTATACAGTCATATCATGAGATTGCACCGGGACAGCATGCTATTGTATTTGCCGGGGATAATGCCTTAAAAACCGCAGATAATATAGTTACATTTAGATTTGCAGTTAAGTCAATTGCTAAGCGTCATGGACTTCATGCCACATTTATGCCAAAACCAAATTATGGAGTTAATGGCTCTGGAATGCATATGCATATAGAACTTCGTAAAGATGGTAAGAATGTATTTGCAGATGCTAATGATGAAAATGGAATTAGTAAAATAGCATATAAGTTTATGGCAGGTATTATTAAGCATATAAAGGGAACAGTTGCAATAACCAATCCTTTGGTTAATTCATATAAGAGACTTGTTCCGGGATATGATGCACCAATTTATATTGCATGGTCAAAGAAGAATAAAAGCTCTCTTATGTGCATCTCAGATGTTAAGGGAGATAAGACAAGAGTTGAGATTAGATGTCCTGACTCAGCAGCCAATCCTTATCTTACACTGGCAACATATATTGAGGCAGGATTAGATGGAATTAGAAATAATATCGAATTAGAGCCTCAGGTGGAAGATAATATTTTCAAAATGGACAAGGAAGAAATTAGAGAAAGAGGTATTGAAGTTATTCCGGATAACTTATATGACGCTATAACAGAGCTTAAAAAAGATGAATATATTAAAAATGTGTTAGGAGAACATATTTATAAGAATTATACAAAGACAAAAGTCAAAGAATGGCAGCATTATAGAACACAGGTTACAAAGTGGGAGATTGATCAATATTTAGGAAAATTTTAACTTTTAAGATTATTGATTCTTTAAAGAAAGTGATGTGACAATTATGATAAATATTGTAATTGTATTTCCCAACATTTCTGATGGGCAGAAAATAAAAAATCTGCTGGTTAGAAATGGCTTTGAGGTAGCCGGTGTATGTTCTTCCGGTGCTCAGGCCATGTCTATTACTGATGAACTAGACTACGGCGTAGTTGTATGTGGATATAAATTTAATGATATGATTTATTCCGAATTATACGCTGAATTAGAAGGCGGTTTTCAAATGTTATTGGTGGCATCACCTGGTAAACTTTCAGATGGTGTTGAAGATGGCGTTGTGGCTGTAGATATGCCTCTAAAGGCCAACGATATGATTGAAACCTTAGATGAAATGGTTCAGGCATTAGAAAAAGTAAGAAAACAGGATAGAAAAAAACCGAGACAGAGAAATATAGCTAAGCAGGCAATTATAGATAAGGCAAAGGAAGTCCTTATGAAAAACAGAAATATGTCGGAGGAAGAAGCTCATAGATATCTCCAGAAAAACAGTATGGATTCAGGTAATAGCATGGTGGAAACAGCCAGAATG
Organism: uncultured Eubacteriales bacterium; assembly: GCA_900315425.1. Classification (GTDB taxonomy): domain Bacteria; phylum Bacillota; class Clostridia; order Lachnospirales; family Lachnospiraceae; genus Bovifimicola. Next base: position 49,371 of record OMZA01000004.1, read on the forward strand.
GTGCTGGATTTAATGCACTAGATTATCTGGGTTTATGTTTGATGGAAAATATATAACATAGGAGAGGAACTATTATGTTTAAAATTAATGAAAACTATTTGAAGTTACCAGGAAGTTACTTATTCTCAACTATTGGTAGAAAGGTTAGAGAATACAAAGCGGCCAATCCCGATAAGGATGTTATAAGTCTTGGAATTGGAGATGTTACAAAACCTTTAGCACCATCAGTTATTAAAGCTCTTCACGATGCAGTAGATGAAATGGGTAATCCGGATACATTCAAGGGATACGCTCCAGATCTTGGATACGAGTTTTTAAGAAATGCCATTAGAGATAATGATTACAAGGCAAGAGGCGTAGATATAGATATTGATGAAATATTTATAAGTGACGGAGCCAAAAGTGATTCAGGAAATATTGGCGATATTTTTTCAAAGGATAATAAAATAGCAGTTTGTGATCCGGTATATCCTGTATATGTTGATACCAATGCCATGGCAGGCAGGACAGGAGATTATAATCTTGAGACTGAAAAATGGAGCAATGTTATATATATGCCATGTACAAAGGAAACAGGATTTGCTCCAGAGATTCCTTTGGAAAATCCGGATATTATATATCTTTGCTTTCCAAATAATCCAACAGGTGCAACCATTACAAAGGATGCCCTTCAAGAATGGGTCGACTACGCCCTTAAAATTGGAGCATGTATTATATATGATGCAGCTTATGAAGCATATATTTCAGAGGAAGACGTTCCTCATAGTATATATGAATGTGAAGGAGCAAAAGCTTGCGCTATAGAGATTAGAAGCTTTTCAAAAAATGCCGGATTTACAGGTACAAGACTTGGATTCACAGTGGTTCCTAAGGAACTTAAAAAAGGAAATGTGATGCTTAGAGACCTTTGGGCAAGAAGACATGGAACAAAATTCAATGGAGCACCTTATATAATCCAAAGGGCAGGAGAAGCTGTATATAGTAAAGAGGGAAAGAGAGAGACAAGAGAACAGGTTGCATATTACATGGAAAATGCCAGAATTATAAGAGAATCTCTTAAAGAAGCCGGATATACAGTATATGGTGGAGTAAATGCACCATATATCTGGTTAGATACAAATGGTGCTTCATCCTGGGAATTCTTTGATACTCTCTTAGAAAAAGCCAACGTAGTTGGAACTCCAGGTTCAGGATTTGGTCCAAGTGGAGAGGGATATTTTAGACTTACTGCATTTGGAACAAGAGAGAATACAATTGAAGCTTTGGAGAGAATTAAAAAAATATAGATAATTCCATCTCTCTGTGTTAAAATATTTGATATGTTTTAAAAATGCATGAAGTAAACAACATGGAAGAGAGGTATCATCTTGAAGGCTAGCGAAATAGTTAAGAAAATCGAGGAACTCCAAAAAGAGTTAGAAGATAGAAAATATCAAAGAAAACGATTGGCAAGTGAATACGAAGAGTTGGTTAAAATAGTCAAGACTTCAGGTATGATATTTGCCTTGGCAATTGCAATATTTATTGGTTTTGTCGGACCATTTTCATATAGCAAAAAACACATAGTATTAGGTGGTTTGGCCAGATGGACGAATCCATGGGCTATGCTTGTTTGTTTGATTTCAGGAGTTTTGTTTATCTGGAGAGGTTTCGATCTGTTAGTTAACTCAGATACTAATTTGGGTAATAAATTAGCCCAATTAGTAGGAATAAATAATAGACCGGCAGCAGCTGTTTTAGCAGATCTCAATAATGATATTATGAAAGTCGAGGTAGCTATCCAAAAATTAGAAGATGCATTGTATGAAAGTGGAGATTACTCAAATAAAAGTGAAAAGACATACAATGAAGTACCAATAAAAAATGAAAAGGTAGTTGCTAAAGATAAAAAAATTAATGAAGATAAAGAGATAGATAAATTAGACGAAATATTAAATTCTCTTAAAGAACTTGGTTTAGATGATGAGGATGATTTTGAAAGCACCAGTGAGATGTGGGAAAAAGATACAAAACATCATAGAAGCCATGAAGATAATTAAATAAAAATAAAAGACGCAAAGGTGCGCTAAATCAAGAAATTGGTTTAGTGCACCTTTTTTAGTCTTTAGAAGGTGAGGAAAAGGTGATGGAATTTAAGAACATGTACAGAGACAAATTGATTAAGGACATTACTGAAAATAACATCCAAGAAGAGGTGCGGGTAGCTGGATGGGTGGAAAATATCAGAGACCATGGTGGAGTTTCTTTTATTGATTTGCGAGATATGTATGGTGTATTACAGGTAGTCCTTAGGGATACATCTCTTTTAAAGGGAATTACTAAAGAAATGTGTCTGTCAATTCAGGGACCAATTGAAAAAAGGAACGAAGAAACCTATAATCCAAAGATTCCATCAGGAACTATTGAATTAGAGGCAAAAAGTATTGATATATTAGGAAATGTGTATGAAACATTACCCTTTGAAATAATTACATCCAAGGAAATCAGAGAAGATTTAAGACTTAAATACAGATATTTGGATATGAGAAACAAAAAAGTGAAGGACAATATGCTTTTTAGATCCAAGGTAATAAAATATATCAGGGATGAAATGTGGAATATGGGATTTACAGAGATTCAGACGCCTATATTATGTGCGTCATCTCCAGAAGGAGCCAGGGATTATATAGTTCCTTCAAGAAAACATAAAGGAAAGTTTTATGCTCTTCCACAAGCACCCCAGCAGTATAAGCAGCTTTTGATGGTATCCGGAATTGATAAATACTTTCAAATTGCTCCATGTTTTAGAGATGAGGATGCCAGAGCTGACAGATCTCCTGGAGAATTCTATCAGTTAGATTTTGAAATGAGTTTTGCAACTCAGGAGGATGTATTTAAGGTTGGAGAGGAAATACTTACAAAGGTATTTACAAGATTTGCTCCAGAAGGGGCAGATATTACAGCAACTCCATTTCCAATAATAAGCTATAAAGAGTCTATGTTAAAGTTTGGTACAGATAAACCGGATCTTAGAAACCCTCTAAGAATAATAGATGTTACAGAATTTTTCCAGAAATGTAGCTTCAAGCCATTTCATAACAAGACAGTAAGAGCAATTAAAGTGCATGCAGATATGTCTAAGGGATTTCATGAAAAGCTTCTTAAATTTGCTCAGGATATTGGGATGGGTGGACTTGGATATCTTGAAGTGTTAGAGGATAAGTCATATAAAGGACCGATTGATAAATTTATACCAGAGGATTTAAAGCAACAACTTATGGATATAGCCACTTTAGAAGTTGGAGATACCATTTTCTTTATAGCAGATAAAGAGGCAAAGGCCTGTGAATATGCCGGCAAGATTAGGACAGAACTAGGAGAAAAACTTGAGCTTATAGAAAAGAATGCATATAGATTTTGCTATATAAATGATTTTCCGATGTATGAGTTAGATCAGGAAACCGGCAAGCCTTCATTTACACATAATCCGTTTTCTATGCCTCAGGGTGGTCTAAAGGCTTTGAATACCAAGGACCCCCTTGACATATTAGCGTATCAATATGATATTGTATGTAATGGCGTAGAATTATCTTCAGGAGCTGTGAGAAATCATGACATACAAATTATGGAGAAAGCCTTTGAAATAGCGGGATATTCAAAGGATGAGTTAAAGGAAAAATTCTACGCATTATATAACGCATTTCAGTACGGTGCTCCACCTCACGCAGGAATGGCACCTGGCGTGGATAGAATGATAATGCTTCTTAGGAATGAGGAAAACATTAGAGAAGTAATTCCATTCCCAATGAGTGGAAATGCAGAAGATTTAATGTGCAATGCTCCAAATTATGTAACAGAGCAACAACTTAGAGAAGTGCATATAAAATTAAGAAAATAAGTATAAACCCTAGCCATTTATGGCTAGGGATAAAATGTTTTATGAAACAAGTACATTTAGGAGGATATTATGGCAAATGTTATTGATAATGAAACTATTGAATATGTGGGGATTCTTGCAAAGCTAGAACTTAATGAAGAAGAGAAAGCTAAGGCAAGAACAGATATGGAAAAAATGTTAGATTATATTGATAAAATGGGTGAATTAGACACAAGCAATGTGGAGGCCATGACTCATGTTTTTCCTAACGAAAATGTTTTTAGAGAAGATGTGGTTACAAATGGTAATGACAGAGACAACATCCTTTCCAATGCACCAGAAGAAAGAGATGGAATGTTTGCAGTTCCAAAAACATTTAGTTAAGAAAGAGGGATTAAAATGGAAATATCACAATTAACCATGATAGAACTAAGAGACAAGTTAGTCTCTAAGAAAATATCAGTAAAGGAAGCATTAGACAGTGTATTTAAAGAGATTAATAATAATGACGGTGTCTACAATACTTACGTAACAGTTGATAAAGAAAATGCTTACAAACAAGGGGAACTGGCTCAAAAGAAAATAGATGAAAATGATAAGGCACCTCTTTTAGGAGTGCCTGTTGCAATTAAGGATAATATATGCACCAAAGGACTTAAGACTACATGCTCATCCCATATTTTAGATAATTTTATTCCTACTTATGATGCAACAGTTGTTAAAAAACTAAAAGATGCAGGGGCAATAATCATTGGTAAAACAAATATGGATGAATTTGCCATGGGTTCCACCACAGAGACATCATATTTTGGAGAAACTAAAAATCCAAGAAATATAGAGCATGTTCCGGGAGGGTCATCAGGTGGTTCTGCTGCAGCGGTTGCTGCAAATGAATGCTTTGCAGCCCTGGGTTCTGATACAGGTGGTTCTATAAGACAGCCTGCATCCTATTGTGGCGTGGTAGGAATCAAACCAACTTATTCATCGGTATCAAGATACGGATTGATTGCCTATGGTTCATCCTTAGACCAGATAGGACCTGTTACTAAGGATGTAAGAGATGCAGCTAATTTATTACATGTTATATCAGGTTTTGATGAAAAAGATGCTACCAGTAGCAAAGATATAGATAGAAATTATACAGAAGGACTTGTAGAAAATGTTAAGGATCTTACTATAGGAATTCCGGAAGAATATTTTACTAAAGGACTTAATTCCAAAGTAAAAGAAGCTGTTTTAGATGCTTCCGGGGTTTTGGAAAAAATGGGAGCAAAAGTGGAGACATTTAAGCTTAATCTTGTGGATTATGCAATTCCGGCTTATTATACCATTGCCTCGGCAGAAGCCAGCTCTAATCTGGAGAGATTCGATGGTATAAAATACGGATATAGAACAGATAAATATACAGACCTTCACAACCTATATAAAAAATCCAGATCCCAGGGATTTGGAGCAGAAGTTAAACGAAGAATCATGTTAGGATCCTTTGTGTTAAGTTCAGGATATTATGATGCCTATTATTTAAAAGCCTTAAAAGTTAAAGCACTTATAAAAGAGGAATTTGATAAGGCCTTCGAAAAATATGACATTATTTTAGGACCAGTGGCACCAACTACAGCGCCAAAGTTAGGAGCTAGTTTGTCGGATCCGTTAAAAATGTATTTAAGTGATGTTTATACGGTATCTGCTAATCTGGCAGGTATTCCGGGAATAAGTATTCCATGTGGTGTTGATAATAATAATCTTCCTATTGGACTTCAGCTAATGGGTAAACCATTTATGGAAAAGAATCTTATCAGGGCAGCTTATACCTACGAAAAAAATGGTTTTAGCTATAAAGATATCCAGAAGGGAGGTATGTAATAATGTCAACAGGATTTGAAACAGTAATAGGTCTTGAAGTTCATGTGGAATTAGCAACAAAGACGAAGATATTCTGTGGATGTTCCACAGCCTTTGGTGGGGCACCTAACACTCAGGTATGTCCGGTGTGTTCAGGAATGCCAGGTTCCCTTCCGGTGCTTAATAAACAGGTATTAAAATATGCCATGGCAGTAGGCATTGCTACCAACTGTGATATTACGAGATATTCAAAATTTGATAGAAAAAATTATTTTTATCCGGATAATCCCCAGAATTACCAGATATCTCAGCTATATGCTCCTATTTGTAGAAATGGTCACGTAGATATCTTAGATGAAAACGGTAACGAGAAAAGCGTAGGTATCCATGAGATTCATATGGAAGAGGATGCAGGCAAATTAATTCACGATGAGTCTGATGGAGTTACATACGTAGATTACAACAGATCAGGAGTTCCCCTTATTGAAATCGTATCAGAGCCGGATATGAGAAGTGCCACAGAGGTTATAAATTATCTGGAAAAACTAAGACAGACTATTCAATATTTAGGGGCTTCGGATTGCAAGTTAAATGAAGGTTCTATGAGAGCTGATGTAAATGTGTCTGTGAGACCTTATGGAAGTGAAGAATTTGGAACCAGAACGGAAATGAAGAATCTCAACTCTTTTAAGGCTATTACCAGAGCCATAGAAAATGAAGTAGATAGGCAAATAGATTTGATAGAGTCAGGAGAAAAAGTTATCCAGGAAACCAGAAGATGGGATGATATAAAAGGTTATTCATATCCAATGCGTTCTAAGGAAGATGCCATGGATTACAGATATTTCCCTGAACCTGATTTAGGTCCTATATCAGTTAAAGAAGATTGGATTACAGAAATAAAGAATAATCAACCGGAATTAGCTCAAGAGAAAAGAGAAAGATATATTAAGGAATATAGTCTTCCGGAATATGATGCGACACAACTTACATCTGAAAAGAGCCTGGCGGATTTATTTGAAAAAATTCTTGAAACAGGGGCTAATCCTAAAAAGGTAAGTAATTATCTTATGGGAGAAACCATGAGACTTCTCAAGGAGCAAGAAAAGGAAGTTGATGATATTAACTTTTCTCCAAAACATTTGGGAACACTTATAAAACTTCAGGAGGAAGGTAAAATCAACTCCAACATGGCAAAGGAGATATTTGAACACATTTTCAATGAAGATATAGACCCTGAAGTGTATGTAAAAGAACACGGTCTGCAAATGGAAAGTAATGAAGATGAGTTAAAAGATATTATCAAAAAGGTAATAGATGATAATCCAAAATCTGTAGAAGACTACAATAACGGTAAGGAAAAAGCCATAGGTTTTCTGGTAGGTCAGACCATGAAGTTAACTAAAGGAAAAGCCAATCCGGGTATGGTGAACAAACTTTTAAAAGAAATGCTAAGCAATTGAAATTAATTAAAAGATATACTATAATCTAGTTTGTCATTTTTGACGGAAGAAGGATAACATGAAAAATCTAAAAACTAATGAATGCGAAGATGATACTTTACATGAAGAGTGTGGAGTATTTGGTGTCTACGATTTTGATGGGGCAGACGTTGCCTCAACCATTTATTATGGATTATTTGCCCTACAACATAGAGGACAGGAAAGCTGTGGAATTGCAGTAAGTGATACCAATGGACCAAGAACGGTCAATGTTCATAAGGATATGGGGCTGGTAAATGAAGTATTTTCTAAAGAAGAATTGGAGAAACTTCATGGAAATATTGGTGTGGGACATGTCAGATACTCAACTGCCGGAAGCAGTACCAGAGAAAATGCCCAGCCGCTTGTTATCAACTACGTGAAAGGTATTTTAGGAGTTGCTCATAATGGTAACCTTATAAATGCTTTGGAACTTAAGAATGAACTTGCATATACAGGAGCTATTTTCCAAACTACCATTGATTCGGAAGTTATAGCCTATCTGATAGCAAGAGAAAGAATAAAGACTCATTCTGTGGAAGAAGCTGTTAAGGCAACAGCAGCCAAGATAAAAGGTGCTTATGCACTGGTAGTAATGAGTCCTAGAAAATTAATTGGAGCAAGAGATCCCTTTGGATTCAAGCCTTTATGCATCGGAAAAAGAGATAACACTTATATTTTAGCTTCAGAGACATGTGCTTTGGATACGGTAGGAGCAGAATTTGTCAGAGATGTTAAACCGGGAGAAGTTGTAACTATAACAGATGGAAAAATAATTTCTGATGAGTCTATGTGCCTTCCAAAGGAAAAGGAAGCCAGATGCGTATTTGAGTATATTTATTTTGCAAGGCCGGATAGTGTGATTGATGGAGTGAGTGTTTATCATTCCAGAATTATGGCAGGAAAATTCTTAGCTATGGATAGTCCGGTGGAAGCAGATATAGTTGTAGGTGTTCCTGAATCAGGTAATGCCGCAGCGTTGGGTTATTCTCTTCAATCGGGAATTCCTTACGGAACTGCTTTTGTGAAAAATGGATATGTAGGCAGAACCTTTATAAAGCCTGGACAAAGCAGCAGAGAATCCAGTGTACAGGTAAAATTAAATGTACTTACTGAGGCAGTTAAGGGAAAACGTGTTATAATGATAGATGATTCTATTGTTAGAGGCACTACTTCAGATAGAATAGTAAGTATGCTAAAGGAAGCGGGAGCAACAGAAGTTCACGTTAGAATAAGTTCTCCACCATTTCTTTATGAATGTTTCTTCGGAACAGATATTCCGTCAAGGGAGCAGTTAATAGCATATAACAGGTCTATAGAAGATATTAGAAAGATTATAGGTGCAGACAGTCTGGGATACCTGACCATTGAAAGAGTTAAAGAAATGGCTCAGGGACTTGGCGTTTGTACTGGATGCTTTAATGGTGAATATCCATTGGAGCCACCAAAGGAGAATATCCGAGGTGAATATATAAAATAAGTAAAATGTATATTTTAGGAGGAAACCATGACAGACATTTATCAGAGCCCTTTATCAGAAAGATATGCCAGCAAAGAGATGCAGTATATTTTCTCACCTGACATGAAGTTCAGAACCTGGAGAAGATTATGGATTGCATTAGCTGAGACTGAGAAGGAGTTAGGTCTTAACATCACAGATGAACAGATTGCAGAACTTAAAGAACATAAGGATGACATCAATTATGACGTGGCAAAACAAAGAGAAAAAGAAGTAAGACACGACGTTATGTCCCATGTTTATGCATATGGTGTTCAGTGTCCAAAGGCAAAAGGTATTATCCATCTTGGAGCAACTTCTTGTTACGTTGGTGACAATACAGACATCATCGTTATGACAGAAGCCCTTAAATTAGTTAAGAAAAAATTGGTAAATGTTTTAGCTGAACTTGCAAAATTTGCAGATGCTCAAAAAGCACAGCCAACATTGGCATTTACACATTTCCAGCCAGCACAGCCAACAACTGTTGGAAAGAGAGCTACTCTCTGGATGAACGAATTAGTTGTTGACCTTGAAGATCTTGATTATGTTATTGGAAGCATGAAGCTTTTAGGCTCAAAGGGAACAACAGGAACACAGGCAAGTTTCCTGGAGCTTTTTGAAGGCGACCATGACAAGGTTAAAAAAGTAGATACAATGATAGCTGAGAAAATGGGATTTGACAAAGTTCAGCCAGTATCAGGTCAGACATATACAAGAAAAGTTGATACTAGAGTTCTTAATGTACTTGCAGGAATTGCAGCAAGTGCTCATAAATTCTCAAATGATATCAGACTTTTACAGCATTTAAAAGAAATTGAAGAACCATTTGAAAAGAATCAGATTGGATCTTCAGCAATGGCATACAAGAGAAATCCTATGAGAAGCGAAAGAATCGCATCTCTTGCTAATTACGTAATTGTAGATGCTCTTAATCCGGCTATTACATCATCAACACAGTGGTTTGAGAGAACACTTGATGACTCAGCTAACAAGAGAATCAGTGTGCCAGAAGCATTCCTGGCTATTGACGGTATATTAAGTCTTTATCTTAATATTGTTGATGGACTTGTGGTATATCCTAAGGTTATTGAAAAACGCCTTATGTCAGAACTTCCATTTATGGCAACAGAAAATATCATGATGGATGCTGTTAAAGCAGGTGGAGACAGACAGGAACTTCATGAGGCAATAAGAGAGCTTTCAATGTTAGCAGGCAAAAATGTTAAGGAAAATGGTTTAGATAACAACCTTCTTGAACTTATAGCTGCTGATGAGAGATTTAATTTAACTCTTGAGGATCTTAAAAAGACAATGGATCCAACAAAATATACAGGTCGTTCAAAAGAACAGGTAGAGGAATTCTTAGCAGAAGTAATAAAACCAATACTTGATGCAAATAAAGAAGACCTTGGGCTTACAGCTGAAATAAATGTATAAAAATATAATAGCTGTTGTATCATCAAGCGGTACAACAGCTATTTTTGTTTAATTAATATCAAACTCTTTTTTTATTTCTGATAAAAATATTTCCGAAGTCATAGATGGAAATTGGAATTTTTTCCAAACAAAAAACAATGTAAGAGGAATCTCAGGTTTTAGTGGTATATATTTTAGAGAGTCATTATGCAAGAGACCATCAATTGCCAAAGCATTTCCAAAACCGGATTCTACCAGGAGAGACGCATTAAAGATAAAATTGTATGATCCTGCAATATTAAGGTCTTCACTGTTTAAACCACCCCATCCATCGTAAAGGGATACATAGGCTTTCTGTCTTGTAGAATAAAGGATTGGAATATTTTTTAGTATCTCAGGTGTTATATATTCATAGTTGGCATATTCACTGTCTGCTCTGGTTATAAGACCTATGTGGTCATCAGATGATATTTCAATATAGTCATATCTGTCTTTGTTAAAAGGTTCAAATAGAATACCAAAGTCTAAAAGACCTTTATCAATCTTGTCACTTAAAACGTCCGAAGTACCACTTTGAACATGGAATTGTATATGAGGGTATATTTTGTTGATTCGTGCTATAACCTTGGAAATCCTATACATGGCTGAAGTTTCCACAGCACCTATAAATACATTTCCTACAACATCATCGTCCCCTTCAAGAAATTCCATTTCCGTTCTATTTACTAAAGATGTGATTTCTTCAGCTCTTTTCCTTAGACGCATACCATCGTCGGTAAGAATCATTTTTCTTCCGGTTCGTATGAATAAAGATGTATTTAATTCATCTTCTAAATCACTTATCTGCCTTGATAAGGCTGATTGAGATACGTGAAGAACACTGGCTGCGTTAGTCATGTTTTGTTCTCTGGCTATGGCCAGAAAGTATTTTAATGTTCTAAATTCCATAAAAAATCTCCCTAAGCATATTAATTACTTATTATGTAAACATAACATAATATAAATATAAAAACAATTAGAAAAATACATAAATGAATATGAATAATTAGTATTGTACATAAAAAATGCAATTCTATATAATTGTTATATAAAAATACAAGGACTAATCATAATGAACATCATTTAGGAGGCAAAGAATGGGAAACTATGAGATTAGCGAATGTGTGAGGGAAAATCTAAGGGCAGCCGGTTGTGATGAAGAAACAATCAAAAGGCTTGAAAAAGGTGAGGACTTAGAAATGCAACTTAAAATTCTTAGTAAGTACAGAAGAAATTTACTGGAAAACTTACATATAGAACAAAGCAAACTTGAATGTTTAGATTATCTAATTCACGAAATGCGCGCTAAAACCAAAGAAAAAAGTTAATATCTGGCATAAAGGTGCTAGATTACTTGGTTTTAATAACTAGATTACATGGATTTGATTAAATTTTTTGTATATGTTAAATTTGATTAATCAAATACGTGCGAAGGGAAAATAGTGAATATGAGTAAAGTAGGAGTAGTGACAGATAGTAACAGTGGAATAACTTCAGAAGTTGCACAGCAGATGGGAATATATTCGTTGCCTATGCCATTTACTATTGATGAGGAAGAATATTTAGAAGGTATTAATTTAACAATACCTGAATTTTTCCACAAACTAAAAGGGGATTATAACGTTGCCACATCTCAGCCATCTCCAATGGAGATAACAAAGTTGTGGGACAAAGCTTTACAGGATTTTGATGAAATAGTATTCATTCCGATGTCTAGTGGATTAAGTGGAGAATGTCAGACCGCTACGATGTTAGCAGAGGATTATGAAGGTAAAGTCGTAGTTATTAACAACCAAAGAATTTCCGTAACACAGAAACAATCTGTGAGAGATGCTTTATATTTGGCACAACAGGGAAAATCAGCAAAAGATATTAAAAAAATTCTTGAGGATCAAAAGTTTGATTCCAGCATTTACATAACCATAGATGACCTATCTTATCTTAGAAAAGGTGGAAGACTAACACCAGCAGTAGCTATTCTTGGTAATATTTTAAAGATTAAGCCGGTATTGCAGATTCAGGGTGAGAAACTAGATGCCTTTGCGAAAGCAAGAACAGTTAAGGCTACTAAGACAATTATGATAGATGCGGTTAAAAGTGATTTGCAGGGAAGATTTAAAGATATCGCCGGGGATATGAAGTTGTGTATTGCTCATACAGATAATTATGACGCGGCTATGGAATTTAAAAAAGAAGTTGAAGCAGCAATACCTGGGTATATAATTGAAGATGTGGATGATTTATCATTATCAGTTTCATGTCATATAGGACCTGGGGCATTGGCGCTTGCATGTGTTAGAGTTGTAAAATAAGAAGTATTTATAAAGGCTTTCGAAATCAATATGGTTTCGGAGGTCTTTTTTTCGTAAAATTTACGAATTATAAGGGTCAAAATCGAATATGTTGCCATTTAAGGTAAATATAATAAATAGTATAGTAATGACATAAGGGAAACACATGACAAAGAAAACATTTTAATGATTTTAGTTAGGGAATGCTAAAAAAATGAAAGGAGATGGGCAGAGGAGAAGTACAGGGAGTTAATTAATTTAAGAAAATGAAAGAAAAACAGAAAAAGAACCACGAAAATGCAGCAACTCATGTTGCTGCATTTTTATGTTGTTAAACAATATATTTATAGTGTAAAATAAATAATAACAAATCTTATACTAAGGGAGGAGAAACGTATGGGACTATTTGACAACATTAAGAAACAGGTATCTCAGGGAGTAGGTGAAGTTGTTGGAGGAGGGTCTAAAGCAACCACTAATAAAAGTGAAACATTTACATTTACATCACTTCCAGAGAGTGTAGAGGAGATGAAGACGCTTCCAGAGGCCAGTGGGGATTCACCATATAAGGTGGCAGCACTTACAGTATGTGCTTTATGTGCATATGCAGCTAATAAAGACATAGGTATTGAGATGTTAAATTTCTTAAAGGGACCAAGTCCACTATCAGAGTATGAAAAAGGATTTTTAAGAGACAGATTTATGGATAACAAATATTATATTCCTTTCTCATATTTCGAAGGATCATCTCCAACTAATAATTACAAACCGTCAGAACCATATAAGGTAACGGTTTCAAGTAATCCATATTCATTCCAGAATGAAGGATATGCAAAGCTATTTATTAAATCTTCTGGAGCAGACAGTGCAAGAGAAGTTGTTCTTCGTAAAAAGGAAAGTACAGGACAGTGGTTCTTATGGGAACAGATGTTGCTTCCGGATATAAGAAAACCACAGGAACAAGATCCATGGGCATAAAATAATTAAAGGCTATCTCCTAGATATGTTATCTGGCGAGATAGCCTTTGTTTTTTATTATGAGTAGATTATTAAAGGAGTGTAACTCCTGCATTTTCTGCAACTTCTATGTCTTTGTCCGGCCATATAGAAGACTGTACCTCTCCGATATGTGCTTTTCTAAGATAAAACATACAGATTCTTGACTGACCTATTCCGCCACCGATGGTGTATGGAAGTTCTTTATCAAGAATTGCCTTCTGGAATGGAAGCTCTGCTCTTTCCGGGCAATTGGCTTTGTCTAACTGTTCCTTGAGAGACTCTTCGTCAACTCTGACACCCATTGATGAAAGCTCAAGAGCAATGTCTAATATTGGATAGTAAACAATGATGTCACCGTTAAGTTTCCAATCATCATAGTCAGGAGCACGTCCATCGTGTTTCTCACCGGAATTAAGTTTATCACCAATCTGCATGATGAAGATAGCACCTTTAAGCTTTGCTATCTTATGTTCTCTCTCCTTTGGTGTATCATTTGGATACATATCTTCAAGCTCCTGAGAAGTTATGAAAGATATTTTATCAGGGAGAATTCTATCTACATAATTATAATGCTCTGCAATGTAGTCTTCAGTCTTTTTAAGAGCCTTATAAACTTTTTGAACTGTTTCCTTGAGAGTCTCAACATTACGCTCTTCCTTGGAAATGATTTTTTCCCAATCCCACTGATCTACAAAGATGGAATGAATATTATCAGTGTCTTCATCTCTTCTTATGGCATTCATATCAGTATAGAGACCTTCTCCTGAGTGGAAACCGTATCTCTTAAGTGCCTGTCTTTTCCATTTGGCAAGAGAATGAACTATTTCAACTTCTTTATCATCTTGTTCTTTGATTCCGAAGCTAACCGGACGTTCAACTCCATTTAAGTTATCATTAAGACCTGATTCCGGTCTTACAAATAATGGGGCTGAAACTCTGGTAAGATTAAGTTCTTCAGCTAATGCTCTTTCAAAATAATCTTTAACAAGTTTAATGCCGATTTCGGTTTCTCTAATTGAAAGGGCAGGCTTATAGTCTGCTGGTATTGTTATACTACTCATATAATTGTCCTTCTTTTCTAAAAATTTACTGACACATTATACCACAAACAAAAGGAAAATAATATATAAAATAGTTAGTTTGCATTATAAAGGTCGATATATTATAATGATAAGAACGGAATTTTGCAATTTTGTCAGGAGGTAGTTTATGTTTGATACAGAAGAGAAAGTTGAACGTCTTATATTAGTTGCGGCATCAACAGATGATTCAGATGTACAAGCCTCATTAGACGAACTTGAGGAATTGGTTAACACAGCAGGTGGAGTTGTTGTCGGAAGAATAGTTCAAAACAGAGAACGTGTTGACAGAGCCACTTACATCGGAAAAGGTAAGATTGAAGAAGTAAGAGAACTTATTGACATGGAAAATGCAGATGGCATTGTTTGTGATGATGAATTAAGTCCGGCGCAGCAAGCTAATCTATCAGATATTTTAAATACCAAAGTTATGGATAGAACCCTGGTTATACTGGATATATTTGCTAAAAGAGCCATAACTGGAGAGGGAAAGATTCAGGTAGAATTAGCTCAGTTAAAATACAGATCCACAAGACTTACCGGAATGGGAAAAGTCTTATCCAGACTTGGTGGTGGTATTGGAACCAGAGGACCCGGTGAGAAAAAATTAGAGATAGACAGACGTCTTATAAGGAAGAGAATTGCCATTCTTAGACAAGAAATAGAAGATATGGAGACTCACAGAGATCTTGTAAGACGCAATAGAGATAAGACACCGTTAATAAATGTAGCAATTGTAGGATATACCAATGCCGGAAAATCCACTTTATTAAATACTTTAACTCAGGCTGGTATCTTAGAGGAGGACAAATTATTTGCCACCTTGGACCCAACTACTAGAGAATATAAGTTAAGTTCCGGTCAAAAGATATTGCTAACAGATACGGTAGGATTTATAAAGAAATTACCACATAATCTTATAGATGCATTTAGAAGTACCTTAGAAGAGGCTGCTTATGCAGATATTCTTATTCATATGGTGGATGCTTCTAATCCTCAGGCAGATTTACAAATGCAAACAGTATATGAAACCCTGGACATGCTAGGGGCTGGGGACAAACCGGTTATTACTGTGTTTAATAAGCAGGATAAATTGGAATCAGAATCCATTTTAAAAGATTTAAGAGCTGAATATACAGTGAAATGTTCCGTTAAGAAGAAACAGGGATTAGATGATTTAATGGAATGTTTGGAAGATATTATAAGACAGAGAAGAAGATACATTTCCAAGGTATTTCCTTATTCAGAGACAGGAAAGCTGCAAAATATTAGAAAATATGGCGAGCTTTTAACTGAGGAATACAGAGAAGATGGTATATACATAGAGGCCTATGTGCCAACACAGTATTTACAAGATGGGGGAAGTCATCATGAATAAAGCTGATGCTATGTTTAAAGAACTTTCAAAGAGAATACTAGACGAAGGGTGTATGGATAAGGATCCAAGACCAAGATATGAAGATGGAACTCCAGCCCATACCATTTCTATAAATCATGTTATGCAAAGTTACGACCTTTCAAAGGGAGAGCTACCACTTATAACATTAAGACCAATTGCAGTAAAAAGTGCAATTGGTGAACTTTTGTGGATATATCAGGATGCTTCAAATGATTTGGAGGTACTTAAGAATAAATATAATATAACCTGGTGGGATGAATGGGATATTGGAGACAGAACCATTGGAGCCTGCTATGGGGAAACCATAAGAAGACATAATTTGATGCATAGACTTTTAGAGGATATTGAAAACAATCCTGATGGAAGAAGACATATTATAAACATGTGGCAGGAAGAGGATTTTTCTGAAAAGCATGGTCTTAAGCCTTGTGCTTATCAGACCGTGTGGAATGTAAGACACGGGAAAGATCCTAATGGGAATGACAAGGATTACTTAGACATGTGTCTTTTCCAAAGATCTAGTGATTATGCAACAGCAGGAATAATTAATCAGTTACAATATGCAATATTCCTTATGTTGGTGGCTAGACATACAGGCTATGAAGCCGGACGATTTACCTGGTTTGTGGCAAATATTCAAATATATGACAGACATGTAGAACAGATTAAGGAAATGCTTAACAGAGAATCTATTGAATGTAGTCCATATATTGAAATTAACCCGGATAAAAAGAATTTCTATGATTTTACTGTAGATGATATAAAGATTAAAGGATATCCAAGAGATGAAATCAAGAAAATCAATCCACAGTTAAAGTTTGATATAGGAATTTGATTATAAAATATTATTTCAGGAGGAATTTTCATGAAGTTAATAGCAGCAGTTAGTAAAGACTGGGCAATTGGTAACAAAGGAGAATTACTTATCAGTATTCCGGAGGATATGAAATTCTTTAGAACATCAACAACTGGAAATGTTGTTATTATGGGAAGAAAGACGCTTTTTTCATTTCCAAACCAAAAGCCTTTAAAGAATCGAGAAAACATTGTTATTACAAGAGATGAGAATTTTTCTTGTCCAGGAGCAATAGTTGTAAATTCTGTGGAGGAAGCGGTTAAAAAAGCCGAAGAGTTCTCTGATAAGGAGATATATGTTATCGGTGGAGCAAGCATTTATGAACAGATGCTTAAATACTGCGATACCGCATATATTACATATATAGATTATTCCTATGCTGCAGATGCGTATTTTCCAAATCTGGATAAAGATCCGGAATGGGAACTGGCAAATGAAGATGAGGAACACACATATTTTGATGTGTCATATTTTTACAGAGTTTATAAGAGGGTTAAATAGGGGTATAGTAACTATAGGAAATGTGTTAAAAACAGGTGATTGTTTATGGTGGATAACAATAACAACAACTCTTTGAAAAATTCCATAATATTTGCATTGTTTTTGGTGGTTATGATAGCATTTACCACGTTGTCTGTACATATTAGTAAAGCTGACGAGAATTCTACTATTAGCAGTCTTCAAAGTCAGGTGCAGAATGCTTCAGAGAATCAATCTTCTGAATCAGAGAAGGCCTCTGAACTTGAGGAATCTAAAAGCGAGATGGAAAGTATCGTAGGAGAATTAAGTACAGAACTTGAGTCCCTTAATCAGGATATATCTGATTTGGAATCTAAGATTCAAGATAAAAATACTGAGATAGAAACAAAACAGGTAGAACTTGAATCAGCTCAGGCAAAAGAAGCAGAGCAATATGATGACATGAAATTGAGGATTCAATTCATGTATGAGATGGGAGACAATAGTTTTCTGGATGTGCTTAGCGATGGAGGATCATTTGCGGCATCCCTTAGTAAATTAGAATACATTGGTGATGTTGTAAGCTACGACAGAAAAATGTTAGATGAATACAAAGATACCAAGGAAAAAGTAGAAACAGAGGAATTGGAACTTGAATCTCAAAAGACTGAATTGGAATCCCTAAAGACAGAGCAGGAGGATAAACAAACAGAACTTTCTGCTAAAGTGGATGATGCCAATAACCAGATACTGAAGCTGACCACAGATATAGATGCAGCCAATAAAGCAATTGAGGAATATGAATTGCAGATTGAGGCTGCCAATGAAGCTATTTTTGAAGAATATCAAAGGCAGGAGCAGGAAAGTATAAGATTGGCCATGGAATCCGAGGCGGCAAGTATAGCAGCAGCTAAAGCAGCTGGAACTTACGATGAGGAAACGGCTACAACATCTATTTCTACTTATGAACCAGTAGGCAATGATGTGGATAAACTGGCAGCTTTGATTGAATGTGAAGCGGCAAATCAGCCATATCTTGGAAAACTTGCAGTAGGAGCCGTTGTTGTAAACAGAGTGGCCAATCCAAGATTTCCAAATACTCTTACCGGAGTTATATATCAGCCATATCAGTTCACACCGGTACTTAGTGGAAGATTTTCAGTAGTATTTGCAAGGGGCGCCAATGCGGAATGCTATAAGGCGGCCAGAGAGGTTCTAGAAGAAGGACATATAGTTGGTAATTGGATATATTTCAGAACAATTAATGGACATCCGGGAGATATTATAGGAGACCATGTGTTCTATTATATATATTAGTTATAAGTTGGAAGAAATTCTTATTGAAAAAAAATTTATAGTAGTGTAAAATCTTATGGGCGATTTTAAGCCGAGGAAAGGACGAGACGAAGAATGAAAGCTTACCTAATACTTGAAGATGGTACCGTTTTTGAAGGTACTTCAATTGGTTCAAAGAGGGAAATTATAAGTGAAATTGTTTTTAATACTTCAATGACTGGATATCTTGAGGTTCTTACAGATCCTTCGTATGCAGGACAGGCAGTATGTATGACATATCCACTTATTGGAAATTATGGAATATGCTACAGTGACATGGAGTCTTTAAAGCCTTGGCCAGATGGTTACATCGTCCGCGAGCTTGCAAGAATGCCAAGTAACTTTAGAAGTGAAGATACAATTCAGAATGTTCTTGAGAAAAATGACATTCCTGGAATTGCAGGTATTGATACAAGAGCTCTTACAAGAATCCTTAGAGAAAAAGGAACAATGAATGGAATGATTACAACTAACGAGAACTATAACGTTGATGAAATCATACCTAAATTAAAGGAATATACACCAGCAGGAGTTGTGGCAAAGGTTACATGTTCAGAACCAACAACTCTTAAAGGTGATGGATATAAAGTTGCTCTTTTAGATTTTGGAGCAAAGAAGAATATAGCCAGATCATTAAATGAAAGAGGTATGGAAGTAACTATCTATCCTGCATTTACCAAGGCAGAGGAAATAATTGCTTCTAATCCGGATGGAATCATGCTTTCCAATGGACCTGGTGATCCAAAGGAGTGCATAAGCATAATAGAGGAATTAAAGAAGTTGTACAATACGGATATTCCTATTTTTGCAATATGCCTTGGCCATCAGCTTATGGCTCTCGCAACAGGAGCAGATACACATAAGATGAAATATGGTCACAGAGGTGGTAACCACCCAGTTAAAGATCTTAAATCTGGAAAAGTATATATTTCATCTCAGAACCATGGATATGTAGTAGATGATTCTACTGTAGATCCAGAGATTGCTGAGGTTGCATTTATAAATGTAAATGACAAGACAGTTGAAGGATTAAGATATAAGAACAAAAAGATATTTACCGTACAGTTCCATCCTGAAGCTTGTCCGGGACCACAGGATTCCAATGCGTTGTTTGATGAGTTTGTAGAAATGATGGGAGGTAAGAAGAATGCCTAGAGATAATAGCATAAAGAAAGTATTAGTAATTGGATCAGGCCCTATTGTAATTGGCCAGGCAGCTGAATTTGATTATGCAGGAACCCAGGCATGTCGTTCTCTTAAAGAGGAGGGCGTAGAAGTTGTTCTTCTTAACTCAAATCCTGCAACAATCATGACAGATAGAGATATTGCAGATGAAGTTTACATCGAGCCTCTTACAGTTAATGTATTGAAAAAACTCATTGAAAAGGAAAAGCCAGACAGCATTCTTCCAACTCTTGGAGGACAGGCAGGACTTAACCTTGCAATGGAAATAGCAGAGACAGATTTCCTTAAGGAGCACAATTGCAGACTTATTGGAACAACAGCTCTTACTATTAAAAAAGCCGAAGACAGATTAGCTTTTAAAGAGACTATGGAAAAGATTAATGAGCCGATAGCCCCTTCAAAAGTTGTAAAAAATATACCAGATGGTGCCGATTTTGCTAAGCAGATTGGTTATCCGGTAGTTTTAAGACCAGCATATACTCTTGGTGGTAGTGGCGGTGGTATCGCCCACAACCCTCAGGAACTTCATGATATACTTGAAAATGGTCTCAGACTTAGCCGTGTTGGCGAAGTTTTAGTTGAGAAATGTATCGCCGGTTGGAAGGAAATCGAGTATGAGGTTATGAGAGATAGTGCAGGAAACTGCATTACAGTTTGTAACATGGAAAACCTTGATCCGGTTGGTGTACATACAGGTGATAGTATAGTAGTTGCACCTTCTCAGACATTATCAGACAAAGAGTATCAGATGCTTCGTACATCTGCTTTAAATATTATTACAGAGCTTGAAATTACTGGTGGATGTAACGTTCAGTATGCGTTGAATCCAGAGAGTTTCGAGTACTGTGTTATCGAGGTAAACCCTAGAGTTAGCCGTTCTTCAGCCCTTGCTTCTAAAGCAACAGGTTATCCTATTGCTAAGGTTGCAGCTAAGATTGCTCTTGGATACACCCTTGATGAAATTAAAAATGCTATTACAGGTAAGACATATGCAAGTTTTGAGCCAACTCTTGATTACTGCGTAGTTAAGATTCCAAGACTTCCGTTTGATAAATTTATTACAGCTAAGAGAACTCTTACAACACAGATGAAAGCAACTGGTGAGGTAATGAGTATCTGTAATAATTTCGAAGGTGCTTTAATGAAGGCAATTAGATCATTGGAGCAGCATGTTGAAAGTCTTTTAGATTACGATTTCACAGGTCTTTCTGACGATGAATTAGTAGATCAGTTGGAAATTGTAGATGATAGAAGAATATGGGTTATAGCAGAGGCACTTAGAAGAAGATTCAGCTACAAACTCATTCATAAAATCACTATGATTGATGAGTGGTTTATTGATAAAATTGCCATTCTTACTGAGATGGAAGAAAAGCTTAGAACAGGTATCATTACAGAAGAACTCTTAAGAGATGCTAAGAGAATTGAGTTCCCGGATAAGGTTATTGCCAGACTTGCTGGTAAAACAGAGAAAGAAATCTATGACCTTCGTAAGAAATATGGAATTGTCGCAGCATTTAAGATGGTTGATACATGTGCTGCAGAGTTCGAGGCAACCACTCCATACTACTATTCAGTATATGGTGGAGAAAACGAAGTTATTGAAACAAAGCCGGAAAAGAAGATTCTTGTATTAGGATCTGGTCCTATCAGAATTGGACAGGGTATCGAGTTCGATTTCTGTTCTGTTCATTCTACATGGGCATTTAAAGAAGAAGGCTATGAAACAATTATCATAAATAACAACCCAGAAACAGTAAGTACTGACTTTGATATAGCTGACAAGCTTTATTTTGAGCCACTTACACCAGAGGATGTAAGAAATGTCGTAGATGTTGAAAAACCAGACGGAGCAGTAGTTCAGTTCGGTGGTCAGACAGCGATTAAGCTTACAAAAGACCTTATGGAAATGGGTGTTCCAATTCTTGGAACTAAGGCAGAAGATGTAGACGCTGCAGAAGATAGAGAGTTATTTGATGAAATTCTTGAAAAGACTGAAATAAAGAGAGCAGCAGGTGCTACTGTATTTACAGCAGAAGAAGCTAAAAAAGTTGCCAATGAATTAGGTTATCCGGTACTTGTAAGACCATCTTATGTATTAGGTGGACAAGGTATGCAGATTGCCACAAATGATAAAGAGATTGAAGAGTTCATGAATATCATCAACAGATATACACAGGAACATCCAATTCTCGTTGATAAATATCTCATGGGACGTGAGATTGAAGTAGATGCCATTTGTGATGGCGAAAACATTTTAATCCCAGGTATCATGGAACATATTGAAAGAGCCGGAGTTCATTCAGGAGATAGTATCTCTGTATATCCAGCTCAGGATCTTCCACAGAAGACAATAGATGATATTGAAGAATATACTAAGAGACTTGCTATGGCACTTCATGTTAAGGGTATGATTAACATTCAGTTTATTGAATACCATAATGAAGTATATGTAATCGAGGTTAATCCTCGTTCAAGTCGTACAGTTCCATATATTAGTAAGGTAACAGGAATTCCAATTGTTAAGCTTGCTACAAAATGTATTATTGGACATAACATTAAAGAATTAGGTTATGAACCAGGATTACAAAAGAATGCCGATTATGTTGCTATTAAGATGCCGGTATTCTCATTTGAAAAGATTCGTGGTGCTGAGATAAGTCTTGGACCAGAGATGAAATCAACTGGAGAGTGTCTTGGTATTGCAGAAACATTTGAGGAAGCATTATATAAAGCCTTCTTAGGTGCAGGAGTTATCCTTCCAAAACATAAGAAGATAATAATAACAGTAAACGATGCAGATAAGCATGATGCAATCTCCATCGGTAAGAGATTTGAAAAACTTGGATATGAAATCTATGCAACAAGAAGTACAGCAAAAGTGCTTCAGGAGAACGGTGTAGATGCAATTAAGGTTAATAAACTTAACCAGGAATCACCTACAGTTATCGATCTTCTCTTAGAACACAAGATAGATGTAGTTGTAGATACACCTACACAGGGAAGAGATAAGACCAGAGACGGATTCTTAATTAGAAGAATAGCAATAGAGACAGGAGTTAACTGTTTCACATCGTTAGATACAGTTAATGCTTTACTTACAAGTCTCGAAAGTAATGTGCATGACAACCTATCATTGGTAGACATAGCAACAGTAGAACCAAGAGTTAATGCATAATATAATTACATAAAAAGTAAAGAAAAAGCAGGTACTATGGTGAAATAGTGCCTGCTTTATGTGTCAATTTTATATGTTGACTTTACGAGGAAATACAATGATAGAACTTAAAGAGAATTTTATTGATATTGATACATACTTAGAACTTCGGGCTTCTGTTAATTGGAAGGAATTATCCAGGGAACAGGCCAGACTTTCTTTGGAAAAATGTTTATTTACTGTATGTGCCTATGATGGTGATAAAGCAGTTGGTATGGGCAGAATAGTAGGTGATGGTGTGGTCATTGATTACATTCAGGATTTGATTGTAAGACCGGATTATCAAAAAGATGGCATTGGAAGAAAAATCATAACCAGGCTTATTGAGTATGTTAAGAAAAGTAAGCTTCCGGATACAGAGATTATGTTGTGTCTTATGAGTGCTAAGGGCCGAGAAGGTTTTTATCACAAATTTGATTTTATTTCCAGACCAACAGATACTTTAGGACCAGGGATGATTAGATACATTAAGTGAGGATTATGAAATACGTTAAGATATACCTAATAAGACATGGACGGCAGGATAGTGGGCTTTGTAACGTAGACGTTAGCTTGTCAAAAGAAGGAAGACAGCAGGCTCATTTGGTAGGTCAAAGACTTAAAAATTATGAAATTAACAGAGTTTATAGCAGTAACCTTAAAAGAGCTGTAGAAACAGCTGATATTATCAGAGAAGAGTTAGGCTTTGAAGAGAGAGGTAATCAACAGTTTCCAGAATTAAGAGAAACGGATTTTGGAGATATGACAGGATTATCAGATGATGTTTTAAAGATTAGGTTTGCTGATTATTTTTCTGCCAGGGAAGCAGGATTATCAGATCTTAGAATTCCAGGTGGAGAAAACGGAAAAGAAGTCTTTGAAAGAATGTATAAAAAAATAGATGACATTGTAAAGGAAATTATAGAAGAGGCAGCTAAAGATAGTGGCAAACAGTCATCTAAAGATAAACAGATAGTTATAGTTTCTCACGGAGGCGCTATCAGATGTTATCTGGCAGGGCTTCTTTCTATGCCCTTTGGTAAGAGATTTGCTATAGCTAAGACCATGGAGAATACATCCATAACCCAGGTTAATTATAATCTGGCGCATGATAATTATACAGTAGAAATGATAAATGATTATTCACATTTGGCAGGACATGAGGAATTACTAAGAGAATACTTCAAGCCTGCATTTTAAAAATAAGGGAGGTTTTTATGGCTTCAAAAGTAACACAAACATATGATGCTAACAGTATTTCTGTTTTAGAAGGATTAGAAGCAGTTAGAAAAAGACCTGGTATGTACATCGGAAGTGTTGGTACTAAAGGTCTTAATCATCTTATATATGAGATTGTAGATAACTCAGTTGATGAACATTTGGCTGGTTACTGTAGCGAAATTACAGTTATTTTGGAAAAGGATGGAACAGCTACTATTAAGGATAATGGTAGAGGTATTCCTATTGGAATTAATGAGAAAACAAAAATTCCGGCATTAGAGATGGTTTTTACCATGTTGCACGCCGGAGGTAAGTTTGGAGATGGAGGATATAAAATATCCGGAGGTCTTCATGGTGTTGGTGCCTCAGTTGTTAATGCCCTTAGTGAGTGGCTTACAGTTGAGGTTAAAAGTGATGGAAAGGTGTATGAACAAAAGTATGAGCAGGGCAAGGTAATGTGTCCTATTACAGAGGTGAAAACCTGTAGAAAAAATGATACAGGAACCATGGTTCAATTCAAGCCTGATGGAGAAATATTTGAGAAAACATATTTTAAAGCAGAGTCTATAAAGAATAGACTTCATGAAACTGCTTATCTCAATCCTGATTTAACAATTCATTTTGAAAACAGAAGATTTGCAGAAGAGGAATCAGTGGATTTTCACGAGCCTGACGGAATTAAGGAATTTGTTAGAAAAATGAATTCCGGTAAAGAAGGTCTTCATGACGTTATTTATTTCAAAAGATCTATCGAGGGTATCGAAGTGGAGGTTGCCTTCCAATTTTGTGATGCATTCGAAGAAAATATCATGGGATTTTGTAACAACATATATACCCAGGAAGGTGGAACCCACATTACCGGGTTTAAAACAAAGTTTACTCAAATTATTAATCAGTATGCCAGAGAGATTGGAACTTTAAAGGAAAAGGATAATAATTTTACCGGATCAGATGTACGTAATGGTATGACGGCAGTAATTGCAGTTAAACATCCGGAACCAAGATTCGAAGGTCAGACCAAGACAAAACTTGACAATCCTGATGCAGGAAAGGTTGTTAGTGAGATAACCGGCGAAGAAGCGGTTCTTTATTTTGATAAAAACTTAGATACCCTTAAAAAGATTATAGAGTGTGCTGAAAAATCTGCAAAGATTAGAAAAGCAGAAGAAAAAGCTAAAACAAACATGCTTGTTAAGCAGAAATTTTCTATTGATAGCAATGGTAAATTAGCCAACTGTGAAAGTAGAAACGCCGAAGAATGTGAAGTGTTTATTGTAGAGGGAGATTCCGCCGGCGGTTCGGCAAAAATGGCCAGAAACAGAAAAACTCAGGCTATTATGCCTATTAGAGGTAAGATTTTAAATGTTGAAAAAGCAAGTATGGATAAGGTTCTTGCCAATGCTGAAATAAAAACTATGATAAATGCCTTTGGATGCGGATTTTCAGAAGGATATGGTAACGATTTTGATATTAGCAAGTTAAGATACAACAAGATTATTATTATGACAGATGCCGACGTTGACGGTGCCCATATTGATACATTGTTGTTAACATTTTTCTATAGATTCATGCCAGATCTTATAAACGATGGACATGTCTATATTGCTATGCCACCTCTTTACAAGGTGGTTCCTAAAAAAGGAGAAGGCGTGTATCTATATGATGATAAAGCCTTAGAAAAATACAGAAAGAATCATTCAGGTTTTACCCTTCAAAGATACAAAGGTCTTGGTGAAATGGATGCAGAACAGCTTTGGGAGACAACCCTTAACCCTGAAACTAGAATTCTTAAACAGGTGGAAATTGAAGATGCAATGTTAGCATCGGAAATTACTGGAATGCTTATGGGTTCTGACGTTGCACCTAGAAGAAAGTTTATTCACGATCATGCCCATGAGGCCGAGATAGATACTTAATAGGAGGAGAAGACAATGGCTGAACAGATTATTAAAACCGAATATTCAGAAGTAATGGAAAAGTCCTACATTGACTACGCCATGAGTGTAATATGTCAGAGAGCTCTTCCAGATGTAAGAGATGGGTTAAAGCCAGTACAAAGACGTGTGTTATACGCCATGGACCAGTTACACCTTGATTATAATAAAGCCCATAGAAAATCAGCTCGTATAGTTGGTGATGCCATGGGTAAATATCATCCACATGGAGACGCATCTATTTACGATGCATTAGTAGTAATGTCTCAGGAATTCAAAAAAGAGATGCCATTAATAGATGGACACGGCAATTTTGGTTCCATTGAAGGTGATGGAGCTGCCGCAATGCGTTATACAGAGGCAAGACTTATGAAATTCGCCCAAGACGTGTACTTGGCTGATTTGGATAAGGATGTCGTGGACTTTGTTCCAAATTTTGAAGAGATAGAAAAGGAACCGGAAGTCCTTCCGGTTAAGATTCCTAATATCTTAGTAAATGGTGCTGAGGGTATTGCAGTTGGTATGACTACCAATGTTCCTACTCATAACTTAGGTGAAGTTATAGATGCTGAGGTTAAATATTTAGACAATAATGATGTAACCACAGAAGAGCTTATGAGTGTAATGCCAGGACCGGATTTTCCAACAGGTGGAATAGTAATAAATAAAAGCGAACTCACAGATATTTATAAAAGTGGAACAGGTAAAATAAAACTCCGAGGCAAGGTGGTATTTGAAAAGGGAAAATCCAAGGAAAGAGATAGATTAGTAATAACGGAAATTCCTTATACTATGGTAGGTGCCAATATAGGAAAATTTATATCTGATGTAGTTTCTTTAATAGAGGACAAGAAAACTCAGGATATTGTAGACATTTCCAATGAATCATCCAAGGAAGGTATAAGAATTGTCTTGGAATTAAAGAGGGGAGCGGATATAGAAAAGCTTGAAAACCTCTTATATAAAAAGACAAGATTAGAAGATACCTTTGGAGTTAATATGGTTGCCATTGCCAATGGTAAACCGGAGACCTTAGGATTAAAGGACATCATAAAAAGCAGTATAGATTTTCAATATGAAATAGAAACTAGAAAATACAAAAAGCTTTTAGAAAAAGAGTTAGAACAAAAAGAAATCAAGGAAGGTCTCATAAGAGCCTGTGATATTATTGATCTGATAATAGAAATTATCAGAGGTTCTAAGAATATCAAGGATGTCAAAAGATGCCTTACGACCGGAGAAACAACGGGTATAACTTTCAAATCTAAGGAGTCTGAACTATACGCCGGCAATCTTAACTTTACTGAAAAACAAGCTGATGCCATTATGGAACTTCGATTGTATAAGCTCATTGGTTTGGAGATTCTTCAGTTGAGAAAGGACTACGACAGCATTGTTGAAAAAATTGGAGAATATGAAGAACTTCTTAACAATCGTCGTGCCATGACTAAGCATATTAAGAAAATGCTCCTTGGTATCAAGAAAGAATATGCAACTCCAAGACGTACACTTATTGAAGATGGTAAAGAAGCCGTTGTAGAAGAAGTTAAATTCGTAGAGCAGGAAGTTGTTTTCTTAATGGATAGATTTGGTTATGCCAAAACTATTGATACATCTGCTTACGATAGAAATAAAGAAGCTGCAGATAGTGAAAATAAGTATGTATTTAAATGTATGAATACGGATAAAGTAAATATTTTCACTGACAACGGTAACCTACACCAGGTTAGGGTAATAGATATACCTTTTGTAAGATTCAGAGACAAGGGTACACCGATTGATAACCTTGGTAACTACGATAGCAAGGATGAAAATATAATTCTTGTTACCAGTGCTAATCAGATAAAAGGTGCAAGATTAGCATTTACTACAGAAAAGGGAATGATGAAGATAGTTGATGCTTCGGAATTTGATGTAGCTAAGAGAACTGTTAAAGCAACCAAGTTAGCAGATGATGATAAGGTAGCAGATGTTACAATGATAGACGGATTGGTAACGGCTGATATAGAAGATGTTTTTGAAGAAGAGATGATAAGTCCGTTTATCTCTGGTGGATTCGACGAAGATATGGGAGATTATGCTATAACAGGAGGATTTGAAGAAGGGGTGGAAGCTCCTGTAATGGATATGGAATTCCAGGAAAATGCAGCCGCAGTTAAAACAGCAACCCCAGATGAGGGACGAGTTGTTGTAATTCAAACTAATAACGGCATGTTTATCAGATTCAAATTAAGTGAAGTTCCTGAAAAGAAGAAGTCGGCAATAGGGGTAAGAGCAATAAAACTTGCAGATGATGATTATGTTAAAAATGTATATATTCTGGATGCAGGAGACAACAAGGTAATAAAAGTTCATGGAAAAGATGTAGAGCTTAGAAAATTAAAGACGGTAAAACGAGACGGAAAGGGAACAAAGATAAGAATATAAAACATAAAAGGTGCTGTTTCATACAGCACCTTTTGTTATGGGATATTTTAATCCATGTGTTTTATTCAGAAAGAATAATATAATATTCAAATGGTTTTAAAGTGTTCAAATCATCTTTGTTAAGTTTTGTAGGTTCATTACTAATTACTCCGCCACCATCTCCGTGAAGTAATACATTTCCATCTGTAAATTCTTGCTCATAATTAACCTTAGATTCTTCGGAGTTAAAGTTTACAACTACAGTAATCTGCTTGCCATTTTTAACTCTTTCATAAGCGATAACACTCTTATTATCATCTTCGATTTCCCTGACTTTTCCACCGTAGATACCGTTGTAAAGTGGTTCATTTTCAGTCTTTATGTGGCAGAGATCTGTAAGAAGATCCTCATATTCATAATCGCCAAATTCTATATTATCCTTTTCAAAGAATTCTACAAATGTATCGGCAGATTCTTCATTTCCGGAATAAATAAGTGGAACGCCATATCCCGTAAAGACTACTGTGTATAAAGCACCGAGAGCTTCTTTTGTGAAGCGATTCTCAAGGGTATCGCTGTAGTAATTCTGGTCGTGGTTGTCAATAAAATTCATTCTAAATGAACCATATGGTAAATCTTCTGTAATGTGTTTTAAAATATCATCAGCTGTATTAGGTGTCTTTGCAGAGAACTTAAGAGCTGAATACAAATCAAAGTTGTAATCACTATCAAAGGCATTCATAAGGAATGTTTCACTGCAGGTTCCGTCTTCAGCTAACATGTAAACAGGTTTTATCTTATCTAACTCAGTTCTTGCTTTTTCCCAGAAAGCAGTAGGAACACCCTGGGCGTAGTCACATCTAAATCCGTCAACGCCGATATCTTTTACCCAATAGCTCATAGCCTCAATCATGGCAGTCTGCATATCTTCGTTGGTATAATCAAGTTGAGCAACATCGTACCAATCCGTGTTTAAAGGAGAAATGATATTGCCGGCTTCGTCATGAAGGTAATATTCAGGATGCTCGGTAATCCAGGTATGATCCCAGCCGGTGTGGTTAGCAACCCAGTCCAAAATAATGTGAAATCCCATATCGTGGGCAGTATCAACCAACTCTTTAAAGTCTTCGATAGTACCGAATTCGCTGTTAACAGAAGTGTAATCAGCGATTGAATAATATGAACCTAGGGTGCCCTTTCTGTTAGCTTCAGCAATAGGATAAATAGGCATAAACCAAAGTGTGTTAACTCCCATATCCTTCAGTCTTTGAAGGTGCTGTGAAAAAGCGTCAAAAGTACCTTCTTCGGTGTACTGTCTAACGTTAACCTCGTAGATAACTGCTGTGTCAATCCAGTCAGCTTGTGTTCTTGTGCCTTCTAAGGCTTCATCTTCAACAATCTTAACATCTTTAGCTTCTTTGGCTTTTTGAGCAGAGCTGTTTTTAGAAGAGCACGAAACCAAAGAGAGAGTCATAGCTGCAGACAAAGAAAGAATAAGAAATCTTTCAAAAAACTTTCGCATAAAAATCCTCCTAATATATGTTTATCCAAGATAGTATAATGGATATCGTGTTTTTTAACAAGTTAGATAATTATGTGTTTTTTGATTGAAAATGTTAATTATTTTAATTTACTCTTATATCGTTAATCAAGTCAGAAGGAATTACAAATTCTACAGAGCCCATATGCATAGGAGCTACTTCTCCTTCATCAAAGCAGATCACGACCTCATTTTTTTCATTTACATAAAAATTTGTTTCCGTGGTAATAGATTGAAAATCGTTATCTTCCAATTCATCACTGTCCAACCAATAATCAATATTTTCATCTGCCTTCATTTGTTCTCGCATTTGGCTTTTGATACTATTATTGATTATATCCACGTAGTTACTGCCATCTTTAAAAAGATCTTTCAATTCAATCTGTTGTCCTGAGTTTAGATCAATTGTATAGAAACGAGAAACCTCATGACTGTCTGCTTCTGTTTGAATAGCAGTAAGTTTAAATACAAAATATTGATCGGATTCAGAGACAATCTCTGAAGATATCTTTAATGACTGATAGCCGTCCTTATTAATATCAGACTTGAACTGACTGATATATTGTTCGGTGTATTTGTCCAGGTCTGCGTTAACTTTATCTGCGACAGTTTCCATTTCTCGGTGTTTGTTCCCCTCAGAATTAACCTCTAATTTAGAAACATTTACATCAGCAATATGTTTATCGTCTTCATAATGATATTCTCTAAATGTAACGGCTTTGAATACATTTCCTAACACAGGAATATTTTCCATGGCATATGATATGCTTTTTGAAGTATTAGCCAGAATTGAAGTTATAAGAAATACTGCGGCTACAGCACCTGCAACTCTAAAGAAGTTAGAATATTTTATAATCTTTTTTTCTTTTTTTCCTCTTTCCACAGATTCATTAAAACGATACATCTGTTCCTGGTTCATACATACATTTTTATAATCTTTTTTTAAAAATTCAATCTTTTCTCTATCTTTTTTTTCCATAAAAGGATACCGCCTTTCTATTTATTATCTTCTTGCAGTTGGATTCGAAGTTTTTTAAGACCTCTGTATAACCTGCTTTTTACTGTACTTATATTTTCTTCTAAAATATCTGCAATTTCTTCGAGTTTTAAATCTTCAAAATATTTTAATTCAATGACTGCCTTATCTTTTACTGACATATTGTCTAATGCCTGTTTTAAATCTATATTTTCATATTTATCCTCATAACTGATTTCCGTCACTTCTTCCAGAGAAGAGATGCCCTTATTTTTTTTCAGAAAACGATATACCTCGTTTAACATAATACGATATATCCAAGTTCCGGCAAAAGCAGGCTCTTTTAAGGAATTGCTGTTTTTGATGGCTTTATATGCTCCTTCCTGTACTATATCCATTGCATCGGATTCGTTATGAACATAGCTCATTGCCATGCGATAATAACTGTTATATTTTTCGTATAATATATTTTCAACGGCTTTCTCTTTTGAATTATGATTTTTTGTTTTGGGAAAGACCAAATATATCTCCTCCTTTCATTTTTGTTCGAACATTTATTTAAAAGCTTTTACTAATTAGATAGCTAAAAAGTAAAAAAAGTTTCATTTATTTTTATTATATGATACCTATGTATAATTCTGCTATAATGAATGTGAAATTAAAAAATAAAGGTGAGATTATGAATTATACTGAAGCAAGAGAATATATAAAAAATGCCTCGAAAAAAGGAAGTATTTTAGGTATTGATAATATAAAGGTTTTAATGGATAAACTTAACGGAGTTCAAAATAAACAAAAGATTGTACACATTGCAGGTACCAATGGAAAAGGATCGGTATCAGCATATCTGGCCAGCATTCTCATGGAAACCGGTATGAAAGTGGGAAGATACAATTCACCCGCTGTATTTGATCCTTTGGAGGTATTTAGGATAAATGACAGCAACATAACAAAAGAAAAATACGCACAACTGGTAAGTGAAGTGGCAACAGCAGTAGAGAAAATGTTGCAGGAGGGATATGAGAGTCCCACGGTATTTGAGATAGAAACTGCCATGGCATTTTTGTATTTTTACAAGGAAAAATGTGATATTTCCATAATAGAGACCGGTATGGGTGGAAGAGATGATGCTACCAATGTGGTGGATAAGCCGGAACTTGAGATAATTACAGCAGTAAGTATGGACCACATGGCGTTTTTAGGAGATACCCTGGAAGAAATAGCAGCCTGTAAAGCCGGTATAATAATGGATGATACGAAGGTTATCTGTGCTGAGAATCCCATAGAGGTAAAAGAAGTAATAAAGAATGAGGCAAAAAAAAGAAATGCCTCCGTAATAGAAACAGGAAAGTATCAGGCAGAATATGGTGTTGAAAAGACTGTAATAAAATATACCTCTTTTAGAGGTATAGAGTATAATTCATTAAACACTTCCATGCTTGGAACTTTTCAGCCTAAAAATGTAATAACTGCTATAGAAGCTGCGGAAGTACTTATAAAACTTCCTATAGGAGAGCTTAAAAAAGTGGTGAATAAAGGAATAGAAAAAACCAGATGGCAGGGGAGATTTGAGAAGATAAATACTAATCCCTTAGTGTATATAGATGGCGGACACAATCCGGGAGCAGCTTTAGATATAAGGAAATCCATAGAAATATATTTTACAAATAAAAAAATAGTTTATATAATAGGAGTATTATCGGATAAGGACTATGATAAAGTCCTAGAATTAACCGGGAATCTTGCAGATTATATAATAACAGTCACATCTCCAGATAATCCAAGGGCTTTAGATGGAAAAGAGTTGCTTGGTCATGTTTTGAAATTCAATGAGAATGCAGAGTATGCACATACATTGGAAGAGGCTATAAGCAAGGCATTTACAATTGCAGGGGAGGATGGAGTGATATTTATATATGGTTCTTTGTCATATCTTGGAAAAATAAAAAAGCTAATAGGCTGTGAATCGAGGAAAAAATGAGTTTAGATCTTAATAAAATCAGGGAAGAAATTGATGAAGTTGATAAAAACATAGTGGAACTATTTCAAAAGAGAATGGACCTTTGTAAAGATGTTGCAGAATTTAAAATAGAGAACGGAAAAAACGTATTAGACAGACAAAGAGAAGCGCAAAAGATTGAAAAAGTAACCTCCTTAGCAGAGGGAGAGTTTAATTCCAAGGGCGTGGACGAATTATTTACACAGATAATGTCTCTTAGCAGAAAACTTCAGTATGGACTGTTAACAGAGCATGGTATGTCAGAAGATACTGGATTTAAGCCTATAGAATATGTGAATAAAGAAAATGTCAGAGTTGTATATCAGGGGGTACCTGGAGCCTATAGTTATCAGGCTATGATAAGCTATTTTGGAAAAGATGTAGACAACTTTAATGTAAAGACATTTAATGATGCCATGAAGGCAGTAAATGATGGAAGTGCAGATTATGCAGTACTTCCAATAGAGAATACTACAGCAGGAATAGTAAATGATGTATATGATTTGTTGGTGGAGTATGATAATTGCGTGGTGGACGAGGTAGATGTAGTGGTAAGACACGCATTACTTGGTACAAAGGATGCAGATATTAATAACATAGATGTGGTATATTCTCATCCTCAGGGAATTATGCAGTGTAGAGAATTCCTTGATGAACATCCGGATTGGAAGAGAATAGCCCAGGAAAACACAGCTATGTCCGCTAAAAAGGTTGTAGAGGAAAATATAAATATCCATGCAGCAATAGCCAGCACAATGGCAGCAGATATATATGGATTAAAAGTATTAGCTGAAAATATCAATAGAAATAATGAGAATACCACAAGATTTATAATTGTGGCAAAGGATAAGGTATATAAAAAGGACGCAAAGAAAGTAAGCATATGTTTTACAATTCCGCATGAAAGTGGAACTTTATATAATATGCTTTCCCACTTCATTTTTAATAACCTTAACATGTCTAAGATAGAGTCGAGACCAATGAAGGACAGAAGTTGGGAATATAGATTCTTTGTGGAATTCATAGGTAATTTTAAAGAACCGGCAACCTTGAATGCCCTTAAGGGAATAAAGGAGGAAGCGGTATCTATGAGAATATTTGGTAATTATTAATCTTTTTAATGAGGAAATTTTACAAACAAGGAATCGGAGGCAAGATATGCAAAAAATCAAAACAAATGAAATGATGTTGTATAGAAATATGATATATCAGGAACTGTTTGATGATTTTGGATGGCTTATAGAACATGTAGATGATGAGTACTACAATGATGAGGATAAGATAAGCCTTTTATATGAAAGCGTTAACAGCTTAATAGAAGTCTCTGAGAACTATGGATTGGAGGGCAATTTATTCCACTCATTTTTAGCATTTATGATTGCTTATAATGAAAATGCATTTTCCACATCCTGTGAGTTTCAATCTGCAAGAGAGGGTTCCATAAATCACATTGCAGTACACGATTTAATTATATTTAAAAAGTTAATGGAATATGACCTTACAATATTGGATAAAACCTTAGATACAGATGCTATAGCTATGATAGTGGAATATTCTAATGGTGGAAGAACCGGTAAGGTATTTAATAAAAGAATCAGAGATAGAATCCTTGGATTAACAAGAGAATTAGAGGGTTCTAAGGATGTATCGGATTATTTTAAATATGTAACTGACTTTTACAGACACTATGGAGTGGGAAAATTTGGTTTAAATAAAGCCTTTAGATTGACAGGAGATGATGACAATGAATTTGAAATCACTCCAATTACAAGTATTCAGCATATTCAGTTAGAAGATTTGGTGGGATACGAACTTCAAAAGAAACAGTTAATAGACAATACGGAAGCTTTTATAAATGGTAAAAAGGCCAATAATGTATTACTGTTTGGAGATAGTGGAACCGGTAAGTCTTCAAGTATAAAGGCTATTTTAAATAAATATTTTGACCAGGGTCTTAGAATGATAGAAGTATACAAGCATCAGTTTGGGGCTTTGTCAGAACTAATTGAGAGAATAAAGGATAGACATTATAAATTCATCATATATATGGACGACTTGTCCTTTGAAGAATTTGAGATTGAGTATAAATATTTAAAGGCAATAATAGAGGGTGGATTAGCAAAGAAACCGGATAATGTTTTGATATATGCAACATCTAACAGAAGACATTTGGTAAAAGAAAAATTCAGTGACAACACCGGTTCTGATGGAGATCTACATGTAAACGATACGGTTCAGGAAAAACTTTCATTATTTGCAAGATTTGGTTTGTCGATTTATTATGGTTCGCCGGATATGAAAGAATTCAAGAACATAGTGAAGAGATTAGCTGAAAGAAACAATGTAGAAATAGATGAAGAGAAATTATATATTGAAGCAACCAAGTGGGAAATGAGAATGGGAGGACTATCAGGAAGAACAGCGGAGCAGTTTATCAATCATCTGCTAGGGTCTGACGTTGCATTTTAGGGGAAAAATCAGTATAATCAAGTAATATCTATGAAACAAAGGCACAGAGGTGAGTTCAATGAATGAAGATGTAAATATCAAAAAAAATGATGAAAACATTGACGGTAAGAATAAAGAATCCGAAAAACTTATGAAGGATGGTCATTTAATCAAAGAAGAAAGTGAATTTGACGATCCAGACGAATTATTCAAAGAACTTATAAATAAGATATATCAATATCACCCATCTACGGACATATCATTGATTCAGAAGGCCTATGATACAGCGTTCGAAGCACATAAAGATCAAAAGAGAAAATCAGGAGAGCCATATATCATACATCCAGTAGCAGTTGCTATTATACTTGCTGAGCTTGAAATGGATAAAGAGACAATTGCAGCAGGTTTACTTCATGATGTTGTAGAAGACACAGCCATGAGTTACGAGGATGTAGTACGTGAGTTTGGGGAAGAAGTTGCCTTGCTTGTAGATGGTGTAACCAAATTGACTCAGTTAAATTATGCTCATGATAAGGTAGATACCCAGGCTGAGAATTTAAGAAAAATGTTCCTTGCTATGGCAAAGGATATTCGAGTAATAATTATAAAATTGGCAGACAGACTTCATAACATGAGAACTATGCAATATCAGTCTCCGCCAAAACAGATAGAAAAATCCAGAGAAACTATGGAGATATATTCTCCAATAGCATCAAGACTTGGTATATCCAAAATCAAAATTGAATTAGACGACTTATCCCTTATGTACCTTAAACCGGAAGTTTACAAAGAACTTAGCATGAAGGTGGAAGAGAAAAAGGAACGAAGAGAGAATTTTGTTAAAGATATTATGGGTGAAATCCGTGTAAAAATGGATGAAGCCAAGATATTATGTGATATAAATGGTCGAATTAAGCATTTATTTAGTATATATAAGAAAATGGTTAATAAACATAAAGATTTTGATGAAATATATGATTTATTTGCCATAAGAATTATTGTGGATAATGTAAGAGACTGTTATGGAGCGTTGGGCGTCATTCATGAAATGTACAAACCAATTCCAGGCAGATTCAAGGATTATATAGCAATGCCAAAACCAAATATGTATCAGTCATTGCATACAACACTTATTGGACCATCTGGTTTACCATTTGAGATTCAGATAAGAACTTTTGACATGCATAGAACAGCTGAATACGGTATTGCGGCCCATTGGAAATACAAAGAAGGGGCTAATGGAAAGAAAACAGAAGAAGAAAAGATGAGCTGGCTTAGACAGATTCTTGAATGGCAGCAGGATATGTCAGATAATAAGGAATTTATGTCATTAATTAAAAGCGACCTTAACCTTTTCTCAGAAAACGTATTCTGTTTTACTCCAAGGGGAGATGTAATGAATCTTCCAAACGGATCAACACCTATAGATTTTGCATATGCAATTCATAGTGCTGTTGGTAATAAAATGATAGGTGCCAGAGCTAATGGTAGGATGGTTCCTATTGATTACACCATTAAAAATGGCGACAGAATAGAGATAGTTACTTCTCAAAATTCTAAGGGACCAAGTAGAGATTGGTTAGGTATCGTTAAGAGTACCCAGGCTCGAAACAAGATTAATCAATGGTTCAGATCAGAGTTAAAAGAAGACAATATAATAAAAGGCAAATCCATGTTGGAAAAATACTGCAGTTCTAAGGGTATTAATTCATCAGATCTTATGAAGACAGAATTCACAGAAGGAGTTATGAGAAAATATGGCTTCAGAGACTGGAATTCCGTACTTGCCAGTATTGGACACGGTGGACTTAAAGAAGGACAGGTTATTAATAAACTTCTTGAAGAATACCAAAAGAAGCATGAAAAAGAAGTTACTGATGAGGAGATTCTTGAAGCAGTTAGTGAAGCAAAGCACAAACCGGTAATTGCTAAATCTAAAGGAGGAATATCTGTTAAGGGTATCCATGATTTATCGGTAAGATTTTCAAAGTGCTGTAATCCGGTACCGGGAGATGAAATAATAGGATTTGTAACACGAGGCAGAGGAATATCCATCCATAGAACAGACTGTGAGAATATTCTCAACCTTCCAGAATTTGAAAGACAGAGAGTAATCGAGGCAGAGTGGGAGAAGCCGGAAGATAAATCAACGGAAAAATACAGAGCTCAAATTAATATATTTGCTAACAACAGAACAGGTATTCTTGCAGATATTTCAAAGATTACAACTGAAAGGGAAATTGACGTTGTAACCATGAATGTAAGAACTAATAAGCAGGGAATGGCAACTATTTCTATGTCATTTGATGTTAAGGATATTGAAGAACTTAATAAAGTTATAGCTGTAATGCAAAACGTAGAAAGTGTTATAGATATTGAAAGAAACTAGAAGAGGCATGAATGAATATAGATATAATGAGATTAGTGGTTGGACCCATAAGAACCAATTGCTATTTGATAAAGAATAAATTAAGTGATGGTGTAATCATAGTTGATCCGGGTGGAGATGAAGAGGTTATTGAAAACAGAATGTTAGCTTATCATATGAAGCCTGTTGCCATACTTTTAACCCACGGTCATTTTGATCATATTGGTGCAGTTAATCAACTAAAAAGTAGATTTGGAGTAAAGGTATATGCATATAAGGATGAAAAAGAAGTACTTGAAAGACCGGATATTAACCTTAGCAGTATGTTTGAAGGGCCAATGTCTATAAAGGCTGATGTTTATCTTAGAGATAATGAAGAATTTGAATTAGATGGAATCAAGTTTAAAACTATATATACTCCGGGACACACCATAGGAAGCTGTTGTTTTTATATTGAAAATGAAAAGGTGCTATTTAGTGGAGATACACTATTTGCTTATTCTCATGGAAGAACTGATTTTCCAACAGGAAGCGAAGGAGCAATAATTCGTTCTATAACAGAGAGACTTTTGAAATTGGAAAGTGATGTTAAGGTATATCCTGGACATGAAGATGAAACCACTATTGGTAGGGAAAAGATGTTTTATGTTATTAATTAAGTATACAGACCAGATTGATTTTGAATATGATATCCAGGGAATACTAAGATCCTTTTATCCTGGAGAAGAGACAGTTACAGATAAAGAGAACGAGAAAGCCAGACTTATTATTGAGTGTGGCTTTCATTTTGGTAATATGGAAATTACACTTAGTGACAGAGAAAACTATAAAAAACAACTAAGTTTTGATATACCATTAGATGAGAATAATCAACCGGATAGAAAAGAAGCAAAAAATATCATGAAGAGAAAGTTATACGATTTACTTCATGATTATTCAAAGATAACTTTACCTTGGGGTACTTTGTCAGGAATTCGTCCGGCAAAGATTACTACAAGTCTACTAGAATCAGGGATGACAAAGGATGAAGTTAAGTCCCATATGAGGAAGGAATATTACTTATCAGATATAAAGACAGATAAATGCATAGATATTTCCACCCATGAAATAGAAGTTTTTAACAAGTTTAACTGTGAAGATGAATATAGTATTTATATTGGAATTCCTTTTTGTCCCAGCACCTGTTTATATTGTTCCTTTACATCGTATCCAATAGCACTTTACGAAAAGAAAGCTGATGACTATATTACCGCTTTATGTAAAGAACTGGATTATATATTTACCATGTATCCGAATAAAAGAATAAGCAGTATATATATTGGCGGTGGAACTCCAACATCCATCTCGGCTTTTCAGTTAGAGAGAATTTTAAAATATTTGGATTCAAAATATGATACCAGCACATTAAGAGAATATTGTGTTGAAGCAGGAAGACCGGACTCTATAACCAGAGAAAAGTTAGAAGTTCTAAAGAAGTATGGGGTATCAAGGATTTCCATTAATCCTCAGACTTTAAAGGATGAAACTTTAAAGATAATTGGAAGACATCATACTACGGAACAATTTTATGAAGCTTATGAATTGGCAAGAGAAGTAGGATTTGATAATATCAATATGGATTTTATATTAGGACTTCCTGATGAAAATAAAGAAGATATTATTAGAAATATGGAAAAGGTACGTAAATTAAAACCAGACAGTTTAACTGTTCATTCTCTGGCTTTAAAAAGAGCGGCCAGATTAAATATGTTTAAGGATAAATATAAGGATTATGCTTTTAGCAATAGCGAAGAGTTTATAAGAATTACAGAGGATTGTGCAAATGACTTGGGAATGAAGCCTTATTATTTATACAGACAAAAAAACATGCAGGGTAATCTTGAAAATACAGGATATGCTACAGTAGGCAAAGAAGGACTGTATAATATACTGATAATGGAAGAAAAACAAGATATTATAGCTGCAGGTGCCGGAGCCTCAACTAAAATGGTTAAAAAAGTAAACAACGAAACACAGATTGAAAGAATCATCAATGTGAAAAATGTTGATATATATATTGAAAGAATTGATGAGATGATTGCTCGTAAGAGAGAATATATGGAGCAAAGAATATGATAGATGCAGATAAATTTGATGTAGTACAGTATGCTGTAGAAAATATCTCAGAAATGAATGAAATGCCTGAGCTAATTGAACATAGCATTGTTGTTAGTAATATTTCCAGATTAATTGCCAAAAAAATGGGAATGGATGAAAAGTTTTGTAATGACATTGCCATAACAGGTTTGGTTCACGATATTGGAAAAATCCCGGTATATTTTTCAATATACGGAAAAAATCATAATAAACTGAATGTAGAAAAAATGAGATTCATAAGGTCGCATTCAAAGGTGGGATATGATATACTACAGGACGTGGGTTTTTCAGAGGATATTTGCAAGGCGGTTTTACATCATCACGAGAATTACGATGGAAGCGGTTATCCGAATAACCTAAGAGGAGAAGAGATTCCCTTATCGGCAAGAATAATTAGAGTTAGCGATACTTTTGCTGCCCTAACTTCTGATAGAACTTATAGAAAAGCTTTTGATCCGAATACGGCAGTAAAGCTTATGATTGATGAAGTAAAGAATTTTGATATGGAAATATTTCTAAAATTTTTAGATATTATTAATACAGTGGATATTAAAGAAATCACAGGAAAGGAAGAGTAGAAATGATTACACAGGCACCAAGAGGAACTCAGGACTGGTATGGAGATACCATGTACAAACGTACAGTTATAGAAAAAATCTGCAGGGAGGCTGCCAAGAATTATAATATTAAAGAAATTATAACTCCTGTATTTGAGCACACAGTTCTATTTCAGAGAGGCGTAGGAGAAACAACAGATGTGGTTCAAAAAGAAATGTATACCTTTGATGATAAGGGAAATAGAAGTATTACTCTTAAACCAGAGGGAACAGCCGGAGCCATTAGAGCCTATCTCGAACATAATATGTATGCGGAACCACAGCCGGTAAAATTATTTTATGTAACACCAGCTTTCAGATATGAGAAACCACAAAGTGGAAGATTAAGACAGCATCACCAGTTTGGTGTTGAAATGGTAGGTTCGTCCAGCCCTATGGTAGAGGTAGAACTGATTTCCTTGATTTCAACTATTATAAAAAACTTAGGGCTTAAAGATACAAAACTTCACATCAATTCTATTGGATGTGCTAATTGTAGAAAAGAATATAACAAAGCTCTTTATGCATATCTTAAATCTCACGAAGGAGAATTATGTGAGACATGTAAAGAGAGAATGGAGAAAAATCCACTTAGAGTTCTTGATTGTAAAGTGGATGCAGGTAAAGGTGTTATTGAAAATGCACCAAGAACCATTGATTACTTAGATGATGAATGTAAACAACATTTTGAAGAATTAAAGAGCATGCTTACAGAATTAAATATTCCTTTTGAAGTTGACACAGGAATAGTAAGAGGCCTTGATTATTATACAAAGACAGTTTTTGAATTCGTTGATTCGGAAGGTTTCACATTATGTGGAGGCGGAAGATATGATGGATTGATAAAAGAAATAGATGAAAAGCATGATATTCCTTCGGCTGGATTTGGTATGGGAATTGAAAGAATTATATATTTCCTTGAAAAAGAAGGAGTAGAACTTCCATCAGAGGAGAAGCCTAAGCTATATGTAGGTATTCTTGGTAAAGAGGCAAGAGCTAGAGCTTATACAATAGTAAATGAACTTCGTCAAAAAGGAGTAGTTGTGGAAACGGATTATATGGACAGAAGTGTTAAAGCTCAGATGAAATATGCTAATAAAATAGGGGCACAGTATACTGTAATAGTTGGAGATAATGAATTGCAGGCAGGATGTGCTAATGTTAAGAATATGGAAAATGGAGAAACTAAAGAAGTTAAACTTGATGAGATAGCAGATTATTTAAGTTAAACAAGTAGAAAGGATACATTAAAAATGGCAGAGTCAATGAAGGGACTTCACAGAAGTCATAGATGTACGGAAGTTTCAGAAAAAAATATTGGAGAAACAGTTACAGTAATGGGCTGGGCTGCGAAAAAAAGAAATCTTGGAAGTCTTATATTTGTAGATTTAAGAGACAGAAGTGGAATATTACAGATAGTATTTGATGAGAATGATTGTGGCGCAGAAGCATTTGCCAAGGCGGAGACTATTAAAAGTGAATATGTTATTGCTGTTGTTGGTAAGATTGACAAAAGAGGCGGAGCTATTAATGAGAACCTTGCAACGGGTACCATTGAGGTAAGAGCTGAAAGCCTTAGAATTCTTTCAGAATCCTTGACTCCACCATTCCAGATCCTTGATGAAGTTAATGTAAGAGATGAAGTTAGATTAAAATATAGATATTTAGATCTTAGAAGACCTCATATTCAGAAGAATCTCATGATGAGAAGTAAAGTTACAAATCTTGTACGTGGATTCTTAGCTGAAGAAGGATTTTTAGAGATTGAAACACCAATGCTTACAAAGTCTACACCAGAAGGAGCAAGAGATTATCTTGTGCCAAGTAGAGTTCACCCAGGTAATTTTTATGCATTACCTCAGTCTCCACAGTTATTTAAACAGCTTCTTATGTGTTCTGGATATGATAGATATATGCAGATTGCCAGATGCTTTAGAGATGAGGATTTAAGAGCAGACAGACAGCCTGAGTTTACCCAGATAGATATGGAGCTTTCATTTGTAGATGTAGATGATGTTATAGATGTTAATGAAAGATTACTTCAGAGATTGTGGAAGGATTGTTTAGGTGTAGATATTCAGGTGCCATTTAAGAGAATGACATGGCAGGAAGCTATGGACAGATTCGGCTCAGATAAGCCTGATACAAGATTTGGCTTTGAATTAAAGGATATCTCAGATGTGGTAAAGGATTGTGAGTTCTCAGTATTTTCAGGAGCCATTGCTAATGGTGGTTCAGTAAGAGGTATCAATATAAATGGCCAGGGAGA
Organism: uncultured Eubacteriales bacterium; assembly: GCA_900315425.1. Classification (GTDB taxonomy): domain Bacteria; phylum Bacillota; class Clostridia; order Lachnospirales; family Lachnospiraceae; genus Bovifimicola. Next base: position 92,198 of record OMZA01000004.1, read on the forward strand.
CATGGCAAGAAAGAAAATTGATGCCCTTGTTGATTTTGCAAAAGGATACGGAGCAAAAGGACTGGCATATATCCAGCTTAAATCAGATGGAAGCATTAAGTCTTCATTTTCCAAGTTTATGAAGGAAGAGGAAATGAATGCCATTATCGAAAAAATGGAAGCAACTACAGGAGACCTTCTTCTCTTTGCAGCAGATAGAGATAAGATTGTATACTCAGTGTTAGGAGCGTTGAGATGTGAAATGGCTTCACAGTTAGGTCTACTTGATAAAGACCAATATAATTTCCTTTGGATTACAGAGTTTCCATTATTCGAATATTCAGACGAAGAGGATAGATATGTAGCAATGCATCATCCATTTACAATGCCTATGGATGAGGATGTACAATACGTTGAATCAAATCCGGGAAGATGTAGAGCAAAGGCTTATGATATCGTTCTTAACGGTACTGAGCTTGGTGGAGGTTCAGTGAGAATTCATCAGGATGATATTCAGGAAATGATGTTTAGAGCATTAGGATTTACAGATGAAGAGGCTTACGACAAGTTTGGATTCCTTCTTGATGCATTTAAATACGGTGTGCCACCTCATGCAGGTCTTGCTTTTGGTTTGGACAGACTTATAATGCATATGACAAAAGAAGATTCTATCAGGGATGTAATTGCATTCCCTAAGGTAAAGGATGCCTCTTGCTTATTAACAGATGCACCAAATGTTGTAGATTCTAAACAGTTAGATGAACTCTTTATTGCTATAACAAAAGAGGAAGATATGAAAGAAGAACAGTAGTATATATGAGTGATTACGAAGTATTAAAAACAGACGGAAAGGCAAAACGTGCCAGATTAAAAACAGTACATGGCACCATAGAAACCCCGGTATTTATGAATGTGGGAACTATTGCAGCTATCAAAGGTGCAGTTGCCACAACGGATTTACAAGAAATCCATACCCAGGTGGAACTTTCCAATACATACCATTTACATTTAAGACCGGGAGATAAAATTGTAAAAGAACTTGGAGGCCTACATAAGTTTATGAATTGGGATAAACCTATTCTTACGGACTCAGGTGGATTTCAGGTATTCTCCCTGGCAAAAATGAGAAAGATTAAAGAAGAAGGCGTCTATTTTAATTCTCACATTGATGGAAGAAAAATATTTATGGGACCTGAAGAAAGTATTCAGATTCAATCAAATCTTGCTTCAACAATAGCCATGGCCTTTGATGAATGTCCGCCTAGTCTTTCAGATGAAAGATACATGAGAGAATCAGTGGAAAGAACTACCAGATGGCTTAAAAGATGTAAGGATGAAATGGAAAGACTTAATAGCCTTGAGGATACTATAAATAAACATCAATTGTTATTTGGTATTAATCAGGGTGGAATAAATAAAGATATTCGTATAGAACATGCCCAGCAGATTGCTGAAATGGATTTGGATGGATATGCTGTAGGAGGTTTAGCGGTAGGCGAAAAAACAGAGGATATGTATGAGACCTTAGATAATGTTGTACCATATTTGCCACAAAATAAACCAACTTATTTAATGGGAGTTGGAACACCGGCTAATATCCTGGAGGCTGTGGATAGAGGAGTAGATTTTTTTGACTGCGTATATCCAAGCAGAAATGGAAGGCATGGTAATGTCTATACCAATCATGGAAAGATAAATCTCTTTAATAAAAAATATGAATTAGATTCCAGACCTATTGAAGAAGGCTGTAATTGCCCAACATGTCGCAATTATTCCAGAGCCTATGTAAGACATTTGTTAAAGGCTAAGGAGATGCTAGGCATGCGTTTGTGTGTGTTGCACAATTTATACTTTTATAATATAATGATGGATGAAATTCGCCAGGCAATAGAGCAAGGCAGATACAAGGAATATAAAATTAAAAAGTTACAGACGATGAATAACGTGGAGGAATTATGATAAATACAATATTAGCAAGTTCAGGCCAGCCAAGTATGATAGTAACAATGCTTATTTATGTTATTGCACTTGGAGGAGTTCTTTATCTTTTTGCGATAAAGCCTCAAAAGAAACAGCAAAAAGAAATGGAACAGATGTTAAGTCAGCTTGAAACAGGAGATAGCGTACTTACTACCAGTGGATTTTATGGAACAGTAATTGCAATACAAGATGATACGGTTATAGTTGAATTTGGTAATAATAAGAATTGCAGAATACCAATGCAAAAATCAGCAATAGTAGATATTGAAAAAGAATCGGATGGAGTGGAGTGATTCTTATAATCTAGCAGGTGGCCATTTATGAGAGAGAATAGAACTGAGAGGGATAAGGAAAAAACACAATTTAAATTTAAAATAGTAGTTTATTCAATTTTGCTAATTGTATTTGTTGCTATATTTGGGTATTGCACTTTTGAATTAGGAATGAAGTATGGCAATAGAAAAGAAGCCAAAAAGAATATGACAGAGTTACAAAGTAGTGTTAACGATGTAGATGAAACTACTACTCCTAAAACTGAAGATGAAGAAAAGTATAATATACCTGAGAAGAACTTAGATTTTGAGAATCTTAGGACAACACAGAATGCTGATATATATGCTTGGATAAATATACCGGAGACAAATGTAGATTATCCTATAGTTCAGAATCCAACAGATGATTTTTTCTATTTAATGCATAATTTAGATGGAAGTTATGGATATCCGGGATGTTTATACACGGAACTTCAAAACTCAAAGGATTTTACTGATAAAAATACTGTAATATATGGACATGATATGTCGGATGGAACCATGTTCAAAACACTACATAATTTTGAAGATCAGAGTTTTTTTGATAGTCACAGATACATATATGTATATACTGAAGCGAAGACATATGTATACGAGATATTTGCCGCATATACCTTTAGTAGCATACATTTGTTAAATGGCTATGATATAAGTACAGATGAATCATTTATCTACTATGTTAATGAAGCACTTGCAACAGCTCATCAGACAGGTCATGTAAGGGAAGGGATAGACATCGACGGAGCGACATCTAAGATAATAACATTGTCTACATGTGAAGGAATGTCTAAAAATCAAAGATATCTTGTTCAAGGTGTGTTAGTTAATTAAATATTCAAGTGAATAAAAGAGCCTCGAATGTGGCTCTTTTTAATTAGGAGATTAAATAATGGGTAATCAGGAAAATAGTGATGAAACTCTTGAGGAAATAAGTAAAGAAACTTTAGAGGTTCAGGCTGAATCGAAGGATGGAAATGACGATTTTGAAATTATCGATTTGCAAAAGGTAGCAGATGAAGAGCATCATCACCATCGTCATTATAGTAAAAGTGGACATCATAGGAGTCATAGTGGTAGTCATAAGAGCAACGCTCACCACAGTAGTAGTGGTCATCATAAGCACAGGCATCATAAAAAGAAACTAAAGTGGTGGAAAGTTCTTCTCATTATACTAGGTGTAATAGCTAGCTTGGTTGTAGCCTCAGCTATTGTCATTGCTGTTATGATTGGTAAGGGAAAGGCAGGTCTTTATGAAAGATCCAAGGGAAAAACTGCCAACATTCAATCAGATAATTCCGTTGACGAATCTGATGGAATAAAGATGAAGGATAATTGGATAACCCATAAAGGAAAAATATATGAGTATAATGATGAAATACTTACATTTTATGTAATGGGTATTGATAAGAAATCTGTAGATGATGACAGTGCAATAACTATGGGTCAGTCAGATGCAAACTTTTTAATTACTCTCAATCCTAAGACTAAGGAAATGAACGTAATAGCCATTAACAGAGACACTATGATAGATTTGGTAGTATATGATTATGGTGGATCGTATGTGGAAACTAGAAGAGGACAGTTAGCACTTCAACATGCATATGGAAGAAATGACGTGGAAAGTGCGGAACATCAGATGAATGCAATATCTCAGTTGTTCTATGGAATCCCAATTAATGGATACGTTTCCTTAAAGTTAGAGTCTATTCCGGTTATAAATGACTCAGTAGGTGGAGTTACAGTAACTTGTAACGAAGATTTAACAGAAAAGAATAGCCAGTTATATGAGGGTGCTACGGTAAACCTTGTTGGAAATATGGCATATGATTTTGTTCAAGAAAGAACAAAAACCTATGAAGGTGCCAGAAGAAGACTTGAAAGACAGAAGATATATATAAAGTCCTTTGTGGAAACAGCTAAAACGAAAATAAAGGGTGGAAATCTTACTTTGATTTATGATTTATACAATGCCTTAAGTTCGTATATGTGCACAAACTTAACAGTGGATCAGGCGGCATATTTAGCTTCTATTGCAAAAGATTACAAATTTGATATGAATAATATAAGAAGTCTTGAAGGTGAAACCGTGCAAGGTGAAAGGTATGAAGAGTTTAATGTTGATGATGAATATCTTCAAGATTTAATTGTAGAAATATTTTATTCGGAAGTTGACACGAAATAAATAATATGATATATTTTTTATGACTAAAACAGCAGTGAGCGGAGTTGAATTAACCGAACTGGAAGGAGATTTAATATGTTTAAGAAAAAATTAGCAGCAGTAGTCACAGTTGCAGCATTAACAATGATGAGCGTATGCACAGCGTTTGGTGCAGAAAGCCCAACAACAGATACTAATGCATCAACATCATCAGATGTATCTGTAGTTTATGATGAGAGTGCTAGCACAGTAACAGGTGACAATGGTACAGTAGCACTTTTAAAAGTTGATGAGAATGCAATAACAGCATTAGATGCAAGCGGAAAAGTAGTTGGTGGTTTTACACTTCATGTAAAGAATATTACAGCTGAACAGTATAAAGGAATTAAACCTGTTGTTGGTGGAAAAGATGTAGCTCAGGCTGATATATATGCAGTTGATAATGCAACAGGTGAAGTGATTACTTTAAGTTCAATTACATTAACATTTACAAATACACCTATAACAACAAAAGCAGTTGTAGGTCATACAATGGCATCTGGAACAAATGAGACAAAGACAGGAACTTATTCAAATGGTTCAACAACAGTTACTTTAACTGGTCTTTCACCAATTCTTGTTGTTGATGATGTAACAGCAACAGCTGTAACAACAGGAACAACATCAGGAGTTAACACATCTACAACATCACCAAAGACTGGTGAGACAGCAGCAGCTCTTGCAGTTGGAATTATCGCATTAGCAGGCGCAGTTGTTTGTGTAAGAAAGTTAGCATTCAGATAATTAGCTGAATAAATAAAATGTTTACAAGGCTTCTGTATAAACAGAAGCCTTTATTATTGAAATAATAAGTCTTCGGGGCATGGTGAAATTCCATACCGGCGGTAAAGCCCGCAAGCGTAAAGCACGATCTGGTGAAATTCCGGAGCCGACAGTAAAGTCTGGATGAGAGAATGACTTCATTGTATATAATATTTTATAATGAATTTAGAACCTGATGACTTTGTTATCAGGTTTTTTTGAGGTTATATGGATATTTTAAAAAAAGAATTGTATATGAAAAAGGCAATTGAATTGGCCAAAACTGCAATTGGACATACATCTCCAAATCCTTTGGTAGGATGTGTTGTGGTTAAAAATGGCAATATAATTGCAAAAGCATGTCATGAAAGATACGGAGAGTATCATGCAGAAAGAAATGCTTTAACAAGATGTAAAGAAGATACCAATGGTGCGGAATTATTTGTTACACTTGAGCCTTGCTGTCATTATGGGAAAACACCACCTTGTACGGAGATTATTATCGAAAAAGGTATTAAAAAGGTATATGTAGGAAGTTTAGACAGTAATCCGATGGTGGCAGGTAAAGGCGTATCGATACTTAGAGAACATGGGATTCAGGTAGAAACGGGAATCCTTGAAAAAGAGTGTATTGAAATGAATGAAATATTTTACCATTACATAACGAATGATACACCTTTTGTTGTGGTAAAATATGCAATGACTTTGGATGGAAAAATATGTTCATGTACAAAAGATGCAAGATATGTCTCCAATGAAACATCCAGAAAGCATGTACATTTTCTAAGAAAGAAATATAAAGCCATATTAGTAGGGATTAATACAGTAGAAGCTGACAATCCTATGTTAAATTGTAGATTAGATGAGGATCCGGTTAATCCGATAAGGATAATAATGGATAGTCATTTGAAAATAGATATGAAAAGCAACATTGTTAAGACTGCAAGTGAGTTACCCACAATTATTGCATGTTTGCCTAAATCCTTAGGTGATAAAAGTGAAGAACTAAAAAAAGCCGGAATAACAATAATGCCTATATCGCCGGATAAAAATGGACATGTAGATATTTATGAACTTATGAAAAAACTTCATGATATGAAAATTGATAGCGTGTTAATTGAAGGCGGTGGGGAAATTATAGCTTCGGCCTTAGATGCTAAAATAGTAAATCGTGTTTATGCTTATGTGGCTCCTAAAATAATAATGGGCTGTGCTAAAAGCCCTGTAGCAGGTCGTGGTATTGAATTAATGAGAGATGCCATAGAATTAAAAAATACTAAAATAATAGATATGAATGGTGATGTATTAATCACAGGAGTTTTGTAAAAATAATCCGTAAAGGCGGTGATAGATTGTTTACTGGAATAGTTGAAGAAATGGGAAAGGTAGATAGGATATACATTGGCGGACATTCAGGAAAGCTTCGTATAAAAGCAGATAAAGTATTAAAAGGTACTATAATTGGTGATTCCATTGCAGTTAATGGGGTATGTCTTACCGTTACGGATATGGATGACAACAGCTTTGAAGCAGATGTAATGGCAGAAACTTTTAAAAGAAGCTCTTTATCTATGTTAAAGTCGGGTTCTTATGTTAATTTGGAAAGAGCCATGACACCTTCTGGAAGAATGGGAGGACATATAGTATCAGGACACATTGATACCACAGCAGATATTATAGAAATAAGGACAGATGAAAATGCTATTTGGTATACACTTAAGATTGAGCCGGAATATTTAAAATATATTGTGGAAAAAGGTTCTGTAGCCATCGATGGAACAAGTCTAACCGTGGCATATGTGGATAACAAAAGTTTTAAGGTATCTATAATTCCTCACACTCAAAGTGAAACTATAATGCAGTATAAAAAAGCAGGAGATATAGTTAATATTGAATGTGATATCATTGGTAAATATGTAGAAAGCCTTTTAAAATTTGATAATAATTCAACTGAAAATAAGGGCATAACAATGGATTTCTTAATTGAAAATGGATTTTAATATAAACGAGGTGACACTATGAATGGATTTGGAACAATAGAAGAAGCTTTACAGGATTTAAAGGATGGTAAAAACATTTTGGTAATAGACGATCCTGACAGAGAAAATGAAGGAGACATTATTTGCTCTGCAAGACATGCAACTCAGGAAAATATTAACTTTATGGCTAGTTATGCCAAAGGTCTTATATGCATGCCTATGAGTGAAGAATGGTGTAAAAAGTTAGATCTTAAGCAAATGGTAGATGTAAATACGGATAATCACTCTACTGCATTTACAGTATCTATTGACCATGTAGATACAACTACAGGTATATCGGCCCAGGAAAGATCATATACGGCTATGAAAACCGTTGAAGAGGGAGCAAAACCTGAGGATTTCAGAAGACCGGGACATATGTTTCCACTTCAGGCAAGAAAAGGTGGAGTATTAAAGAGGGCAGGTCATACAGAAGCAACTGTAGACCTTATGGTGCTGGCAGGATTAGAGCCGGTTGGACTTTGCTGTGAAATAATGAGAGAAGATGGAACAATGATGAGAACTTCAGAATTGTTACCATTTGCAAAAGAACATGGGTTAACAGTAATTACCATAGCAGATTTGATAAAATATAGACTTAGAAATGAACTTCTTGTAACAAAGGAAGCTGAAGCTAAAATGCCAACAAAATACGGTGATTTTAAGATTCATGGATATATCAACAAATTAAATGGGGAACATCATGTTGCACTTACTATGGGAGATGTGGCTGATGGAAATCCGGTACTTTGCAGAGTTCATTCAGAGTGCCTTACAGGAGACGTATTTGGCTCATTAAGATGTGACTGTGGTGAACAGTTAGCTGCTGCAATGAAGGCCATTGCTAAAGAGGGCAGAGGTATTCTTCTCTACATGAGACAGGAGGGAAGAGGAATCGGCCTTATTAATAAAATCAAAGCATACAAGCTACAGGAAGAGGGTTATGATACCGTAGAAGCCAATATCAAGTTGGGATTTCCGGCAGATATGAGAGATTATGGAATAGGAGCCCAGATTCTATATGATTTAGGAGCAAAGAAACTAAGACTTCTTACAAATAATCCTAAGAAAATCAGTGGACTTTCAGGATACGGAATAAGTATTGAAGAAAGAGTGCCAATTCAAATAGCACCTAGCAAATTTGATTTAAAATATCTTAAAACAAAACAGGAAAAAATGGATCATATGACCAATTATCAATAAAATACAAGGAAGGAAAGAAATAAAAATGAAAGTATTAGAAGGAAAATTAAACGCAGAAGGCGCAAAAATCGGAATGGTAGCCGCAAGATTTAACGATTTTATTGTATCAAGACTTGTAGATGGAGCAGAAGATGCACTAGTAAGACATGGAGTAAACCCAGATGACATTACTCTTGCAAAGGTTCCAGGAGCATTTGAAATCCCATTAGTTGCAAAGAAAATGGCTGAATCAGGAAAATATGATGCTGTTATTTGTCTTGGTGCTGTAATTAAAGGCTCAACAAGTCATTATGATCTTGTATGTAATGAAACAAGCAAAGGAATTGCTCAGGTAAGCCTTGAAACAGGTGTTCCAACATTATTTGGAGTTATTACAACAGATAATATTGAACAGGCAATTGAGAGAGCTGGAACAAAGGCCGGAAATAAAGGATATGATGTGGCATGTTCAGCAATTGAAATGATTAATTTAGGAAATCAGTTATAAAATATATAATGCCCTGGTTATTTGAAGTAAAATTTAAATGGCTAGGGCTTACTTTATTGAAAAATATAAAAAAATATTATAAAATAGCTTGTAATGTTTTATTAAAAGAAAAGAGGGATATCATGGAATTAAATGTAGCAGTGATGTCTGGAGATGGAATTGGTCCAGAAATCGTAGGCGAAGCCAGAAAAGTACTAGAGAAAATTGGACAGAAGTATGGACACACATTTAACTTTAGTGATGTGTTAATTGGCGGTATTTCCATTGATACTTATGGAGTTCCCCTTACAGATGAAGCTATTGAGGTTTGTAAAAAAAGTGACGCTGTTTTACTGGGAGCCGTTGGCGGTATCGTTGGAAAAGACAAGTGGTATGAACTTGAACCATCGCTTAGACCGGAAGCAGGTCTTTTAAAGATACGAAAGTCCTTAGGACTATATGCCAACTTAAGACCAGCATATTTATATAAAGAATTATATAAAGCATGTCCATTAAAAGAAGAGATAGCTGAAGCAGGATTTGACATGATTATAGTCAGAGAGCTTACAGGTGGTCTTTATTTTGGAGATAAGAAGACAGAAGAAATAGATGGTAAACTTGTAGCAACAGATACATTGGTATATAGCGAGGATGAGATTAGAAGAATCGTTATTACAGGATTTGAAACAGCTATGAAGAGAAACAAGAATCTTATTAGTGTTGATAAGGCAAATGTTTTGGATTCATCAAGATTATGGCAGAAAGTAGTAGCTGATGTTGCTAAGGATTATCCTGAAGTTAAAGTAAGTAATATGTTAGTTGATAACTGTGCAATGCAGCTTGTAAAAGATCCGGCACAGTTTGATGTTATAGTTACAGAGAATACATTTGGTGATATATTATCAGATGAGGCAAGTATGATTACAGGTTCCATTGGAATGCTTCCATCAGCTAGCCTTGGATATAATAAAATGGGCTTATATGAGCCAAGTCATGGTGCAGCTCCGGATATTGCCGGCAAAGATATTGCTAATCCACTTGCAACAATTCTTTCGGCAGCCATGATGTTAAGATATTCATTTGATTTGGATAAAGAAGCAGATGATATTGAGAGAGCAGTAAAACAGGTGCTAAGTGATGGCATCAGAACAATTGATATTATGTCAGAGGGTATGACTCAGGTGGGATGTAAAGCCATGGGTGATGCAGTCTGTGAAAGAATCTAATAATATCAAAATAAGAAAGTGTAGGTCGTGTTTATGAAGAGTGATAGTGTAAAAAAAGGTATTGCAACAGCGCCACAGCGTTCGTTGTTTAATGCGTTAGGATTAACAAAAGAAGAATTAGAAAAACCATTGGTAGGTATCGTAAGTTCATATAATGAAATCGTACCGGGACATATGAATATAGACAAGATAGTAGAAGCAGTTAAGCTTGGTGTAGCAATGGCAGGAGGAACACCTATAGTATTCCCGGCAATTGCAGTATGTGATGGTATTGCCATGGGACATGTGGGAATGAAATATTCTCTTGTAACAAGAGATTTGATTGCAGATTCTACAGAATGTATGGCATTAGCACATGCTTTTGATGCCCTTGTTATGGTTCCAAACTGTGATAAGAATGTTCCAGGACTTCTTATGGCAGCAGCAAGACTTAATTTACCAACAGTATTTGTCAGCGGTGGTCCAATGCTTGCAGGACATGTAAAGGGTTCAAAGACATCCCTTTCAAGTATGTTTGAGGCAGTTGGTTCATATGCAGCAGGTAAGATGACAGAAGAAGATGTAGATGACTTTGTTGCACATGCATGTCCAACCTGTGGTTCATGTTCAGGTATGTACACAGCTAATTCCATGAACTGTTTAACAGAGGCAATTGGTATGGGTCTTAAAGGAAATGGTACCATTCCAGCTGTTTATTCAGAAAGAATCAAACTTGCAAAACATGCAGGTATGAAGGTTATGGAACTTTTAGAGAAGAACATAAGACCAAGAGATATCCTTACATATGAGGCCTTTGAAAATGCTTTGGCAGTAGATATGGCTCTTGGATGTTCAACAAATACAATGCTTCATATTCCGGCTATTGCACATGAAGCTGGAGTTGAGATAAATCTTGATATGGCAAATGAGATAAGTGATAGAACACCTAACCTTTGTCATCTTGCACCAGCAGGACATGCTTACATTGAAGAACTCAATGAAGCAGGTGGTATCTATGCAGTTATGAAAGAGTTAAGTAAAAAGAATCTTCTTCACCTTGACCTTATAACAGCAACAGGTAAGACAGTTGGTGAAAATATTGAGAATTCAATTAACAAGAACCCAGAGATTATCAGACCTATTGATAATCCATATACAGAAAAGGGTGGAATCGCAGTATTACGTGGAAATATAGCTCCAGATAGTTGTGTAGTTAAGCGTTCAGCTGTAGTTCCAGAGATGTTAAAGCACGAAGGACCAGCAAGAGTATTTGATTGTGAAGAAGATGCAATTGCAGCCATCAGAGGCGGAAAGATTGTAGCCGGTGATGTAGTAGTTATCAGATACGAGGGACCAAAGGGTGGCCCTGGTATGAGAGAAATGCTTAATCCAACATCTGCTATTGCAGGTATGGGACTTGGTTCAAGCGTAGCTCTTATTACAGATGGTAGATTCTCAGGAGCATCAAGAGGAGCATCAATTGGACATGTTTCTCCGGAAGCAGCAGTTGGTGGACCAATTGGACTTATAGAAGAAGGAGATATCATTAAGATTGATATCAATGCTAATACAATAAATGTAGACCTTACAGACGAAGAATTGGCAGCTAGAAAAGCAAAATGGCAGCCAAAGGAACCTAAGGTTAAAACAGGATATCTTGCTAGATACGCATCTCTTGTAACTTCAGCAAACACAGGTGCAATTCTAAAAAAAGCAGGGGAACAGTAATTAAAGTTAATAATTAAATTAATATAAAAGAAGCAATAGAAAAGAGGGAACAATATGTTATTAACAGGCTCAGAGATAGTAATCGAATGTTTAAAAGAACAGGGTGTTGATACTGTATTTGGTTATCCAGGTGGAACTATTCTTAATGTATATGATGAATTATACAAACATTCAGATGAAATCAAACATTATCTTACATCTCATGAACAGGGTGCAGCTCATGCTGCAGATGGATATGCTCGTTCAACTGGAAAAGTTGGTGTGTGTATGGCAACATCAGGTCCAGGTGCTACAAACCTTGTAACAGGTATTGCAACAGCTTATATGGATTCTATTCCAGTGGTAGCAATCACAGCAAATGTAGCTAAGGCAGCTCTTGGTAAAGATTCATTCCAGGAGGTTGATATAGTTGGTGTTACAATGCCAATTACAAAACACAATTTCATGGTAAGAGACGTGGAAAGCCTTGCGGATACACTTAGAAAAGCATTTTATGTAGCACAGTCAGGAAGACCAGGTCCTGTATTAGTTGATATTACAAAGGATGCTACAGCAAACAAAACAGATTACACATATCAGGCTCCTAAAAAAATAGAGAGATCTACAGATAAGATTGAAGGAAAAGATATTGAGGCAGCTGTAAAACTTATTAATAAGTCAAAGAAACCATTTATCTATGTTGGTGGTGGATGTGTACTTTCAGGTGCATCGGATGAGCTTAAAGAATTCGTGGAAAAGGTAAATGCTCCAGTGTGCGATTCTCTTATGGGTAAGGGTGCATTTGATGGAACAAATCCATTATATACAGGAATGATTGGAATGCACGGAACAAAAGCATCTAACTTTGCAGCAAATGAATGTGACCTTCTTATTGCAATAGGTGCAAGATTCTCAGACAGAGTTATTGGAAATGCAAAGAAGTTTGCCAGTCATGCAAAGGTTCTTCATATAGATGTAGATCCAGCAGAGATTAACAAGAATATTAAAACAAATGCCAGTGTAATTGGAGATGTTAAAGAAGTTCTTAAGTTATTAAACTCTAAGATTACAAGAGTTGAAAGAAAAGAGTGGATTGAGCATGTAGAAGAGCTTTCTAATAAATATCCACTTACATATACAAAGAACCAGCTTAACGGACCATATGTTATGCAGAGATTATATGAGATAACAAATGGAGACGCTATTATCACAACAGAGGTTGGTCAGAATCAGATGTGGGCAGCTCAGTTCTACAAGTATTCAAGACCAAGACAGCTAATTACATCAGGTGGAGCTGGAACAATGGGATATGGACTTGGAGCAGCTATTGGAACAAAAATATCTCATCCGGATAAGATTGTTGTAAATGTTGCCGGTGACGGATGCTTTAGAATGAATTTAAACGAAATTGCTACAGCATCAAGATATAATGTAAAAGTTATTGAGCTTGTTCTTAACAATTCAGTTCTAGGAATGGTTAGACAGTGGCAGAATCTTTTCTATGGTAAGAGATTCTCGAATACAACTATTGATGATAAAGTTGATTTTGTTAAGGTTGCTGAAGGCCTTGGAGCTAAGGGAATCTTACTTGATAAATACGAAGATGTAGATAAAGTACTTAAAGAAGCTATTGAAGCAGATGGACCTGTAGTTATTGATTGTAGAATCGATGAAGATGATATGGTATTCCCAATGGTAGCTCCAGGAGCACCTATTGCAGAAGCATTTTCTCAGGAGGATCTTGCAGCAAAGGGACTTGACGCTTAATTAAGCAGGTTGTAGAATCGTTAATAGCGATTTTGAAAAAATAAGAAAAGAGGACTAAAAAGTGAGCAGAGTTTATAATTTTTCAGCTGGACCAGCTGTATTACCAGAAGAGGTTTTAAAAGAAGCAGCAGAAGAGATGCTTGATTATAAGGAATGTGGAATGTCTGTTATGGAGATGAGCCACAGATCTGCAGATTTTCAGCAGATCATAGATGATGCTGAGGCAGACCTTAGAGATTTAATGGGAATTCCTGATAATTACAAGGTATTATTCCTTCAGGGTGGAGCATCTACACAGTTTGCTATGATTCCAATGAATTTTTCAAAAACAAAGAATGGAGTAGCTGATTATATTATTACAGGACAGTGGGCTAAAAAAGCATATCAGGAAGCTAAGAAGTTTATCAATGCTAAAGTAGTAGCTTCTTCAGAAGATAAGACATATTCTTATATTCCGGATTGCTCTGATCTTGATATTGATGACGATGCTGATTACGTATATATCTGCGAGAACAATACAATATATGGAACAAAATATAAAACATTACCAAATACAAAGGGCAAAACTCTTATTTCAGATGTTTCATCATGCTTCCTTTCAGAGCCAATTGATGTAAGCAAGTATGGTGTAATATATGGTGGTGTTCAGAAGAACGTTGGACCAGCTGGTGTAGTTATTGCTATTATCAGAGAGGATCTTATTCCTACAGAGGAACTTGCTGATGTTCCTACAATGTTACAGTACAAGACACATGCTGATAAAGGATCTATGTACAATACACCTCCATGCTACAACATTTATATGTGTGGTAAGGTATTTAAATGGATTAAAGCACAGGGTGGACTTCAGGCAATGAAAGAAAAGAATGAAGCTAAGGCAAAAGTTCTTTATGATTTCCTTGATTCAAGCAAATTATTCAAGGGAACAGTTGTTAAAGAAGACCGTTCACTTATGAATGTTCCATTTGTAACAGGTGATAAGGATCTTGATGCAAAATTTGTTGCTGAAGCAAAAGCAGCAGGATTAGTTAATCTTAAAGGACATAGAACAGTTGGTGGTATGAGAGCAAGTATTTATAATGCTATGCCAATTGAAGGTGTTCAGAAATTAGTTGAATTCATGAAGAAATTCGAAGAAGAGAATTCATAATATAGCAACTTATAGGAAAGGAATATTAAAATGAGTAAGATTAATTGTTTAAACCCTATCTCAAATAAAGGACTTGATCTTTTTACAAGTGATTATGAGATAGTTGATGATTATAATAGCGCAGACGCTGTACTTGTAAGATCTGCATCAATGCATGAGCTTGATCTCCCAGAATCTTTAAAGGCAGTTGCCAGAGCAGGTGCAGGAGTTAACAACATTCCACTTGATAAATGTGCAGATAAAGGTATTGTAGTTTTCAATACACCAGGAGCTAATGCTAATGGTGTTAAGGAGCTTGTTTTAGCTGCAATGTTACTTGCTTCAAGAGATATCGTTGGAAGTAATGCATGGGTTAAAGAGAACAAAGATGATGAAAATATTGCTAAAACTGCAGAGAAGGCAAAGAAGAATTTTGCAGGTACAGAATTAGCAGGAAAGAAACTTGGTGTTATCGGACTTGGTGCTATTGGTATCAAAGTTGCTAATACAGCTACACACCTTGGAATGGAAGTATATGGATATGATCCATATATCTCAGTAAACAGTGCATGGAACCTTTCAAGAAATGTAAAACACATTTCTGATGTAAATGATATTTACAGAGAGTGTGACTTTATTACAATTCATGTTCCAGCATTAGATAGCACAAAGGGAATGATTAACGAAGATGCTATCGCTCTTATGAAAGATGGAGTTATCATTCTTAACTATGCAAGAGATATTCTTGTAGATGAAGAGGCAGTTGCTAAGGCTATAAAAGATGGTAAGGTAAGACATTACATGACAGATTTTGCTAATCCATTATCTTCATCAATGGAAGGTGCCTTTGTTACAACACATATCGGAGCTTCAACAGAAGAGTCTGAAGAAAACTGTGCAATAATGGCTGTAAATGAGATTAAAGATTTCCTTGAAAATGGAAATATTAAGAATTCAGTAAACTATCCAAACTGTGATATGGGTGTTTGCAATACAACAGCAAGAGTAACAATTATGCATAAGAATATTCCAAACATGGTTAGCTCAGTAACATCTGTATTTGCTAAGGAAAATATCAATATAGCAGAAGTTGCAGATAAGTCAAAGGG
Source organism: uncultured Eubacteriales bacterium (assembly GCA_900315425.1). GTDB lineage: Bacteria > Bacillota > Clostridia > Lachnospirales > Lachnospiraceae > Bovifimicola. Next base: position 108,034 of record OMZA01000004.1, read on the forward strand.
AGAGTATGCATACATGGTACTTGATCTTGACGGAACTGTTTCAGATGCAGTTGTTAAAGAAATTGAAGCAGTTGAAGGAATTATCAAAGTAAGAGTTATAAAATAATTTGAAAATTATTAAATGACATAATAAGGCTGAATCCTAATGATAATATATAAATCGTTAAGGTTCAGCCTTTTGTTTAGGAGGACAAAATGGCAACTATAAAGGCGTTCAATGGACTTAGACCTGTAAAAGAACTTGCAAGTCAGGTAGCAGCTCTTCCCTATGATGTTTATGACAGAGCTGAGGCTGTAGAAGCAGTCAAAGGTAAGGAGTATACATTTTTAAGAATAGATAGAGCAGAGACACAGTTTGATGATTCTATGAATATTTATGATGAACAGGTTTATGCCAAGGCAAAGGAATTATTAGAAGCAGACAAGGCTAAGGGAGTATATAAGACAGATCCTAAGAAATGTTATTATATCTATGAATTGACAATGGATGGTAGAACCCAGACTGGTATTGTAGCATGTGCTTCAATTGACGATTATGTAAATGGTGTTATAAAGAAACACGAGAATACCAGAGAAGATAAGGAACAGGATAGAATTCATCACGTTGATACAGTAAATGCTCAGACAGGGCCTATTTTCCTGGCATATAGAGAAAACAAAATCATTTCTAAAGTAATAGAAAAGGCAAAGAACGAAGAGCCTATATTTGACTTTACTGCAGAAGATGGTATAAAACACAGAGGTTTTGTTATTGATAAAGATGAAGATATAAAAGTAATAGAAGATGAATTTGATAAAATTAATGATATTTATATTGCAGACGGACATCATAGAGCAGCTTCAGCAGTTAAGGTAGGCTTGAAAAGAAGAGATGAGAATAAAGATTATAATGGCAGCGAGGAGTTTAATTATTTCTTATCAGTACTTTTTCAGGAACAGGAACTTATGATTATGCCTTATAACAGAGTTGTTCATGATCTTAATGGAATGACTGATGATGAATTTCTTCAAAAACTCTCTAAGGATTTTAGTGTTGAAGAAAAAGGCGAAAAAGCCTATGCACCATGTGAAAAGGCAGAATTTGGAATGTATTTAAATGGAAAATGGTACAGTGTAAAAGCTAGTGATAATCTTTTAAGTGAAGATGTTGTAAAGGGCTTGGATGTATCTATACTTCAGGATAATGTATTAGGTCCAATGTTAGGAATTGAAGATCCGCGAACAGACAAGAGAATAGAATTCGTCGGAGGTATCAAAGGACTTGAGGAATTAAAGGTAAGAGCAGATAAAACTAAAGGCGTTGCATTCTCTATGTATGCAACTACTATTCAGGAATTATTTGGAGTAGCAGATGCCAAAAGACTTATGCCTCCTAAATCAACATGGTTTGAACCTAAGCTTAGAAGTGGTTTGTTTATACATGAATTGGATAAATAAAAAATTTCCCTTTTAAATATCTTGAATATATAAGTAAAATATAATAAAATACACATTGTTGTAAATTACTATTAACTTTATTAGATTTGTAAAAAAGGAAAAGATATGAAATATAGAGATGATTTCAACGAATTCGATGATGGATTCGATGATGATTACGAAGATAAATTTGAGGATATTGAATTCTTAGATCCGGAAGATGACGGAATAGATATAGATGGTTTCTATGACGATGAAATGGATGATGATTATGAGGAGTTTGATGACGAACCATATGAGATAAAGGAAAAAGGTCCTAAGAAAAAATTGTCCAAAGACGCCATAATTAATAGAGCAATGGCAATAGCCGGTGTTATTATTATGGGATTTACAATATTCTACGGAACTGTTGCATACAGTGTATTCCACAAGACAACAGCGGCAACTAATAATAAAGCTGCTAAGACAGAAGAGGGAGAAGGATTTTTCACAAGTCCTTATACTGATGCAAATGTTACTGAAGAAACAAAACAAGTTCTTAATAACGCAGCATTAGAGCCTATGTTAACTAATTATACAGAAGTGGATAATGCAGTTCAGGGTGTTCTTGATGTGACTGTAAAAGACGAAATGACAACATACGAAAAGGTAAGAAATATTTATGATTACCTTATGTATACATATGATGTAGCAGATACATCATTTATAGATGAGGATAGTGTATATAGTTTCTGTTCGAAATATGAGTATTCGTCATATTTTGATATGGAACTCATGTATAGAGGCAATCAGGCTATAACTAATAAATCTGGTGATACCAAGGATATAGCATCAGTATTTGCTCTTGCCCTTCGTAGAATCGGATTACAGGCATATTACATAGATGCTGATAGTTATGTGGATGGATATAGTATTTCTCATGGATATGTTGTAGTTAGCATATATGGGGATTATTACGTGTTTGATCCGGCAGCTGAGGATAACCTTACAACTTCCCTTGGAACAAATGAGAATTCATACGCATTTTTCTGCAAGACTTTTGGAGAACTTGATGAATCTTATGTGTTATCTGAAGCAGAAGAGTCTATGGAAGAGTTTAACGAATTCAAGACTTTGGGAGACTTTGGATTTGCAGTTACGATTTCTACAAGTTCAGGAGACAGCACATCTGCAAATGTAACCTATGAATCAGGTTCAGCAGCAAGTGCATCAGCTGACACAATAAAACTTGAAGCTGGAGACAGAATTACATTTAAGGGAACAGTAACAGGTAGTGAGACGAATACATGGAAACTTGTTGCTGATGTAAATGATTTATCAGGTAATTACATTAATGAAGTAACCTTGTATAATGAGACTCATTCAGAAGCTAGTGATACAGTTTCATACTATCCATCAAAGGGTGGTATTATAAATCTTATGTTTATGGTTACTGATGAAAATGGACGTACATGTACAGTTACATGTAGAGCCGAAGTAGATGGAGATGATACATACTATCGTCCTACTGAGCCAGAGACAGAAGAGGAAACATCAACAACTGTATATTATGAAGAAACTACACATGAAACAACAGTATATTACGATGAGACAACTAATGAAGTAACAACATATGAGGAAATCAATGACGATGATTCCCAATATGATGAAACAACTGCTCCAGAGACAACACCGGCAGAAACGACACCAGCAGAGACAACACCAGCAGAGACAACGCCAGCAGAGACAACACCGGCAGAGACAACACCAGCAGAGTCAACTACTGTGGCTCCATAGTTAAGATTAAAAGTAACGTCGGCACGGTAATCCGTGCCGACTTTTGTATTATATGGAGATGTATAAATGAGATATACAGAATATGAGGAATGCAAGCTTTGTCCTAGAAAATGCGGTATTAATCGATATGAAGAGATGGGATATTGCAAATGTACAACAAATATAAAAGCTTCCAGGGCGGCACTTCATTACATGGAGGAGCCTTGTATAAGTGGTAAAAATGGAAGTGGTACAATATTTTTTTCAGGTTGTAGTTTGGGATGTATATTTTGCCAGAATTATAAAATTTCCAGAGAAAATTTTGGTATAGATATTTCTACAGAAAAGTTAGCTGATATTATGTTAAGATTACAGGATATGGGAGCTAATAATATTAATCTGGTAACAGGTTCCATGTATGTTCCTACAATTCTTCGTTGCCTTGACACTGTAAAAAATAAACTGTATATTCCTATTGTGTATAATACAGGTGGATATGAGACAGCAGAAAACATACAAAGATTAAAGGGATATGTAGATATTTACCTTACTGATATAAAATATTTTGACAGTGAATTGTCTTCTAGATATTTGGGGGCAAAAAATTATTTTAAATATGCAAGTGAAGCTGCAAGGCTTATGATTAGACAGACAGGTGTACCAAAGTTTTACGAAAAAGCAGGGGAAGATGAAAAAATGCTTAAATCCGGAACCATTATAAGGCATCTTGTAATGCCGGGTTCAAGAAAAGATTCCATGAATATATTACAATGGATGGCTGATAATTTGGAAAGAAATAGTTATCTGATTAGCATAATGAGTCAGTATACTCCAGTGCATTCAGATTTGCTAAATGAAAGAGATAAAGAATCTTTTAGTAAAATTAACAGACTCGTCACAAGCTTTGAGTATAATAGCGTAGTGGATAAAGCGTTAGAGTTAGGAATAGATTTAGGATATATGCAGGCAAAAGAAAGTCATGGTAGAAAATACACGCCGGATTTTGACTTACAGGGATTAGATTAGAAAAGGAGATTTAAAATGGCTGAAAATAGTTGTTGGGAGAATTATTCCCAGGAAGATTTAGAAGAACTTAATAAATTAAATAATGAGTATATTGAATTTTTGTCACAGTGTAAAACTGAAAGAGAATGTGTTAAAGAATGTGTAAGACAGGCAGAAGAAGCTGGATATAAGGATTTACAAAAGGTGATTGATAATAAAGAAAGCGTACAGGCTGGAGATAAGCTTTATTATAAATACATGGATAAATCCATTGTTATGTTTAACATTGGCTCAGAGTCTATCGAAAAAGGTCTTAACATTTTAGGTGCCCATATTGATTCTCCTAGATTGGATATTAAACAGAATCCATTATATGAGAATTCAGGCCTGGCTTATTTGGATACCCATTACTATGGTGGAATAAAAAAATATCAGTGGGTAACAATTCCTCTTGCTATCCATGGAGTTGTGGTTAAGACAGATGGAACAAAGATTGATGTGAAAGTAGGGGAAGACCCTAATGATCCGGTATTATTTATATCTGACATTCTCATTCACCTTGCTCAAAATCAATTGGAGAAGAGAGGAAACAAGGTTGTTGAGGGAGAAGATTTAGATATTCTGGTAGGTAATATGCCTCTTAAGGGTGAGAAGAAAGAGGCTGTTAAGAAAAATATTCTTAAGCTTATTAAAGATAAATATGATTTTGAAGAAAAAGACTTTATGTCTGCTGAGTTAGAGGTAGTACCTGCAGGAAGAGCCAGAAGCGCAGGTCTTGATTCAAGTATGATTCTTGCATACGGTCATGATGATAAAGTATGTGCATATACATCTTTGGCTGCAATGTTAGAAAAAGACGAAGTTAAGAGAACCGCCTGTCTTCTTTTAGTGGATAAGGAAGAGATTGGTAGCGTAGGTGCCACGGGAATGCGCTCTAGATTCTTTGAAAATGTTCTCTGTGAGTTATTAGATAGAATGGGACAGGGTTCAGATCTTGTTCTTAGAAGAGTCCTTGCTAATTCTAAGATGCTTTCATCAGATGTAAATGCAGCCTTTGACCCATTGTATGCTGAAGTATTTGAAAAGAGAAATGCTTCATTCTTTGGAAAAGGTCTTGTTATTAATAAATACACCGGTTCTAGAGGTAAATCCGGTTCTAATGATGCAAACGCTGAGTACTTAGGAGAAGTAAGACGTATATTTGAGAAATATGATGTGGCATATCAAAGTTCAGAACTGGGAAAAGTAGACCAGGGTGGTGGTGGAACCATCGCTTATATAATGGCTTTATATGGAATGGATGTTGTGGATAGTGGTGTTGCAGTACTTAGTATGCATGCCCCTCATGAAGCAGTAAGCAAAGCAGATGTTTACGAGGCAAAGAAGGGATACGTAGCATTTATTTCCGAATAAAAGAATAGAAATTATACATGGATAAAACGGAGGAAACATGGTAGATCAGAAGCATATCAGAAATTTTTGTATAATAGCTCACATTGATCATGGAAAGTCTACCCTTGCAGACAGAATCATTGAGAAGACAGGACTTCTTACTGATAGAGAGATGCAAGATCAAGTATTAGACAACATGGATCTTGAAAGAGAAAGAGGTATAACTATAAAGTCTCAGGCTGTTAGAACAGTCTATAAGGCTAAAAACGGAGAAGAATACGTATTCAATCTTATAGATACTCCAGGACATGTGGATTTTAACTATGAAGTATCAAGAAGTTTGGCGGCCTGCGATGGAGCAATCTTAGTAGTGGATGCGTCTCAGGGTGTAGAGGCACAAACTCTTGCAAATGTATATTTAGCATTGGATCATGATTTGGATGTGCTTCCAGTTATTAATAAAATTGATTTACCAAGCGCAGACCCTGAAAGGGTAATAGAGGAGATAGAGGATGTTGTCGGTATTGAGGCCGAAGGTTCACCCCTTATATCGGCTAAAAACGGCATAAATATTGAAGAAGTCTTAGAACAGGTAGTAACTAAGATACCTGAGCCAAAAGGGGATAAAAATGCCCCATTTAAGGCTCTTATATTTGATAGCATTTATGATGCATATAAAGGCGTTATAGTATTTTTCAGAGTAATGGATGGAACCGTTAAAGCAGGTACAAATGTACTTATGATGGCAACAGGGGCAAAGCAGCAGGTAATAGAGGTAGGATATTTTGGTGCAGGAAAATACATACCATGTGATGAGTTATCCGCTGGAATGGTAGGATATTTAACAGCCAGTATTAAAAATGTGTCTGATACCAGAGTAGGTGATACTATAACTGATGCGGACAGACCATGTGACGAACCCCTTCCCGGATATAAGAAAGTTCAGTCCATGGTATATTGTGGAATGTATCCGGTGGATGGTGCTAAGTATCCGGAACTTAGGGATGCTTTAGAAAAGCTTCAGTTAAATGATGCCAGCTTAAATTATGAGCCAGAGACATCTGCAGCCTTGGGATTTGGTTTTAGATGCGGATTCTTAGGTCTGTTACATTTGGATATTATCCAGGAAAGATTGGAAAGAGAATATAATTTGGACCTTATAACCACAGCTCCCGGAGTTGTTTATAAGGTATATAAAACTAATGGCGAGATGATAGAACTAACCAATCCATCAAATCTTCCAGACCCATCTTTAATAGACTACATGGAAGAGCCTATTGTAAAGGCTGAGATTATGGTTACCACAGAGTTCATTGGACCAATTATGGAACTTTGTCAGGAAAGACGTGGAGTATATGTGGATATGGATTATATTGAAGAAACAAGAGCCCTTATAAGATACGATCTTCCTTTAAACGAGATTATTTACGACTTCTTTGATGCTCTTAAATCAAGATCAAGAGGATATGCTTCCTTTGATTATGATTTAAAAGGATATGTAAAATCAAATCTTGTTAAGTTAGACATTTTAATCAACAGGGAAACAGTGGATGCTCTTTCTTTTATTGTACATGCGGATACCGCCTACGAGCGTGGTAGAAAAATGTGTGAGAAATTAAAGAAGGAAATTCCAAGACAGCTCTTTGAAATTCCTATTCAGGCGGCCATTGGTGGTAAAGTAATAGCAAGAGAAACTGTAAAAGCTATGAGAAAAGACGTACTTGCTAAATGTTACGGTGGTGACATTACCCGTAAGAAAAAACTTTTGGAAAAGCAAAAGGAAGGAAAGAAGAGAATGCGTCAGGTAGGAAATGTGGTAATACCACAGCAGGCATTTATGAGCGTTCTCAAATTAGACGAGGAATAATGACAGCAGGAATATACCTACATATACCGTTTTGTGTTAAAAAATGTCTTTACTGTGATTTTATTTCCGGAACAAACAGTAAAGAAACAATAGAAAATTATATTAATTCGATGGTGAATGAAATAGAATCTACGGACATTAATCAGGACGTAGATTCTGTTTTTATAGGTGGAGGAACGCCAAGTTCTATACCACCTGAATACATTGCAAAAGTAGTGGATTGCTTAAGGATAAAATTAGGCAATAGATTTTTAAAGGACAGCGAGATAACTATTGAAACCAATCCTAAAACGATTAGTGAAAATGCTCTTAAAATCTATCACGATACAGGTATTAATAGAATAAGCATGGGACTTCAATCCTGTATTGACAGTGAATTAAAGTCTTTAGGAAGAATACATACATTTAAAGATTTCTTAGATAGTTACAATATAGCCACAAGATATTTCGATAATATAAATATAGATTTAATATCCGGAATTCCACATCAAACCATGGATTCCTTCAAGGAGTCTTTAAAAAAAGTTGGGGATTTAAATCCTAATCACATATCAGTGTATAGCCTGATAATTGAAGAGGGGACACCTTTTTATGAAATGTATGGTCCGGAAGGAAAGTTTAAAGACAGCCTTCCTAATGAGGATATAGACAGGGAAATGTATCATTTTACAAAAGAATACCTTAGCACTTTAGGCTACAACAGATATGAGATATCTAATTATGCTAAGGAGAATAAGGAGAGCCGCCATAATCTGAAATATTGGAAAGGCAATAATTACTATGGATTTGGAATTGCTGCTGCCTCTTTGGTGGATAATATAAGATATAAAAATACGGATAATTTAAAGGAGTATATAGATGCAATGGGCAGTCCTGAAAAGATTCGTATAACCCAAGAGATATTAGATATTGAAGATTGCATGTCGGAGTACATGATTCTGGGATTAAGGTTAATCAAGGGTGTTAGTCCTAAAGAGTTTAAGGCACGTTTTAATGAAGATATGGAAAATAAATACGGGGATATTTTGAATAAATATTTGAATATGGGACTATTACATACAACAATCGATGGAAACTTTGCTTTAACAGATAAAGGTTTGGATGTAAGTAATAGCGTTATGGAAGAATTCCTTTAATTTATTGGGGAATTGGGGTTGTTATTTACCAAAAAAAAATCTATAATTTTGAATAAAGTTTAATGGAGGTTTTAAATGAATTCTATATATCATGAATGGCTGGTAAAAAGGAATAGAATTTTTAGCGATATCGTGTTTAGAACACTTGCAATACTTGGATGCGTAGTAGTTCCATTTATTGTTTCACTTTTAATCGCAAAATTCGCACCTTTTTTTATTTTTGGCTCAGTAGTAGTATTTGCACTTATGGTGTGGTTAGCAGTGGTTGTATTTAAAAGAACAAATGTTGAATATGAATACAAGTTTTTACAGGATGAACTTAGAATTGATAAGATAATGGGACAGAGTAAAAGAAAAAGATGTGCTACAGTAAATGTAGGAAAAGTTGAGTTCATGGCAAAGGAAGGGGATCCTGAATTAGATTCGTTTGAGAATCTTGATTACTATGTTGTGGATTATTCTAGCCGAAGTGATGAAGATAATAAATACGTCATTTTCTATAAGGGAGAAGGACAGTATGCTAAGGTTATAATTGAACCTAATGATGATATTCTAAAACAGTTTAAATATACAGCACCTAATCGTGTTCGTATCTAAAAATACTTAATAGTAATTTTATACAAATATAAGTAATAAAATAAGGGAAATGTTGGTTTGACATACATAGTCAAATTTGTTACAATCATTTTTAAATTTTTAGAAAGCGAGGATGAACATAAAATGGGACAGATTATTGGTGAAGGAATAACATTTGATGACGTGCTTTTAGTACCTCAGTATTCAGAGGTGACACCTAATATGGTGGATCTTTCAACTAATCTTACTAAAACTATCAAACTTAACATACCTATGATGAGTGCAGGTATGGATACAGTTACAGAGCACAGAATGGCAATTGCTATGGCTAGACAGGGCGGTATTGGAATTATTCATAAGAACATGTCAATAGAACAGCAGGCTGACGAGGTAGACAAGGTAAAAAGATCTGAAAACGGAGTTATCACGGACCCATTTTATTTATCACCTGAACATACATTAAGGGATGCAGATGAACTTATGGCTAAGTTCAGAATATCTGGTGTTCCAATCGTTAAAGAAGATAAGACACTTGTTGGTATTATTACTAACCGTGATCTCAAGTTTGAAAAGGATTATTCAAAAAAGATTTCTGAGTGTATGACCAGCGAAGGTCTTGTAACAGCTAAAGAAGGAATCACTTTAGAAGAGGCTAAACAGATTCTTGCTAAAGCTAGAAAAGAAAAGCTTCCAATCGTAAATGATGAGTACAAGTTATCAGGTCTTATCACAATCAAAGATATTGAGAAACAGATTAAATATCCACTTTCTGCAAAGGATTCTCAGGGAAGACTTCTCTGTGGAGCAGCAGTTGGTATTACAGGAAATATGATTGAAAGAGTTGATGCTTTGGTTAAAGCCAAGGTTGATGTTATTGTTATTGATTCAGCTCATGGTCATTCAAAGAATATATTTACAGCATTAAGAGCAATTAAAGAGAAATATCCTGATCTTCAGGTAATTGCAGGTAACGTGGCAACAGCAGAAGCTACAAAAGCTCTTATTGAAGCTGGAGCTGATTGTGTAAAAGTTGGTATCGGACCTGGTTCAATATGTACAACAAGAGTTGTTGCAGGTATAGGTGTACCTCAGATAACAGCTATTATGGATTGCTACAATGCAGCAAAAGAGTATGGAGTACCAATCATTGCTGATGGTGGTATCAAATTCTCAGGAGACATGGCTAAAGCTATTGCAGCTGGAGCAAATGTTTGTATGATGGGTAGCATGTTTGCCGGATGCGACGAAGCACCTGGAACATTTGAATTATATCAGGGTAGAAAATACAAGGTATATAGAGGCATGGGCTCAATTGCAGCTATGGAAAATGGTAGTAAAGACAGATACTTCCAGGAAGGCGCTAAGAAACTCGTTCCTGAAGGAGTTGAAGGAAGAGTTGCATACAAGGGTTCAGTTGAGGATACAGTATTCCAGTTAGTTGGAGGTATCCGCGCAGGAATGGGATATTGTGGAGCAAAAGATATAGAAACACTTAAGACAACTGCTAAATTTGTAAAGATTACATCAGCAGCCTTAAAAGAAAGTCATCCACATGATATTCATATTACAAAAGAAGCACCAAACTATAGTATAGATGTATAATAAAAAATATAGTAATGATGACACATCAAAACCCACCAGTTGCTGGTGGGTTTTAATGCATTAGGAGGTTTTTATGGCAGAGAAGATGACAGAACAAGACATAAAAAAAATCAAGGAGGAAATTGAATACAGAAAACTTGTGGTTCGCAAAGAAGCTATTGAAGCTGTAAAGGAAGCAAGAGCACAAGGAGATCTAAGTGAGAACTTTGAATACTATGCAGCCAAAAGAGATAAGAATAGAAATGAAAGCAGAATCAGATATTTGGAGAGGATTCTTAATAATGCCCAGGTTATAGAGGACACTACTGCAGAGGATGAAGTAGGCCTTTATACTCAGGTTGAATTATTTTTAGAGGATACAAAAGAAATTATGTCCATTAAGCTTGTAACTTCTATTAGAGGTAATTCACTTGAAGGAAGAATAAGTATAGATTCTCCAATAGGCAAGGCAATACTGGGACATAAAGTAGGAGAAAGGGTGTATGTAAAAGTATCAGATGACTTTGGATATTACGCTCAGATAAAGAGTATAACTAAGCTAGAAGATGATGGAACGGATGATATCAGGAGTTACTAAGGAGAAATTATATTTTCATATTCTATGAACTGTGTTATACTTAAAATGATTTTTTATGATTATTATGGGGGTATTATATAGGTGTAGCAAGTGTGCAACCAAAGAAGGATGGAAAAGCATATGAAAAATGAGGTTAAAAATAGTATAAAAAATACAATAGGCAATCTCTTAACTAAAGGCAGATCGGAGTATACAGATTACATTTTATTCTTTAGACATTATAGTGAATTACAGCTTGATGAATCTGAGATTATCGATATTGTCTCAGCAATGAATATTGATTGTGATATGTTGTACTATGAGTACAGTAAGGATAAAATTCAGGATGCTTTCTGCCCTTTTATGGAATTTATAAGAGAATTATACAATAAGTATTATAAGAAAATAATGACCGCCCAGGAATTTGTTGAAAAAGCTGGTGGTTATAAAGCTCTTACATATTTGTTTGTTCATTATTTGGAAAATGGATGGTTTGACAGATATGAGGACGTACTTCCTCCGGAAGTTGAATACGAAAAGATACGTATAGTTGAAAGTATAATTAATTTTATAAAATACATTTCCAGAGAACATAAACTGGTTATGGTTCTGGACAATGTTCACTTGGTGCAATTGTCATCACTTAAGATAATTGAAAATATAATAGGAAACCGATCTATTAAAAATATTGCTTTTATAGGATCTTACGATGAATCATACAATATCAGTAGCTATAGACAAGGCGAGTGGAGCAAACTGATGGATTTAATTAGAAATCTTGAGATAACTATTGAGTATGATGGAGTTTCTGAGAATTATAATGTCGAGGAAACAGAAGATAGTGATGGGGGAACAACAGTAGCAGAGTATATAGAAACCATGAGGGATCTTTGCATGGTTCTTGCCTTCGAGCAGGGAAATTATTATATGACCAAGCTGTTAAGAACCTTGGACAATAGTAAGCTTGTGGCAACACAGGAAGAAGAAGCTCAAATTTATTTTATAAAGGCAATGATAGAGGTCTTTACAAAGCATGATAAAGAAGCATTTGTGTCATGTAAGAAAATGTATGATTTGGAATGTACAAAGAATAATAACAAGATTCTTTATATGTATTATGTGATAAATGCTATTATTAATACAACCACAGGACAGCATTATATAGCAAGAAAGATGATAAAAAACGGTCTGGATTTAATTGATGCTCATCCAGACGAGTTTGTGGAACATGACAGGACCCGCCTTGAGATGATGGAGATTGTGGAATATCTTTCTAAGAATCCGAATGTTTTATTCTGGGATCCTAATATGTCTATTCCAAAGGAATTAATCCAAAAGGCTAAAGATAAAGGACAGCTAATGCATGTGGCATATGCATATTTATTTGGATTTAATCTGGCATCTGCAGATACACAGGAAAGAGAAGAAAATAGAAAGAATTTCGAGGAAGGTCTTGCAATAGCAGAGAAGCTGGATAATGTTAAATTACAGATAAGAGGCTGGCAGTCAAGTGGTGCTCAAGCATCAGCCTATGGAGATTTTAGAGATACACTGTATTTCTATAATAAGAGTCTGGATATTATGAAGGGCAACGATATGAAGTTAGAGGAAGCCGAGATTGATAATGGTATTGGCTATGACTGTATCGTTAATGAAAAATATGATTTAGCATATGACTATTTCCATAAAGCAATTGATTTGGGAATTAAGATAGAGGTGCCGGGGATTGTATTGGATGCAGTTTATAACATGACTGCATTGGATATTCAAACCGGAAATTATGACGAGGCAATTGGATGTGCAAATCTTACTTTGAAAATGATGAATATGCTTAAGTTAGAGAGACTTAATGTATGTAATAAATCAAAGGTTTTGGGATTAGCAATATTTGCCTACCTTAAAAAGAAACAGATTTATAATGCCAAGATGTATTACGATAATATGGCAACGGTTATGCAACACTTACTTAGTTCGGATAATCCGGATTATTCTATGTGGGAAGACGATATGTATCTTTACTATGTAGTTAGTGCTATGATTGCCATGGAAGATGGACGATATGAAGTAGCTAGAAGATACTTTGACCATGCCGATGCATTATGGCAGGAGATTAACAGTAAGCAATTGTACATTCTTCCAAGGGTTATACAGGAAGAAGTGCGTTTATGCGAGCTTATGGGCGAAACCATAAAGAAAGAGGAAATAATTATAAGATCAGCTGAGTTCTGTAGACAGAACAAAATGCTTTTAAATGCTGCCAACATTGATAATCTGTTATTTAATAAGGAATTTAACAGGGAAAAATACAAGACTGTTCTTACAGAAGAATTGGTGGAAAGAATTAATGTCATGACAGCTAGAAGTGCCATGAAGAAAGAAGTTGAAAAGAAGAATAAGATGCTCAACTTCTTTGAAACCTGGGTTGATTCAATTAATATTCCTGCGGGTTCAGAAAGCGAAATGATATCAAATGCAGTGGAAATGATTAAGAACACATTTGATATAGACAGGGTGCTTTACATTAGTGTGATAAATGGCATTCCTGTAATAAAATACTATGATAGCTCAATAGACATTCAGCAGTATCAGCTTCAGTACATAATGGATTTCTTTAAGAAAAATAAACGTAGAATATTGGTATCAAGGCTTAAGAAATCATATAAATTCCACGAAGAATTTATATCAGCATTTAACAGAAATGATTTATCATCGCTTTTAGCAATACCGTTCTACGAAAATGAAGAGGTATCTGATATATTTATAGCATTTAAGAATAAGAGAGCCAACTTCACAGAGAATCTTACAATGATTTATGAAGACGAGGCAGACATTTTAAGAACCTCATTTAGAGAACTTATTGAAGCTATTAACAGAGAACAGATAAAGAGACAGTTAGAAAAGAGTTCTGTTACAGATACTCTAACAGGAATTGATAATAGACATGGATTAGTAGTTAAGGTAAATAAAGAGATTGAACGAATCAAGCGTTTGGAGAAGGCTGAGGAGTTATTTACCATACTATATATGGATTTGGATAATTTCAAATTCTGTAACGATAATTTTGGACATGATGCAGGAGATGCCGTATTAGTGTCATTTTCAGCCATGCTTAAGAGTATTGTTGGAGAAGACGGAATCGTTGTCAGATATGGTGGTGACGAATTCATAATAATTATTCCGAATAAAAATGTTAATTATGGAGAAAGTATTGCCAATAAAATATTTAGAAATATCGGATATAACAGAGGTTTTGTAAAAGCCATAGAATCAACCATTACCGGAAAGATATCAATAAGTGATGAAAATAGAATTACATGTTCTATAGGTATTGCATCCGGGGTGGTTAAGGAGTATGATGATATTTCGGTAATTCTTAAAAAAGCAGACAAGGCGTTATACGCTGTTAAAAATGGTTCAAAGCATGACTATAAGATATGGGAAGAATAGGAGATTAGTTAACAATGGAAGACTCAAAGAACTTTATAGAACTTATTATTGATGAAGATCTAGAAAATGGAAGGTTCGATCACGTACAAACCCGATTCCCACCAGAGCCAAATGGATATTTACATATTGGACATGCAAAATCTATTCTTTTAAATTATGGACTTGCTGAAAAATATAATGGAAAATTCAATATGCGTTTTGACGATACCAATCCTACAAAGGAAAAGGATGAGTACGTTGAGGCAATTAAAAGAGATATATCTTGGTTAGGAGCTGACTGGGAAGACAGATTATTTTTTGCATCAGATTATTTTGATGAAATGTATGAAGTAGCAGTTAAGCTTATAAAGAAGGGCAAAGCATATGTGTGCGATTTAACTCCGGAAGAAATAAGAGAATACAGAGGAACCCTTACAGAGCCAGGTAAAAACAGTCCATATAGGGACAGAAGTGTAGAAGAAAACTTAGAGCTATTTGAAAACATGAAAAATGGCATGTACGAAGACGGTACAAAAGTTCTCAGAGCTAAGATAGATATGGCATCTCCTAATATAAATATGAGAGATCCAATTATTTACAGAGTAGCGCACATGACACATCACAGAACAGGGGATAAATGGTGCATTTATCCTATGTATGACTTCGCTCATCCAATAGAGGATGCCCTTGAACATATTACACATTCTATATGTACTCTTGAGTTTGAGGATCACAGACCTTTATATGACTGGGTTGTAAATGAAGCAGAGTTTGAAGAAAAGCCAAGACAGATTGAGTTTGCAAAACTTTACCTTACAAATGTTGTAACAGGTAAGAGATATATTAAGAAACTTGTAGATGATGGAATAGTAGATGGATGGGATGATCCAAGACTTGTAACAATATCAGCATTAAGAAGAAGAGGATTTACACCAGAGTCTCTTAAAATGTTTGTAGAATTGTGTGGTATATCAAAGAGTAACAGCTCTGTGGACTATGCAATGTTAGAATATTGTATAAGAGAAGACCTTAAGGGCAAAGCGCCAAGAGTAATGGCAGTTATTGATCCTATAAAGCTTATAATTGACAATTATCCGGAGGATAAGGTTGAGTATTTTGACGTGGTGAATAACCCTGAAAATGAAGAGATGGGTACAAGACAAGTAGCATTTAGCAGAGAGCTTTACATAGATAGAGACGATTTCATGGAAGAGCCACCTAAGAAATATTTTAGATTATTCCCAGGTAATGAAGTAAGACTCATGAATGCGTATTTTGTAAAATGCGTGGACTATAAGAAAGATGAAAATGGAAATGTAACAGAAATCCATTGTACATATGACCCTGAGACAAGAAGTGGTTCAGGCTTTACAGGAAGAAAGGTAAAGGGAACTATTCATTGGGTAAGTGCAGCACATTCAGTAAATGCTGAAGTAAGATTGTATGAAAACATAGTTGATGAGGAAAAGGGAAAACTTAATGAGGACGGCACATTGAACCTCAACCCTAATTCTAAGACAGTAATGACTAATGCAAGAATAGAGTCAAGCATAAGAAATGCAAAAGCAGAAGATAAATATCAGTTTGTAAGAAAAGGATTTTTCTGTGTAGATTCAAAGGATACTACAGAGGACAAGTTAGTATTTAATGAGACGGTATCATTAAAGAGTTCTTTCAAACTTCCTAAAAACTAAAAAATAACAGGCTACCGCAACTGCGATAGCCTGTATTTAATTTAAGTCCAATTAAATGAGTGATTATTTATCATCTTCCTGTTTGTCATCATCCTCATCATCAGTGTCATCTTCGTCGTTGTCAAAATCTTCATCTTTAAAATCTGAAGTATCAATGTTTACATTAACTTTAACACCGTTGTCCTTTACGACTTCAACAGGTTCATCCTTAGCTTTATTAAGTGAAACGTAACCATCCTCATTAGACTCGTCAGAATCGTCATCATCAAAATCAAGGAAATCATCATCAAAATCTTCAGAAGAAGCTTTATACTTATTATAAAGAGCCATTCCTCCTGCTGCCGCTGCACCTACAATAGTTGTGAAAATAATTGCTTTCTTAAAAAAACCTTTTGCCATATAAAACGATTCTCCTTTCTACAAATCTGATACTAGTATTGTAATACGTAAGATAAAAAAAATAAAGGACAAAATGTCAACATACTGTGATAAAATATTTAAATATTAATGATAAAAACATAAGGAGCTGTTATGAAAAAAATAGTTTTTTTTGACATAGATGGAACTATATATCAGTACGGAAACGGAGTTCCAAAAGACACAAGATGGGCTATTAGAAAACTAAGAGAAAATGGAAATATTGCGATGATTTGTACCGGAAGAACCAAATCCATGATATTTCCTGAGATATTAGATATTGGATTTGATGGGATCGTTGCAGGAGCAGGAACTTATATAGAATATCAGGGCAGAGAAATATTTAGAGATGAAATGGAAGAAGCAATAGCCAGAGATATAATAAGTACCATGAGAACACTAGACATAATGGCTATACCTGAGGGAATAGATTACATCTACTTTGATAAAGAATATATGCCAAAGGAGTATTTTCCTATATTTGAAATCTATTTAAAAGAAGTGGGAAAAAATGTTATAGAAGTAGATAAAGCCAGTAAAATAGAGGTTTCTAAAGTAAGTGGTATCGTTAAAAATAAAGAAGAAGTTAAAAAAATGGAAGAAAAATATCCGGATTACAAGGTTGTAGACCACAAAGATGGGTTTATAGAAATAATTCCAAGAGGTTTTTCCAAAGCAGAAGGGATTAAGAAGGTTATTGATAACATAGGATTAGACAGAAAAGATACCTATGCTTTTGGAGATGGAATGAATGATTATGAAATGCTTAAGTATGTAAACTACGGTGTGGTAATGGGTAATGCCATGGATAGTTTTAAATCTCAGATAGAATACGTAACTGAGGATTATGATAAAGGCGGCATTAAAAATGCCCTTGAAAGGTTCGGGCTAATATAGTGAAGATTACAAAACAAGATAAAGATCTGATATTAACAGACATTAAAGATTTTAGTTTGCAGCAAACATTAGAATGTGGTCAGTGTTTTCATTTTAAAAATTTTGGTGAGGGTGAATTCGCAGTTGTTTACAAAAAAAATCTTCTTCATGCAAAGGAAGAAAATGACAAAATAATCTTATACAACCTGTCTTTGAAGGATTTTGAAAATATATGGAAGCACTATTTTGATTTGGAAAGAGACTATGGAAGTATAAAAAAAGCAGTAATAAAAAGCGATAAGCGATTAAGCCAGGCAGTAAATGACAACTATGGTGTACATATATTAAATGCTGAATTTTCAGAGACACTTATGTCCTTTATTATTTCTCAAAACAAACAAATTCCTCATATTAAAAAGATTGTGGCGGATATTTCTAGGGAATATGGAACATTTCTTGGAAAAATAAATGAAGAAGAATTCTATTCTTTTCCAGATGTTTCACAGATGAAAGACATTAGTGAAGATGATTATTCCAGGTTAAAAACAGGATTCAGGGCAAAATACTTAAGAGATGCAGCGCAAAAAATGGCCAATGATACAGATATGTCCTATGAAGTTCTAAATAAAATGGGTTATGAAAAGGCAAAAGACAAGCTTACAACTATAAAGGGAGTAGGAGATAAGGTGGCAAACTGTGTTTTATTGTATTCCTTAGGATATCGCAATGCATTTCCTGTGGATGTGTGGATAAAGAGAATAATGGAACATCTTTATTTTGAAAATGATACGAAGAATGAAGTAATATATGAGTTTGCAAAGGAGAAATTTGGTGAATATGGGGGATATGCCCAACAATATCTATTTTACTATGCCAGAAGTAACGGAATAGGAAAGAAATAAATATGTGAAAAATTTTTCAAATGTTAAAAAATGAGAAAAATGGAGAAAATCAAAGAAAAAATCAGAAAAAGTTTAGTTTCTTTCTGATTTTTTCTTTTTTTTACTCTTGCACAAACTACATAAAGGCACTATTATATAAACATGGTTTAGCACTCGAATCGAAGGAGTGCTAATAAACAAACTTTTAGATATAGAATGGAGGAATTACAAAATGAAATTAGTACCATTAAATGACAGAGTTGTATTAAAGCAGTTAGTAGCTGAAGCTAAGACAGCTTCTGGTATAGTTTTACCAGGACAGGAAAAAGAGAAGCCACAGCAGGCTGAGGTTGTAGCAGTTGGACCAGGCGGAGTAGTTGATGGCAAAGAAGTTAAAATGGAAGTTAAAGAGGGCGATAAAGTTATCTATTCTCAGTATGCAGGTTCTAGAGTAAAGTTTGATGAAGATGAATATATTGTAGTTAGACAGGCAGACATTCTTGCAATTATTGAAGATTAATAAATATAACAGGAGGATTTAAAAAATGGCAAAAGAGATTAAGTACGCAGCAGATGCTCGTAAAGCACTTGAAAATGGTGTTGATAAATTAGCAGATACAGTAAAGGTTACACTTGGACCAAAGGGAAGAAACGTAGTTCTTGATAAGTCATATGGTGCACCACTTATTACAAATGACGGTGTTACAATTGCAAAGGAAATTGAACTTGAAGATTCTTTCGAGAACATGGGTGCACAGCTTGTTAAAGAAGTAGCAACAAAGACAAATGATGTTGCCGGTGATGGAACAACAACAGCTACAGTTCTTGCTCAGGCTATGATTAATGAAGGAATGAAGAACCTTGCAGCAGGTGCTAACCCAATCATCCTTAGAAAAGGTATGAAGAAAGCTACAGATACAGCTGTAGATGCTATTCTTAAAATGAGCAGCAAAGTAAGCGGAAAAGAGCAGATTGCCAAAGTTGCAGCTATATCAGCAGGAGACGAAGAAGTTGGACAGATGGTAGCAGATGCTATGGAAAAGGTGTCTAATGACGGCGTTATCACAATTGAAGAGTCAAAGACAATGCAGACAGAGTTAGACCTTGTTGAAGGTATGCAGTTTGATAAAGGATATATTTCAGCATACATGGCAACAGATATGGACAAAATGGAAGCAAATCTTGAAAATCCATATATCCTTATTACAGATAAGAAGATTTCAAATGTACAGGAAATTCTTCCAATCCTTGAGGAGATTGTTAAAACAGGTAAAAGCCTTCTTATAATTGCAGAGGATGTAGAGGGTGAAGCTCTTACAACACTTATTGTTAATAAGTTAAGAGGAACATTTAACGTAGTAGCAGTTAAAGCTCCAGGATATGGTGACAGACGTAAGGAAATGCTTAAAGATATCGCTATTCTTACAGGTGGACAGGTTATTTCTTCAGAGATAGGTCTTGAACTTAAAGATACAACTATGGAACAGCTTGGACAGGCTAAGTCAGTTACAATTAAGAAAGAGTCAACAGTCATCGTAGATGGTGAAGGAAATAAAGACGATATTAAGGACAGAGTAGAGCAGATTAAGAAGCAGATTGAAGAGACAACATCAGATTTCGATAAAGAAAAATTACAGGAGAGACTTGCTAAGTTAGCTGGTGGAGTTGCAGTTATCCGTGTAGGTGCAGCAACAGAAACAGAGATGAAGGAAGGCAAGCTTCGTATGGAAGATGCTCTTAATGCTACAAGAGCAGCTGTTGAAGAAGGAATTATCTCAGGTGGTGGATCTGCATATGTTCACGCATCTAAGGAAGTTGCTAAGCTTGTAGCAACACTTGAAGGTGACGAGAAGACAGGAGCAAACATCATTCTTAAAGCTCTTGAGGCTCCACTTTTCACAATTGCAGCTAATGCAGGACTTGAAGGCGCAGTTATTGTAAATAACGTAAAAGAAGCAGAAGTTGGAATGGGATACGATGCATTAAATGACAAGTATGTAAAGATGGTAGATGCAGGAATTCTTGATCCGGTTAAGGTTACAAGAAGTGCATTACAGAATGCAACAAGTGTAGCTTCAACATTACTTACAACAGAGTCATGTGTAGCAACAATTAAAGAGCCGGTTCCAGCAGCACCAGCTGCACCAGGAATGGGCGGAATGATGTAATAGATTGAATCTATAGACATAATAAAATAAAAAACAATGGCTGTCGCATATGCGGCAGCCATTGCTTTTTTATAGTTATTTACAACCATACCATCCAATACCTTCATCTCGCCATGCGCTTGTGGCTGTTAGAATTAGGTGTTCTCCAAGATTGGAGGTGTAGTTGTGACTGAATCTTGCCTGGGATGGTTTACAATCTCTATAAACCGGTACTTCTTCCTGGGAATCTGAGTACCAGGCAATACCTTCATAACGCCATCCGTTTTTTATTAGAAAATTCTTTTCGTTTGCAGACCTTGTATAAAAATGTTCTCCAGTTGTCAGACTAAAGAGCCTATATACCGGATTTTTGCTTTCCCTTGGTGAATACCAGCCAATTCCCTCGTATCTCCAGTTGCTTCCGGATGCAAGATGATTTTTTTCAGCGGCATTCTTGGTATACAAGTGTTCGCCGGTAACAGTGTTAAAAAGTCTGTAAATAGGTATTGAATAGTTGCAACTTCTCTTACAGCTAAATATACTCTGCTGTCTAAGAAGCCAATTAGCATATGAATCTATATTTGCCTGATATGTGGATAAAACAGTATAAAGACCTTTATCTGTATATTTTCCAAGAATCTGCCATCTTGTATAGTTCATATCAGCTGAATTAGCAAGATAATTACCAAGATCTAAGGTATCCTGATACATGGCGTTGAAATCAGCCAAATGGTCTTTGTAATAATTTACATAAAGGTTTCTGAATTGGCTATACATGGTAAGGTCGTTGTATATCTGAAGAAGTCTCATATAATAAAAGCCTGAAGGATCCGAATGGGAACCCATGTTAGCTGAATCAAAATCCCATATAGGGCCATTGTATATCTTTGCGCCTTTTTCGTCCTGATACCAGAAGTTACTTGTGGTTACAGCGTCAACGTTATTTACATAGTCATTTATCAACATGTATCGGATAACAGATTCCACATCTAAAAGGGAAGTAATCTCCTCCCATCCGGCATTAGTTTTTGGATTGGTAGCTATCTTTTCTTCTAAAGCATAAAAGTCTTCTTTGAATTCATTGAATCTTTGAGATGCGTCTTCATAGTCAGGGTCTTTTAAAGAGTATGTCTTACCATAGTAATCTTTAAAACAGACATCATCGGATTCTGCAAGACCATCTAATTCAAAGAGAATACCGGTGTCGGACAAATCAACTCGTCCTTTACCAATTTCTACTTTTTCACAAATCATGTAATTACCACGGTATTCGCCGTTTATCCATAGATCCACAAAAGCGTAATCAGGAGTTTCTTCCATACCCAGACGTTTGCCAAGATTAAAACTGGTGGCATTTCTAACAAGACTTGGGTCGGAAGAATTAGCTAACAGAATCCATTTCTTAGCTTTAGTCATGCCAAGAACAGCTTGTTTTTTTTCAAATTTTATCTGATAACCCTTTTTATTAGTCTGGGTCCAGGAACTGTTACCACGTCCTTTAAATTCTACATTTCCAACCTGAGTCAGGTTGTTGGATGAATCTGTAGGGTCTGTGAGAACTACGGTATTTCCTGTGTATTTTATAGACTTGCCATTTTCATGAACAGTGTCTAGGTCCACGCCATTTAAACTAATGTTTATACAAGGTAAATCCGATTTCTTTATAATCAGCGTATCTGTATTACCGGCTCCATCGATTATGTAATATCTGGTATTGGTTACAAAAGAACCGGATATCAAAGAATCAACTTCATTAACAGAGCCGTTAGAACTATTAGTTAAACCTTGATTGCAATGAATTGTAAGGTTGTTTAAATCTGTACTGCTGGGAACGAAGAGATAGTAAATATCATTTTCATAATAGCTTTGATATAAAGCGTCTGTAAAAATGGCGTATTTTGTAGTTTGAGAAGTAAAGCCAGAAAGGTCATAGGAAGTTTCTGAGATTTCTTTGGAAACAGGGACTACATCTTCTGCATAAATGTTAAAAGGGGTCATTATGGTAGCAACTGTTATTACAATGGCTGTTAATTTTTTTAGTCGCATTTTTAGCCTCCTTATCAATTATCGTTAAAAATATTTAAAAATATGTTAGAATATATTTTATGAAAATATAGGTAATATTATAAAACATTTTTTTAAAATGAACAATTGGAGGCAATAATGAGTTTTACACATTTGCATGTCCATTCTGAATTCAGTCTTTTGGACGGTTCCTGCAAAATAAAGGAATTAGTAGCAAAAGCAAAGGAGCTGGGCTTTGACAGTTTGGCTCTGACAGATCACGGAGTCATGTATGGAATCATAGATTTTTATAAAGCAGCCAAGGAAGTAGGTATTAAGCCAATATTAGGATGTGAGGTCTACTTAGCTCCGGGTTCCAGACTTGATAAGGAAACAGGTAAGAATAGTGAAAGGTATTATCATTTAATACTATTAGCAGAAAATAATAAGGGTTATGAAAACCTTATGAAAATAGTATCTCAGGGATTTATAGATGGATTCTATTATAAACCCCGTGTAGATTACGAGACTCTTGAGAAATATCACGAAGGTATAATATGTCTAAGTGCATGTTTGGCCGGTGAAGTACAAAGATATATGGCCAAAGGTTTATACGAAGAGGGAAGAGAAGCGGCCTTAAAGTATGAGAAAATATTTGGAAAGGGCAATTATTTTTTGGAATTGCAAGATCATGGAATTCCAGAACAAAAGATTGTTAATTCTAATCTGGTAAGGTTGAGTAAAGAGTTAAATATAGATTTGGTGGCCACCAATGATACTCATTATATCAACGCAGAAGATGCAGCAGCTCATGACATTCTTTTATGTATCCAGACCGGTAAGAAGGTGGCAGATACAGATAGAATGAGATATGACGGGGGACAGTTTTATTTAAAATCCGAAGAAGAAATGAGACAACTATTCCCTTATGCACCGGAAGCATTGGATAATACAGCAAAGATAGCTAAGCGCTGTAACGTGGATATTGAATTTGGAGTAACAAAACTTCCCAGATATGATGTGCCACAGGGATATGATTCCTGGAGTTATCTGAATCATTTATGCAATATAGGATTTGAAAAAAAATATCCTGATGATGACGGTACTTTAAAGGAAAGGCTGCAGTATGAGTTAAATACCATTCACCAAATGGGATATGTGGACTATTTCCTTATTGTGTGGGATTTTATAAATTATGCCAAGGAAAATGGAATTATGGTAGGACCGGGAAGAGGTTCTGCGGCAGGTTCCATTGTATCCTATACCCTGGGAATTACAGAGATAGATCCAATAAAATACGATTTGCTGTTTGAGAGATTTTTAAATCCTGAACGTGTCAGCATGCCTGATATTGATGTGGATTTCTGCTATGAGAGAAGGCAGGAAGTAATAGATTATGTTACTAGAAAATATGGCAAAGAACAGGTGGTTCAGATTGTAACCTTTGGAACTTTGGCAGCTAGAAATGTTATCAGGGATGTAGGCAGAGCTTTGGATATGCCGTATGGAACTGTAGACATGGTGGCCAAAATGATACCAAAGGATGTTGGAATAACTATTGATAAGGCCTTAGATCAAAGCAATGATTTTAAAGATTTATATAACAGCGATGAAGAGATTCATAATCTTATAGATAAGGCCAGAAGATTAGAAGGACTTCCAAGACACACTTCAACTCATGCAGCAGGCGTGGTTATAAGCCAGAGACCGGTAGTGGATTATGTTCCATTATCAAGGTCAACGGATGGTTCTTTGGTAACCCAATACATTATGACTACCCTAGAGGAATTAGGTCTGTTGAAAATGGATTTCTTAGGACTTAGAACCCTTACAGTTATTAGGGATGCCATAAGAAATATTAAAAAGACCACCGGCAAAGATATAGATTTAGATGAAATAGACTACGGGGATAAAAATGTCTTAGATTATATAGGAACCGGAAGAACTGAAGGAATATTTCAGTTGGAAAGTGGTGGTATGAAGGGATTCATGAAGGAGTTAAAACCTCAGAGTCTTGAAGATGTAATAGCTGGAATTTCATTATACAGACCGGGTCCAATGGACTTTATTCCAAAATATTTAAAAGGAAAGAACAATCCAAAGGAAGTAACCTATGACTGCCCACAGTTAGAAAAGATTCTTAAACCAACTTATGGATGTATTGTATATCAGGAGCAAGTTATGCAAATAGTAAGGGAACTTGCCGGATATACCATGGGACGAAGCGATCTTGTAAGACGTGCCATGTCTAAAAAGAAACAGTCAGTTATGGAAAAAGAAAAACATAACTTTGTATATGGTAATCCACAAGAAGGAGTAAAGGGATGTGTAGCTAATGGAATAGATGAAAAGGTGGCTATAAAAATCTATGATGAAATGATGGATTTTGCAAGATACGCCTTTAATAAATCCCATGCAGCAGCCTATGCAGTGGTTTCATTTCAGACAGCATATTTAAAATATTACTATCCTGTGGAATACATGGCAGCCCTTATGACATCAGTAATTGAAAATAATACTAAGGTTACGGAATACATTAACACCTGTAGAGTTATGGGGATAAACATATTGCCACCGGATATAAACAGTGGAGAGATAGGATTTACCGTAGATAAAGGAAATATAGTATATGGATTAAGTGCTATAAAGAGTATAGGTAAAAATGTTATTGATGCCATTGTTAAGGAAAGGGAAGAAAATGGCAAATACACAAGCTTAAAGAACTTTATAGAACGTCTTTCCTCAAAAGAAGTTAACAAGAGAACTATAGAAAACTTCATCAAGGCAGGGGCATTTGACAGTATTCATAACAACCGAAGACAATTAATGTTTGTATATATTGACATCATGGAAAGTGTTGCTAAAGAAAAGAAAAGCTCAATAACAGGTCAGATGAGTTTATTTGAATTAATGTCAGATAATCAAAAGACTGAGTATGAAGTAAAGATGCCTAACGTGGAAGAATACACCATAGGAGAAAAGTTATCCTTTGAAAAAGAGGTGTTAGGGGTTTACATAACAGGACATCCCCTTCAGGAATATGAAACACTTTTAAATAAAAATGTAAAAAGCCATTCATCGGATTTTATAGAAGATGAAGAAGAACACATGAACATTAATGATAAGGAATATACGGTAATAGGTGGAATCATAGACAACGTAAGCGTAAAAGCCACAAAAACAGGGCAATCCATGGCATTTATAACGGTGGAAGACTTATATGGAGAATTGGAGGTTATAGTATTTCCAAAGACTTATCAAATGTTCAGGGATTATGTAAGAGAAGGAGAAAAAGTATTCATTACAGGAAGGGCTTCAGTTGGGGATGAACCGGAAGCTAAATTAATTGCGGATAAGATAATACCATTTGAAAATATTCCAAGGGATTTGTGGATACAGTTTAAAAATAAACAGGAATATTATGAAAATGAAGCAGCAATCCTTGAAACAATAAGAGAAAGTGATGGTAGAGACAGGATAATTATCTATACTAGAGAAGAAAAAGCAAAGAAGGTTTATCCAAATAATAGAAGTTTTAATGCAGACAGAGAACTCCTTGATAAATTCTATAAGATGTTTGGAAGGGATAATGTCAAACTTGTGGAAAAAACCATTGAAAACATATAGAAAATGCATTAAAATATCTAGTGATTGTGTTATTTGTGACTGAAATGAACGGAGGATATATTTATATGAGTAATCAGATTAAGAAAATTGCAGTACTTACAAGTGGTGGAGATGCACCAGGAATGAATGCTGCTATCAGAGCAGTAGTAAGAACAGCTATGTATAAAGGATTAGAAGTTAAAGGTGTAATGAGAGGATATCAGGGTCTCCTTGAAGGCGAGATCGTAGATATGGATTCTAAGAGTGTATCCGACATCATCCAGAAGGGTGGTACAGTTTTATATACAGCAAGATCTAAAGAATTTGCTACAGATGAAGGTAAAGCTAAAGCAGCAGAGATTTTGAAGAAAGAAGGCATCGAGGGCTTAGTAGTTATCGGTGGAGACGGATCTTTCAAGGGAGCTCAGGGCTTATCTCATATTGGTGGAATTAATGTAGTAGGTATTCCAGGAACAATTGATCTTGATATTTCATGTACAGATTATACTATCGGTTTTGATACAGCTGTTAACACAGCTATGGAAGCTATTGATAAAATAAGAGATACATCAACATCTCATGAGAGATGCTCAGTAATTGAGGTTATGGGTAGAAGCGCTGGATATATCGCATTATGGTGTGGTATTGCCAACGGTGCTGAGGATGTTCTCTTACCAGAGAAATTCGACAATGACTATGACAAACTTATTGCTCATATTAAAGATACAAAGGCAAAAGGAAAGAAACATCATATCGTAATCAATGCTGAGGGTATTGGACATTCAACATCATTAGCTAAGAGAATCGAAGAAGAGACAGGAATGGAAACAAGAGCTACAATTCTTGGACATATGCAGAGAGGTGGAAGCCCAACATGTAAGGATAGAGTATATGCTTCAATTATGGGTGCATATGCAGTTGATCTTCTTGCAGAAGGAAAGACAGATAGAGTTGTATGCCACAAAGATGGTAAATTCGTAGATTACTCAATTGATGAAGGACTTGCAATGACAAAGACTATTGATGAGTATATGTATGAAGTAAGCTTACATCTTGGAAGAAGCTAATATATAAGAAATAACAGGTATTTTTAACAGGAATGGAGAGTATATGGTTATTACATCATTTTCCAACAGTACTGTTAAAAGATTAACTGAGTTGCAGAACAAATCCAAGGCCCGTAAAAGGGAGGGATTGTTTATAACAGAGGGAATCAGAGAATGCAAAGAGGTTCCCCAAGATAGAGTAGAAGAGATATTTATATCGGAAACGTTTGAGAATTCAGGCGTTTCCGATAATATTTTTAAGGAAATGTTAGATAAGCAGGGATATACGGTATTATCCGATGAGGTTTTTAAAAAGGTATCCACTGCCAAAACACCTCAGGGAATCTTATGTACAGTAAGAATTAATAATACAAATATAGAAGATATTACAAGTGTAGAAGAAGGTTTTTATCTTATTCTGGAGAATCTTCAAGACCCGGGAAATATGGGTACAATTATTAGAACTGCAGAAGGGGCATCTGTAAATGGAATCATTATATCAAAAGATTCTGTGGATATTTACAATCCTAAGGTAGTAAGTGCTGCCAAGGGTGCGTTGTTTAGAATGCCTTGTGTAATAAGCGATGATATTTTAATGTCGGTGAGATATTTAAAGAATAAAGGTGTTAAAACCTATGCAGCTCACTTAAAAGGGAAAAAATACTATACTGAAATGAATTATAAAAGTCCCACAGCATTTATGATAGGAAATGAAGGAAACGGACTTACGGATATGCTGGCAAATGAAGCGGATGATCTAATTATAATTCCCATGGCCGGAAAATTGGAATCATTAAATGCAGGTAATGCGGCAGCAATTCTTATGTATGAATGTTTTAGACAAAGAAGTTTTAATAAGCAATAAAAAAGAACTGTGAAATTAATCACAGTTCATTTTTTTATGTTCTGTCTGCTGAAATTAAAGAAGTACGAATGAATCGTCTTCTGAAACGCCGTTGATAACATAATAAGCTCTGCCATCTTCAGGTTTAACGTAAATTTCAATAGTCTTGATGTCTGTAACTTTTGAGCCTGTCTTATCAGCCCATGCTGTCTTAACAGCTTCGATTAATTCGAAATCATTTCCCCTAAACTGGACAAATACAGAAGTTGTAGCAGTAGCTGCTTTCTTTGTTGTAGTAGCTTTCTTAGCTGTAGTAGCTTTCTTTGTTGTAGTAGCTTTCTTAACAGTTGTAGCTTTCTTAGCAGTTGCTTTCTTCTCAGCAGGCTTCTTCTCAGCAGCTTTTGTAGTAGCTGTTGTAGCCTTTGTAGCTGTAGCAGCTGTTGTTGTAGCTGCAGTCTTAGTAGCTGTAGTAGCAGCTTTCTTTTCTGTAGCTGTTGTTACTTTAGCCTTTGTTGCCATAGTCTTATTCCTCCTTAAATTATGGATAACTCATTTAAAAATCATACGACAAGATTAAGAAATTTGCAACATAATTATTATTTTTTGTTAAAAAATTCTTAATACTATATAATGATGCAATGGTTTTTGTATTATTTTACTATAAGACAATATTAAGAAAATCCAAAAACTTGACAAGTAAATATTAATTTGTTATTATGCCCGTGTAACAATTTTGTAATATTTATGAATTAATTTTGTAATTTTTTAAACAAAATCGTAAAAGTGTTACCAAATAAATGGAGGAAGTTATGAGAATTATAAGTAGAATGAAAACCCGTACAGGATCGGTAGTATCAATGGCATTAGCTAGTGTATTACTTGTATCGGTAGTAGAGTTCATGCCTACTAATAAAACTAACAAGAATAATAAGGAAGTTAAAGTAAGTACAGAGGCCAAGGAAACAAAGCTCAGCGCTAGTATTAATCCAGTGGACAATAATATAGTAGGAATGAGTATTACTTCTAATGAAGATTCATTAATGGAAACAGTTCAGGATGTTTCTGAAAAAGAAAAAGAGACAAAGGCTAAAGAAGAGGCTGCTAAACCAAAGTCAGCTTTTGATGGAAAGTTCATGGCCAACGTTTCAGAATCAGTTAATATAAGAAGTGCTGCTGATCCAGAGGCAGATGTTGTTGGAAAACTTTATTCCGGAGCAGGCGGAGATGTTTTGGAAAAAGGTGATGAATGGACAAAGATTAGTTCAGGAAGCGTTGTAGGATATGTAGCAACAGATTATCTTGCATTTGATGCAGATGCAGAGACAGTTGCTAATAAAACAGTTCCTTATATAGCAACAGTAACAGCAGAGACTGTTAAAGTCAGAACAACTAATGATACTAATTCAGAAGTTATAGCTCTTGCTGAAGAAGGAGCACAATTTGTGGTTCTCGGACGTCTTGAAGATTGGGAAAAAATAGACTATAATGGCAAAGAAGGATACATTTCCTCTGAATTAGTTAGTGTTGAGCAGACAATTGGTACAGCTATCACTATAGAAGAGGAACAGGCTAGAATCAAAGCTGAGGAAGAAGCTAAAGCAGCCAAAGAGGCAGCACAGGCACAGGCTCAGGCAGAAGTAGAAGAGGCAGCTCAGGCTGAGGCGCAGGCTCAGGAAGAAGTAGCTTCAAATGAAGTACAGACTGAGACAGTTCAGACAGAAAGCTATGGTGCTTCTACAGATGATTCATATTTACTTGCTTGCCTTGTAGCAGCAGAAGCAGGATCAGAACCTTATGAAGGAAAGCTTGCAGTTGCAAACGTGGTTCTTAACAGACTTTATAGTGGTGCTTATGGAAGTAGTATTTCAGATGTAATCTATGCACCAGGTCAGTTTTCTGTTACAACAAATGGAAGACTTTCAAGAATATTCGCATCTGGTCCGGATACAGGTTCAATACAAGCAGCAAACGATGCCCTTGCAGGTGTTAACAATGTTCCAAATTACAGAAGCTTTAGAGCGCTTAGTGCAGCTAACTATGGAGCTTATAACAACTATACAGTCATTGGAAATCAGGTATTCTTTAACTAATTATATATTTTAAAAGACACGGAGGTGTGTAGATATGAAGTTTACAGCACTTACCATATGGTTAATTGTATTTGTGGTTCTTTTATTAGCAGAATTGACAACAGTAGGTTTAACTACAATATGGTTTGCTATTGGAGCTTTAGTGTCTTTGATTTCTGTAACGGTGTTTAATCCTAATTGGTACATTCAGCTTATTATATTTATAGTTGTATCGGTAGTTTCCCTTATAACCCTAAGACCGATAGCTGTGAAATATTTTAACAAGAATAAGATAAAGACCAATGTGGAAGAAATTGCAGGAAAGACTGCAACTATTACAAAAGCTATTTTGGATGTAGATGAAACTGGTGAAGCCAAATTAGACGGAGAAATCTGGATGGCTAAATCTGGTGATTCAAATACATTTGTGGAAGGTGAAAAAGTAAAAGTTAAAGCAGTAGAAGGCGTTAAGCTTATTGTGGAAAAAGAAAATTAGGATAGAAAGGGAGAATTATCATGAATTTATCAGTAGGTTCAGCAGTTGGAACAATGATATTTATTATTATTTTGGTATTGGTTATAGTTTCATCATGTATAAAAATCGTTCCTCAGACACAGGCATTCATTATTGAAAGACTTGGTGCATATCAGGGAACATGGTCAGTAGGACTTCATTTTAAAGTGCCTATTATTGATAGAATAGCAACAAAGGTTATACTTAAAGAGCAGACATTAGATTTTCCACCACAGTCGGTTATTACAAAGGATAATGTAACAATGAAAATTGATAGTATCATTTTCTTCCAGATAACTGATCCAAGATTATATACATATGGTGTTCAGAATCCTATATCAGCTATGGAAAACCTTACAGCAACAACTCTTCGTAACATTATTGGTGCCCTTGAGTTAGATCAGACACTTACATCTCGTGATGTTATTAACACACGTATGAGAGAAGAGTTAGACGTAGCAACAGATCCTTGGGGAATCAAGGTTAAGAAAGTAGAGATTAAGAATATCATCCCTCCAGCAGCTATCCAGGATGCAATGGAGAAACAGATGAAGGCAGAACGTGAAAGACGTGAGTCTATTCTTAGAGCTGAAGGCGAGAAGCAGTCAACAGTACTTGTTGCAGAAGGTAAGAAGATGGAAGCTATTCTTGGGGCTGAAGCTGAGAAGGAAGCAGCAATCCTTAGAGCCGAGGCTAAGAAAGAAGCTACAATTAGAGAGGCTGAAGGTCAGGCTCAGGCTATCTTAAAGGTACAGCAGGCAAATGCTGATGGTATCAAAGCTATTAAAGAGGCTGGAGCTGATGATTCAGTTATCCAGTTAAAGAGTCTTGAAGCATTAGAGAAAGTTGCAGATGGTCAATCTACAAAGATTATTATTCCATCAGAGATTCAGGGATTTGCAGGAACACTTGCAGCACTTTCAGAGACAGTTAAGAAAGATGCTTAATGATTTAACTATTTTAGATGAATAATTATCCGCGGGGCAAATAAAATTGTCCTGCGGTTTTGTTTTATATGTCATTACATTTAGGAAATATTTCTAAAAAAGTGGCATCATTGTAATAATTAAGTTATAATAATTCGCAGGGCTTTTATTTATAAAGCATGAAAGTAATTTTCAAAAGAGATTCTGAATTAGGAGGCTCAAAAATGAGAGATATTAATTTACGTGGAAGAGATTTTTTAACTCTTAAAGACTTTACCAGTGAAGAAATCATGTATCTTATTAACTATGCTAAAGACCTTAAGATTAAAAAGAAAAAGGGTATAAGGGTTGATAAATATAAAGGACAGAATATTGCGTTAATATTTGAGAAAACAAGTACAAGAACAAGATGTTCCTTTGAAGTAGCGGCGCATGATCTTGGAATTGGTACCACATATCTTGATCCAAAGGGATCTCAGATTGGTAAAAAAGAAAGTATTGCAGATACTGCAAGGGTTCTTGCAGGAATGTTTGAAGGAATAGAATATAGGGGCTTTGGTCAGGAGATAGTCGAGGATTTGGCAAAGTATTCCAAAGTTCCGGTTTGGAACGGTCTTACAAATGAATATCATCCAACCCAGATGATTGCAGATATGCTTACAATAATTGAGGAGTTTGGAAAATTAAAAGGCTTAAAGTTTGTATATATGGGTGATGCCAGATACAATATGGGCAATTCACTTATGATAGCCTGTGCTAAATTAGGACTTGATTTTGTAGCATGTACTAACGCCAAGTATTTTCCAAATGATGAGTTGGTGAATATTTGCAAAGAGTATGCCAAGGAATCAGGGGGCAGCGTAACTTTAACAGAGGATGTTGATGCGGCTACAAAAGACGCAGATGTTATTTATACCGACGTGTGGGTATCCATGGGTGAGCCTGATGCTGTATGGGAAGAAAGAATTAATGATTTAAAACCATATCAGGTTAATAGTAAATGTATGGATAACGCTAAAGATACAGCGATTTTCATGCACTGTTTACCAGCATACCACGACTTGAATACAGGAGTGGGTAAAGAAATAAATGAAAAATTTGGACTTACAGAGATGGAAGTTACAAATGAAGTATTTGAATCAGAGAAGTCTAGAGTATTTGAAGAGGCTGAGAATAGAATGCATTCTATTAAGGCCATTATTGCAGCTACATTAACACCAACAGAGGATTAATGAGAAGGGGATTTATATGGCTGTTAGACACGATAGTCTTTCAAAGAATATTAGAAGAAGAAAGGTAAGTTCTTCAGGAATTTACGATGTTATAAATGTAATACTAGGTGTGTTAATAATACTAGTTGGTATTTTATTATTTATCAGCAGGGAAAAATTTCAACAGATGTTTGCCGTGGAATTCATACTTGCCATGGGAATGAATATATGTCTTGGAATTAAAAGGCTTGCCAGACGAGAGGTTTTAAAAAGTGTTGCATTATTTATTGCGGCGGCATTCTTTTTGCTGATGACGGTTATTAGTATTGCAGCATTGTTATAAGGACGGTTGATTATGTCAGATAATTTTGAAAAAAATGTTTTGGAATCAGAGGGAGTTGTCCTTTGTGGTTCTAATTCCTATCAAAAAAAGTTTTTCTTAAATCCGGAGTTTAACAATTTGCCTGACAGGGTTAAAGATGAACTTAAAATTATGTGCGTATTATTTACAGAGGATGTTAGTGGAATTCTTTTGCTTGAATATGATGATGAAGGCAATTTGAATTTTAAGGTAATGAGTGAGGAATACGACCCTGCCTTTGATGAAATTGGCAGTGAGCTAAAGATTAGACAGCTTCAAAAAGAGAAAAGAGATCTTTTGGAAGCATTAGAAATGTTTTATAAAGTTTTTGTACTTAACGAAGTAGAATAAACGGATTGGAGTAAATATGTTACTTGTAGTTGATATTGGAAATACAAATATTACATTTGGTATTTATAAAGATGATGAACTCATATCTACATTTAGAATAACTACGAAAATCTCCAGAACTTCAGATGAGTTCGGAATCATTATGACGGATTTAATTAAAACCAGAGGAAAGTCTGAAGTTGATGAAGTGGATGCCGTTATAATTGCATCTGTTGTGCCGGATGTTATGCATTCCTTTACCAGTGGTGTTATTAAGTACCTCAATGTGAATCCTATTATTGTTGGACCGGGAACTAAGACAGGTATTAAGATTCAGTTGACAAATCCTAGGGAAGTAGGTGCCGACAGAGTTGTTGATGCGGTGGCTGCATATGATTTGTACGGTGGTCCTTTAATTGTAATAGATTACGGAACGGCTACAACTTATGATTATGTTACAGCTGATGGAGTATTTGCCGGTGGTGTAACGGCACCGGGTATCCGTATAAGTGCCGCAGCTCTTTGGAGAGATGCAGCTAAGCTTCCGGAGATTGCCATTGCAAAACCTGATAACATTATAGGAAAAGATACTATTTCAAGTATGCAGGCTGGTCTTATTCACGGCAGAATAGGTGAGACAGAGTACGTTATTGAAAAAATCAAAGAAGAAGCCGGCGAGAGTGATATGAAGGTTATCGCTACAGGTGGATTGGGAAAACTCATTTCTGAAAACACTGATAAGATTCAGATATATGATGCGAACCTGACGTTAAAGGGATTAAAGCTGGTTTACGATAAGGAAATAAATAGATAATGAAGATTGGTAATATTGAGACGAAACACAATGTTTTTCTGGGACCTATGGCCGGTGTCACGGATTTAAGCTATAGAATCCTTTGTAGAGAACTAGGATGTGATCTTACATATACCGAGATGGTGAGCGCAAAGGCACTTCTGTATAAGAATAAAAATACAGAAGTGCTTTTAAAAACGGTTCCACAAGATCATCCCTGTGCCATGCAGATATTTGGTTCTGACCCGGATATTATGGCAGGTATGGGGGAATATGCAGTTAATAAATGGGGTTATGAAATAGTTGATGTTAATATGGGATGTCCGGTACCTAAAGTGGTAAATAATCATGAGGGAAGCGCTCTAATGAAAAATCCTCAATTGGTAGAGAAGATTCTTAGTACAATGGTAAAACGCATCTCTAAGCCTGTAACGGTGAAAATAAGGCGTGGTTTTGATGAGGATAATATAAATGCCGTGGAGATTGCTAAAATAGCTGAGAATTGCGGTGTGGCGGCTATAGCGGTACATGGTCGAACCAGAGAGCAATATTATTCAGGAAATGCTGATTGGAATATTATAAAAGAGGTTAAGGAGGCTGTTAACATTCCGGTTATTGGAAATGGAGACATTGTTGACGGGGAATCTGCTAAGAAAATGATGGATGAAACCGGTTGCGATGGAGTTATGGTTGCCAGAGCTGCCAGAGGTAATCCTTGGATATTCAATGAAATCAATACATTTCTTGAGACGGGGCAAAAGATTGAGAAGCCTTCTCTACAGGAAGTTGTGGATATGATAATTAGGCATGGCGAGATGCTAGTGGACCTAAAAGGAGAGTACACCGGAATTCGGGAGATGAGAAAGCATGTAGCATGGTACACCCAGGGAATGCCTCACTCATCCCAGATAAGACGTAGGGTAAATGAACTTACAAATATCGATGAACTAAGGAGTATGGTTCGCACTCTCTTAGTGTAATCTTCAACGTCGTTACCTGCCACCTTCCTTGACAATGCAAGGGGTTTAATATATAATTTTTCTGTTAAAGTGGCGGTAGCATGCTTAGATTTAAAATAAGGAATAAGATGGAGGACAATTATGGCTGATTTAGAAGAAAAGAAAGTTGTGTTGACTAACACTGAAGTCACAAAATTGAAAAACGAATTGGAAGATCTTCGTTTAAATAAACGTAAAGAGATTTCGGCAAAGATAAAAGAAGCAAGAGAACAGGGCGATTTATCAGAAAATGCTGAATATGATGCTGCAAAAGAAGAGCAGGGCCATATTGAAGGACGTATTAAAGAAATCGAGGAAACTCTTAAGCATGCAGAGATTGTTGATGAAAGAGAATTTGATTATTCTAAAATAAATATTGGTTGTATAACAAAAGTTTACGACAAAGAGTTTGATGAAGAAATTGAAATAGCTATCGTTGGTGGTACAGAGACTAACAGTCTTGAAAATAAAATCTCTACAGATTCTCCAGTTGGTAAGGCTCTTATAGGTCACGGCGTTGGAGATGAAGTTGAAGTAGAGACACCTAATGGTATTGTTTGCTTCAAGGTTCTTGAAGTTAGAAAAAATGAGAATTATTAAGGAGATTTGTTTTGGCTAATCAGGAAAATACACAGGAACAGGATTTAAACCAGCTTTTAAAGGTTAGAAGAGAAAAGCTTCAAAACCTTAGAGATGAAGGTAAGGATCCTTATGTTATAACAAAGTTTGATGTATCACATCATTCACAGGAGATTAAAGATAATTTTGAAGAGCTTGAAGGAAAGACTGTTACTATAGCCGGTCGTCTTATGCAGAAGAGAGTTATGGGTAAAGCTTCTTTTTGTAACATTCAAGATCTTCAGGGTAACATTCAGTCATATGTTGCCAGAGATAGCGTTGGCGAAGATGTTTACAAGGATTTTAAGAAATTTGATATCGGTGATATCGTTGGAATTACAGGTGAAGTTTTTTCAACAAAGACAGGTGAGAAGTCTATTCATGCTTCTTCTGTTACATTACTAACAAAGAGTCTTCAGATTCTTCCTGAGAAATTCCACGGTCTTACTAATACAGATATTCGTTACAGACAGAGATATGTGGATCTCATTATGAATCAGGATTCTAAGGAAGTATTTATTAAGCGTTCTAAGATTCTTCGTGAGATTAGAAACTTCCTCGATGGAAGAGGTTTCATGGAAGTTGAGACACCTATGCTTGTTGAAAATGCAGGTGGTGCAGCAGCCAGACCTTTCGAAACTCATTATAATGCTATAAATGAGGACAGAAAGCTCAGAATTTCTCTTGAGCTTTATCTTAAGAGACTTATTGTTGGTGGTCTTGAGAGAGTATTTGAAATCGGACGTGTATTCAGAAACGAAGGTGTTGATACAAAACATAACCCTGAATTCACTTTAATGGAATTATATCAGGCTTATACAGATTACAACGGCATGATGGAACTTACAGAGTCTATGTTTAAATATCTTGCTGAAAAGGTTAACGGATCTTCTGTTGTTAAATACGGAGATGTTGAAATCGATCTTGGCAAACCTTTCAGACGTTTAACTATGACTGAGGCTGTTAAAGAAGAGACAGGTATTGATTTTGATACGGTTCAGTCTGATGAAGAGGCTAAGGAATTAGCTAGAAAGCACAATGTTGAATTCGAAGAACATCACAAGAAGGGTGATATTCTTAATAATTTCTTCGATACATTCTGCGAAGACAAGATGATTCAGCCTACATTTATCTGTGATCATCCAATTGAGATAAGTCCTCTTACTAAAAAGAAACCAGAGGATCCTTCAAAGGTTGAAAGATTCGAATTATATATTAACGGTTGGGAAATGTGTAACGCTTATTCAGAGCTTAACGACCCAATTGATCAGAGAGAAAGATTTGCAGAGCAGGATAAACTTGCAGATGCTGGTGATGAAGAAGCTAACCATACTGATGAGGACTTCTTAAATGCCCTTGAAATCGGTATGCCTCCAACAGGTGGTATCGGCTATGGTATCGATAGACTTGTTATGTTACTTACAGACAGTCCGGCTATCAGAGATGTACTACTCTTCCCAACACTGAAATCAACAGTTAAGAGTAGTTCTGTCGGAGTTGATGAGGATGCTTCAGATGGAGCCACTGGTGTAACTGATAATAACTGTGGATTTTTCACACCAAATAATGAGATTGATTTTTCTAAAGTTAAAGTTGAAGACCTTTTTGCTGACCAGGTAGATTTTGAAACATTCTCAAAGAGTGATTTCAGGGCA
>OMZA01000032.1 GCA_900315425.1 uncultured Eubacteriales bacterium
CATGGAAGCACAAGACCTGATCTTGTTACTGGAAGACCTATCTCATCTGATACCACATTTCCACCATATTTATTTTTAACTTCAGTGCTGATAAGGTAGGTAAGCACAGCAGGCTGAAGACCGGTGGTGTATGAATTTACCAGGAAGAAAAGTGGATCGTCGCTAAGAAGTTTTGATGCAAGTTTGATGAAATCATGGATACATTCTTCTATTTTCCAGATTTCTCCCTTTGGACCACGTCCGTAAGATGGAGGATCCATGATAATTCCATCATAGTGATTGCCTCTTCGGATTTCACGTTCAACAAATTTTGTGCAATCATCAACCAGCCATCTAATAGGTTTTTCACGAAGACCTGAGGATTCGGCATTTTCTTTTGCCCAATTAACCATTCCTTTTGAAGCATCAACATGGGTAACGTTTGCACCTGCCGCTGCAGCACTTAAAGTTGCGCCGCCAGTGTAGGCGAAAAGATTGAGAACCTTCACAGGTTTGTCTTTAAGAGTACCAGCTGCTGATCTTTTGGCAACTGCATTTTCAATGATTTCTGAAAACCAATCCCAGTTAACAGCCTGCTCAGGGAAGAGTCCTGTATGTTTAAAGCTGAAAGGCTTAAGATTAAAGGTAAGATTCTTGTAATTTATGCTCCATTGTTCTGGAAGATTGAAAAAATCCCACTCGCCGCCACCTTTCTTGCTTCTGTAGTAGTGGCCGTTAGGTTTGCTCCATCCCTTAAAATTCCTATCTGTATTCCAAAGGACTTGTGGGTCAGGTCTTACTAAAATGTAATCCCCCCATCTCTCAAGCTTCTCTCCTTGAGAGCAGTCTAGAATTTCGTAATCATTCCAATTATTATCAATCCACATGGTAAACCTCCATAGTTAGTAAATAATATGATAATTTATTATCTCTTGAAGGAGATGATAAAACAATAGTTAAATAAATGTTTCATAAAAAGATTATAAGTGGCTGTAGGGTTATAGTTTTCAAGTGGCTGAGTTGGTTTTACAGCACATATGAAGTTTTTTTTAAATCTGACGTTTTTGAATCTAGCTTGCATATGGCTTGATGGCCTGCCCTAGGTTTTACAGCATAATTAAAGTTTTTCGCAATTCTACTGTCTGTGTCTCAAGCTTCCAGATGGCCTGCCCTAGGTTTTACAGCATAATTGAAGTTTTTCACAATTCTACTTACTATGCCTCAAGCTTCCAGATGGCTAAATCTAGTTTTGTACAGTATATCAAGTGTTTCTTGAAATTATGCTGTACTAGAGAAAATCAAATTATCTCAATATATTGAGGAAGTACAGCATATCAAGAATTAGTCTATCATTTGCTGTTCAAGAGAAAATTTAATTATCTCAATAAATTTAAGCAATACAGCATATCAAGAAGTTCTTCCAAATATACTGTACTCTTACTTTTTCTTATAGTAGTGCAGTACAGCATAATTAAAGCTTTTACCAATAATGCTGTACAGGTCACAAAACAAGCTAAATCACAACATAGTGCAGGACAGTATAATTAAAGTTTTTCGCAATTCTACTGTCTATGCCTCAAGCTTCCATATGACCTGCCCTAGGTTTTACAGCATAATTAAAGCTTTTACCAATAATGCTGTAAAGGTCATAAAACAAACTAAATCACAACATAGAGCAGTACAGCGATGTAGTCAAAGGGCATGGTCAAAAGGCTATGTACAATACTCAAGCTCTGCTCATTGTACCACAATAGTTATGATTCATCTATTTTTTTTGTCATGTCTATTACCACGATTCTGTCGATTTTGGGGTTTAGTCTGGCTCGGTAGGCATAGGCGGCAGATTCGAAGCATAGGTACATCTTTTTGTCTTCAAGGGATATTTGTTCCAGCATAGGTGGAAGTGTAAGGGTTTCAAGGGCCTTGTCGGAAGTCTTTACTGCCTGGGACCAGTTGCCATTATCTTTGAACATCATGAGACGACTGTTGATAGGGCCGCCGGATTGGGAGATAACAACGTAACCATCAGTCATGCTAAAACCCTGGATTCCACCGTTTATCAGATTTACATCAGAAGGAACAAGCAGATTGGAACCTTCCATGAAGGACAAGAAGTCCTGATAATACCTGTTGTCAGACTCATTGGAAATAAGACCACCGTCGGAGCCAATAGAAAAGCCCTGAACTGTGGTAACAGCATCTTTGCTGCTTTCAAAGTAACCAACGTAAATACGATTGCTGTAGTAGTCCATGAAAGAAGTACGGTCCATGGAATAAATAGGATATTTAAAGATATAAGAAATAGGTTTCTTGCTGTCAATATCATAATTCTCAAGGGCATCCATGGTAAAAGCGTTAGCGTATGCGGTGTTGGAAGAACTGTCAAAGCCACAGATCCAGATGTTTTTATTTCTGGGATCATAGGAAATGCCTCCAACGTGAGGACGACCTGGGAGGACAATCTCTTTAACAAACGCATGTGAGTCTTTGTCTACAACGTAAACCACGGAATTATGGGCTTTTGAAGCGCAGTAAGAAGAAATCAAGATGTAGTCATCTGCGACGCAGACACCTTGCGGAGTCATTGAAGTACAGGTGCTAAGCTCGCCATCGTGTAATGTCTTGGTGGTTTTAAGGCCGGGAACCACATAGCTGTTACGGACGATTTGATCTAAATCATAATCTTTGGTAAAACCGTAATTTGATAAAGTCTTCTTAAAATATTCGTCGCTGTATACCGGGTCGGTATTGGTAACTAAAGCATTGGAAGCAGGCTCGTGATTGCCTCTGTAAAGGTAAGCATAATAAGAGTAACCGCCTGCAACAGATATAAATAAAACAAGAAATACAAGGACTCCGGCTGATATTTTTCGGGCACGTTTGCTGCGTTCGATGAAAACTAATCTGTGAACAAATCTTAAAAGTTTTCCGGCAAGAAAAAAGAACTTGTCTAAAAGTAAATAAGGTAAAGCAGTAAACAATGCAATATAGAAAAATGCCGTCAGTCTAAAATCCAAATCTCTAAAACGATCAGTAACGATAAGATTCAGATAGTAATAAAAAGCAAAGAACAGACAGCACATTATTCCCTGACCAATCATGATAAGGGAAAGTTTGAGTTTATGTCCTTTGAAAATGTATCGAAAACATTGGATGGCACCAAGAATTATAACCAGATTAAAAATAACTCTGTAGGCATAGAGACTTACTATGAAAAGTGTAATGTGATTTCGTTGAGTTTTGGTAAGTTCAACATTGCCATGGTCATGTAACAAATCAAGTAGTTCTTCAGAAGAATCAATAACTGTACCACATGTAACGTACAAATCATAGGGACCTGTGGAGCCGTCAGCTAATTTGATTATGGAATTTTTAAGAGATGTTATATCGGCTTCAGTGTAATCCTGAAGTTCCTCAATAATCATGTCGGCAAGTTTTGACGAAGTGGAAAAAATCCCCTGATAATTGGAAAGAACAGTGCTGTGAATCCAATCAGTCCATAAAAGGGAGATAGATAAAACAACTAAAAAAACTGCAAAAAATCTTTTAAAAAAATTTTTAATCTTATTTTTCATAATTAATCTGCCTATGTTATTGAAAAAAAGGCAGTTCCTCCTAGTTAAAAAATCTAAAAAGATTATAACCTTTTTCCGGGGAAAATTAAACCCGGAGAGCAAATGTACGGGTTATGTAACAATGAAATTAAATAGAAACATTGAAGGATGTTTTAAGGATTGATAAAATATTTATAAGTAAAGGGATTATAATTATTGTTAAAATATAGATGAGAGGTAAGAAATGTCCGTATCAAGTAAAGAAAAAATTATAAGAGTTCTACAAATATTTCAGAGGACTGACAAGGAAACACCCATAAATGCAGCGACAATTATCAGTAAATTAAAATATGAATTTGGCATTGAAACGGACCGCCGTTCTATTTACAAAGATGTGGAGATGCTGCAGTACTGTGGTTATCCCATAGAGCAGGCGTCAAATAAAAGACAGGGATGGTATATGAACCGACATGCATTTGAGGACTGGGAGATAAAGGTCATGATGGATGCCGTGCAGCAGGCTAAGTGTGTCTCAGCAAATGAGGCTAAAATAATTAGGGAAAAGCTTCTGGATTTAACCAGTGAAAGGGGAAGACAGAGAATATCCCATATGATAATACCGTCAGATAATAATTTGAAAGTAGATACCAAACTTGGGGAGTACATTGAAATTATGATGGAAGCCATGTATCAGGGCAGGAAAATCAAGTTTCAATACACAAGACGTGGTGACAAGATGGAAAAGATCCTCAGGCGAAATGGAGAATATTATATCTTTAATCTTTACGCTATTTACTGGTCTTCTAATAATTATTATCTGATAGGTGCACACGACCATAGAGATGAGCTTACAAATTACCGCCTGGACAGAGTAGAAAATTTGTCTATGACGGAAGAATACGCCATAGAAGCCGAGAAAAAAATAGGCCATAATCCGGAGATGTTTATTCGGAAATATATCGATGAAAGTGTGGCACATTTTTCGGGAAAGCCTATCAGAATAGAAGTAGAGTACGAAGCAAATCAAGTGACAAATGCCATCCTG
Source organism: uncultured Eubacteriales bacterium (assembly GCA_900315425.1). Taxonomy (GTDB): domain Bacteria; phylum Bacillota; class Clostridia; order Lachnospirales; family Lachnospiraceae; genus Bovifimicola. The sequence goes on from OMZA01000032.1 coordinate 4,579, forward strand.
TATGATTTTGCAGGAAATGACATTCACATAAGGAAAAGAAGGGACGGAAAAAATGTAGCCGGCTTTACAAAACTGGACGGAATAACCTTAACCCTTTGGTTTGTTCAATATGCAGACATGTTTAAAGTAATTAAGCCGGAGAATTTAAAAATGCATGTAATAGAACAACTAAACAAAGGTATGGAACACTATAAGGAGTGAAAATAAGTTGGAAAATATAATTAAAGATAGAACATTTGATGAGGAGAGAGCTCTGTATGGCAGCCGGGAAATAGTTATTCAAAGGTGTAAGTTTGATGGAGATGCAGACGGAGAAAGTGCTCTTAAGGAAAGTAAGAATGTAAAAGTGCTGGATTGTCTGTTCAATCTGAGGTATCCCTTCTGGCATGATGACAATCTTGAGATTATCAATTGTCACATGACGGAGAACTGCAGGGCAGCGCTGTGGTATACCAATAATGCGGTTATAAAAGATACGCGAGCTCATGGGATAAAGGCTCTTCGGGAATGTTCTAATATAAGAGTGGAAAACTGCGACATAATATCCCCAGAATTTGGTTGGATGGTCAAAAATATTGACATGAAAGATACCACGGCTCAAAGTGAATACTTCATGATGAGAGGAGAGAAACTTTCCTTTAAAAATGTTACGTTAAAGGGAAAGTATTCGTTCCAATACATTAGAGATTCGATATTTGAGAATTGTAACTTCGACACTAAAGATGCCTTTTGGCATGCTAAAAATGTAGTGGTGAAAGACAGTACAATTAAGGGGGAGTACCTGGGATGGTACTGCGAAAACGTGACTTTTGAAAATTGCACAATAACCGGAACTCAGCCGTTGTGTTATTGCAAGGGACTTAAACTTATAAATTGTAAAATGCCAGATGCAGATTTGGCATTTGAAAAGTCAGAAGTAGATGCAACTATAGAATCTAAGGTAAAAAGTATAAAGAATCCTAAGATGGGAAGAATCTGTGTACAGGGAGTTGATGAAGTAATAATGGATGATGAGGAAGCTGCGGGAGAGATTGTAGTAAAAAATAATTGAAAAAATGACTTGATGTCCTGATAATGCGACACAGTTTCGTGTACATTTATCTTAAATAAAAATGTAAAGGAGATGAATGTTAAGCATGGCTGGTTTTGGATTAGATGCCGGAGTAATTGCGGCAGCCGGTAAAAAAGGTGATATGTATGTAGTTTTACAGGTGGTTCTAACTGAGAAATTCTTAGGAACCGGATCAGGCGTATCAAGCTTAAGCAACCTGCAAAAAACTATCAACGATCAGGCGTCAAAAGGATATAGATTACATACAATATCAACAGCTTCATCGGGATCAAAGGGATTCTTAGGTGGAGACAAAATACAGGCTACAATGGTATTTGAAAAAGTAGTATAAAAAACAAAAAGTTCGCTTCAAAAATCGCCGGAAAGGCGATAAAAAATAAGTCATAGAAATGAGGTGACCCCAAAAAGTTAGACTTTTTTAAGCGTAGCAGTTTTATGGCTGCTACGCTTATTTTTATGCAGTCAAGAGGCGTAGATTGTATTGGACAGGGCTCAGCCATCCTAGTTTCTCTTTAATTCTAGTTTCCTTTTCTAGACATACTCTGAAATATTCGTTCTTCTTGAAAAGCTGATATTCTTCCGATTTGGGCGTTTAACGTGTGAGATTTTAGATCAACCAAATAAAAATGATTTTGTTCGGAAATATATTCGGAAGGATATCAAATGCAAATTGACATCCTTCCGAATGATGTTTATACTGTAGGAAATGATAGATGCAAAGGGGGTATGTTCATATGAAATCCTGCAAGCAAATGGCTGTGGTATGGGGAATATCGGAGCGTAGAGTGACGGAATTCTGCAAGGAAGGTATGATTCCCGGAGCTGTTAAGGTGGGTAAAAGATGGCAGATACCGGATGATGCAAAGCGTCCGGCTGATAAGCGTATCGTTACAGGACGATATATCAAGTCGGGAGTAGAGAATGAAAAAAAACCACTTCCGGTAGGAATATCGGATTATATCCGTGCACAGTCAGAATACTATTATGTGGACAAGACACTCCTGATCAAAGAGTTTCTTGATCGCAAAGCTTTTGTCTCATTATTTACAAGACCAAGACGTTTCGGAAAGACCTTGAATATGGATATGCTTCGGGTTTTCTTTGAAATATCCGATGAAGATACAAGCAGGTATTTTACAGACAAAGAGATTTGGAAGTGCGGGGATGAGTACAGAAAGCATCAGGGGAAGTATCCTGTGATATTTCTTACATTTAAAGATGTCAAATATGATTCCTGGGAAGCAACGTTTGCAAAGATCTCCGGGCTGCTGCAGGAAGAATTCGGAAGACATTCTGAACTGAAAAACAGTGATAAACTCGAAAAGTATGAGAAAGATTATTTTGAGAAAGTATTAAATGGACAGGCGAATGAAGTAGAGCTTTCGGCTTCTCTTCAAAGGCTTTCCAAAATGCTTGCAGCTCATTACAAAAAAGCCCCGATCATCATTATTGATGAGTATGATACTCCAATCCAAGAAGGGTATTCGAAGGAATTCTATGATGAGATAATCGGATTCATGAGGAACTTTTTTTCCGGAGCATTCAAGGACAACAGTAACCTGTCATATGGATTCCTAACCGGTATATTAAGGATAGCGCAGGAGAGCATTTTCAGTGGTCTGAACAATCTTACGGTTAACTCGGTAATGGACGAGGAGTACGATGGTTTCTTTGGCTTCACTGAATCAGAAGTGAGAGAAATGCTTGCTTATTATGGAGCATCCGATAAGGAGGAAGAACTTCGTAACTGGTATGATGGATATTTCTTCGGGAACAAGGAAATATATAACCCGTGGTCAGTGATTAATTACTTGTCAAGAGGATGCCTGCCGCAGGCATACTGGGTGAATACCGGAAAGAACGAGGTACTGGAAGATGTACTGAAGGTGGCAACGGATGATATTGCAAATGTCAATATAAAAATGTAGGTTTTATATCATATAAGCGTGTAGGAAAACCTACATGCTTATATGATATTTTTTAGTTATCTTCCTGCATATA
>OMZA01000043.1 GCA_900315425.1 uncultured Eubacteriales bacterium
TTGTTCTGTCGCAACTCATAAAAAATCTTCGCCATACTCTAAATAATTAAGGTTTTAAATTGATATTGTAAACTCGCGACCATCTACATCGGGTGGCCATATCCCGCATTAGTGTCTCTCATGATTTGGCGCCTTTCTCATTGATTGACGGTGCAAAGATACAAATAAAAACGGCGCGAAAATAGCTTTTTTTCGACTTTTCTCGATTTTTTCTTGAAATGTTAAAATGTAAAATATTATTCCGAGGCCGTAAAAACCCTATATCGGCAATCCAAAAGATACTGCCAAGCAATCTATGAGAAAGTTCGGCATTTTCTACAAAATTCTCGTAAACTATCTACCAGATTCTGCCGTACCACTCGAAACACCCTACTGCACGCTAAGATTAATACATTAATTCATTAATTCATTTTGTAAAATCATTTGTGCCGTGCAGGTCTCTTTGATTTTATATATTATATTATATATATTATAATATATATAATATAATATATAAAATATAAATAAGATAATTGCGATCAACTCAGCCACACCCACCACCTCTGGTCGCTATTTTCGAAATACGGAAATGAATTAATGAATTAATGTATTAACGTGACTTTGATCGAGATTTACCCAAGAAAAGGGACATCCCCGAAGGAATGCCCCAAAAGTAAAACTAATCAATCACTAACTAAAAACAAATATATGAATAATTATTTGAAAATTCCACGATTTCTGATTGTGGCGTTAAGAATCTCTGTGTATTTATGCATCTGAGCATCGTTGAGCACAAATCTCATGCGCTCTATGTCGGTATCGATGGCGCGCTTAATGATAGCTTTGCGATCGGTGCTTCCATACTTTGCCGCATAAATCATCTCGGTGTTAAATACATAGTGGATGTTCTCCACTGCCTCCTTCTGATCTGTAGTCAGATTCAAAGCGTCAGAGAGCTTATTCATATTAATAGTCATATCATAAGCCTCCAAGTTGCTTACTTCAGTTGTGTTCTCATCTTCGGCGAATACTGTTGTCATCATCAGCATAGCCATCATTGTCAAAATCATCTTTTTCATCTTTTTACCCTTTCTTTTCTTTACTCGGAACGGTCTTCCGACCGACCTACTTTAAACATAATTGTTATCCCTAAAATGTCTTTTGACGGTGCAAAGATACGATATAATTTCATTCGTACAACATGATTTTGTGAAATTGTGTGCGGACACGGGCTGTTTTTTGATACAAGTCAAAAAATGGTTTTTCCCTAATTTGAGACATATTTTTCCGTCAGTGATACAATAGTTTCGAGATTATTGCCTACTTTTGCACCATAAAATATTAAATCATTAGTAAACATTGCAATTATGAAAACCGAAGAGAACAAGAAGCAAGAGGAGCTCACTGACGAGCAGCTTGACAATGTCGCAGGTGGAACGGGGAAAGTACCCAGTAAAAAAAAGGTGACAGTGCGTACCCTCCAAAAGTAAAAAGAATTAAGGTTTAAAAGTGCCTAAATCAATTCGATTATTAATTTTTAAACATTATAATTATGAAACAAGAAGAGAAAAAGCAGCAAGAGGAGCAAGTGCTCGATGAAGAAAACCTCGACAATGTATCAGGAGGTGCTATACGTATTAAAAGGTGGCGTATAGGTAGATAATACAATCTCTCTCCATCGTATTCCCCACCCTCATTTCGAGGGTGGGGGATTTACGTAATTTGGGCTTGTCATCGCGACAGGCCCTTTCAATCAATTTTGATTTAAGATGGGAATGTGATGTGTTAAAGAATTGTTAAGTTAACACTTGAGTGTACGTAGTCTAGGCTGTTTTTGATCAGAGCTAAACACAAACTCCTAAGTAACAAGATAGGGAAGCGAACATCACTGTTGGCTTCCCTTTTTTAAAAAGTATTGTCGTTATAAAGCAAATGCATATCTCGTATGCACGAAAGAAACAGGCCGCAAAGGTACAATTTTTATTGGCTCTATTGTAGTATATGACTGATTTTTCGTCATTGTTGACTGATTTGTAGTATAAATAACTGATATAAGTGACTGATAATCAAGAACAGCAATTCTGATACAAGCACGTCTAAAATCAGTCATATACTATAACACAGCCTTTTTATTTGAATTATGCAAATTAATCAGCAATAAATTCAATCATTAATTTTAAAACATTACGATTATGAAACCAGAAGAGAACAAAAAGCAAGAAGAGCTCAACGATGAGCAGCTTGACAACGTCGCAGGTGGGGCAGTACGCCCCGCAAAACCACAAACGTGCACAGTTCTTAGGTAATGACTCTAATAATAAGTAGATACTCTCTCTCCACTGTATTCCCCGCCCCTATGAAGGGTAGGGGGATTTCTTATAAACCCTAGAGTTAAAAACACACAAACTCCTCGGAAGTATTGACGAGATAAAGCGCCCGTTTGCTTCCAAGGAGTTTTTTGATAAAAGATCGAAAGTCTAGAATGTAATTTCCAGATGCAAAAGTACTAATTTCTTCTGAAATCACCAAATGTTTTTGAGATTATTATCTTATCACCCCTAAATAATAAAACATTTCCTTGCGAAAACTTGCAGGAATCGCAGAATTGTATTATCTTTGCAGTCAATAAACGTTCTTCTAACAATGACTCAAAAGGATAGAAAATATAACTCGCTAAATCTCATGCATTCGCATACCACCTTGCTGCATCGGGCTTTTTTCCCTTGTGACAGGTGAAACAAGCAATATTAAGACATGTATTTGAATAATTGATTAAAAACTGAAAAATATGAGAAGAACCCCTGGAAATATCGATTTGGACGTTTGCTATAAATTCCATTTAGCAGATGTAATGACAAAGTTTAAAGAATTATTAAAAGCATCTGACGGCAATATAGAGGTTGAGATCTTGAGTGAAGATTCTGTGACAGATGATCCAGAATTTCATTGTCTAAATGTATTTACGACGTCTTTGCTACTCACATACAAAGAAAATGGAAAAGTTAATTTATTCGCGGTAATAGAGCATTTCCCTCAAGGAAAAGAATATGTAAAAATCTTATCTTATGACAGTCCTGAAGCTTTTTTTGAAGAAACAAAAGATATAAAAGAGACTGGAAAATTGATAGGTGATATTACATATAATATTCTAACAAATCAAGAAGAGGCAGTCCTTGGCGGGTATATTTGGAGACCCTATAATGGATAATTTATGAATGAAGCGCAGATACGATTCAACAAGATAGACCCAAAGCTAAAAGACGCTGGCTGGGGGATTGTTCCGGGAAGTAAGATTCTTGTGGAGCATAGTGCTTATATTGCGCCTAGTCGTATTACGACATCTGGAAATAAGAATCCGAAGAAGACAGATTATATACATGAATACAAGGGGGTAAAGCTTGCTGTGATTGATGCAAAGAGTGGTGAAAAGGATGTGACAGAGGGGGGGGAGGTCAAGCCAAGCTCTATGCCGATGCTCTGAAGATTCGCTATACCTATAGCACCAATGGCGATGTGATTTTGTTCATTGACATGGGGGTGAAGAATAGTAATGTCCTGGCATAGATGAGATGTTTCGGGAAAAGGATTTGCATAAGTTGATTTAATATAATAATGTGTATGAAGAAAATATTTATCTTGTTTTGGACTATTCTCGTAACAATGAGTGCAAATGCACAGATACAGAGAAAATTCTTTGATTTTGAACTTGGATATTCAACGGAAGTTGAAGTCGCTTCATACTTTCAAAAGAAGGGCTATAATACACAAACAGTTGAGGATATACTTTGTGTCGGAAATGTCCGCTTCGGTGGAATCCAGTGGCATACTGCATTTTTTAAATTCCATAAGGGTAAGTTGTGCTCTATATCATTTACCAATACAGAACAAACAATACCTTTACCACAATTAGAGGAAATGCGTGATAGATTAAAAAATAATTTAAACAGGAAATATTCCGACTATTTTAATTCGAATATTTCTAATGATGAATTTTATGTTTTTAAAGATAATGCTACAAATCTTACACTGCGTTATTCGCGATATGAATTAGGTTATAACCTATTAATAATGTATTCTGATTTAGAAGCGATGAGAGATCAAATTAGAGAGGAAACAAACGAACTTTAAGAATATTATGTTCCGATCAAAAATAGTAGAACAGAAGTATTATAACAATTAGTCCTCTCTCAAAAAAAATAATTATACACTATTGTCTTTTAATTGTTTTTTTCATTATGTATCCAGAAGATAAGTATGTAATCAAAATTAAGCGACATGTTTAAGATATTGAATATTCAGTCCCTTTCCTATGTCAGCCAACGCCCTGTTGGTGGTATAGAAAAGCAT
>OMZA01000044.1 GCA_900315425.1 uncultured Eubacteriales bacterium
AGCATCAGAGATTATAGAAGAGGTTCGCTCAGCCATCAAAGACTGGCGCAAAACCGCTACCGAACTGCAAATACCCATCAAACTATTAGAATCATATTCCATTCGTTGGGATGAATTATAAAAAGAAGCTATTACTCCTTTATTCTGTCTTTTGCCCCTTCTTTTTGATAAAACAGACAGTTTTTTGCCCACACTTTTAGTTTTGGGGTGTATTTTGGATAATTTCCCGTATTTTTTGCCCCCACTTTTGGAAATTATTTATAACTTTGCACCCACAAAACATAAAAAAGGGTGATTATATACCTGTTGTCACAAAAATTTAAGATTTGTCAAAATTAATTTCTCTGAAATGTTTTTAACGATAAATAGAGAAAACGTTTTTAAATTATAAGATATGACATACAACGAAAAGAAGTCGCTTTATGAAAGCATAATGCGAGATATTGCTAAATCTGTTAAAAGACAGATAAATGAATCCGATGATTCAGAACTTTCAGCAAATGAAAGAACTTTTTTTATAATTAATAGTGACAACGAAAAAGATAGAGCATCATTTTCAATTCGTTACAATTCAATAAACAATTTGTATTTGATTTATTATATCATCAGAAATGCTTCTATTATAAATATGTCTGATCCATACTTTGAAGTTGAATCTAATAGTGCAGATTTCGAAAAGAATCTTAAAAAATTTGTGAAAACAAATATTAACAATTATTCAGAAGATACACAAGATAGAATAAATGAAGTTAAGTAAGTGAACAAAATTAGTTTATACAAAATAAACAATTGTATTTCCCGTTCTATTATTAGTTATGGGAAAAGTAAAAGTATTGGAGTTGACCGAGGTCTGTGAACGCATGGGTAAAACGGTACAAGGAAGAGGGCATAGAGGGATATACGAAGATGATTTCAACAAATATAAGAAACGGGTATCTCCTGTCCTACTCCGTCAGGTGCTACGATCTGTGGCACTTCAGGTTGGCAACAAGTTTGTTTATTCCTTAGCTGCCAGGGATGTGCACTCTTCTGTCGTAAGAGAGGCTTTGCACCTACTGACATTGGCTGGGCTGATAACGCCAGTAAAGCACACAGATGGAACTGGTATACCTCTCGGGGCTGAGGAGAACAACAGCTATGTGAAATATCTTTTCTTCGACTTAGGAGTGATGTTGACCATGCTCGACATTCCTGCTGCTGATATCCTTACAGCATCTGATGTAGATTTAGTAAACAAGGGTGGCACTTCAGAGATGTTCGCAGGGCTGGAAATGAAAAAATATCGCGACTGCCTCCAGAAGCCAGAGATGCACTATTGGCAGAACACGGAAAAGGGCAGCAATGCAGAGGTGGACTATCTGAGAACGCGTGACGGCAAGGTACTTCCTGTAGAAGTGAAGGCCAACACACAAGGAAGTATGCAGAGTCTCTGGATATTCATGAGAAAGCGTCAATTGCACGAAGCCATCAGAACATCACTGGAAAACTTCGGCCAGTTTGACCACTACGACCCTAAGGATAATTTCGAGCATCGACACGTGGACATCTTTCCTCTATATGCGTTGAGTAATTTGGAATTATGAGATGTGAACAAAAAAGAGCCCATTCTGCACGTTTTTCGTGAAAAATGTGTAACTTTGCGGCAGAATTGAAATATGTAGCGAACAAAGAGAAACTCGTTGATATCCAGTGGGATAATACATTCTAGCGAGCATTTCTCAAGTCGAGCAAAAAGGCGCGGTACAAGTTAAACCGTCAAAGTGCTTATTATCAAGTATTTGCACTTTCACTTACTTTTGAAAAGACTTTCGAAAATTAGCTTTGTACCGATTAAAGCCGTAGAACGCCGATATTACGTGGATTGCCGTTGGTGCGTGGGAAAATAGAATGACTAAAACAACTCTGAACAATTCAGAACAACTATTAGAAAGTCTCTCATTTTGAGGGACTTTCGTCATTTTAACACTTTAAGTCACCTTTTTGTTTATCCCAGTTTTTCGACCTATTTTTGTACCGTGTTTCTACCGCGAGCAAAAATTGGGCTTTATACAAATGACATTTGTTGTCCCAATTGAGACGCTATGAGACACGTCCCTAAATGTTCGCGACTGTCCCAATTGAGACACCATGAGTCACGTTGGGACACAATGATACAGAATTAGAGTAGTAAAAGTAAAATGTATAAACAAAATTTAGTCAAATGGAATATAAGAAAAAATGTCTTTGGTGTGGCAAGTATTACGTCGCTCACACAGTATAATCACGTTACTGCAGCAAGAGATGTGTCAATTTGGCATGGAAAGCAAGAACCAGGAAAAAAGAGATCAATCAAAAATTGGAATTGAGGCAAGAAGTAGACTACCATAATGCTACAGCAGACTTGAAAAGTGCAGAGTTTCTAACTCCTACCGAGACTGCCCGGCTCCTCCGGATCAGTCGATCTACATTATATCGATATTTATCGTCCGAAGAAATCAAATGTAGGCAGTTCAAAGGGAAAACTCTGATAAGACGTAAGGATATTGACAAATTATTCGACGAAGCTTTTGAATACAAGCATAACAAAGCCAAAAAGAGATGGCAACCTGTCAGCGAATATTATACCATGGGAGAAATCGTTGAGAAATACAAGATTAGTCGCAAAACGGTATGGCGAAGATGTGATCGATTTAACATCCCCAAAATCTACGAAGGTCGAAATACTTTTTTCCCACGAACCGATATAGAGAAGCATTTTGACGAGCTCATAGAAGAATTCGACCCAGAAGAGTACTACACACCTGATCAAGTCATAGCGAAATATCACATGACACATGCTGCCGTACTTGTTTTTGCCAGAAGACATAAAGTTCCAAGGATAAATAGACAACGTACTGTCTATTATTCAAAAGAATATATTGACAGTATCAAGTCCAAAGTGCAGTCTATCGATTCACTTTATTATACTTCAAGAGAAATAATGGAAAAATATGGCATAACCAAGACGCAAGTTAAATAGTGTTTACTGATTTAAATGTAACTTATTGATTATTAAGTATATATAACATTAATTCTTCTTTTGTTTAACAAAAAAATGAGTACCTTTGATTGTTAA
>OMZA01000045.1 GCA_900315425.1 uncultured Eubacteriales bacterium
TTCTTCTGTTCCATCTAAAACATAAGGAGCATTATCGGAATATAAATTTATCTGAAATTGTCTACCAATATCTCCTTGTGAACAATGAATTACTGGTAGAATACCACCAGGTAAAATGTCAAGATTTTGTTTTTCCATTATTTACTCCTTTCTAACTCTTTAACTCTTAGTTCTAAGTCATTTATTTGTTTTTGTTGCATTTGTATCATTTTTGTTAAATAAGGTATTAATTCTGTATAATTTATACCTTGAGGATTATTTTCTTCATCTTTTGTAACTACTTGTGGTATTACTTCTTCTACATCTTCAGCTATAAAGCCTCGTTTGTCTGTACCACATTCTTTATCTTTAAAATCATATGTTACTGGCACAAGTAGTAGTATTTTACTAGCTTCATCTTCAGATAATTCTTCAATATTATCTTTTACTTTTCTAGTAGAAGTTTGAGTTAAACTTACACATGTAATATTACCACTACTACCCCATTCTTGTATAGTAGTAGTATTCGAACCATTTTTAAGTCCTATAAATCCACCACTATTTTGTACATCAAGTTGGTGTGTTGTATTACCAGAACTATTTGTTAGATATAGATATGGATTACTTCCACTAGCGGCTCTTAAAATTATAGCTCTTAAATCTCCATTAACAGTACCAGACATGACACTATTATAAACTGTAACAGGTCCTAAATATATATTACTAGGGCTATTACCGTCAAATTGAAGTAATCTTCTACTTAAACCTGAATGTACTTTACCAGCCACATTTAAAAAGCCATAACAATTATTAAGATTAGCTCCAGAAGGATCACCAACAGCACCCATTCTCACTGCTTGATACATCGAATTCGTAGCTTGAGCATGAGCATTTAAAGAAACTATTACATTTTCGTTAAGACTTGAATATGGAGCAGGACTGGTTCTAACTTCAAAAGCTACTGCTTGATCTTTATCTTTAACTATCATAATATATTGTTCTGAAGTACCAGCTCTACCAAATGTCATTACTGGAGCATCAGGATCAGCTAAAGAATCATCATATATTTGTACACCACACCAGTTATTTGCACCAGAACCACCATTACTACCTATCTGTACATCGATACCAGAAGTAGCATCAGCAGTAAATGAAGTAGCAATAATTTGACCTTTTACTATACAACCAGCTTTATTGAAATTAGCAATAACATTATCACTAGCATCACGTATTGTAAGCGTACCATCTTCATTACCATCAGTGCCGCCAAAAACTAAATTTCCAGTTTTTAAGAAGGCACAATTTATTGCACCATCCATAGTCATAGCTAAGCCATACGTACCGTCATATCCAGTATCACTATAACCTAAACCAGATAAATTCCATCTCCATACTTTAGTAGCTGTAGAGATATCTGGTGTGTTCATGATTAATAATTCATCAGGTTGACCATCACTATCACTATCATGAAGAACTACGTATCCACCACTATTACCAGTTATAAGTGCAGTAGCTCTATCTATAGCACCAGACATTTCAGTTCTAGTCATAGCATTATTACTAGTTTTTTCTACAGAAACAATTGTATCAGTAATATTTGTTTTAGGTTCACCTATTTCTATAGAATCATATCTTTCCTTAATAACATCCCAATTAGTAGTAATACATTTAGCTGTACCACTAATACCAAAATCTAGATATTCTATTTCTACAGTATCACATAAATCTACTCTATCTTTAAGTTGACCTATTTGTAAAAAGTCTAACTTAATATTTTGTTTAACAAATTGAGTATTATGATTATTGATATACTTAGTTGCTTCTGCATTTAACTGTGCTACAGTAGGTTTATTTTGAAATGTAGATGAACAATCTAAAGTATAAACATTAGGTACATCTAAACTTACAGAAGTACTTTGTGTTTGACCAATAACAACTTCATTTGTTTGAGAATCTCTCCAAAAAGGTAATACTCCCGTAATAATATTATCACTATCTAAATTTTGGGTTAAAGTTAATAAGTTTTTAGCATATTTAACTTTTACTCCACGATTTATACCTCTATGTAATAATAAACTACATTCAAAATTATCATATTTCCATTCAGCAGTACCATATACATCTAGTAATGAACCTTCTTTACCACCAAACCAAGATCTTAC
>OMZA01000034.1 GCA_900315425.1 uncultured Eubacteriales bacterium
ACTGTCATTCCTGCTCCTTTAAGAATCGTAAACTTATTTACAATACCAGGATAATCAATCTGTAGCTGCATTCTTCTGCTAACCATTATTTTCTTTTCATCCTGATTTAGCGATAAATAGGCTATCACTCCCATAACTAATGCCATAGGTATATAAAAAAGATTGTAATTAGAATTCTTTTTTCTAAAACTAATCTCTTCTCCGTTAATGTCCTTCATAAGCCTCACGCTATTAGATGTAGGAGAATAATTCTGTACATAATCGTTAATAATCTCACTTAATGTCTTATCCTTGTCCTCCTTCTTTATAATTGTAATCGGCACATTATAGTCCACAGAATAATCTCCGACAAAATATGTCATGGTCAAATTTGTATTTATATCATCTTTAACCTGATTCCACTGTATCATTCCTGTATAATCAATAACATCACTTTCCACAGTCCACTTGACATTAACTCCATTATTCAAAGATTCAAATAAATTCAAATTATCCTTTATGTGAAGAGTATCTTTATTATTACCTAACATTTTTTTTATTCCCATATCATAGCTGTCAGTAAACAACTTCAAGGCTTCTTCTTGTGTATACTCCCTTTCAGGTACCACAATACTTATATCTTTGCTATCACCCTTATGATAAACCTGCACATTATAGGTTTTATCACCTTCTCCATATTTACCTCTTTTTAAAAATGCAATGTCATTATTATCTAAGTTATAAGCTCTCCAGCTTTGTAAATATCCAAAGGCAATTACACTAATAACACATATAAAAGAAATCGCTACTTTCTTAACAAGGATCATGTACGCTTTGTTAAGATCAATATTGGAACTATTCATCATATCGCTTTCTTTTTTGATTTTATTCAAATCAATTATGCTTGTATGTTTACCGATAAAATCAACAATATAGGCACTGCCTCCATAAAAAACATATAAAAGCCTATCTCTCTTTTCATTCTTCCACTTTTTTAGAAAAGCCCCTTTATACCTAATGGTGAATATAATAAATAAAACCAACAACACCATTACTCCGGTATACAAATAAAAAATCACTTTATTCATTCCATCTGCTATACTTCAACCCTCGTCATTCTTCTACCCAGGTAAACGGCTAACAAATAAATACCCAAACATCCTGTTGCGACAATTCTTCCAATAGATTCCTGATACAAAACATCCATCATTCCCGGTGCAGTAATACTTACGTAAAAAACTATAAAAACCGGTACAATACTCATAACTATAAACTCATATTTCTTACCGCTTATCATCATGTTAAGTTCTCTGTCCTCCTCTAGTTTTCTACTTATAGAATCCGCCGTTTCTCTAACAATTCTATTCATATCCCCACCAGTTCTTTTTGCAGCGTACAAAACATCAGAAAATAACCTTATATCCCCCACCCCAGATCTTTTTGCCAGATCTTTAAAGGCTTCTTCCACGTTTATATTCATCTGCATTTTTCTGATTATAAGTTTGGTTTCTTTGGTTATATAAGTCTCTCCATACATTTGTTTTAACTCTCTATATACCTCAACCAACCCATTCTCCATGGAATAACCTGCCATCAATTGAGCAGAAAGAGACATACAAAGTTCCTTAAACTGTACTGTTAGTACTTGTTTTCGTTTTTCTTTCAAAACATCTTTGTATATTTCTAAATATTTTTTGAAAGGGCACATAAATATTCCAAAGGCTACTATGCTCTTATAAAAGGCATATGATAAAATCCCGGTTATTCCAACGATAATGCCAATTCCCACAACCCATTCCCTTACATTTAATTTGTATGTCTCGTAATCAAGTTCTTTGTCCATACTTTTTGCTTTCTTCATAAAACCCCGCAAACTCCAGTTTTCTTACATTAATCAGACCCTTTTTTGTCCACTCCAAATTACCTTTAACCCTAGAATCTCTTATGGTGCTAGTATCCTCTTTAAATACAAACAGCGGTCTTATCTCTATTTTATCATTTACTACGTCTAGTACTTCGGCTACTTCTAGCACCTTTCTAGAACCATCTCTCAACCTTCCTAAATGAATAATAATATCTACACCTGTAGCTATCTGACCTCTAATTGCCGAAACCGGCAAATCCACTCCACTCATAAGTGTCATGGTCTCCAAACGTCTTAGGATGTCTCTGGTACCATTAGCGTGTCCTGTAGACAAGGAGCCATCATGTCCTGTATTCATCGCCTGAAGCATGTCTAGAGCTGCCCCATCCCTCACCTCACCAACAATGATCCTATCCGGTCTCATTCGAAGGGAGGACTTAATCAAATCTCTTATGGATATTTGATTTGCTCCCTCCTCGTTGGCTGCTCTTGCTTCAAGTCTTACTAAGTTTGGTACATTTTGAATCTGAAGTTCTGCGGAGTCTTCAATGGTTATTACTCGTTCCCCTTCAGGAATATAATTGGACAAAGCATTTAAAAAGGTTGTTTTACCCGCCCCTGTTCCACCACTTATGACAATGTTGTACTTTGCTTCCACCAGGACTTTTAAAAAATCTCTACATTCTACGGTAAGCGCATCTATATCACATAGTTTGCTCATTGTCATTCTTTCGGAGGGGAATTTTCTAATGGTAACCACTGGCCCATCAAGAGCCACTGGATCAAGAACCACATTTACTCTGGATCCATCTTTAAGCCTACTGTCTACAATAGGACTTGCTTCATTCACCCTCCTGTTAACTGAAGATACCATTCTTTGAATTACATCAGACAGTCTCTCCTTGGAATTAAAACTTCCTGAGTACTTTTCAATTCTTCCATTTTTTTCAACAAAGATATTATCGGGCCCATTTATCATAATCTCTGTAATGCCGCTGTTTTCGTCTTGTAAAATAGAATCGAGAATGTCCATTCCTTTAATGGAGTCATATATCTCCTGCCTTAAACCCACCCTGTCTTTTAGGGAAATATATTCACCTACACATTCATCAGTAATAACCGTATCAATAACATCCATTAATTCTTCTGTAGAAATGTCCCTGGTTATATCAACTCTTTCTAGAACTAAATTCCTGATATCTTCTCTGTTTATAATCTCCCACTCCCTTAATTAATTAAACCCTTCCCTTGAAATTCCTTTATCTTTGATAAATTAGCTTCTGACTTACTGCTTAGGAATCTTTTAAACCTTTCAACTTTATCCCTCAAGCCTGCATCCGCAGGTGTCTTTAGATATAACTCATCACACATGTCGAATATCTCCAACAAACAATTGATTATAGAGGAAATATTTATAACTATCACATCGTATCTTCCTTGTAATTTCTCTAAAAGTTTAGAAAAAATATCTTCCTGTAAAAACCTTATATCTTCAGGATTATTAGGAGATCTGATTACATCCACCCCCTGTATATTTTCTACAACTGCTGCAAGTTTCATATCAAAACGACCTTCCTCAGTTTGTAAAAAATACAAAAGTTCTGTTAAAGAATATTTTCCATCCTGAAAATCCCAGTTAAACTCTTCAGTGTCTATATAGATTACATTTTTATTCTCTTCTGTAAATGATGCCGCCAGGAAAAGTCCACTGTCATCCAATCCATCCCAAGGAGAAAAGACTCCAATAACATTGGCTCCTTGCTTTCTTGTATAGGAATATTCCTTAGCATTAAACTCTTTGGCACAGATATCTAAAATATCTTTTAGAATATCTCCTGCTTTCTGATATTTGTAAATGGCCGCATACATTATTCCTTCAATGCTTACTTTCAAAACCCCTTTAGTCTCAGTAAGCAACACAACCACCTCATTACCTTTAATAAATCTGGTAATCTCCTTCATGTCCTCAGGAAGAAAAAGAATTCTTTCAATTCCCGAATTACTGGTGCTTTCAAGATATGCTTCCAAAATATCCATATTAAAGAAACATCTAAAATCCACTTCCACTTCACAATGCTCCTTTAAAAAAGCAGTCAGCTTCGAACAGTAATCTGATTCTTTATGATATAAAACCACCTCTATAATCTTACCCATATTTAATTCATACTCCGCGTTGATTTATCATAAGTTAACTTTGTGATGTAACGTATTATAGCGCTGTAACATTAATTTGTAAACCACAATTTTAAGGATTCTATCAACAAAATTATCCACAATTTAATTAGCCTTCCTCTTTCTTTACAAAAACCATAATTCCAATAACCACCAAAACTCCCATCAGCCCTACGCTAAATACAACAGCCTTTTTCTTGACAAATTCATTTCCCTTATCAGTATTTACGCTTTGCGTAGCCACATTAGAATTCTCTTTTAAACCATCAAGCTCCTCATACTTTCCAGACACGCTTTTAACTTCCAAAACCTCTCCGTCATCACCAAAACTATAGGTCTTTGAAGTAACATTTTTAGCCATATCCAACGCAGTAACCTGTAACTGACTGGCTGAAAACGGAAAATTCACTATTAATACACCATCATTTTTCTGATAAGTATTAACATTTTTTCCATCAATACTAATCTCAACCTCCTTAAGTTTTAGATTATCGCTAACATCCACAGATAATTCATAGGAATTATCCCTTTTCTGACTATCAATAACGCTAATCAGAGGAGCCGTTCTATCCAAGCAAAACTGAATAGATTTTCCATTATTTATGCCATTATCCTTCACACTATAATTAATATTTCCGGAAGCATCCACGGAATCTACTTCCAGCTTGTACACACCATCCGTAGAAAATGTATCCTTGAAAATGTAATAGCTGTATCTACACCAACCACTATCCATAACTTCTCGAAGCACTTCAAATTCCTTATTCTTCGCTAGCGTATTATAAACTCCATCCCTTCCACAAATAACCTTGATGCTATCGCTATTAAGATCTTCAGGATTATATTCCTCCAATACAACATCCCGAGACTCATTAATATATTTTCCATTAATAGCATTAATATCTTCCAGATTATATACAGAACCATCCTTATTTACACGGTAATTAAAGGTCTGACAAAACTTATTTCCTGCATCATCTTCCCCTGTAGCCTCCACGGTATATAACCCGTCTCTTTTATCACCAACATTTATCTCATAGCAAAGTTCATCCATAGCTCCTACAAAGTTTTTATCCTTGACCCCTGTTGCTTCAAGGATATTTTTAAGTCTACTGTCATAGCCTGAAATATTAGCTTTTACCTGTACATTTTCCTTTGCAACACTGTAATCTTTTATACATACTGCATCATCTGAATCCAACCACACCTGCGGAGCAGATTTATCTATTGCAAAATTTATTTGCATATCTGAAACATTACCGGCCAGATCCTTACTTATAACCTTCACAAGATATTCCCCTTCTTTACTAAAATTAAGACATTTATCATATCTTAACTCCAAGGAATCCCTGGTAAATGTAGCATCCTGCGCCTCATTATTTACCATAATAAAAGTATCCTTCTGTCTAAAATTATCCTCAAGAATTTCAACATTTAATTCCACATCATCATTGAAAATATTTCTATCATCCTTAGGTTTCTTTGAAAAACTCATCTTCATATCCGGTGCGTTCTTATCCATGTTGAACTCATCATTAAAGGACATAACATTTCCCTGGGAATCCCTCATTGAAATATCAATGGTTATTTTTCCAACATCTTCTCTAATAACTAAATCTTTCTTTAACTGAGTGGATAAATTACCATCAACCTCCGTTATAATAAATCCTGAATCTTTCTGAATAACCATACCATTATCATCGGTGTCAATGTGACCTTTTGAAAGGATTCTAATACTAGACGTCTCTAACAAATTGCTCTTATCCTTAAAACTATTAAAATTACTAATGGTTACCATATAATCCACACTTTTGACCCCTGCTGCATCCTTTGCAATAATGCTTAAAGCCACATCATTATTGTAAAAGCCAGACTCGCTGTAATCCCTAACAACCCTAATGTAATCACCATCACTTACC
>OMZA01000046.1 GCA_900315425.1 uncultured Eubacteriales bacterium
TGTCTTTACCGGCTTAGGAGGGACTGGCTTATTAGAAATATCCAATGGATATATTCCTGTGGTATAGAACTGGTAGAATTCGTTAGGTGAGAGCTTTGCAAGTTCCCATTGATAACGGCTGTTATTGTAGTAACCCATGTAGTTATCAACAATTTCTTTGACCTCAGCAAACTCCTTACAGCCCTTTATGTTATCCCCTATATGATCCTTCATGTGCCCATGAAAACTCTCCTGTGGAGCATTATCCCAACAATTCCCACGACGCGACATTGATTGGCGAAGCTTCTTGTCCTTTATGATTTCAATAAACCTATAGCTAGTATAGTGAAATCCTTGATCTGAATGCAGGATCGCTTCTGCCTGTATGGTGCTACCATGGTTATTTATCAACTTAGTGACTGTGTCAAGGACAAAATCTACTTCCAAGGAATCACTTACCACATACGATAGAATCTGTTTGGTAAATGCATCAAGTATGGAAGGAAGATAGATAGGCAAATTTCCCGTTTCCCCTATAATTTTATTTACGGATGGGTTATTCCATAAATCATATAGGCAAAATAACCGACTGGCGCCATAAGAACCAGTAGTACCAATATTACGAGTATAACTTGAAGCCCTAGGTTACCAAATATTCCAAGTTTGACTGTATATTCTTCATTTTCGTTAGGAATCTTTCTTAAGGAATCGTCTGCAACATTTACCGAATTTTTCATGTAATAACCTCCCTGATGGCATAAAAATAAAGAAAACAATATACCCCCATCCCAATTTCAGTGACAAAGGATAACAAAGCACATACCATATACCCCCATCTTATTTCCATACTCCAAAACGGAATCGATATCATAAAAACTAGATTAACGAGCATTAAAATGCACATTACTTTAATATTTCTGCTTTTAAGGGCTAATTGGGTGTAAGAACAGTTTTCAAAATAAGTCACTGAATTTGTTAAGAGAACAATGAAAAAAACAAGGAAAACAAAAAAGACAGGTAATAAGCACAACAACATAAGAGGAGAAAAAATAGCCAGCCCCATCAATATCAAAAGGACAATCTGATAAGCAATCATTCTGTTATACTTTTTTAAAAGCTCGTGTGCTCTCATCGTTCTGCCCCTTAAAAGAAACCTTAAAAAGATAATATAGCAAGCACTCAATGTTACAGTAGAACTAGCAACATAAATATAACTATCAATGTGAGTATTGGTATTCCAAAAAACAAAGCTATCCACAGAAGAACTTTGTACCCTGTTACGCACCATAAAAAGAGAGGAATTAGTACAGCCCCCAAGATAAATAATGCTACACATTTAACTACAGGTACAACAAAACCATAGATTGTATCAGCAAAAAAGCAAATAGCTCCGCATGATTCACCAGGCTTATTACTTATACCCGATTCATTAGGGATAAACAGGATAGAAAATATTTGCAAAATCAGCCACCCCGTTAGAATTAGCACAGGTACTCTGACGAGCAACTTTAGAAGTTCGGCCTTTTCATCAGGAGGAATATCGTCATCATAATCATCATGGTCACCTTCTTTGCTTTCACATATTCCACTATTTACCTCGGAATTTTCCTCATCTGGCAATGGTTCAGGTAACCCACTTATATTTTTTGATTGTTTTCCCAATGTCATATAATTTCAATTTTCCATGACAGCAAAACGCTATCTTAGTTTAAGAAACGTCAACAGTGCCACAATTAAGAACTCCGGCACTGCTTTTTAACAAAAGTGCCATCGGCAAAGCCGCAACGGCAGATCCCAGATTAGAAGCTTACTGATTCAAGATTATCCGTAATGCGGGCCGAACAGTGCCGAGAATATCGTAGACGGCATCCCCATACAGGTGGATGGTGCCATCCGTATCAACTAGCGACGCAAATGACTGATCGGCTCCCGGCGAACGAAGCCACCAATACGAACAGCCATAGCTGTCATCAACCCCTGCACCTTGCTCGTGAGAATAGTCCGTGGGTTGACACTTTCTTGCAGTCTTTTTCTTGAAATACCTTTTTACCTCTGCAAAACTGAGACAAAACACCAGATCTTTGGTACTGTTTCCACCGCAGGTTTCAAATTCTGGATTATCGTCATTCTTGAGATTAGATACCTTGATTTTCTTCTGTTCCTCATCAGAAAATGCCACCTCAAGAAAATCATTGTTCAGCCATTTCCGAAGATCGCAGTCTTCCCATGTAGTATCAACATATTCAGCATGGTACTGCTTACAGTCAAGTCCGTAACGACTGATAAGAAGAGCTCCATTGCCAGAAACATCTAGCACTAGCCATTCAATAGGTTCCTTGGTATCACCATTATTTTGCGGGTAACGCCCGAACTTAAAGTAATCCCCAATCTTCATCTCTCATCACCTCAGTGCATTACGGTCAAAAACTCTTATCCCCTATCAATAAAACTGTAGCCACGACCTTTCGCAAAAGTAAAATTGTTACCACGCAAACTGTATCTAACCCCTAAAGTGTAGTTTTTCATTCAGTCCAAAACGCCCTAAAATCATCACGAGTAAAAAACACAAATCTCGCTAAACCTTTGATTTTAGGGCATTTTAGCCACCTTTATTTCTCCCTTGACAGTAAAACTACCGTCTCGACGTGCGATGACACCCTACTGACTATGTCTGACATCCATTAGCAGTAACGTATCAACCTAACAACAGTTCACGTGACAGTGGTAACGAAATCAACCTAACAACAGTTCACGTGACAGTGGTAACGAAAAAACATAAGCACTGACGTTTTAGTCCGTAAGGTCGAGCGTGCTATGCTTATGTCAAAGTAGCACACACCGCTAAATCTCATGTCTTCATCACCATAGTATCCCATAAAAGTTGCTATTTGTAGCGAAACCCTTTAACATCAGAAAAGAAAGTACTGTGAATCGCAGATATCAGACACATGATAACCATAAATTATACACATATGTTTATAAAGCACAAAGATTCCGGATATGAATTTGGAACAAAGGATTCGTTATGTCAGAAAGTGAAGTAAAATTGTTAAATTCCCCTTATGGCGAAGTTGCTTATGAATCGTTTCGCAAGCTCAAAAGAGCTTTTGCCGATAAAAGCGCAATGATTAAGTCACTGGATGATAATGGAATGACCTTATATCCAGTTCTTC